>CABYEA010000007.1 GCA_902517895.1 uncultured Bacteroidota bacterium
TTCAGGTAGAACATCCGATTACTGAACAGGTTATTGATTATGATTTAATCAGAGAACAAATTATGGTTGCCTCTGGTGTAAAACTTTCTGGTAAAAATTACATACCCAAACTTCACTCAATCGAGTGTAGAATAAACGCAGAAGACCCGCATCATGGGTTTAGGCCATCACCTGGAAAGATTACAAACTTACATTTACCGGGTGGCCATGGAATTAGAATTGACACCCATGTATATTCAGGATATACAATACCCCCAAATTACGATTCAATGATTGCTAAGCTTATTACTACTGCACAGACAAGAGAAGAGGCCATAAATAAAATGAAAAGGGCATTGGATGAATTTGTTATTGAAGGAATTAAAACGACAATACCATTTCACAGAAAACTTATGGATAGCAAAGACTATTTAGAAGGAAATTATACCACAAAGTTTATGGAAGACTTTTCAATGTAAGATTAGTATGAAAAAAATAGTTGTTGTTGGTTCAGGAATTAATGGTTTAGTGGTAGCCAATTACTTGGCCAAAAACAATTTTCATGTTACAGTAATTGAAAAGAAGGACAGAGTTGGCGGAGCTTGTGTTAAGGACACAGCTGTAATTAACGGAAAGGACGTCAATTACGCCCATGGTGCTACCGTACTTGGAATGATGCAAAAATTTGTTTTTGAAGAAACAGGGTTAGACAATCATGTAAAAACATATTTTCCAAAAGAACCTAAAATTGTTTATTTCAATGATCCTGAAAATGCTACAAGAATTTTTCAAGACACTAATGATTTATGCTTTGAGTTGAAAGAAAAATGGAATGAAGAAGGAGATGTTAAATCATTTAGAGACGATGAAAATAAAGTAATAGATTATCTACAGAATCTTTACAGAAATGGTACAACTCCAAGTATTGAATCAGCAAGAGAAAACTTAGGACATTATTTAACCAAGCTTTGGGTAGAAGGTTCAGCTCACGATCTATTAAACCACTATTTTACCTCTGAAAAAACAAAATTATACATGGGTATGACAGTAATCGAAAGTGGTCCAACCTCATTATATGAACATGGGTCTGCTATCAATATACCAATAATGGATTCAGGATCAATTTTCAATGGCTACTGGGGTTTTGTTAAAGAGGGAATTTGGAAAATTACTGAGAAACTTTCGAAAATAAATTTAGATGTTGGTGTTGATATAATGTTATCCACTGAAATTAAAGAAATTGATACCAAAAAGAATATAATTTATTATCTCAAAGATAAAAATGAAAATAAACTTCTCTACGACTACATGTTTTTTGCAACTGACCCTATTACTCCATCAAAGATTTTAGGAGACAAACCATTTACAGCAGGTCTTGAAAAAAAAGATTGGATAGGGTCAAGCGGTAAACTCACCTTGTTTTTCAAAAACCCTGTCAAATGGAAATATTCAGATAAAAAAAACAATTATGACACATCATTTAGATTTATTTTTTCGAATGAAACATTAAAAGAATTTGAAAAAGGTAGTCAAGATGCTAAAAAAGGACTTAAAGACTATATTCCGGGCTATATACAAATCTACCCTGAAGGAGCTGCTCAAAGAAAAATGGGTAATGTTGAAGATTTTGACAAAGTAATTTTATTTACAAAGAATTTTTCATTTGAAAATAAAGGGAACAACCTCAATGAAACAAAAAATATAATTATTTCAAGTTTTTTAAACTTTATTGAAAATCCAGAAGATCTAATAGACTCAAAATTTATAACCCCAAAAGATTTAAATGAAATTTTTCTTTTTCCAAAAGGAAATATAGATCATCTTTCACTTACAAAAAATCAAAATTTTGATAAACGTACTTTTTCTAGCAACCCTAATGAAGACTTTTTTAAATACCATGATTATAATAACATATATTATTGTGGAGCAGGATCATTTCCTTGTGGCAGTGTTGCTGGGACCCCAGCATATATGTCATATAAACAGTTTATAAATAAAGACCTCAAAGAACTTATTTAATCCAAATAATTATTTGCTGCATTTGTTCTGTTTTGAGCATGGCTATTAAGTGTTGATACAGCTTCTTGAAAATCAGAAGGAGACTCCAGAAATGTGTACCCTTGTTGTTCATTTATTACTGAAGATTCAATCATAGAAGCATACTGGGTATAAACAGACTGAATATATGATGTTTGAAAAGCACCATTTATCACACCTAAAACGTAGCCGTCATAAATATCACGATATGATGAGTCGTTGTATATAAAACTAATAAGAGGCCAATTGTTTCCAACACCATTAAAGTTAAGAGGTAGCGATCCACCCATTTTTCCAAACTGTAGGCTTTCGTTATTGTCCCAAGGAACCCAGGTCAAGATTCCATTATTGTCTGGGTTTCCATACAAATAATAGTTATGCGTCATTCTTCCGTAAGTATCCCAATTTTGAATTACAGTATTAACGGCTAAATAATTAAGAAAACCATCTACATCAAAAACTGCCTCTAAATTATTTCTCCAAAGTTCAGGGTTGTTAATTCTATCATTGCTATGAAGAGCAGAATATATATTTTGAATATCACCCCAGTCTGATTCATTTTCATTGGATTGTTTAACAAAATCCTCTTCATTAAAACTACCGTAAGAAAAGCTCGCCCCATTTCCGTCAGGTTTATATAAATTTCCTTCATCATTACTAAATTGTGACTCTGCTAATGTATCATCTGGTTCCTCGACCATAGTATATAATCCAAAATAAATTGGTCCGGAGCCATGATCAACATAAATTTCATAGAATTGTGTTCTGGGTGATGGGACCCCAGATTCTCTAAAAATATCAGCAGCAACTTTTTCTCTAAGCTGTGACTCGTCGTCAAAATTATTTTTCAAACTAAATTGTTTAAAACCATAAAACCTTTGGTTTTCAATTTCTGGAAAGTCATCTTCGAATTCATCAAAATCGAGTTTGAAGGACATTTTCCAAACACCATTTCTCCATGAAAAAGCAAGACTTGAATTTCCCTTAAACCTAGCCCCAACTTTATACCATTGAGTTCCATTATAATAAACATCTGCAGGCCTAAAAATTGGATTTTCTGAAGCAAATCCAGGACCACCACCAGGACCACCACCAGGACCACCGCCTTGACCAAAAGTACCATATAACCCAGACATGTCTTCAAGCATTAAACTCCAGTCTGACGCATCAAAAACAATATCCATTCTTCTAACTGTACCATTATTTTCATATACCTCCGTATAATCGGGGTCTATATCATTACTGTGTGTATTCACGGCCCAATCTGATATATCTAAAGCAGTAGAATCTATATTATCTTCTGAATTATTGGATGAGTTATTATTGTCAATCATAATCTCAGAGTCATCTTTAGAGCAAGAAATAAGAAACAAGGATACAATTAAAAAAATTGAAATAAATCTTGAAATCATATTTTTATTAATTAATAATTTTTCTATCTATTCTTTTTGACAAGTTAGTAAGAATTTCGTAAGAAATAGTACCAACTGATATTGCAAAGTCTTCAGCGTTATTTTCTTTGTCAAAAATCACTACCTCATCTCCTTCTTTTGATTTAATTCCAGTTAGATTTACCATCATTACATCCATACATATATTGCCAATAGTGAAAGCTTTTTTTCCGTTAACAATAACATATGCCCCTTTTGAAAAAGATCTACTTATTCCGTCTGCATGACCAATAGGAATTACCCCTATCTTAGTTTTTTCATTACAGATAAAACCTTTGTTGTATCCTACATAATCCCCTTTTTTAGCACTTATTATTTGTGAAATTACAGACCTTAATCTATGCACAGGGATAAGATCTTCCTTAAGATGATTGTTGTAGCCATATAATCCGATTCCAGATCTAACCATATCAAACTCGCATTCCGGGAAATTAAAAATTCCAGATGTATTAGACATATGAAGAATTAGATTATAAGAAAGCTCAGACTTTATAATAGAGGATATTTTTTTAAATAAATTTATTTGAGACAATGTAAATTTTGATTCTTGCAAATCGTCAGTTGCAGCCAAATGAGAATATAGGCTTATCAACCGAACGGAATCACAGTCTTTAATCTTAGTTATTGCTTTTTTAGCTTCCTTGTCATTAAACCCAACCCTGTTTAGACCCGTATTAATTTTGAAATGGCAAGGGTAATTTTTTATATTATTAGATTTTAAAAAAGCGATAAAATTGTCAAGAAAATAAAACGAGTAGAGGCTTGGCTCTAAATTATATTTTGTGATTTCAGCAAATGATTCAGTTTGAGGGAGTAAAACCAATATTGGAGTTTTAATTCCAGACCTTCTTAGTGCAGCGCCCTCATTCGCAAATGCAACAGCAAAATAATCTATATTTAAGGACACTAATTTTTTTGCAATTTCTATACTGTCAGACCCATAACCATTGGCTTTTACCACAGCCATGAATTTTGTTTTAGGCTTTAGCTTAGAAGAAATAACACTGAAATTGTGTTCAAGAGCCTTAAGATCAATTTCTAATACAGTTTTTTTCAATCTTTATTTTTTTTTCTTGAAGCCTTTTTTGCTTTCTTGACAGACTTCTTTACATATGCCGCACGACTTAGAGGCATATATTCATCTCCTTTTCCAAGTAGAATTCTTTTTTTACTTTTTGTTTTTCTATAACTATATTGAGCAAGCCCTCCAGTCTTTGGGCAAATCGCATGTACCTTAGTAACATATTCAGCTGTTGCCATGAGGTTAGCCATGTTTTTAAAAGGAACCCCCTTATAGTCCATGTCAAGTCCAGCTACTATGACTCTTACTCCTTGGTCAGCAAGTGTATTACAAACTTCAACAATAGCATCATCAAAAAACTGAGCCTCATCAATTCCAACAACTTTAAAACCTTTTGATTTTTTATAAATTTCTTTGCTTTTCTTAATTATTGTACACTCAATAAATGACTCATCATGAGATACGACCTTATTTTTTTTGTCCCTAGTGTCTAGTTTAGGTTTAAAAATAATCACCCCCAAGTTTGCATATTCAGCCCTACGAATCCTTCTGATCAATTCTTCTGTTTTCCCAGAAAACATTGATCCACAAACAACTTCAATCCACCCGCTTTGTTTGCTAAAGTTTAAAGTATTTTCAAGAAACATTTTGTAAATTTAAAAAGTTTAATAGCTTAATTGATTCCTAAATTGAATCAAATAAATTTAGTAAAAAAACAAGCTGATATTAACCCAAGTTAAATTTAATTTAAAGATTTTAATGAGTAAGCTATTTGTTGTACCAACACCAATTGGTAATTTAGGAGATATCACCCTTCGTGCAATTGACACTCTTAAGTCTGTTGAATTAATCTTGGCCGAGGACACTAGAACCTCATTAAAGCTATTACATCACTATAATATTAAAAACAGTATTCAATCCTTTCACATGCAAAACGAACATAAAAAGCTAAATTCAATAATAGAAAAGCTAAACAGTGGTTGTGAAATTGCATTAATCTCTGACGCCGGAACCCCTGGTATTTCTGATCCAGGCTTTTTATTAGTTCGTGAGTGTATTAAGAATAATATTGAAGTTGAATGCCTGCCTGGAGCAACAGCTTTGATTCCAGCACTGGTTAATTCAGGTTTACCATCGGACAGATTTTTATTTGAAGGGTTTTTACCTGTAAAAAAGGGAAGAACCAAAAGATTAAAGGAAATTGCAGAAGAGAATCGGACAGTTATATTTTATGAATCTCCTCACAGGATTTTAAAAACATTAAATGATTTATCATCTTATTATAATGAAGAAAGCCAAATAAGTATATCCAGAGAATTAACAAAAATTCATGAGGAAACTTTTCGTGGAACAATTAAAGAGTCGATCAAGTATTTTGAAAAAAAGAAACCGAAAGGAGAATTTGTGATTATCCTTTCACCAAACTAAAAATATGGATACAAATACAGTTATTACAAATTGGAAAAAGGGAACTACGGAATTTGAATGCATAAATCCAAATGGTGTTTCGACAATTCTTGGAACAAGCACCGATGGAGAAGAAAAAACAGCTTCACCAAAAGCAATTATGCTTGGTTCATTAGCAGTTTGCTCAGGCCTAGATGTTATTGCGATACTAAAAAAAATGAGAATTGAATTAGATGATTTTAAAATAAATACAATAGCATCATTAACTGATGAGCATCCAAGATATTACAATCAAGTCACAGTTGAGTATCATTTTTTTGGAGAAGGCTTAGATAAAGAGAAAATTGAAAAATCTGTTGATTTGTCAGTAACCAGGTATTGTGGAGTAATGGAAATGTTTAGGGGATTTTCCAAAGTAAAAATTGAAATTAAGTACAATTAAAATTGTTAGCTGAAATTAACAAACATATAAATGATGACAAGATTAGTTTTGATGAGGCTAATCATGAATATTTTGTAGATGGGAAAAAAATTAAATTTTCGGTCACAGAAATAATTGACAAGTTTTTTCCAAAATTTGATAAAGCCTATTGGGCAAAGAGAAAGGCTAAAGAAAAATTAGATAAAGACCATATTGATTATGATTCTGAAATATTAGAGTCAGTGATAAAACAAATTTTGGATGGTTGGGAAAAAAAGAGAGTTGACGCAGCATCAAGAGGCACTTTGCTTCACGAAAAAATTGAAGACTTCTATAATTCTAAATCTCATAATGAGTATCCACCAGAATTCCAATATTTTAAAAATTTTCATAACAAATATAAAAGACTAAAACCCTACAGAACAGAGTGGAGAGTTTTTGACAAAAATCTTTCTTTAGCTGGCACTATTGATATGGTTTATGAAAAAGAAAATGGCGAACTATTTATTTTTGATTGGAAAAGAACATCAAAATTAGTTGACCAAAATAATCAGCCAATTCTAAAGGATTTCAACTTTGGTTATGGCGGCCTGTCTCATGTGGCTGATAATAGTTTTAACAGATATGCGTTACAACAAAATGTTTATAAATATATAATTGAAAAGCACTATCTAAAGAAAATTAGTTCAATGAACTTACTAGTTTTACACCCCGACTATAATGACTTTATTCATCTAAAATTACCAGACATGAAAAAAGAGGCAGAATTTTTGATTCATCAAGCAAAAGAATTAACCAATTAGCTTGGAAGAAAAACTAGATCCGTACGCAGCACTAAGATTTAAGGAATTTAATTTTTTTCTTGTCATAAGATTTATTCTTGTATTTGGATGGTCAATGCAGTTTATCATTGTTGAGTGGGAGGTTTACAGTTTAACAAAGGACCCGTTATCCTTAGGCTTGATTGGCTTAGCCGAAGTTATACCAGCTATTTCAACGGCCTTATTCGCAGGCCACATTGTAGATCAACGAGAGAAAAAAATGCTATTTGTACAATGTATTATAGCATTTTTACTAGTTGCAATTGGTTATTATTTTATTACCAGCCCATATGTTTATGATAGCTATGAAAATTCTCAAATTCTAATTGGAATATATATTTTGGTTTTTCTAGGAGGCTTTATACGAGCTTTTATTGGTCCTACAATTTTTTCATTAGTTGCCTTAATCGTTCCAAAAAGAGTTTATCCCAATGCGGCTACTTGGAGCAGTTCAACATGGCAATTAGCGGTGGTACTCGGTCCCGCATTTGCAGGATTCTCTATAGCATGGATTGGAGTACACAATTCTATGGGGATAGTACTTGCAACAATAGTAATAGGACTTTTATTAATAGGCTTTATAAAAAAGAAACCTATTTTAAACCCTAAGATTGGTGAGCCAATATTCCAAAGCTTGAAAGCAGGATTGAGCTTTGTATATAAAACTAAAGCTATTTTAGTAGCATTGACTCTTGATATGGTTGCCGTATTATTTGGGGGAGCAATTGCACTACTGCCAATTTACGCACAAGACATACTAAATGTGGGGTCTGAAGGATTTGGAATTTTGCGAGCCGCTCCTGCGGTTGGATCGGTATTAATGATGATTGCCTCCGCGCACATACCGCTAACGAGAAACGCCGGAAAAAAATTACTATTAGCTATTTTTTGTTTTGGGATATCAATAGTAGTATTTGGTATTTCTGATATTTTCTGGCTATCTGTATTTGCGTTATTTATGTATGGATTAACAGACGGAGTATCAATGATTATTAGACAAACTATTTTACAGCTAAAAACACCAGATGAGTTTAGAGGAAGAGTTGCTTCGGTGAATTCCATTTTTGTAGGTTCATCAAACGAACTAGGAGCTTTTGAAAGTGGCGCAACAGCGAAATTAATGGGTACAGTGCCCGCAGTTGTTTTTGGGGGGTTGATGACAATATTAACTGTTGGATTTACATCGGTTAAATTCCCAAGCTTTAGAAAATTGGATTTAACAAGAGATATGAACGAAAATAAATAAATTATGATTTCAGCAATTTATATAGTAGGAGGTTGTGTATTTGCAATATATATATTTCTTCAAATATGGGACATTTACAATCAAAAAAAAGGTGATAGTGACAGCGACTCCGGCTATTATTCCAGACACAATCAACCAGAAAATTAAATGAGTAGATTTTTAGTTTTATTAATCTTTTTAATTTTTCAAATCAATTTATTTGCTATTCAGCGAGACACCCTTAGCTTAGATGAGGTAGTTCTAAAAAGCACTTTAATAAACCAAACTAACCCTGCACTGTCGGTTTCTGAAATATCTTACACGGAGAATGAAATTAAAGCAGTAAATTTTCAAGACGCCATTGATTTTTCTGCAGGCCTTTGGATTACAAATAGCGAGAATCAAGCACAAGATAATAGAATGTCAATAAGAGGTTTTGGATCAAGGTCGGCTTTTGGAATAAGAGGTGTTAAAATTATTCTTGATGGAATCCCGCTTACAACCCCAGACGGCCAATCACAAGTTGATAATATTCCTTTTGAGTTAATTGAAAATATTGAAGTTTTGAAAAGCCTATCTTCCACAAGGTACGGGAACGCTTCTGGCGGCGTGGTGACTATAAATACATTTTCTGTACTTACTGATAAAATTTCAATAGGAACATTAATCGGAAGTCATGGACATAAAAAAACTCAAGGAACTTATTCAAGTTCAAAAGGTAGTTCCTCAACAATTATAAATGTATCTCAGCAAGAGAGTGATGGTTATAGAGACCATAGTAGCTACTTAAATAAGTCATTGTTTTTTAAGCATGCAACGAAATTTCAAAATATAAATTTGAAATTTAATTTGCTTTATTTTGACAGCCCGTATGCTTTTGATCCTGGAGGCTTGACAATTGAATCAGTTGATGAAAATAGATCTCAGGCTAGAGATCGAAATGTACTTTATAACTCTCAAGAATCTGTAAAGCAATTGCAAACAGGACTGGCCTTAGATTGGAATACTAAAATCGGTCAAGTAAATTCTAACATATATTACTGTAATCGTGACTTTGTTGGATTACTACCATTCACATACGGGGGATATGTGGAGTTAGATAGAGATTTTTCAGGAGCAGAATTTAGTTTAAAAAATCGTTCTAAAAGCTTTGAGTGGATGATTGGAACATCAATTCAGAATCAGGCTGATGACAGAAAAAGATTTGAAAACAACGAGGGTGAAAAAGGAGTGAAAGTACTTGATCAAATCGAATCATTTAAGTCTTTTGGAGTATTTGCTTTAGGCTCATACAACAAATCGAAATATAGTATTCAAGCTGGGCTTAGATATGATAGACATGAAATTTCATTAGATGATTATATACTCGACATTGGGATAGACCAGCAATATATTGATTATTCAAAATCTTTGAGTGCTTTCTCACCCAGTCTTGGGTTTGTATATAGCTTATCCAAAAACAGAGAACTTTATATCAATTATGGTTATGCCTATGAAACACCATCTTTAAGTGAGCTTTCAGCGAATCCAAACGGAACAGGTTTTAATGAAAATTTATTCCCAATGATTTCAAGTGGCTTTGATTTAGGTTTTAGGAAGAAGTCACAAAATTTATCTTATAGTATTACAGCATTTTATATCGACACAAAAGACGAGATAGTCCGCTATGAATTGGAGGGTTTTGAGGGTATGAATTTTTATAGAAATCTAGGTACTTCTAAAAGACTTGGCGCAGAACTAGAGGCAAGTTATAATTTAGGAAAACCAGGACTATTAAATGCTTCATATACACAAGCTAAATATAAATTTGAAAATCAGGGAGTAAGTGGTGATCTTGCTGGAATTCCAAAATCTAACTTTTCACTCGAGTGGCTTTATGTATACAAGAATCTGGATTTAAAACTGGATTTAAAATATGTAAATTCATTGTTTGCAGACAATAACAATGGGGTTAAGGCACCATCATATTTATTATCAAATATTGCCTTGAAAAATAAAGTTAATTTTAAAGGTGTTTTGTTAGACATTGGATTACATATAAGAAATTTATTTGATGAAAAATATTATGATAATATTAGAGCCAATGCTTTTGGAAATAGGTTTTATGAGCCCGCTTCACTAAGACAGTTCATCTTATCAATTAAAACTTCCTTTTAATGAGAAATATTATTTTACTTTTTTGTTTTTTTGCACAAATTTATTTCTCGCAAGATATGCCGGAAATGAAAGTCTATTTTAAAAATAATAAAATGGAAAAAGGGTATAGAGTTTTAAAGACTACAATTAAAGACTCTTTGGTTTTCAAAAAAAAGTTTAAAGACAGTAATTATACTTTAGATTATGTCCTTAGATATTATTATGCTACTGCGATTGATTTATCATGTAATAAAAATGAATTAATAAGTATGAATGGATTGGTATTTCCAATTGAATCTGACACCCCTGATGAAATTATTGAAGAGGTTATGTCATTAATTGGCAATATGTATTATGGCAGAAAAGAGGATAAAGAATTTAAAAGAAAGATCCAGAAAAATTAATCTTCATACTTTTTTAGTCTCAGTTCATCTCCGTCAAATTCGGCATATGAGAAATGACTAATCCAATCCCCAAGATTAATGTATTTAGATTTACTGTTTAAATTTAATTCAACCGGAATATGAGAGTGGCCAAAGATGAAATAATTATAATTATTGGTTTCTAGTTTTTTCCTACAGTATTGGGTTAGCCATTGGTTTTCAATATCACCAATATCTTTTTTTGCTGACATTATTTTCTTTTCTCTTGAAAGAAATTGACCAAGTTTCACGCCTATATCAGGGTGAATCCAGCTAAAGCACCATTTAAAAAATTTGTTGTTAGTAATGAATTTTTTCATCAACTTATAAGATTTGTCCCCTGGGCCCAACCCATCTCCATGCCCGATGAGAAAACTTTTATCATTTATTTCAAAGGCCTGAGGCTCAGTTATCACTTTTATTCCAAGCTCTTTTTGGAAGTAGTCATTTACCCACATATCATGATTTCCAGTAAAGAAGTAAACTGGGGTTCCAGAATCAGAAATTTCCGCAATTTTTCCTAAGACCCTGGTAAACCCCTTAGGGATAACAGTTTTGTATTCAAACCAAAAATCAAATAGATCTCCCAGAAGATAAATTGAATGTGCATCATCCTTAATAATATCCAGCCATTTAACAAACTTCTTTTCGCGAACTAAACTAGATTTTGTGTCTGGAAGACCTAAGTGGTTGTCAGATGCAAAATATATTTTTTTTCCTTCAGTTACTTTCATGACTTCTTAGCTCAAAGATATGTAAAAGATTAATTGTCAGCAGCAAACCACTCCGAATATGAAGTTTCCGTTTCTTCCAATTTAAGCGAGTGAAGTTTAATATCATCAGGTAGTTTTGATGAGATTTTATTAGCAAAATCTACTACCATTTCTTCTATTGTTGGTTGATAATTAGCCATAATTACTTTATGACCATCATTTATCAAGTTGCTCGCTAGTTCTTTGTGAGGTGAGTTTTTATTGAAAATTACAGAATGATCAAAATTATCTATTATTTCAGAATTGACTATTTTTTTTAGATCGCCAAAATCCATAACCATTCCACACTTTACGTTAGAACTATCACTAACAGCAAGTCCAATTACAGTCACAAAAAGATTATAGTTATGGCCATGAATGTTCTTGCATTTCCCGTCATAACCATAAAGAGCATGTGCAGCTTCAAATCTAAACTTTTTAGTAATTCTAACCTTTGGCATTTAGCTAATTATTGAGCTCCAAATGTACATTTTTTATGAAAGCTTATTAAATGTTTTTCTGAATTTAATTATTAGTGGAATTGATCTTGCTAAAATCCAAAGAGTGAACGCGTAAAAAATTCCATGCAGCCCAAGTTCATAATGGTCAAATAAAATAACAAAGGGAACAAAGACTATAAAAGTTGAGAATAGTAATACATTTCTAAGATCTTTCATCCAGCCTAAACCTTTATATAAACCATCAAAAATAAATGCAATTGAACAAAGCGGCAGCATCACTAGCACAATCCAAAAGACATTGTAAAACTCTTGTAAAACAACTGGGTCATTATTAAATATTCTTCCTAGCGGATAATAAAAAACAAAACCGATAATACACATAACAACACCAATTTTGACGCCTATTTTTGTCAAATCATTTCCAAACTTCATCAGCACCCTATATGACTTTTCACCATATAATTTCCCGGATAGTATTGTCCCTGCGCTTGAGTAGCCATCAATAATAAATGCAACAAGAAACCATAAGTTAATTGCAATTGTATAAGCAGCGATAAACTCATCTCCATACTTAGTAGCAAAGGCATTGCAGAAATATAAAGTCACATTAAGTGATGCGGTTCTAATTACTAAATTACCAAACATTTGCATAAAAGATTTAATCTTGTGATTAAAAGGAAGTTTTATAGCAAGCTTGATGTTTGTTTTTCTGTATAATAATATAACTGCAAGAAATGCCATAGTTATTTGAGCAAATAAGCTAGCATAGGCAGCTCCTTGAATGAACATTGGATTTATAAAACCTTCAACTCCATAAACTAAAATTATATCTAATATTATATTCAATATCGTCCCAACAATTGCAATTATCATTGGGTAATAAGTATTTTGTAGCCCCCTAAATATTCCAAATATACCTATTGTAAGTAAAGTAAAGGGCAGCCCCCAAACCCTAATATTAAAATAATCAACGCAAAATTTTAGAAGATTGCCGCCCGCATTGTAAAATTTAAATAAACCTTCGGAGTTAAAGTATGTTAGCAATATAATCAGAAAGCTACTAAATATAATGATTAAAATTCCTTGAGCAGGAAGATCCTCAACTTCCTCTAATTTTTTTTGACCAAGTGCTTGAGCAATAATAGAGGCAATTACACTTCTTGTTTGACCAAACACCCAAATTAACATGGAAATAAAACTCCCTACAATACCAACTGCCCCAAGTGAGATAGTTGCATTTTCAGCCATATTGCCAACAATAATTGTATCGGTTATTGATAAAATTGGTTCTGCAATACCTGAAATTAAAGCAGGTATTGCGAGTTTTTGAATGTCAGAAATTTTTATAGATTTTGTCAAAGGATTAGTTCATAGCAATAAAAAGGAAACTTACTTTGTTTTGGAAAATAAATTCCATCTAACCTATGGTATCCCCTTGATTCGTAAAATTTTAAATTTCTTTTGTTTTCTGAAAATGTGTCTAGCCGTACTGAAACATAGCTTTTATCTTTTGCATAATTTTCTGCAAAGTCCATCAGGGATTTTCCCAAGCCTTTTTTTTGAAAATCAGGATGAACAGCCACTCGATGAACATATAAATTATTATCATTAATTGTTTTCCAATGAACAGGCTCATAAACCTTATCCATTTCTTTGCAAAGAGAAATACATGCGACTACTTTTTCACTCACACAATAAACAAATAACTCATCATTTCTAACGTCATTAATAAATGATGCTTTGTCTGGATAATATTCATTCCACTGAAATACACCATTATTAATCATATGAAGCGCACAAGACTTTGTAATATCCAGAATCGGCTCAATGTCAGAAATATTTGCAGGTCTTATCATAAATAAGTGAATAAAAAAACAAATTTAAAATTAAATGGTTTATAAAATCATCTAATTTTAGATAATACTAATTTCAAATTTTTATCATGAAAAATAAATTTAAATATTCACTACTATATTCTTTAGCATGTATAGGTGCTTTGTCTTTACTATTATCTATTTCAGAAATTCAAAACAATGAAACAGGAACATATCAAATAGCTACAATGTCTGATTCAGCCATTTTGTATAGATTAGATACAAGGACAGGAGATATTGTAAGAATTAAAAAAAGCAATATTCCTAAAGTTGACATATATAAAAAATAGCATATGACACTTTTCTTATCAGCAGTTTTAATTTTTGTGTTAAGACTTATCGACCAGTCTCTAACGACAGTTAGGGCCTTAGTAGTTTCAAAAAATCCAGTGTTAGGCGCATTTATTGGTTTAATTGAATCAGCAATTTGGATTGTTGCCGTTTCACAAGTGATCAAGGATATAAATGACCCATTTTTAATTGCCGCTTATGCATTTGGTTTTGCTGCAGGGACATTGCTTGGCATTCAGCTTGAAAAATTTATTGGTTTAGGCAGTGCAGTAGTACGGGTTTTTACACCCTCTAAATCAGCAAACATTAGTAAGCCACTTAGAAAAAAAGGATTCATGGTAACTGATATTAAAGCAAAAGGTAGAGATGGTGCCGTCACAATTTCATGGTGTATCGTACCTAGGCGAAAATTAAATAAGGTACTTAATACAATAAAATCCGTTAATCCTGATGCCTATGTAACAACAGATTTTGCAAACCCTACCTCACTAAGAAAGTAGATATTAGTGGAATTTAGATTTAAAAACCTTAACTAGGAATGCTAAAATAATTCCAGAAATAAATATTGAACTGCTGTTTTCTGTTAGTAGCTCGATAATTGAAAGTACCCCACCAAGTACAATTAAAAAAATAGCCAGATTAAAAAGTCTTCGATAATTGTATGGATTCCAAAAATTACTCACAAATCATTTTTTTATTAACTTAAAAGTTTTACTCTGATTATTTTTCGACAGGGTTAAGAAATATGTACCTTTTTCAGCGTCGGAGAAATTAATCTTTTCAACTCCAGACCCTCTAAATATTTCTTTGCCATTAACATCATGTACAACAATGTTTTCCCCACCTTCAATTCCAAAAATATTTATACTTTGATTAAATGGATTGGGGTAAGCTTTGTAGGATAAAAAAAATTGATTATAAATACTTAATGCAGAGCCAAACGAAACATTGTCAAAGTAGTAAACCGTATTTTGATTTCCAGAAGACCCAAAATCAAAGAAAATTGATGCCATGTCAAAGACAAAACCTGTATTAAGTTCTGCAGTTCCTTCAGACTCATTTGAAAAGTCAAATTCCATTATCTCCCATTCTCCAGCAACTGTTGTGTTAGTATCGGTTTCAACTGACTGTGTTGGATCTTGTGAGTTTTCGATTTTTAATTTTACAGGAATTCCAACCTCTTCTGATCCAGATACATATACGTGCACAAACATCTTAGTGCTTGAATTAGTAATTGGGATATCATTTAAAAAACCTACGCCCGACCCAATCGTAACTCCAGCCCAAGGTTCAGCAACGCTATTTTTTTCAACTCTTGCATAGTTTCCTTCAACCGTTTCCAAAATTGTTGAAGGACCATTTCCTCCAAAATCAGTAAGAACATAATATACGCTTGGATCTTCAAAAGTTACTGGAAGGTCCATTTCGCTAAGTCCTCCACTTGGATCACTTTGATAAATATCATCATAATAAAATGTTGAATCTGCAGTGCCATCACCAATATTTCCAAAATCAAACATTAATACAAGCTTTCTGTATGTGTTGGATGGTTCACCGGAAAAATCCCAAGATAAGATTTCCCATTCATCCGTTTTCGTGGTATATGCATCTCTTTCGGTAGCAGGCTCAGAAGGAAAATCTCCGATATCGCCTTCAATTTTAAATTTGACCATTAGACCAGGGTAAGGTGACAACACCCTCATGTTTAATGTGTTATTGGTGGAAAAGTCTAAATAATTATCAAGCTCAATATAAGTTCCTGCCCAAATATCTCCCTCGTCTCTAATGACTACCCCAACATACTCACTAGGATTATCATTATCAATTTGCGGATTATAAACAACATAACCTGATCCACCGTTAAAATGAACTATGTCTTCATTGGAGATTTGATCGTTCTCAAAATTAATAGGTAATTCTATTTGTCCAAAAACCATATTAAAAAAAACAAAAGGAAGAGTTAATAATTTTTTCATTAAATAAAAATAAATAAAAATAAAATGCTTGCAATATATTAATAAAAGATTGCACCTCTTTTATGTCATATATGTTATTCAAAATATTTTCTTAAAAAGTCTTTTTTCTACAACAGAAAGCGTGTTTTTTTAATAAATGATCAAAAAAAAGCTGTATTTGTTGTTATTTTTTTTCAAAATAAAGCTATAATGTTATCTTTAACCACAATAAAAATATTAACCAACCATGAAAAAATTACTTTTAGTACTTATTTTATTTCCGATTTTTGTTTTTTCTCAGACGAAAACGATTTCGGGATCTGTAAATGATGAAAATAACCTTCCACTCGTTGGGGTTAATATCACTGTACAGAATTCTAATATTGGTGCACTAACAGATTTTGACGGCAACTATTCTATAATAATTCCCTCTGAAAAGCCAAAGGTTCTTATATTTTCTTACCTGGGCTATTCAACACAGGAAGTTGATGTCTCTTTGACTGACAGTGTTTCTGTAATGATGATCCCCGACCTTGAGCAGCTTGAAGAAGTCGTGGTTATAGGTTATGGTTCGGTTCTGAAAAAAGACTTAACAGGCTCATTGTCACAGGTTGAAGTTGATCAAGAAGTTGCAAATCAATCCAATTCTGTGGATCAGTTATTGCAGGGAAGAGCGGCAGGAGTTCAAGTGATTCAAAATTCAGCCACACCTGGAGCTGGAATCAGTGTTAAGATCAGAGGAACTAATAGTCTAAGAGGAAACAACGAGCCACTATATGTTATTGATGGGGTAATTATTTCATCTGCAGGTGAGGATGTATTGCCCGCTGGTGTAGGAAATTCTGGTCAAGAAAGTCAAAACGGGCTAAGTGGAATTAACCCAAGAGATATTGAAAGCATACAGGTATTAAAGGACGCATCTGCTACTGCAATATATGGTTCAAGAGGAGCAAATGGCGTTGTATTAATTACAACCAAAAAAGGAAAGTCTGGCAGAATAAATATAGAAACTTTTTCTAATACCTCTGTAAGAGTCATTTCCAAAAAATACAATGTTCTAGATCCTTATGGTTATGCTGAATATGTAAATGAAGTAAGGGCAAATGCTGGTGAAGGTCCTCGATATTTTGTAGATGATAATTATGGAATTTATGGAGTAGACAACGATGGCACAATTTCAGGAACTGTCGCTAAATCATTTAATTGGCAAGATGAAATATACAGAAGCGGAATTAGCCGAAAAGTTGGTGGATCTGCTTCAGGAGGTACAGATAATGGAAATTATTATATATCCGCTGGATTTGATGATCAAGAGGGGATAGTTCCAACTTCTTCATTCAAGAGTGGTGATATGCGAATTAATTTTAACCAGGATTTAAATGACAAACTAATCCTTGAGGCCCGAATGAGCGGCTACATTAGTTCAACAAATTTTGCTGAAAGTGGCGACCTACTTGGTGGATCTAATCAAAGTTTTATTAAAAACCTGATCTCCTTTAGACCAATTATCGATGAAGAGTTTGAGGATATTGGTGAAGATCTTGAGCTTTCAAATCCTTATTCCTGGGTAAATGACTTTGAAGATATTTCAAAGGAAAGCAGGTATATTGGAAATCTTGCTCTAACTTACAAGCTACCTGTTCAAGGGCTTAGATATCAGGTTAAGGTTGGGGGAAACATAAGAACTAAAGAGAGGAGAAGATTTTTTGGAACTACTACTTGGCTGGGGAGTAATGCTAACGGCGCTTTACAGATAACAGGATTAAATAATTCCTCTTTCCAGGTTGATAATTTCTTGAGATTTAACAGAACTTTTAACAGAAAACACAGAATTAACAGTTTATTAGGTCTTACGTACGATGTTCGTAAAGTTTCGAATAATATATATGCAGTTGAGGACTTTGTTACAACTCAATTTATGACTCAAAATCCGGCATACGGAAATGTTATTACCAGGCCTTTAACTTACATAAAGGGTGATCAGCAAATCTTTTCACTATTAGGACGTGTAAACTACACCTATGACAACACTTATATTTTCACTGCTAGTATTAGAAAAGACGGGGTCTCTAAATTTGCTGATGGCAATAAATACGGTGTATTCCCCTCATTTGCTTTTGCGATGAATATGCATAATGAAATAGATTTTAAATATTTGGATGAACTTAAGTTAAGATTTGGATGGGGTCAAATCGGTAATCATGGAATTGGATCTTACGGAACCCTTTCTAATTATGGGGTTTCTGAAAATCTTTATTCAAATTCTGATGGAGGCACGAATGTCCCAATAATTCTTCAGAATATTGCTAATCCAGATTTAACATGGGAAACTACAACCCAGGCAAATTTAGGACTAGATTTCGCAACCGTAAACGACAGGTTTTCAGGAACGATTGATGTGTATCATAAAAAAACCACTGATCTATTACAAAGAGTAAACATTCCAACATCATCGGGATTTTCAAGTATTTTATCAAATCAAGGAGGTATATTAAATGAAGGGCTGGAGTTATCCCTAGACTACAACCCAATATCAAAAGAAAATTTTAATTTTTCAGTTGGCGGAAATATAGCATTTAATAAAACTAAAATATCAAATCTTCAAGCTCAACCTTTAGAAGACTTCTATATTGATGGCGTTGCAGAACAAAGAAGATTTTACTTTGGGTCAAATATTAGTAGAGGAGCAATATTTCAATATCCTGCAAATGTATTTGTGGAGGGTGAGGAAACAAGTCTTTTCTATGGTTTTGAAACTGACGGTATTTATCAAACAGGCGATATATTGTTACCGACTTTTGGTCCGGAGACCGCATCACCAGGTGATGTTAGAATCGTAGATCAAAATGGTGATGGGCAAATTGATATAAATGATAGAACCTTTATAGGAAACCCTAACCCAGATTTTATTTATGGGTTTAATTTTAATTTAAACTATAAGAGATTTTCTGCCAATATTTTATTTAATGGAGTATACGGTAATGATATAGTGAATGGAAATTTGCTGCAATTAAATAATGCTGAGGCTCTTACATATTTGAATATATTACCTGACGCTTATTATAGTGCATGGAGGCCAGATGCCCAAACCAATTTATTTCCAAGAATTGGATACACGACTAATGGCATGCCAGCAATGACAGATAGGATAATTGAGGACGGGAGTTATTTGCGTTTGAGCAATCTAACTGTAAGCTACGATGTTGATGTTAACAATATTGATTCGATTAGTAATTTAAAGTTTTTCATTGCCGGTCAAAACTTAATTACTTGGACAAATTATAGCGGATATGATCCGGAAATTTCAAGCTTTTTATACACTGGCCTTATAAACGGGGTTGATTGGAATGGTCGTGCAAATGCTAAAACATTCCTTTTTGGGGTAAATGTTGGATTTTAATTAAAACATAAACTAAATTCTTTAAACATGAAAAATTTTAAAATAATATTATTATCAATTTTAGGTTTAACCATATCATCATGTGATCTTGATGAAGACCCAATATTTTTGGATTCAAATGCAGTTTACACTGATGTAGCCATTGCTAAAGCCGCTTTAGATGGAATCTACCAGTCGGTTACATCATATAATGCTCAAGAATTAAGGACCTGGGTAGATCACGGATTTTCAGGATTGTTTTTAACAAGCAAACAGGCAGGAGGTAATGGTGCTAACAGCATTAACAATCAAACTTTATATTCATTAAAGCCCGCGTATGATGCACCTTCATCAGATTTATGGGGAGGATTATATTCTGTTATAGCGAGATGTAATGGAGCTATACATAATATAAATCCTGTCTTGGAACCCACATCCTCGGATGAATCAAGTTTTAATGATATTGCAGGACAGGCATATTTTGTTAGGGCATGGTCTTACTTTTACTTAACCAGACTTTGGGGAGACATTCCTCTTTGGTTAACATTGCCAGATAATGAAAATTTACATTTATCTACTACTGCATCAAAAGAAGTATATGCCCAAATAATTTCTGATGCTCAAATGGCTATTAGTTTAATGAACAACTCATTTGGTACAGGATACCCAAAACAATTTGCAGCTAACATGTTATTAGCAAAGGTTTATATGGCTCTAGCTACTAACCCTAATATAAGAGAAGATGGGTTCTCCGAAGCAGATTATTGGCAAATGGCATATGATCAGGCAATTCAAGTTTATGGAGAGTATGCTTTAGTTGATGATTATGCAAGTTTATTTACCGACTCCAATGAAAATTCATCTGAGTCAATTTGGGAACTACAGATAAGTCAAGTTGCTGCTAATTCCCAAATGGGAAGAAATTATACTCCTTGGAAATATAAATTAGGGCAGCACTATGGTTGGTCTAAAGTGAGGTCTGCAGTTTATGATTTTCATGCTTATACTTACCCTGACGATCCAAGAATAGAGGCAACGTATTTATCCTCATGGGTAAGGGCTGATAATGGTAACCCTGTAAATGTATATCCCTCTAATCCAAACAGAAATAGTTGGTTTAATTCTCACCCATATCATTTTAAATTTACTGAAAAAGACACACAACATAATAACCAGTATAATGATCAAAACTTGATTATCTACAGATATGGGGAGTTATTGATTATGCTTGCAGAAATTTCAAATGAGTTGGATAATGGTCAACAGTTAGGCTTTGTTAGTGAGTTATTGTCAAGAGCATCTGTATCATTGGCTCCACATGCAGGTTACTATGGGACTCAAGATGAGTTTAGAGATGCAATTATGTATGAATATAGATTTGAATTATTGGGTGAGGGTGAAGATTCCCATCATAATAGAAGACGAGGGTTTGATTATTTTTTAAACAAGACGATCAGCCCAATTAATAATTGGCCCGGCAACAATAATCATGATATTATTTCTAGTACAGACCCATCACAGGTTATGTTCTTACAAATACCAATAAATGAAATTAATACAAATACACTGATTGATTAAATTTTGAAATAACATTTTTAGCTGATAATTTTAAGGTTAAACCTTATTCAAAATATTATGCACATGGGAAAGTTATTACCAGTATTTATATGTAGTATATTATTCCACTCGATAATCTCTCAAAATCAATTACCTCTAGCAAATGGGTTTTTTGAGGATGTTGAAAACAACAATTTTCTATATTGGAGTCACCAAGCTATTGAAGGAGGAGATGCTGCATATTCAATTGAATCTGAGAATTTAATTCAAGGAAGTACTAAAGCTTTAAAATGCCAAGTCAACTCCCTTGGACAAAATGGATGGCATGTAAGCTCAATAAGCCAATATCCATTTGAAGTTATTGCTGGGCAAAAATATACAGTTACCTTTTATGCTAAGGTTGAGGGAGCTGACTCAAGACAGATTAAAGTTGTATTTCAGTCTGACGTTTCTGGAAGTTACCAAGGACAAAATATTTGGATCACCAATGAATGGAAAAGATACACTCACACCTTCAATGTGGAGCATTCTAGTGAAAATAATACCATTAGATTTTGGTATATGCAGCCAGATGTTACATATTTTTTGGATGAAGTAAGTGTATCACCAGGTGATAGAATAATATTTGATCCCCTTTATAAGCTACAGACAGTAGACGGTTTTGGCGCAGGAATTAAAAGGAGAACGGAACAATTATACTCCTTAAACGAATCATTTAGAGAACAGGTAGAACAGTATTGTTTTAATGACCTTGAGGTCAATATGATCCGTTTTTTTGTATATCACGATTTAGAGCCAGAAAATGATAACGATGACCCATATCAATTGGATGAATCACAGCTTGATTGGACTAGATATGATAGCAACCCTAATATTTCGAGGACCAGATATATTGGTGAGGCTTTACAAAACGCTTTTGACTTAAGTGTATATGGATTTGATCATATTATAGGAAATTGTAACAGTGCACCTGCTTGGCTAAAGACCAACGGACAACATAATAATGGCGGGACTTTAATAGCTGGTGGAGAATCAGAGTTCAGCGAATTCTTAATAGCCTTTTTAAACGGTATGCAATCAAGATATGGAATCAATGTTACTGCTATTTCCCCAACTAATGAACCTGACTTTGAAGTTTCATATGAGTCAATGAATACCACCCCTTCTGAATTATCAAGCATATTAATAAATTTAAATGCCAGGCTATCAAATTCTAGTATGGACCATATTAAGATAGTCTCACCCGAGTGTTTTAGGGTCGAGTCCCAAAACTCAAGCACCTCTACCACAAACTATATTAACTCAATGTTTCAAAATTCAGCAGTTGAAGAGGCTGTAGATATCATTGGCACACACACATATGCGGACCCTAATCATAATGCTAATTGGGCAGCATTAAAAGAGGCTTCAAATGGTAAGCCAGTATGGGTTACTGAGTCTGCAAGTCTTAGTAGCACTGATCAATCAATGACAGATGCAGCAAATTACATTAAGTGGATTATAAGGGGTTTTAATGAGGGGGGAGTTACTGCATATATGCTTCACTTATTTTATGAAGAAGCTGATAATAATGGATACTCAAGCTTAGTTGCATGGACACCTTTAGGCGAAATAATTTTGCCAAAAAGATACTTCTCATTTAAGCATTTTACTAATCTTGTTAAGAAAGGTTATAGTTTAATCAGTTCTTACTCTACAGATGAAAACGGAGTCTATGTTGCAAGTTTTATTTCAGAGGACGAGTCCAATCTAGTGGTTCAAATATTTAATGAGGGAAATGAAAAAGATTTTTCGATAGACATTCCGATTGGCGCAATATCAGTGGAAACTTTTTTAACCACTAATAATGACTCTGAAGAGTTTTCATCAATGGGTACAAATGAAATAGATTACTATAATAGGTACTTTACAACTTTATTACCTGAGTTGTCTTTAACATCCTTGGTTTTTGATATTGACGAATCCCTTTCAGACAGCGATTATGGTTTTACAAACAATAATCATTTTGAGCTTGAGATATATCCAAATCCGACAGAAGATCAAATTAATTTGATTTTACCAGATCAATCAAATTATAACATTACGATTTTTGATTTAAAAGGTCAAAAAATAATTGATGTAATTAATGAAGATAAAGAAGTAATAATTGATATTTCAATTTTAGAAAAAGGCACGTATTTGTTAAATATTAATTCTTTATTAAACCAAAAAATAATAACAAAAAAGATAATTAAACAATGATATTAAACAGGTTTACTCATTTTATTTTAATTATTTTTTTATTGTTTTTCAATAGTTTGTATGCTCAGCAAGAATCAAAAACTCCAAATGTAATTTTCTATCTTTCTGATGATCAGGATTTACTTGATTACGGCGTTTACGGAAATCCAAAAGTGAGAACTACTAATGTTGACCTTCTTGCAAGTCAAGGCATGAAGTTTACAAATTTTTATACAGGACAAGCAATATGTGCACCAAGTAGATCCCAAATTTTTACTGGGATGTATCCTGTGAAAAACGGATGTATGGCTAATCATATTGGTGTAAAGCCTGACATTAAAAGTATTACATCATTATTAAAGGAATCAGGATATGAAGTAGTTTTAGCAGGTAAGAGTCATGTTAAACCAAATAAAGTTTTTGACTGGACTCATTATTTTCCAAAACTGAATAATAGATACTTACCTCTTTACAAAATTGATGACTATCTAAAAAAAGTAAATAAACCATTTTGTTTAATTATTGCTTCAGATTATCCTCATGGCCCATATCCAAAAACTTCAAATTACAGTAAAGAAGATATTTTTAAATTACCATATGATCCATCTTATGTAGGAAATCATAAGCCAGGGTACTATCAAAATATTCAAGATGACAATGATCAACTAGGGCAAGTTTTAAATATGGTTGATAATTATGGTCTTATAGAAAATACAATGTTTATCTATGCATCTGATCATGGATTAAGCGGAAAGTGGAGCTTAAAAGAGCAAGGGCTTCGTGTGCCTTTCATTGTCAGATGGCCCGGAAAAATTAAAGCCAATACAACTTCTGAAACTCTACTATCTCTTGTTGATGTTTTGCCGACTATATTAGACGTTTCCGACACTGAAATTCCGGTCGAAATTGATGGAAAGAGTTTTCTAGAAATCTTAATCGGTAGTAATAGAAAAATTAATGAATATGTTTTTGGGGTTTCAACAAGACAAAACATTAGACAATGTAAAATATTTCCGTCAAGAATGGTAAGAGGTGAAAGATATAAGCTTATCAGAAACTTTAATTCCGTTGAAGTTGTTAATTCAAACTTAGGTGATAATTCAGTAATAAACGCATTTGCTAAAATTGGCGCTGAGTCTTTTCCAAATATTCCCTATGAAGAATTATATGACTTGTCAAGAGACCCCTACCAAAAAAGAAATTTAATAAATGATCCCAAACACAAAGAGATAAGAATTAGGCTGTCAGTTGCTCTTGAAAATTGGATGAAAAGTCAAGGTGATTTTCTGCTTGATAATCCAATTTCGTTATTGAAGCCTACTCTCCACCCTTTGGATAAAACATCTAAATGGAACAATGTTCCAGATAATTTAATTGGGAAAATAAACGATGTTGATTATGTTAAACTCCATTATTAGTGTGTATAAAACAAAACTCATATTATCCTTTTTGTTGCTTTTTTATTCATGCTCTGATAATTTAAGAGTTTCAGACACGCCCATTAATGTTGTATGGATAAGCTGCGAAGATATGGGGCCTATCTTGGGGTCATATGGAAATGACATAATCAAAACCCCAAACCTTGATAAGCTTGCTTCTGAAGGGGTTAGATATACTAATGCCTATTCAACCGTTGGAGTGTGTGCACCAAGCAGATTTTCTATTATAACCGGCATGTATTCAGCTAGGCTTGGAGCTCATAATATGAGAACAGGAGATTTTCATAATTATAAAACCCCCGAACAGTTATCATATAGAAAAAATATCGGGGTTATTGATAAAGAAGGAAAAAATATTCCCGAGTATGAAGTAGTACCTCCAACATATGTTAAACCCTTTACTGAGATTTTAAGAACCAAAGGATATTATTGTGCCAATAATTTTAAATGTGATTATCAATTCAATGCTCCATTTACAGCCTGGGATGAGGTTTCGTCAACAGTAAGTTATCGGGACGCACCAAAAGATAAGCCGTTTTTTTATGTGTGGAATACTTTACTAACACATGAATCTAGAATATGGGAAAGAAGTAATCAACCCCTAACGGTCAAACCAGAGGATATTATAATTCCATCATATTTCCCAGATATTCCAGAAGTTAGAAATGATATTGCAAGAAAGTATTCTAATATTGAAGCAATGGATAAAAAAGTTGGGGAATTGATGGGTCAACTAAAAGAGGATGGATTGTTGGAAAATACTATTATTATGTTTTGGAGCGACCACGGAGGAAATCTTCTTAGACAAAAAAGAGCTGTCGGAAATAGCGGGCTTAATGTACCTTTAATTATTAGATACCCAAATAAAATGGATGCTGGCAAAGTTGATGAAAGAATTGTTTCGTTAATGGATCTAGGCCCTACTTTACTATCTCTTTTAAATATTGAACCACCTAAGCATTATGATGGTAAGGCTATAGCTGGACCTTACGAAGATAGCCCTAGAAAATATGCATTTGGAACTGCAGATCGATTTGATGAAAGCACTGATATGCAAAGGTCTGTTTTAGACGGAAGATATGTCTATATAAAAAACTTTATGCCAGAGCAACCTTTGATCTATCGTAATAAATATAGAGAGAGAATTACCATGAACTCTAAACTTATTCAAATGGACAGTTTAGACATGTTATATGGAGATGCAAAATACATATTTATGAAAACAAAGCCTTCAGAGGAGTTTTATGACCTAGTTAATGATCCTTATGAGGTTAACAATATTATCGATGACCCAAAACAAGCTGATAGGATAAACAATTTTAGAGTTGCATTAGAAAATTGGCAGAAAGAAATTAATGATCAGGGCTTCATTGCTGAAAACAAATTAGTTCAATCATTTTGGCCAAACATGATTCAGCCAAAGACAGAAAATGTTGAGTTTAAAATTAGGGATGATGGTTTATACGAATTGACCTCAATTACAGATGGAGCATCAATAGGCTATCAAATAGATGAAAAAATAGGAACGAATAGTTGGAGTTTATACCACACACCAATTACAATTGGAGATAAACAAAAAATTGTTGCAAGAGCAATTAGAATCGGATATAAGGCCTCAGAAATCACATCAAACTAAATTTATAATGAAAAAAATCTTAGTAATTATTTTAGGAGTATTTCTAGTATCATGCGATGATCAATTTGAACAAAAACACAATATACTTTTTATTTCAATTGATGACTTAAGACCAACAATGAACTCATATAATTATGAGAAGCAAACAATGATTACCCCTTACATGGATAAGCTAGCATCGCAGGGTGTACAATTTAATAATGCTTTTACCAATATAGCAGTTTGTGGTGCAAGTAGAGCAAGTATTATGACCGGTGTGAGGCCTAGCGAGAAAAGGTTTAATGACTTTTCTACAAGAGCATCAGTTGATGCTCCATACGCAATTCCACTAAATCAGATTTTTAAGGAAAACGGATATGAAACTATTTCATATGGAAAAATTTATCATCATAATGATGACTTTGCACAACATTGGACAGAGAAAGATGGAGGTGCTGATCAAGCTGATTTTCAAGATCCTGAATCTATTAGATTAAGAGACAATGCTGAAACAGGTGAGTACGGAAAGAAAAATCCAATTGTTGAATATCCGGATGTAGGTGACTATGCATACAATGACGGAAAAATTACACTTAAAGCAATTAAAAAGTTTAATGAGTTTAGTGGTAATGGAAAACCTTTTTTTATGGCTATCGGATATGTTTCTCCACATCTTCCTTTTATACAACCCAAAAAATATTGGGATATGTATGATCACGATAAAATTAAATTAGCAGACAACACATATCAACCCTTAAATGCCCCTGACATAGCAATTGAAGCACAACATAATTCAGCTGAATTAAGAAAAAATTATCTTGGGATTCCCGGAGATGGTTTATTAGATAAATCATTATCAAAAGACTTAATTCATGGTTATTATGCCAGTGTTTCATATATGGATGCAATGATTGGAAAATTAATCGAAGGATTAGAACAGGCAGGATTAAGAGAAAATACAACAATAATTTTATGGAGTGATCATGGATATTTCTTGGGCGAACATGGTTTCTGGTGTAAGCATAGTACTTTTTACGAAGCAGTCCAAATTCCGTTGATTATATCTTCTCCAAAATATAGTGCTAAAGAAAATTCAGATTCTTTCGCTGAGTTAGTTGACATATACCCAACTATTTGTGAACTTGCGGGAATAAAACCACCAAATTATATACAAGGACAAAGCTTAACATCGGTTCTTGAAAACCCAAAAACTATTTTAAAAGATGAGGTTTACACTAGGTATAAGCAAGGCGAAGCAGTCATAGATAAAAACTATTCTTACACCGAATTTGTAATAGGAGAAAAATATTTAGGAAATATGCTTTATGATATGCAAAACGATAAAAAGCAAAATGTAGATATTTCGAAACTCCCTGAAAATAAAGAGTTAGTTAAAAAATATAGTATTAAATTAGAAGAAATGAGAAATTTTGTAAATAAGGACCCTTTTCAAAATCAATGAAATTAAGTCATGGCAGTATTTAAAACATATAGATTTTTTCTTTTTTTCATTCTAACTATTCAGTTGGTCAAAGCACAGGACTTCTATGTTTCTGATTTAAATGGTTCAGACAATAATTCAGGAACAACTGAGTCTCCTTTTAAGACCATAAATAAAGGAATTTCAATGGTAAGTGCTGGCGGAACAGTGTATGTTATGGAGGGTATTTATCAAAATGCAAATTATGGTACTGTTGATCCTTCAACCAATACAAACATGAATAATCCACACGTGGTTACTATAAATAAATCAGGAACCGAGGGTGCGCACATTACATTAAGAAATTACCCTGGACATACACCTAAAATTCAATTTGACGGACGAGGTGGTATCGTTATTTCTAATAATATGAATTATATAATCGTTGAGGGATTTGAGGTCGAAGGTCCAGCACAAGATATTGATTATGATATGGCAGAGGCAGATAGAAATTATAAAATTGAGATGGCAGAGGATGAAGATGATTCTACTAATTATAACCATTCTTATTTTGGAGGAAAAGGAATATGGGGAGGCTACGGAGCTCACCACAATATCATAATAAGAAATAATATTGTACACG
The DNA here is from genome assembly GCA_902517895.1 of uncultured Bacteroidota bacterium. Taxonomy (GTDB): domain Bacteria; phylum Bacteroidota; class Bacteroidia; order Flavobacteriales; family Flavobacteriaceae; genus MED-G13. The sequence goes on from CABYEA010000007.1 coordinate 28,527, forward strand.
ACACGTGTGGTTCTGCAATTAGATTTAATGACAGTGATCATATATTAATAGAAAACAATATAGTTTATAATTCAAACTGGTGGACCTCCTCAGCATCAAGCGCAATTGTTTTGGCTGAATCCGTAGCAGTTTCGGGCGATAATACCGATGATATTAAAATGATAATTCGTGGAAATATAGTTTATAATAATTGGAATAGGATTAGATTTTATGTGACACAACTACCAGATAATTCAGGTAATAATAATCCAAATTATGGAACAGCAAACTTTCAATCAATATGGGATGGTCAAGGAATATATGTAACACGAAGTGATCCTGAGTATAACGGGACTTTCTTATTTGAAAATAACTTATGTTTAAATAATGGTAAAAACGGAATTAATTTTGACCATTCAGAGTCTGCCTCAGCAATTTATCAAAACAACACACTTTACTATAATGGTGTGCACGAAATTATTCAAGATATCTCCGAAGCAGAAGGTAATTTAGCGCACAGAGGGCAAAAGGTTGGGGGTATAAAAGCAAATAACGTTTTAAATGCTACAGTTGTAAATAACATTATCGTTACAAGAGATGATGAGTTTTCTGCACTTGCCCTAAATAATGTTACTGGTACACGGGTCGCTGTTGATAATATAATTGTTAATGGAACATATTCATGGCCAGCTGATGAAGAAAACAACCTGATCAATATTGATCCTTTATTTGTTTCACCCCCTGAAACATTGGATGGTCCTTTATCAATCGAAGGCACAGACTTTTCACTTTCTGAAGGATCCCCAGCAATAAATGCAGGAAATCCAAGTTATAGTCCAACCCATGATATTGAAGGAAATCCAAGGCCAATTCAATCCAGTGCAATTGCATCTACGAGTTTTGAAAATGCAACCGGTGGATGGACTGCATTTGGCCCAACAGTTACAGTTCAAACCTCAAATAATGAATCACACTCCGGTGAAAAAAGTTTATTTACTACTGACAGAACAGCAAGTTGGCATAGTCCAAGGATTGTATTAAATAACTTATTGAATCAGGGCGATACATATACATTTTATGTTTGGGTAAAATTAGAAGATGGTGAAACAGGGACCTCGCAATTAACAATAAAAGACGCAGACGAAGATGAGTATTATAATTTAACAGATGTTATTGAAGTTTCTGATCAAGAATGGACTTTGCTTTCAGGAGATTTTACGCATAATATTTCTAATAATTTCTTTTTGTATGTAAAAGGGCCACCAGTTCAAGGGGGTATCGGAGCCGATTTTTACATTGATGATTTTTCGCTTGTAACACAAGGTTCACCTGCGGTTGATTTTGAAAATGCTGTTGATATAGTCGATATTGGAGCATACGAATTTAGCATAAGTGAATGCTCAAATGACAACACACCACCTGAAATTTCATGTGATCCCTGCAGTTTTGAGTATGAAATAGGCTCTTTTGATCCCAATGATATTTCAGAAATAGAGCTGGATATTGAGTCCAGTATCAACTCTTATGATATTTGTGATGGTTATCTTCCAGTCGCAATTACCGACCATAATTTATCTAACACGCCTGGATCATATTTTATAATTTTCACAAGCCAAGACTATTCAGGTAACTCTGCAAATATTGAAATTGAAATTGTAGTAGTAGATCCGCTGTCTGTTTCGGAAAACACCATTGAAAATATATTTTTATTTCCAAACCCTGCAGAAAATATTGTCAGGATTTATAATATTTATTCAGAGACAAATATTTCCATACATGACATATTAGGAAAAAATTATAAATCAATTCAAATAAATAATTTTGAAAGTAATTCAATTTCTATAAATATTTCAAGCCTTGATACAGGCATCTATTTTATAAGAATTGAAGACATAAATACTGGGCATTTAAAAACCCTAAGGTTAATTAAAAAATAATATTATATAAACTAAATAATCAACCATGAAACCAATTATTAAATTTATTTTATTACTGTTTACAGTTCTGTTTTATACCAATTCCTATGCTCAAAAAACCTTAGAATTAAAGAATTCAAATTTGGAAGGCGTAAGTCCTGAGGGTAAGTTTTGGTGGTGGAATAACGTAACACGAAAGGGTGCTGATGCTACATTTTCTGTAGAGGACTTCGACACAAACCCTGGGAGTCAAAGAGCTCTAAAAGTCGAAACACATCAACTAGGTGAAAAAGGCTATCACCTAAGTTCACAATTTAATCAAAAGTTTAAGGGAAAGGTAGGAGATGCAGTCACCATAATATTTCATGCTAAGAACAAAGGAGGAAAGGGAAAAATGAAAGTTGTGATTCAGTCTGATGTTCAAGGTAGTTATCAGGGAAAAGATTTTATATTAACCGAAGACTGGACTAAATATTCCCATACTTTTAGTTTAAAATCTGACAGTTCAAATCAAGCAATTAGATTTTGGTACATGACTCAGGGTACTGAATTTTACTTAGATGATGTTTCCATATCAAAATAAACAACTAATATGAAAAGAATTTTAATTTCTCTATTTATTACCTTACCATTACTTGCTTGCTCACAAGAAAAACCTAACTTAAAAGAAAAATATGCTGAATACTTTTTAATCGGGGCAACAATTAATCAGCAGGATTATCAAATTATTGATAAAGATGAAAAGATTTTAAAAATTGTTGCTGAAGATTTTAATTCAGTAACTCCTGAAAATTCTATGAAGTGGATGCACTCTCATCCGGAGTATTCAAAATATACATTTTCAAATGCTCAGAAAATTACAGATTTTGCTAAAGATAATGACATGTATTTGTTGGGCCATACCTTGGTTTGGCATAATCAAGTCCCTGAGTATGTTTTGGAAATTAATGATAAAGCTAAATTCAACCTACATTTAAAAAATCACATATTTCAACTAGTTACAAGATTTAAAGGCAAGGTTGATATGTGGGATGTTGTAAACGAAGCCTTAAATGATGATGGTGCTTTGAGAGAGACTGTATTTCTTGAAATGATTGGGGATGATTACATTGAAAAAGCATTTCAATATGCAAATGATTCTGATCCAAATGTTGAACTTGCCTATAATGATTATAATCTATGGAAACCAAAAAAGAGAAAGGGTGCAATAAAAATTATTAATTCTTTAAAAGAAAAAGGAATTAGAATTGATGCCGTTGGAATCCAAGCTCATTGGGACCTTCATTTCCCAAGCATTAAAGAAATTGAAGAAACAATTGTTGATCTAGCAGCAACTGGAGTTGATGTTATGATAACTGAGCTTGACATAACGGTAATTCCAAACCCTTATGAGTTGGCAGGAATTGCAAGAGAGAAATTTAAAAAATTTGAAGGTAATAAAAAATGGGACCCATATCAATCAGGAATACCTAACAATATCCAGAAAAAATTAAGCAAGAGATATAAAGAGATTTTTGAGCTATTTGTAAAGCACCATGATAAAATTAGCAGGGTAACTTTTTGGGGTACCACCGATAAGTATACGTGGAGAAATGAAAATCCTATTAGAGGTAGAACAGACTACCCCTTACTATTCAATAGACTCTACAATAAGAAGCCTGCATATTTTGAGCTACTTGACATTGATCTTTCAAATATTAAATAATATATGATGACACAACCACTTTCAATAAAAGAAAAAATTGGATACAGTCTTGGAGACTTGTCAGCTAATCTTGTATTCCAAACTTTAATTACCTATTTAGCATACTTCTATACTGACATATATGGACTAAATGCAGATGATGCTACTGCAATTATATTTATAGTTGGTACTGTTGCAGCAATAGGATTTAATCCAATTGTTGGTGCATTGGCTGATCGAACAAATAGTAAATGGGGGAAGTTTAGACCTTGGATATTTTGGACTGCGGTACCTCTTGGAGTAACGTCAGTACTAGCATTTACCACTCCAGATTTTTCCTATAATGGGAAAGTTATTTATGCTGTTGTGACTTATACACTATTATTACTTTTATATGCTGGAAGTAATCTTCCATACTCGGCATTAAGTGGAGTAATTACTGGAGACATGAAAGAAAGAAATAGTATTTCGGCATACAGATTTGTTGCTGTAATGTTTGCTCAATTTTTTGTTCAAGTATTCATGCTGCCTATCATAATGTATGCTGGAGATGGAGACAAAGCTCTTGGTATAGAAATCACAATGACATGGCTTGCTATTATCGGAACAATACTTTTGATAATTACATTTATCACAACGAAAGAAAGAATTATTCCTAAACCCGAACAATCATCTAGCTTAATAGAGGATATAAAAGATTTAATAAAAAATACTCCATGGATAATAATGCTAACGGTTACTATCCTGCTTTTTACAACTTTAGCTATGAAGGGTGGTGCTTATGTTTATTATTTTGAAAATTATGTTTCAAAAAACTCTTTAAGTGATTTCATTTCTCCAATTATTGATTTTTTGTCAAGTATTGGAATTAACTTTTTTGGGAATGATCCTGTTTCTGCTGGTTTTGGACTCTTTAATGCCGGCGGTATTATATTTATGATTGTTGGAATTGGCTTATCAAAAACATTAGCAGATAAGTATGGTAAAAGAAATGTATTTGGAGTCTTTTTATTTATTTCAACTTTATTCATTTTAGTTTTCTATATTCTTTCGCCCGATTCAATTAGTTTGATTTTTGGAGCTCAGATATTTCATGGTTTCTTTTATGGTATAACAATACCTCTTCTTTGGGCTATGATTGCTGATGTAGCAGATTATTCAGAGTGGAAAAATAACAGAAGAGCTACCGCAATAATTTTTTCAGCAATGATGGTAGGATTAAAGCTTGGCTTAAGTATTGGAGGCGCATTAGTAGCATCTATATTAGGTAGTTATGGTTACGTTCCCAACAGTGCTGGTGAGCAAACTGAATCTGCCATTTTAGGTACTAAAATGCTTATTAGCGTATTTCCATCAATACCATTTTTACTAGCAGGAGGACTACTATTCTTTTATATCATTGACAAGAATCTTGAAGATAAAATTGAAAAAGATTTATTGAAAAGAAGAAAGGATTAATCGAATTTATTATGCCTGAAGAAAGTATTGATCATATAGATTTTGAAGACTTAAACAAAAGGGCAATTTCTAAGCCCATAGTAACGCATTTATATACTGCTGACCCATCTGCGCATGTCTTTAACGGAAAGATATATATTTATCCATCTCATGATATAGATGCTGGCGATGCATTTGATGATTTAGGCAGTCATTTTGCTATGGCAGACTATCATGTGTTTTCAATGGAAGACATAGATAGTGTTGTCAAAGATCATGGAGTTGCATTACATGTAGACAATGTGAAATGGGCTGAAAAACAAATGTGGGCACCAGATGCTAATGAAAAAGATGGAAAGTTTTATCTGTTTTTTCCTGCTAAAGATTATGATGGTATTTTTAGAATTGGGGTTGCAATTAGCGATAAACCTTATGGACCGTTTATTCCTCAAGAAGAACCAATTAAAGGTAGTTATTCAATCGATCCCGCAGTATTTAAAGATGATGATGGATCATACTATATGTATTTTGGTGGAATTTGGGGAGGTCAATTACAAAGATGGAGATCGGGTATTTTTAATGCTAGTGAGCCAACGAGTCCTACTGCGTTTTTACCTTTAGACAATGAACCTGCTTTACTCCCATTAGTTGCTAAAATGTCAAATGATTTATTAGAGTTTAACGAAAAACCAAGGGAAGTTAAAATATTAGATGAAGCCGGTAATTTACTTTTAGCAGGTGATAAAGAGCGGAGATTTTTTGAAGCGGCTTGGGTTCATAAATATAATGACAAGTACTATTTTTCTTATTCAACAGGTGACACACATTATATATGTTATGGAATTGGAAACAACCCGTACGGTCCGTTTACTTACAAAGGAAAAATTTTAAATCCAGTAGTTGGATGGACATCACATCATTCAATATGTGAATTTAAAGGTAAGTGGTACTTATTTTATCATGACTCCTCACTTTCAAAAGGGGTCACACACCTAAGATCTGTTAAAATATCAGAACTAAATTATAATGATGATGGCACTATTCAAACATTAGACCCTTATCTATAATTATCAGCATCATACAGTGCTTTGAGCACAGAATAATAAGCACCTTTTCTTGAATAATCTTTATTTACCATCCAAGCTTTCTGATCTTTTCTCCATCCTCCATACGGGATATCATCTCTAAAACCCCAATCACTAATTATTTTTACCCCAGCTTCTTTTGCTGTTTTAACAAGGTTGTAATATATTTTATTTTGCTCCTCAAAAAACCACTTCCAGTCATCCTTGGATTTAATCACGTCAGAAACTTTTTTATGATTTCCAGCCTGCCCCCAAAGATTTAAACCTACGTCAAGCTCGGTTATATAAACCTCAACTCCTAAATCAATAAATCGTAAAATATTTTTTCTCAAATTTTTATAATTGTAATTTATTCCTGCATTTAAATGACATTGAAAACCAACAGCATCAACTTTAACGCCGGTATTTTTTAAGTGCTTGATTAATTGGTAAACACCATCAGCTTTTTTCCCTCCAAACGCTATATTAAAATCTCTGATTTCCAATTTTGCACCGGTTAAATTAGATGCCACATCAAAAACTTTTCTCACAAATATTGGATGTTCGTCATTAATTTTTTGTTCTCCCTCAAGCCCTGACATGTCTTTTTCAAAACCCATATCCATCCATTTACAATCCTCTTTTTCGTCTCCAGAAACTCTATATTTTCCAGATTTACCCATTGCAAAAATTTCATTTATTACATTGAATACATCAACTTTGTTTTTATTATCATTAGCATTCAAAACATCAGATACAAATAGCTCAATAATATACTCTAGCTCTTCTGCATTGTAATCTGTTTTTGAAAACCATGTTGGAAAATATTTATTAGGAAAAATCAAACAATGATGCATTATATGAAATTCATTTTCTACACCCCAGTTAACTAATTCATCAAAATATTTTGTTTCAATTTTAAAATTTTTTAATGAACTTGGTTTTTTCTTTGGCCAAAATCCTCCATCCCAAGCTGGGTATATTGATGGCTGTATTCCAGTATAATTTTTTAAAACAAACTCTCTGTTTTTTTTAGCTTCTGTACCACGTAAAATTGCCTTGTTTCTCTCACCTCTTACTTGAGTTGTAATAATTAAATCTCCTGAGTAATCTTTAAGAAAAGCATCTTTATTATAACTTTGGGATTGTATATCTACCGATATTAAAACAATTATGCATAAAGCACGGGATATTATTCCTTTCATATTTACTATTTAACTTTAAATAAAGTTATGATAATTATTAAATTTTCATGATATTTAATAATAAGAAATTGACCAAAAATCATGATTCAGCTTCGTCTATTTAACTATTTTTTATTTATATCCTTAACATCATCAGTATTTACCACCCAATCTCAGGAAACGGAAAAACCAAATATTTTATTTATTTCGGTTGATGACCTAAAACCAAGTATTGGAAGTTTTGGTGATAAGTTTGCGGTAACACCAAATATTGATGAACTTTCAAAAGAAGCAACAGTTTTTTTAAACAATCAAAATCAACTTGCTATTTGTGCTGCTTCAAGGGTCAGCTTTTTGACTGGCTTAAGACCTGATAAAACAAAAGTTTGGGATCTGAAAACAAAGATGAGAGATATGAACCCAGAGGTTTTAACACTACCTGAACATTTTAAAAATAACGGATACCAGACAATTGGCGTTGGAAAAATATATGACCCAAGAGCAGTCGATGGCGGGAGAGACAGAAGATCATGGTCAGTTCCTTTTGTAACCCAAAATCAATTAACATTTTCTGATGGATATAGTTTTCCATCTGGGGGTTTTTATCAAGGTAAAGAGAATAGAGCTATAAGAGCAAAGCTTAGACAAGAGGCTATTGATAAAGGAGTTAACAACTTGAATAAGTACGAGTCAGATAGATTTAAGCCACCATATGAAAACGCTGATGTTCCAGACGGAGCCTATATGGATGGGGCAATTGCCAATAGAGCTATCGATTTAATTGATCAAATGGATAGTTCACAACCATTTTTCTTGGCTGTTGGTTTTTTAAGACCCCACCTTCCTTTTAATGCACCAACAAAGTATTGGAATATGTATCAAGAAGATGAAATTCAATTAGCCGAGTTTCAAACTAAATCCAAAAATCCTGTAGATATTGCTTATAAAGGTGGATGGGAAATAAACACATATAAAGCCCCTGGAATTGAATATATAGAAAACGATGAAGGGCTTTTGATTCTCCCTGATGAAATCCAAAGAAAATTAATTCACGGTTATTATGCTGCAACAAGTTATATTGATGCACAGATAGGTAAAGTTATTGCCAAATTAAAAGAAAAAGGATTAGATAAAAATACAATTATCGTTTTATGGGGTGATCATGGATTTCATCTAGGTGATCACAGTATGTGGACAAAACATACCAACTTTGAGCAATCAACTAGATCTCCATTATTAATCAAAGACCCAAGAATTAAAAAAACAGTAAGTGTAAATTCACCTACTGAATTTATTGACGTATTTCCGACACTTTGTGACTTGGCAGAATTAGAAATTCCCAAAGTACTTGACGGAATAAGTTTAAGACCTCAAATAATGGGAGAACAAACAACATCAAAAATATTTGCTGTCAGTCAATATCCAAGACATGGAAACATTATGGGCTATAGTTTTAGAACTAACAGACACCGATATACCGTGTGGGTAAAAAATAAAAAGAGCACTGAACCAATATATGTTGAAGACATATTTGCAGAAGAATTATATGATTATGACAACGACCCCCTTGAAACTGCTAATATCATTAATTACCCTGAGCAACAAAGAATCAAGACTACATTTCAAACTTTAGCAGCTAGATTTTTTAATACCCAAATTGTTAATGAACCTGAGCCAGTCACTAATAAATTAAACAAACAATATATAAAAGCAGCACCAAATAATAAATGGGCAAATGAACGATCAAAAGTTATAACTAGATATGTAGCTACTGAAATGCAGATGAATAAAAATCAAGCTAAATTTTTACAAGAAACTCTGTACGATAAGTATGCAAGAAACAATGATCTTACATCTTCTAAAGGTCTTTTGAAGGATCAAATTGAAGAAATATACAGAGAAACTTTTTCAATGTCTAGCCAACAATTAATGACCAAATTTACAAAGAAACAATTTGAGAGAATTAGCGCACTGGAAAGAGAAATGATGCAACAACTAAGGAATTAAGCAACATAATGTATTCCTATAGACTTGTACTTTTTTCATTTTTTTTAACAGTCACTCAATTTGTCTATTCGCAAAATAAAAGTGTCAATATAGAATCCGAAAAGGTTATATATAAGTCAATTGATAATATTGATTTGAACCTTTATATATTTAGACCTACAGATTTTGATAATTCAAAGATATATAATAGTATTATATTTTTTCATGGCGGGGCTTGGAATACTCAAAATACTAGCCAGTTTAAAAGACATTCAATGTACTTTGCTTCCCGTGGTATTGTTGCAATTACAGCTGAATACAGGGTTACAAGTATTCACAACTCAACACCTTTTCAATCTTTAGAAGATGCAAAGTCTGCCATTAGATACGTTAGATTAAATGCTAAATCTTTATCTATAAATCCTGATAAAATTGCTGTCAGTGGTGGTTCAGCAGGGGGCCATCTTGCAGCCGCAGCCGCAAATATTTCCAAATATGATAATATTAATGAGAATCTCAAAATAAGCTCAAAACCAAATCTTTTAATTTTATATAATCCAATATTGGATACTACACCAAATGCTTGGGGATATGGTTCGTTTATTAGAAGAATAGGAAATAAGACAACAGATAACCCAAAAGAGATTTCCCCAATTCATCATATTTCTAAAGATACTCCTCCAACTATTATTTTAACCGGAACTAAAGACAATAAAGTGCCAGTAAAAAAAATAAATAAATACAAGGAAATAATGAGTTCAAAAGATGTCCGATGTGATGTAATTTTTTATCAAGATGCTGAACATGGTTTTTTTAATAGAGGAGATTATTTTATAGATACAGTTTTTCAGACAGATATTTTTTTAAAATCTAATTGGTATTTATCAGGGCCACCAACAATAAAATAATTAGCCAGTAAAATAGTTTAAAATTGCAACAACTATGATTACTAGAATCACTGATAAAATCAAATCTACTTTTTCATAGCTATTTTTATTTTCTAACTTCTGCTCCTTTGTTAATGTCCCAAATGATAGACCTGCAATTTTACTATATTCGGGTTCAGTCGTAGAAAGCGTCACACTTACACACAATAGAATTGAAAAAACAAACATCAGTATTGCCATATGTGAAAAATTAATTGTAGCAAAAACAAACATATAACTATCAACTATTGTATCTGATGATATTTCAGGCTGAAAATAAATTTCTGAACTAAGCCTCATAATTAATAGAATTAAACCAGCCATCAGAGTTGTTATAGCTGCTTTTGAATTCACCCTTTTCCATAGAATACCTAAAATGAAAACAGCAGCTACTGGTGGGGCAATGTAGGATTGAACATTTTGCAGATACTGATACATAACACCACCACCGATTTTTTCCATAATAGGAATCCAAATTATTCCAAGAATCACTATTACAGTAGTAGCTAGCTTACCAATATTTAATAATTTTTTCTCTGATTCATTAGGTTTTAATTTTTTGTAAATATCGATTGTAAATATCGTTGAGCATGAATTAAATACTGATGCAAGTGAGCTCATAAGTGCTGCCATAAGACCTCCTGCAACTAAGCCTTTGAGCCCAACAGGAAGTAAAGTTTTAACAAGCATCGGGAAGGCTCTATCCGCTTTTTCAACAGAAAACACTTCTGGATTTTGAATTGATAATGCAAATGCAATAATTCCAGGTATCAAGAAAATGAATATAGGCAATAGCTTTAAATATGCTCCAAAAATAGCACCACGTCTTCCAATTTTAATATTGTTGGCAGCAAGGGTTCTTTGAACAATATATTGATCTGTACACCAATACCAAACACCAACTATTGTACCACCAAATAATAATCCAGTCCATGGAAAATCAGGATCTGACATTGGTCTCCACATGTTAAAATGATCAGGACTTGCAGCAACAACGGTGTTTCTTAATTCAACCCATCCACCGACTTCTTGTAACCCAAGATAAGTAATTATTATTGACCCTAGAATAAGAATAATAGCCTGCAGAGTTTCGGTGTAAATTACAGCTTTCATTCCTCCAATCACAGTATATATTCCGGTAAAAACAACTACTCCAATAGCTCCGTACCAAAAGGGTATTCCCAGCAATTCAGAAACAACAATTCCACCTGCGTAAATAGTAACCGAAACTTTTGTTAATATATATGCAATTAGAGAAAAAAGAGATAAAAACCATCTTGATTTTGAATCAAATCGTTTCTCCAAAAATTCAGGCATTGTAAAAGCTCCACTCCTAATATAAAATGGTAAAAACAACCAGCCCAATAACAAGACTATCCATGCATGCAGTTCGTAATGAGCCATAGGAGTTCCAGATTCAAATCCAGTTCCAGCAAGTCCAACCACATGCTCTGACCCGATATTAGAGGCAAAAATTGAAGCACCAATTACAAACCACCCAACATTTCTTCCAGCCAGAAAATAGTCTTCTGTGTTATTATTTTTTTGTAAAACAACCCAGACTGCAACAAGAATCAGTGCAAGAAAATATATTCCTAAGACAATCCAATCTAACCCCTCTAATACTGTTGTCAAAATATATTATAAATACTGGTTCAAAATATTTTCAAACAACTCCTGCTTTCCACTTTCGGGACTTATTTCGTTTGCATCTTTAGCAATATTATATAAATCATTCAACTCCAATTTTCCATTTTCAAAGTCCTTTCCTTTACCACTATCAAAAGTTTCATATCTTCTTTTTCTCAAATCAGAATAGGATGATGATGTCATAATTTTATCAGCTGCAATTAGTGCACGTGCAAAAGTATCTGCACCTCCAATATGTGCATAAAATATATCCTCGATATCTGTAGAGTTTCTTCTAATTTTAGCATCAAAGTTTATTCCTCCGCCCTTAAGTCCACCTGCTTGAAGGAATACTAACATTGCCTCAGTTGTCTCAAGAATGTTATTTGGAAATTGGTCAGTATCCCAACCGTTTTGGTAGTCACCTCTATTGGCATCAATACTTCCAAGCATCCCTGCTTTTGCGGCCACAGCAAGCTCGTGCTGCATAGTATGCTGTGCAAGGGTTGCATGATTAACTTCAATATTTAATTTAAAGTCTTTATCAAGTCCATATTCTTTAAGAAATCCAATTGCAGTTGCAGAGTCAAAATCATATTGATGCTTCATTGGCTCCATTGGTTTTGGTTCAATGAAAAAAGTTCCTTTGAATCCTTGAGATCTAGCATAATCTTTAGCCATGGTTAAGAACCTAGCCATGTGATCAAGTTCTCTTCCCATGTCAGTATTTAACAAAGACATGTAGCCTTCTCTTCCACCCCAGAACACATAATTTTCTCCACCTAAATTAATTGTTGCATCTAAGGCTAATTTTACCTGAGCACCAGCATGAGCAACTACATTAAAATTTGGATTAGTAGCCGCCCCATTCATATATCTTGGGTTTGAAAAACAGTTTGCTGTTCCCCAAAGAAGCTGAATTCCACTTTCCTCTTTTTTATTTTTTATGTAGTCAACTATTGTTTCGAGTCTTTTTTCTGACTCTGAAAACGTTGTAGCTTCCTTTACTAAATCAAAATCGTGGAAACAGAAATAATCAAACCCTATTTTGCCTATAAATTCAAATGCAGCATCAGCTTTATCTTTTGCAGCTTGAATCGGGTCAGGATTTTTATCCCATTCAAAGTTCAATGTTCCTGGCCCAAAAGGATCAGATCCAACCCCACAGAATGAATGCCAATAAGCAATTGCAAATTTGAAATGTTCTTTCATTGTTTTTCCAGCAACTACTTTACTAGGATCATAATATTTAAAAGCAAGAGGGTTGTCTGAGTCAGCACCCTCGTATTGAATTTTTTCTATCCCCTTATAATATTCTTTACTCATAATTATATTATTTGTTTTTTAATATTCCTTGTAAATCTTCTTTCCATCTAGAATATGCATCTTCATATTCAGATGCATTATTAAGTGGTAAAAATGTCATTACGTGATCGTTTTTAGTTATTTTTTTTCTAAATGAATCCAAATTATCATTCATAACTCCTGATGCTCTGGCAGCACCAAACGCACCAGTTGTATTATAGATTTCAATTTCATGACCTATTAAGGTAGCAACAGTATTTGCAAAAATTTTAGATCTAAATAAATTATCATTACCGGCCCTAACCACATTGATTAACGCATTGTCATTTTTTAAAATTTCCATACCATACATAAACGAGAAAGCAATCCCTTCTAATGATGATCTGAATAAATGACCATGGCTATGTTGATTCAAATTAATATTACATATATGTGTTCCTATATTTTTATTGTTTAACATTCTTTCAGCTCCATTACCAAAGGGTATAAGCGAAATTCCTTCAGACCCAACTGCAACACTTGATGCTTCTTCATTCATCTTTTCATATGATTTGCCAATACTATGATTTCTTAGCCATCTGTACTGTATACCAGCTCCGTTAATACAAAGTAATTTTCCAATGGATTTGTTATTATCATTATAATTAACATGAGCAAAATGATTTATTCGAGACGGTTCCTTAGAATTAATATCATTTGTAATTGAATAAATAACCCCTGAAGTTCCACCTGATGCCGCTACCTCACCATTATCAAAAACATTTAAAGCAAGAGCATTATTTGGCTGATCACCAGCCCTGTAGGTAATTGGAATTCCGATATTTAATCCAGTTTCATCAGATGATATTGAATGGGTAACGCCTTGATTCGTAAAGTTGTCAACTATATCAGGTGTTAGACTTGGATTGATACCATAGAAATCTAGCAACCAATTTGCAGTTTTATTGTTTTTATAATCCCAAATTATTCCTTCAGACAAACCATTTCTTGTTGTGTTAATTTCTCCAGTTAATTTATATGCGATAAAATCTCCGGGCAACATATACTTATGTATTTTTTCATAGACCTCGGGTTCATTTTCTTTTACCCATTTTAACTTTGATGCCGTAAAGTTTCCAGGCGAATTTAGCAGATGTGACATGCATTTATCCTCACCCAACTTTTCATAAGCATCATTTCCAATATTAACGGCTCTGCTATCACACCAAATTATAGAATCTCTAAGAGGGCACCCATTTTTATCCACTATGACTAGTCCATGCATCTGATATGAAATACCAATTGAAATAATTTTTTTAGGGTCAATATTAGATTCTTTACAAACCCTTTTTATAGCAGTGCATGTGTAATTCCACCAGAGATTTGGATCTTGCTCCGCCCAGTCATTTTTTAATGAGCTTATACTCATTTCATTTTTTGGCTCATGTACACTTTGAATACTCTTGCCTGTTTTTGCTTCAACTAAAGCCGCCTTTACAGAGGAACTACCAACATCTAGACCCAGATAATACATTTGAAATTAGTCAGGTTTTTTTATCAATATTAAATATAAAAAAATAGAGTATTAAACTTTAATAAAACAGCTATTTATTTAGAAGCATTCCTGGTGTTACAACGGTTCTAAATCCAGTATGGTCAGAGCCTGAATCTATACTGACTCCCATCCTTGCGGAGATTCTGTAGCTTGCACAGTATGAATCATGACATAAAAAAGAACCACCCTTCATTACATATTGTTTTTCAAACGGGTTACTTGGGTTATAACAACTACTAGCGCCTTTGAGATTTTTTAGTTCAGTTTCAGTGCTTATTTCTGAATAGTAATTGACGTTGAATAAATCATCTGTAATTTCCCAAACATTTCCAACCATATCAAATATACCAATGCTATTTGCAGGAAAAGATTTTACTGGGGCAACCATCTCATATCCATCAATTGATTCATTTTTAATAGGAAAATTACCTTGCCAGGTATTTGCATTGGAGTTCAATAAATTTACATCATCTCCCCAAGGAAAAACGGCATTTTTATAATTTCCTTGAGCCGCTGATTCCCATTCAGCTTCAGTGGGTAATCTTCTGTTAGCCCAATCACAGAAGGCTATTGCATCTTCGTATGCAATATGAACCACTGGAAAATTACCCTTATTCTCAATGCTTGATCCTGGCCCTTTTGGCGCTTTCCAATTTGCACCTGTTTGCCATCTCCACCATTGAAAATAATTTTCCATATTCTCAACGGTTTTTATTTGATCATTAAATATTAAACTACCGGGCTGTAAAATCGAGTCGTGTGGTTTTGGTGTTCCAACTGGAAGATTTTTTTTCATTTCTTCCCAATCTATTTCCCTTTCAGCTACTGTAATATATCCCGTTTCATCAACAAACTTTTCGAATTGATTATTTGTAACTTCAGTTGCATCAATAAAAAAACCATCAATGTAAACTTCGTGGGGTGGTTTTTCCCTCATAATTGCAAAAGCGTCATTATTCTTTGCACCCTTTGTGTAAGATTTACCCTCAACCCAAATCATTCCTTCAGGATTAATGAATGAGCTCTCAACGGTTTTAGTTACATCACCACAAGAAAAAAGTAATGTAAAAATTAGCAAAAAAAATCTTGATAAGTAATGCATTAATTTCTACTAAATTTTGCAAAATCAGGATGAAAATAGAAAGGTAACCCGAAAGGTTTTACAAATTCTTTTAATTCATCAGATGCAGTACCATAAACATCTATTTTGTTAATCGTAAAATGTTCCATGAATTTATCAAAATGGGTTTCTAGTGGTCCTCCCTCAGAAATATTTTTACCGTGCTGCATCATCGCATTTCCGTCTAAGTATCTTTCAATTAAAATTACTTTATCGCCTGAATTGTAAAAACCCCATCCAAGAGAGTTGGGCTCATTCATGTCAATAGCATCTGTGTAATATTTAGAAAACTCAGCAATATCATCTTCTGATTTCCCCTCATTTGAATTCATATCCACTACAAAGATTATTTCATTTTTATTGTATTGACTTTTTTCAGGTGTTTCACAATTGAATAAAAGCGCTGCTAAAACGATTGTAAAAAGAATTTTCTTCATGTTATTTTTTTTTGGTTAATTGCTGAAATTAATCAAAAATTTGATAACTTAAAATATATAATTAAAAGAAAGCAATGCCTAGTAAATTTTTTGGAAATAGATTTGACAAGCAATCAAATAACAAAGAAAAAAATTCTAATAAAAAATCTGCAAAAAATAAAGCTCAGAATCAAAACAACAGAGCGAAATCTGGAGGTGTTAGAAAAGTAGGAAGAGGAGGTTAAAATCAAAATAATTTCCTAATATATATTTAAATTTTCAACATATATTTTGTATTTGTATTTTTACTTAATTAACAAAATAAATTTTGAGAAAAGTAATATTCATCCTATTAATCGTTGCAACTAATTTTTCTTTTTCGCAGCAATGGAAAGAAATGGCATACGATTTCAATGTAAATATTTATGATGTTGTTGATGCTGCTGAAAGATATTTTGAAAATATTGATAAGTCTGAAAAAGGTTCTGGATGGAAGACATATCAAAGATGGCTTTTTGAAAACGAGCCGAAGTATTTTCCAAGTGGAGACCGAAACTTTCAAAAGCATAACTTCGCAGCAAAAGAATTTAAAAATTTCCTATCCAAAAATACACCAAATGTTAAAAATTTAAACTCTAATACTGGATGGGAAGAGCTCGGACCTCATTACATTGAAGAAGTTACAGGTCATTATGCTGTTGGTCTTGGCAGAATTGAAGCTTTTTATATTGACCCCCAAAATGAAAATAGGATTTTTTTAGGATCAAGAAGTGGTGGATTTTGGAAGACTATAGATGGCGGTCAAACATGGTTAAATACAACAGACTTTTTATTTGCCTCTGGTGTAAATACAATCGCCGTTTCTCCTCATAACCCAAACAGGGTCTTGATTAATATTAGAAATTCATATAACTCCACAACACATGGCATTTATGAATCTGTAGATGGTGGCGATACTTGGTCAATTACTAATTTTAACCCTGATGTTTTAGGTTGGGGTGGATTAGGCACTAATAATAAAATTTATAAGATAATGTACCACCCAACTATTCCTAATCTTGTTTTTGTGGGAACAAGCGAGGGCATATATAGGTCTGAAAATAATTTTGAATCATTTATATTTTCCACAACCGGTAATCCCTGGGAATACTATCAAAATTATGATTATATTGAGTTTCACCCAACAGATGAAAATATAATATATGCATCTACTTTCAATGATGACTCCAAAATATATATTTCTACAGATTTAGGAAATACTTTTATCGCATCAGCAAATATACCAGACAATGACAGTAACATTAAACTATCAATTTCCAATGCCTGTGAAAATTGTGTATTTCTGGCATCTAGTGACGGAGTTTGGAAATCAGATAACATAGGTCAAAGTTTCTCTTTAGTTGGTGACCCAGAAATATCCAATTATGGCGCATTTTCAGTAAGCGATACGGACCCTAATATTATGCTTTTTGGTGATATTGACACCCACATTAGTAATGATGGTGGTCAAAGTTGGAGTCAGGTTACGTTTTGGGCAACAGGTAATGCCAATTATAATACCACAGGCCAATATGTTCATGCCGATATAAGAGGTGCAAAAAGTTATAATGGTGTGTTTTGGGTAAATACAGATGGGCTATTAGCAAAGAGCATAGACAATGGAATAACATGGGAAATTTTTGAAGGTCAGTCGATAAGAGAAAACTATAGGTTAGGTGTAAGTCAGTCAAATCACTTCAGAACAATTACTGGTTCTCAAGATAATGGAACAAGTATAAAGCATCAGAATACTTGGATAGAATTTTATGGAGCTGACGGCATGGAAGGCATCATACACCCCTTAAATGATGACTGGATGATTGGGAGTTTACAATTTGGTGGAAAAAGAAGAACCAAAGACGGCGGCTATAATCAAGATGGAGTAAATCCTGATGATTTTGACGGAGATTGGGTTACCCCCTTAATGTATGACCCAAACAATCAAATGAGTGTTTTTACAATGACTAATGCTATATACCGTAGTGATGATTTTGGCTCTAATTGGACTGAACTAGGGAATAGTTTTTTTGGAGGGAACATTCAAAATGCAGAAATTGCTCAAAATAATTCCAACATATTGGCGATTTCAAATTATAACAGACTTAAAATCTCTGACGATGGAGGTTTAAGTTTTTCTGAAGTTTCTCAGTTTCTACCTAATCAATTTATCACTGATATTGCCTTTGACCCAAATGACGATCAAACAATTGTTGTTACATACGGTACTTATGCAGATAATAACCAGAAAGTTTATATAACAAATGATCAAGGTATAAGTTGGCAAAATATCACATATAATTTAGGCAATATGCCTGTTAGAAGCGTAGTGATTGATCACACTGAAAATTCAACAATTTATCTAGGTGCTGAAATTGGAATTTATAAGAAAGGCATGGCAGATAATAATTGGGAGTTATTTAATCAGAATTTACCAAATACAACTGCCATGGAGCTTGAAGTAGTTTACGGGTCTAATAGCTTAAGAGCTACTACCTGGGGAAGGGGTCTATGGGAACATTCGCTTTCAGGAAGAGAGAGTTTCCCTTCTATTTTAAGAACAAGTATTTCCAATCAGCCAACTGATACTCAGCCCAAGCAAGGGATAGATCAGTTTGTAACCTCAGTGATTGAATATGATGGAGATTTAAGTAATGTTTTTGTAGAATGGCACACTGAATCAAACTCTAACACAATTCCAATGTCCAATATTTCAGAAAACACTTGGGTTAGCAATTCTGCCATTCCAAGTTTTGATGCAGGAACAAAAGTTTTTTTTAGGGTTTATGCTGAATCATCTAACGGATCTCTTTCAGAAACATATAAGTTTATGTTTGAGGTAAAAGAAAATATTTTATGTACACCTTCAATGAATTGTAATTATAACGATGGCTTTCAATTATTCCAATTACAAGAAATTGATAATAGCTCAGGATGTGAAGGTTACGCTGATTTTACATCAATATCAACCGAGCTAGAGCAAGGGTCAGAATATGAATTAACTGTTACAACGGGATGGGGAGATCAATATATTAAAGTATGGATCGATTATAATGATGACTTGGACTTTACCGAAGACGAAGTAATTATTAATAATCATATAATAGCTCCTAATGAGGGCAGTGGAGAATATACTGAAACAATAAGCTTTGTAATTCCTGAAGATGCTACCCTTGGAGAACATATTTTAAGAGCAAAATCAAATTGGTCCGCAGATGTTCCAATTGATCCATGTATTGAAACTGATTATGGTGAAACAGAAGATTATTCTGTTGTGATTGTAGATTCAATTTTAGGAATTGTTGAAAGTATCTTTTCTATATCTCCACTTATTTATCCGAATCCATCTGATGGTAATGTCTCTGTTAATCTAAGAAATAATTACGATAATATTTTTATTGAGTTAACAGATATATTTGGAAAGCAAATAATCAAAAAGCTTTACACTGATGTCAGAATTTTTAATTTAAATATTGACCAACCAGCAGGAATTTATTTTCTTTCAATAATTGCAGAAAATAAAAAAGTAGTTTTTAAATTGGTAAAGTATTAACAATTCCCTTCTTAAATTATTTTCTTGTATAAATTAGCGATAATTTGTTTATTATTTTATTGTCTAAGTATTTATTTTCTTGAGGGAAATACATACAGTTAATCATTGCTTTTCCTAAATTACTGCTGCTTGTAATTGACGGAATTTTCTTCATTAATGGAAAGAGGGGAATCATTAAAGTATAAAATAAATTATACAAGATAGTTTTTGCTTTAATACTATTTTCTGGAACTAATAAACCCAGCCTTATCATATACGCATCTTTGAGACCTTTGTTTAAAATGTAGTTTTCAGCCTTTCCTTTTATATTGGCCCATGATATTTTACTTTTTTCGTCTGTACTTGTTCCTTCTCCTGAAACATATGTCATTACAGATTTTGGATTAATCTCATATACAAAATCAGTTAATGCTTTAGTCATAGTAAAAGTTACCTTATAATAGTAGTCGGCTTTTTGCCCAAACGATGTTATTCCCATACAGTGAAAACATGCATCAATATGATCAATTTCATTTTTTAATTTACCTAAATTTAAAAAGTCATTAATTACAAACTCAGAAATTTTAGAGCTTTTTAGATCTACAGGAACTCTATTTATAAGAAAAATTTTTTTTATTCTATCGTCATTGACACATTCATATAGAACCGATTTTCCTACCATTCCAGTGCTTCCAGTGATTAACACGTACATATTAATTTTTATTGTAAATTAGAATATGTGGCAAAGTAAATTAAAATTTTCATTATTTATTCCCCTTTCATTTTTAATTTTATTTGATACGAATTCACAAGAGATAGGCTATAACCCCTCTCTTGAGATAATTAATTCGTTTAGTATTACTGCTGACAGCATACTTTCTCTTTTAACAGTTGAACAAAAAGCTTCACAAATGCTAAGCACTTCAAGATCAATCCCAGAGCATGGGATTGAAATGTATAATTGGTGGAACGAAGCTCTTCATGGCGTAGCCAGATCGGCAAAGGCAACAGTATTTCCTCAGGCTATCGCGATGGCCGCCACATTTGACCCAAAGCTAATTAGAAAAACAGCTGATGCAATTTCAACTGAAGCAAGAGCAATGTATAATATTTTTAGCAGTAAAGGAATTAGAAAAGAATATACCGGGCTAACTTTCTGGTCACCTAATATAAACATTTTTAGGGATCCGAGATGGGGAAGAGGCCATGAGACTTATGGCGAAGACCCTTATTTAACTGGAAAAATAGGTAAAGCGTTTGTTAATGGATTGCAAGGAAGTCATCATAAGTATTTGAAAGTTGCTGCTGGTGCAAAGCATTTTGCAGTACACTCTGGTCCAGAATCCATGAGGCATAGTTTTAATGCAAAAGTCAATATTAGGGATTTAAATGAAACATATCTTCCTGCATTTAAGGAACTAATTGATGCAAACGTAGAAATTGTCATGTGTGCCTATAATAGATTAAATGATGAGCCTTGCTGTGGCAGCAAATCATTATTGACAAATATATTGAGAAATAGTTGGGGATTTAGAGGTCATGTTGTTTCTGATTGTGGGGCCATATACGACATTAAATCAAGTCATAATTTTAAAATTACAGATGAAGAGAGTGTTGCGTACGCGATAAAAGGAGGCGTTGACCTTAATTGCGGGTCATTATATAACTTAATTCCCAATGCTATTGAGCAAGGTATTCTACATGAAAAAGATTTAGACAAATCATTAAAGAGATTATTAATGACACGATTAAAGTTGGGAATATTAAAAAAAGTTAATGATAATCCTTATGAAAATTTGAAAGAGATAGATATTAACAGCAAGGAGCATATAAAGTTGGCTAGAGATGTGGCATCAAAGTCTATAGTGCTACTAAAAAACAAAGCTGATATCCTTCCTATATCTAAAAACATCAATAGCCTTTTTATCACTGGACCAAATGCTGCAAATATTAATACTTTACTTGGGAACTATAATGGTTTAAGCCCAAATATTGTTACTCCTTTAGAGGGTATAACCGCTAAAGCTTCTAGTGGAACCATTATAAGGTTTAATAAAGGGGTTGATCTTATTTATGATAATGATAGAATGGATTGGTCGGCAAGTTTAGCGGCTTCAAGTGATGCTACAATTGCTGTTATGGGAATATCTGCGTTAATAGAAGGTGAGGAAGGGTCAGCAATTTCGTCTGCTGCAAATGGAGACAGAAATTCAATATCCTTTCCTAAAAATCAGATTAATTACATAAAAAAATTAAGACAAAGTGCTGGCAATAAGCCGATTATTTTGGTTATAAAGTCAGGATCTGCTTTAGATCTATCAGAAGTTTTTAATTATGTTGATGCTATTGTATACGCTTGGTATTTAGGTGAGCAAGGAGGAAATGCTATTGCTGATATTATTTTTGGTGATATAAATCCATCAGGTAAATTACCTATAACAATCCCACAATCATTAACACATCTGCCAAAATATGACAATTATGAAATGAAAAATAGAACTTACAAGTTTACAGAGCATAAACCGATGTATCCATTTGGATTTGGTTTAAGCTATTCAAACTTCAATTATTCTCCTCTTTCGTTAAAAAAAAATAATATAAATTTTGGCGAATCGATTCAATTGAGTTTCGAAATTCACAATAACAGCAATATACCTGGTGAGGAAGTTGTTCAAATTTATATAAAGGATATTGTTGCTTCTTTTAGAACACCAAATTCAACTCTAATATTCTTTAAAAGAGTTCACCTTGATCCAGGTGAAAAAAAGAAAATAAATTTTGTTATTGATGAAGATATGATGGGATCCTATAATGACATGGGGGTTAAAGTATTAGAACCAGGAAATTTTAAAATATTTGCTGGAGGTAGTTCGCCTGGTGAAAGAAGCTTTGAGCTTGGGAAGCCAACAAAAGAAGTAATTTTTAGTGTTAAATAATTTTTATGAATGAATTAATGTGTAAATCACCTTATCACAAAGAAATAATAGATAGTGTAGGCAATCATACAAAAACTGATGAAAAAACTTAACTTCATCAATGATTTGTTTTGAGGATTTTTTCTGATTAGAATTCTGATAATCCAATTTAAAACAAATAATGAGATTATAATTATTAATGGTGTAGGCATATATCAAAATTAAATTAAATTCCTTTTAGTCTCTCATAAAATGCTCTAAATTCTTCAGAATATTCTCTGTTGTTTCTAAAAGATTTTCTCTCTTGAATCTTCAGCGCATCCATTTTTTCGTTTGCCTCATCGAAGAATATATTTCCATTAATATTACTTTTTATAACATATGACCATATGTACGGAGAAGCGTTTTCGTCAAACCCTTTTAATCCAAGCTTTAAATTCCAGAAAATTAACTCATTATTTTCATTAGTCATTACGTAATGTCCGTTAGATAGAATTATTAGTTGTTGGATTTTTTTCTCATTGATAAATGGTTTTAGCATATCATGATTTTTAGGAAACTTTTTGGTAAAAACAGGCGTTGTTTTATCATATAATGAATAGTATGTGAATATGTAAGAATCCTTTAATTCTATTTGACTTGACCACAAAATACTATTAAAATATGTTGCACTTGTATTAATGTCTATGTATTCGATATTATTTTCCTCCAGTGCCTTTGCAATTTTATAATGTGCTATCCCTTTGAATGATATAGTAACAAGCAAATATGCTGAGCTTAATATTAACCCTAATGCATTATATAATCTTCTTTTTTTTGAGAGTCGATTTTGGAAGGCTGTCATTATCAAAAATATTAAGAAGGGAAGAGTATAGATTGGGTCTATAATAAATATATTTTCAATAGCCACACGCCATTCAAAAGGCCAAAATAATTGAGTGCCCCATGTAGTCTGTGCATCAAGTAACGGGTGAGTAATGATTGCTAAAAAAAACATTTTAAACCAATCGTTAAAACTAACGTCTGAATATCTAGAATATATTTTTTTTAAAATCCATGCTAAAATAGGAGCTGCTACAAATGGGAATATTAAAGAGTGAGAAAACCCTCTGTGCAATACAGATGCAGAAAGATCATCAACAAAAAATCTCGTTATAATATCAAGATCAGGAATAGTACCAGCTATTGCCCCAAGCACTATAGCTTTGTTACCTATTTTATTTCCTAGTGTAGCCTCAGCTACTGAAGCTCCTAAAACAATTTGTGTTAATGAATCCATAAAAAAAGAGGCTTTTAAAAATCCTTAAAAGCCTCTCCAATAATTATACCTTTTATTAATAGGTAATCATTAAACTTTGTTCGCTTACCCATGTTGCAATTGGTTCAGCTTGAATTCTATTCCAGTCTGGATCATTTTGTCTTTTTTTGTTTCTTTCCTCTAAATCTTTAAAGTAAGAAGCCCTAGACTCACCTAATATAACCATCATAAATTCTGCTCCATCTTCACCTCCATACATTGTCTGAAACATAAATCTTATATAATCATTATTAAGTTTTTTATCATTTTTAATCCCTTCTTTAAAGTTGGCAATAAATTCATTTCTTCTACCCCAGTCAACATCTATATTGACATGTCTTCTGTAAAGGTTATTTGGAAGCTCTTCCGAAAGGTTAGTGCCCTCTGGAATATAGCTTAAATCCATTCTCATTCTATAAATATGATTCATAACAATATTAGCACCTGTACCTCCCCAAGGGTTATCCCCAGCCTTTTCTCTCCATTTTTCATTTACTTTTGAATTCCAGCCGTTATCTCCCCATCTAGATTGACGATATTTAGTAACTTCTTCCATTGTATCAAATGCTCTACAAAAGTAAATTGTATTTCCGTCCATTTCTGAAAGTAAAAAAATTCTTGGGGCATTTTCAACCATAGATTTTTCTAAATCCTTCCACGTATTCATTAACTCAAATGCTTTAGCTTGATCTTTAACTTCAAACTCAGCAACTTCTACAATTGGTGGAATTTGAGAAAACATTGAAACAGAAAAAATCATACTAAACATCAATAAAATCGTTTTTTTCATCTTAATTTATTTTATTAGTTAGAAATTACAATTTAAAAATTTTTTGATTAATTAAGTTTATCTTAATACAAATTATATATAATCTATATTATGAAGAGGTTGATTTTAATTAGACACTCTAAATCCTCATGGAAAGACTTGAGCTTAACAGATTTTAATAGACCGTTAAACAGAAGAGGTAAATCAGATGGGCCTTTGATGGCAGATTATTTAAAAAACAAAATTGGTAAAATTGATTATTTACATTCTAGTAGCTCTGTAAGGACTTTTGAAACCTCCAAGTACTTTATTAACCAAATCCAATTTCTAAAAATAGAATATGATGATTCTTTGTACCATTGCTCTTCGTCATCAATATTAAAGATGATTATGAATTATTCAGAAGATTATCAGTCTGCTATGATTATTGCTCATAATCCAGGATTAACTAATTTAATTAATAACATTATAGATATTTCATTAGACAATTTACCTACAACCGGTATTGCAAAAATCAATTTTGATTGTGCTGAGTGGCGTGATGTTTCATCTAAAAACAGCAATCTGATTGATTTAAAATTTCCTAAGCAATTAAAATAATTTTATATATTTATCCTGCTAACCAAACATTTATTTTATGACACTTATAATGATTTTACAGCTGATTATTGCAATCGGATTGATAAACGTTTGGCTTTTTAGGTTTAATAAGGCCACAGACTACAGAGGCGGAAATGCAAAAAATATGAAAGAAGAATTTGTTGCATATGGTCTTCCGGTATGGTTAATGTATTTTGTCGGAGTTATGAAAGTATCAATAGCGCTAATGCTGGTTATTAGCTTTTGGTTTGAACAATTACTTGTTTATAATCTTGTCGCTTTAGCTGCGCTAATGATCGCGGCGGTTCTTATGCATGTTAAGGTTAAAGACCCAATAAAGAAATCTTATCCCGCACTATCGATTTTATTTATGATAGCTTTGATAATGTATTTCACAATGGGATAAGAAAATTATCCATACTTATTACAATTTTTTATAAATTGAAAAGATGAGATACTGCTTTTCATTTATCCTATTCTTAATTTGCAATTTTTATTCACTTTTAGCCAACGACTATATAGTTCAAAGCTATGATAATCATAATATTAATGGCACTCTAATCGAATCGAAAAATTCAAATTCTGCTTTGGCCATTATTATCTCAGGTTCTGGCCCAACTGACAGAGATGGCAATAATACATCATTAAAAAGCGATTATTTAAAAATGTTGGCTGAGGGTTTAATTAAAAGTGAAATTAGTTCATATCGATACGATAAAAGAGGTGTGGGTAAAAGTAAAGGGAATTTGAAAACAGTCAGTGAAATTAATTTTAATGACTATGTAAATGATGTGGTTAGTATTATTAATCACTTTAAAGAAACAAAAAAGTATAAAAAAATTACAGTTATTGGTCACAGTGAAGGGGCATTAATAGGGATGATTGCTAGCAAGTCAATTGCTGACAGTTTTATCTCTATTGCTGGAACAGGAGAGGATTATTTAACACTAATAGAAAGACAACTCTCAATCCAACCTGAGTATATAAAGTCAATGTCAGCTCCAATTTTAAAGCAACTAAAAAATAAAAAACTAGTTGATTCTGTGCCGCCACTACTAAACAGTTTATTCAGATCGGATATTCAAATGTATCTAATTGAGGCGTCAAGTTATCAGCCCGCAACTGAGATATCCAAACTGGATATTCCTGTTTTGATAATTCAAGGAACTAATGATATACAAATTGATATTAATGATGCAATTATATTAGATAAGGCAGCAAAAAACTCACAGTTAAAGCTTATTGAAGGAATGAATCATGTTTTTAGACAGGCCAGTCAGAACAGATTATTAAATCTTCAAACCTATGGAAACCCACATCTTCCAATTGATAATAATTTAGTTAAGTTAATATCTGCATTTATTGATAAGAAATAAAAAAACCGCCCATTGGGCGGTTTTTAAATTATTTCAATTTTCCTTCTTATTAAAGTTTGAAGAAAACTGATAGAGTTGGAGTAGCGCTCATGTTATTGATACTACCTTCCCAGCCAAACATCATAGAAGAATCATCTCCTTGCTTTACATACTGAAGTATGTTTGCTAATTGAAAGTTAACGATGATATTTTCACTCATAAAGTAGTTGACACCAATACCAGAACCTAATCTTGTTTGAGCGTCATCAAAAC
Source organism: uncultured Bacteroidota bacterium (assembly GCA_902517895.1). Taxonomy (GTDB): domain Bacteria; phylum Bacteroidota; class Bacteroidia; order Flavobacteriales; family Flavobacteriaceae; genus MED-G13. The sequence goes on from CABYEA010000007.1 coordinate 55,484, forward strand.
TATCACCACTTGATGTACCAAATCCTACAGCCCACCATACTTTAGTTTTTTCTCCTAAATCCATAAAATAGTTATAGTAAGCTAAACCAAAATCAGTGTTTGAAACTTTAGTTCCATCAACATCTGTACTCATAAGACCTATATTTAGACCAAGAGCTGAATTCTCATTTAAGAAATATCCAACTTGCGGAGCAATAGTGTTCATTTTAGTTTCAACACCACCCATATCCATAGATCCGAATGTTACTCCACCACCAAGCACCCAGTCACCAGCTTCATAACCGTAGCTAGCATCGTCCTGTGCATTAATAGTAGAAATACCGAAAAATAATACTGTAATAAAAAGTAATAATTTTTTCATTTTAAATCAATTTTTAGTTAATATGATGCAAATATACGAAATTATTTAAAAAACTACTTTTTTTTTGCGATATCAACAAATAACACCCTCCTTTTTTGCTAAATCCACACCTGTTATAGCTTGATTTGCAAGTGTTTAAGAAAAAATTGTAAAATTCACTAAATTTGACTAAAAATTAGCTAAATAATGAGGAATCCACATCTCTCTTACAGAACATCTAATCCCGCATTAAATTCCAATACATTTAAGAATGTAGTTAAAAAAGACTCTTTATCCCTGAATGAAACTATGACAATTAGAGGAACTGTTGATAAAACAGCATTAGCTTTGTGTATGTTAGTAATTTCAGGTTATTACAGTTTTTCTCAAGCAAATATAACCCTAATGATGATTGGAATGGGCTTGGGGCTGATATTATTTTTCATGATCATATTCAAAAAAACTTGGGCTCCATTTACTGTTCCCCTCTATTCTATTTCACAGGGTTTTGTAGTTGGAGGTATTTCATACTTTTATAATGCTCAGTATGAAGGAATTGTATTACAGGCGGTTTTATTGACTGTTTTGGTTTTATTTTCAATGTTATTTGCTTATCGGTCTAAAATAATAAAGCCTACTGAAAACTTTAAATTAGGTGTTTTTTCTGCCATGGGAGCAATATTCCTATTGTATATTATAAGCCTTTTTATGGGTTTTTTAGGCTCAGGTCTTTCAATATTAGATCCTACAAATTCATCTCTTGCTAGTCTTGGATTTTCATTTTTTGTAGTTGTAATTGGTGCATTTAGCCTTGTTATTGACTTTGATTTTATTGAGGAAGGAGCAGAAAATGGAGCTCCAAAATATATGGAGTGGTACGGTGCTTTTGGTCTTCTGGTTACTCTAATATGGTTATATGTAGAAATAATAAGATTACTTGCTAAATTGAGAAATAGGTAATCAAATAATATTTGGGATTTTCATTATATCAATGACAAACGCAAGACCAAATACTTCTCTCAATTCTACTTTTTTAATTGCGTTATCATCATACAAAGCTTGTATAATCAGAGTTGTAGACAAATAATCATTTATTTTCATAAATACTGAAAGAGTGTAATCCACATCAATATTATCGGCTTTATATAAATAATCAGAGTATAGGTTAATACTTTGCTCTAGGGAAATTACAATTAAAATCTTTTTCACTAAATAAAATTTAAAATTATAAATTATTCATTTTTCTTTAAAATTTAGAATTCATAATTTGTTAACTATATGACTATCATAAAATTCATCAAATTTCAAATTTTTACTCTTTTTGTGCTATCATGCTCTAATACAAAGCAAGAATGCATAGTTGAGCTAAATTCAAATTGGGAATTTAAATCTGAGAATGATAAAGGGTACTTACCTGCATATGTCCCTGGCACAGTACATCTAGATCTATTGAAAAACGGAAAAATTGATGATCCGTTTTTTAGACTAAATGAGCATCAGCTACAATGGGTAGATAAACTTGATTGGCAATATAGAACAAGTTTTGATGTAAATGATTTTCATTTTGGTTATGATGTTATAGAGTTAGATTTTTTTGGTTTAGACACATTTGCTGATGTCTTTTTAAATGATTCTCTTATTTATTCATCGGATAACATGTTTATTGGAAAAACAGTGAATGTTAAGAAAAATATTAAAAAAGGGAAAAATAATTTACTAATAAAATTTAAATCTCCCATTGATGTTGGAATTGAGAAGTATGACAAGTTAGGGTATGAACTTCCCGATAACGCTAATGATCTTTCAGAAATTGGTAATGTAGCAGAAAATAAAAAGGTAGGAGTTTTTGAGAGAAAAGCCCCCTACTCTTTTGGTTGGGACTGGGGACCTAGACTAGTAACTTCAGGAATTTGGAGGCCCATAAAAATTAACTTTTGGAATAATTTTCAAATAAAAGACCTTCATTTTACACAAAAAATAGTTGAAGATAATGCTTTTATAAAAGCCGAGGTTGAGGTACTTTCCTTTTTAGATAATCAGAACGTGACTGGCAAAATATATGTTGATAATAAAATTATTAAAAAAGATCTTGTTCATTTAAAAAATGGAAATAATAAATTCTCAATTCCTTTTACAATTAGCGAAGTCGATAGATGGTGGCCCAATGGTATGGGGAGTCAGAAACTTTATGATGTAAGGCTAGAGATTTCCCATGAAAACTATATATCTAAAGCCTCAAAATCAATTGGAGTGAGAACGATTGAACTAGTTACTCAAAAAGATTCAATCGGAAATAATTTTTTCTTTAAGGTCAACGGAATTTCCACATTTATGAAGGGAGTTAATTATATTCCACAAGATGTTTTTTTACCAAGAGTTAAAGATGATGATTATGAAAATATAATTTCGGCGGCGGTCGATGCTAATATGAATATGATTAGAGTATGGGGGGGTGGAGTTTATGAGAAAGATTTATTTTATGAATTATGTGATAAATATGGATTACTTGTTTGGCAAGACTTTATGTTTGCCTGTGCGATGTACCCTGGAGATGATAGTTTTTTAAAATCTGTTGAGCAGGAGGCAATTTACAATGTAAAAAGGATAAGAACACACCCATCACTTGCATTATGGTGTGGTAATAATGAAGTCTTATCAGCATGGGAAAATTGGGGATGGAAAAATGATATAATCGAAACTCAATCACAAGAAATAGCAGATACTATTTTTAAGTCTTACAAGCAGATTTTCCATAAAATATTACCCCAGGTTATTCAAAATTTCGATAGCACTACAGATTATTGGTCTTCTTCGCCAAGTAGCTCAACAGGAGTAACAGAATCCATGACAAGTGGAGATGCTCATTACTGGGGAGTATGGTGGGGCAAAGAGCCATTTAGCAAATATGAAGAGAAAATTCCAAGGTTTATGTCAGAATTTGGTTTTCAATCTTTTCCTGAATTTTCATCAGTAAAAAAATATACTAACCCATCAGATTATGATATTTACTCGGACGTAATGAAATCACATCAAAGATCCACTATTGGAAATAGCACAATTGAAGAATATATGCTGCTCCATTATAATGTTCCTGATTCATTCGAACATTTTTTATATGTAAGTCAATTACTTCAAGCAGAGGGGATTTCATTAGGGATGGAGGCCCAAAGAAGGAACAGAGACATATGTATGGGTAGTCTATATTGGCAATTGAATGATTGCTGGCCAGTTGCATCTTGGTCAAGTATAGATTACTACGGAAAATGGAAGGCACTACACTATTATACGAAAAAGTCATTTGAAGAGTCTATTTTATCATTTCATAAAAATAATAATGAGTTAGTGGTCTATTTTGTAACAGATAAATTAGATAGTGAAAAATATAAGTATAATCTTCAGTTAATGGATTTTTCCGGGAAAATCTATAATTCTTGGTCTGGTGATTTCAATTCAAAACCTAATAATTCAAAAGTAATTAGTAATATAAATTTATCATCAGTCAGTGATGATAGTGACTATTTTAATGATAAATTTATCTTCTCATACATAACACTTGATGACGTAATCATTACTCAAAAAACAGAGTATCTAACATCTTTAAAAAATCTTAAACTAACTAAGCCAAAATTTAATTGCGAAGTTGATATAGAAGGAAATTCTTATGAAATCAAATTAATTTCTGAAAATTTGATAAAAAATTTATTTATCGACTCGAACTCAGAATATAATTTTTCAGATAATTATTTTGATCTATTACCAAACAAAGAAAAAGTAATTAGAATAAATCGAGATAATTTTAGTTCTGCTAGCTCATTTGAAGAAAACCTTCGTTTTATAAGCCTCTACGATACTTATTAATTTTTATTAAAAAGTTTGAAAATTCCACAGGAGTTTTCACATCCCCTAATCGGACATTACTTAAATCTATTCCTAAAAAAATCAGTTTATTTATTATTACTTGAAATAGTTCATTAACCGATAATATTATTGAAATTTTATTTTCACATTTTTCAATGTTCTCTTTTAATATATTTGTTTTTTTGTAACCAATAAGCTCAACTTCCTTAGCCTTAGCAAATAAAATATCACTTGTTATTTTATTCATTTCAATATCATTTAATTTATCGTAATAGATTACTTTGGCATCACTGAATTTCAAATCGTATACCTCTTTAATTTTAACCTGATAGAAGTTCCAAATATTTCTGTAAAGATTATTTTCTTTTTCAATATTAAAATCGAATATTTTATATTGGTTAGAGTAAGAAGAAATTATATAAGGATATTTTTTATGATGAGTTATATAAAATAGTGTTTTGACTAGCTGAATAATTTTAATTTTTATGTGATTAAGTTTCACATATTTAAAAACGACTCCTTTATTTGATTTCTTAAATTTTAAAAAGCTGCTATTATATTCATATATCATTGAACCTAGTAAATCATTCTTATCGTAGTTATTGTGAACCTTGTAATTCATCAAATCTGAAGGCTTCATTCCACCACAAACCATAAGCATTAAAAAAATTGAAAGTGATTGAACTTGAAATATATTCTCTGATTTGTTTATTGCTTCAATAAAATTATCCTTATCAAATAACACTTTATTTAATTTTTTCTCTCTATGTTCTAAGACATATTTGGGTATTACAAACCTTCTTGTAATAAACCCATCACGGTAGGCCTGATTCATAATTACACCAATTTTTTTTATATAAGAGTTAACCGATGAGACTTTTACACCACTTCTTTGTGCTTTTAATTTAAATTCTCTTATTGTGTTGTTGTCTAAAAGATCATTAAAGCTAATAGTAACTTTATTTAAATGCTTTTTAAACACCTTGATGACATTAAAATAATCGTTCCCTGTTATTATATTTTTATTCTTTATAAAGTTATTTTTTACATATTCTTCAATTGAATAAATGTCAATTCCTTTTCTTAAGTAATTCTCAAGCTCAGTAAATGACCAATTATTTTCTAAATATTTAGCTAAGGCATCCTCTTTCTTATCTTTTAGTTTTTCTAGCGTAATATTTAAAGCGATGGAAAGAGTAATTTCTGGATTATCAAAATACCCATCTTCAATAAAGACCCCTGTATTTATCTTTTTCCTGTAATTTTTTTCACTACAATCATAAATTACAGCTCTTTTATTCTCCTTTGTTTTGTATGTAGATTTTGTTATTTTTATGTTCATAACTTTACA
>CABYEA010000008.1 GCA_902517895.1 uncultured Bacteroidota bacterium
TCAATCAATTTTAAAAATTAATTTATATTTTCGCCAATCTTATTATGGTAATAACGACAAGAAATTCAGATTATATAGGAGCGTTTGCAGGTGTTTTGTGTATTATTCACTGTATAATTACCCCTCTATTATTTCTGATCAATGTAGAATTGGCTACTAAACAAACACTTTCTGTTCTCCAGTTTATAGGATATTTGTTTTTGATTGTATCATTTTTTGCGGTTTACAGATCTGCGATAAATACCACAAATAATGTAGTCAAGGTATTATTTTTCTTACTCTGGGGTTCCCTTTTATTTTTAGTTCTGAATGAATCATTTGGAGCTTTTCATATCGCTGAGACTTTCACTTTTATCTCTGCGTTTTCTCTTTCAGCTTTGCATATTTATAATCTGAAGTATTGCCAATGTAAGGACGAGAATTGCTGTACTAACGACTAACAACCCTTTTAAAGACACAAAACGTAAAACTTTGTTGAGTATTAAACGGGGTTTTGTGTAATTTTTTGAATCCTTCAGTAAACTCAAAATTTTCCTTAAAAAGTTTTTTAAGATTCTCAATTGAATATCTTTTAATTTCTAAGCCACTACATTTAAGTGGTCCGTCCTCTGCAAAAGTTCCGATAATTAATTTTCCGCCTTCACCAATATATTCGTTACAAAGGGAAATATATTTTTCAACACTTTCCTTATCAGTAATAAAATGAAATACTGCTCTGTCATGCCAAATATCAAACTTTTGTTCTAGTTTTAGATTTAGCACATCAGTTTCAATAAAATTTAGGCTTTTATTATTTAATCTCTCTTTTACTTCTTTTAGCGCATTTAAAGAAATATCAACTAGGGTAATATCTTCATAATTTAATTTTAAGAGATTATCCGCTAAAAAACTCTTGCCACATCCAATATCTATTATTTTATCAGAATTCTTATCAGAATATTTTTGGATTAGATCAATAGATTGACTCGGAGTTTTTTCATACCAACTTACTCCATCAATTTTTTTTGTTTGATATATATTCTCCCAGTGTTTTTTGTTTTCCATAATTATATTGATTTACTAAAGCTAATGAATTTTGTTAAATGTTTAGATGGCATAACAATTGTGTAAATTTGAATATGAAAAAGTTTATTTTAATTTTTTTCTTAGCCACACTTTATTCCAATGGTCAAGCCATATTTTCAGTTGAATATAAAAGTCAAGCTGACATCAATGTTTTTGTAGTAGATTATAAAAGTCAAGCTGATCTGCTTGTTTATAAAGTTGATTATAAAAGCCAAGCAAAAGGAAATGAGGGCTTATGGTATTTTGTTGACTATAAAAGCCAGGCTGACAGCAGTATTTATTTTGCAGAGTATAAATCTAAGTCAGATTTAAAAATATTTTTTGTAGATTATAAAACCCAGGCTGGCTGGCAAACTAAAGAGAAAAAACATTTATTATATTAGCAAACCAAATTTGTCCCAGCAAATGAGATTTTTATATACTTTGATTTTTAGTTTTCTTGTAATGCCAATTTTTGGTATTAGCCAAATATATGAGCCTGTAGATTGGAATTTTTCAAATAAACAGATTTCAGAAAACACATATGAACTCACATTCACTGCTGATATTGAGCCTGGTTGGGCTCTTTATTCAAACGACATATATAATAATGGTGTTGATTGTGAAGTAGAAATATGCCCAATTCCTGTTTCATTCGAATTTAATAAAAGTAATGAAGCAGAAAGATATTTTTCTCTTGTTGGAGATATTGTTGAGGTAGATGAAAACAAACAAGTTTCACAGGACCCAATATTTTTGATGGAGGTGACTAAGTTTACCAAAAGAGCAACTTTCAAACAAATTATTGAGTTGGATGCCGACAATGTTAATGTAAGTGGGTATTTAACTTTCATGGTTTGCGATGACACAAAATGTTTACCCCCAACTGATGTTGATTTTGTATTTAAATTTGGAGAGCCAAATAATCAAGATGTTAAAATTGAAAATCTTTATACTCCAAATTCTAATGAAACTAATCTCGCACTCTACGGGTTCTTACCTGAAGAAATCAAAGGTCAATCATCAGATTGTAATGCTGAAAATGATACAGTAATTGAAAATGAAGACAAGTCATTATTAAGTATATTTTTACTTGGAATTATTGGAGGGTTTTTAGCACTTCTTACCCCTTGTGTTTTCCCTATGATTCCCCTGACAGTAAGCTTTTTTACTAAAAAAAATAAAAATGATTCAGGTGTATTTAATGCACTTATGTATGGGTTTTTTATTTTTTTGGTTTACATAATACTTAGTATTCCATTCCATCTTTTAGACAGTGTTAATCCTGATATTTTAAATGATATTTCAACAAATATTTATCTAAATGTTTTATTCTTTTTAGTGTTCCTGGTTTTTGCTTTTTCATTCTTTGGATATTTTGAGTTAACGTTACCATCTTCATGGACAAGTAGGTCTGCAGGTCAAGAGTCTAGAGCAGGTTTTGTTGGAATATTTTTTATGGCAGTAACTTTGGCTATAGTTTCTTTTTCTTGTACTGGCCCTATTCTAGGAACTTTACTAGCTGGATCTCTTTCGGGTGATTCTGGGGCTTGGGAATTAACAGCTGGAATGGGTGGTTTTGGATTTGCATTAGGACTGCCTTTTGCATTATTTGCTATGTTCCCAAATTTTCTGAGCAGTTTGCCTCAATCTGGAGGTTGGCTTAATACAATAAAAGTTACTTTAGGATTTATCGAATTAGCATTAGCACTTAAGTTTTTATCTAATGCAGATTTAGTTGCTCATTGGGGAATTTTAAAAATAGAATTATTCTTAGCCCTATGGTTTGTTATTTTCTTTTTACTTGGGATTTATTTGATAGGTAAAATCCGATTTCCAAAGGAGGCTAAGATTGAAAAAATTTCTGGCTTAAGATTATCTAGCGCTATTCTTGCTTTTGGTTTTTCTATCTACCTAGCATCAGGGCTAATTTATGATAAAGAAAAACAATCCTATAACGCGTTATCACTATTGAGTGGTCTAGCCCCACCGCTTGGTTACAGTTACTTCTCACCAAAAGATTGTCCTAATGACCTAGACTGTTTCAAGGATTTAAAAAGTGGGATTGACTATGCAAAGAAAATGGATAAACCAATTCTTCTTGATTTTACAGGATATGCTTGTGTTAACTGCAGAAAAATGGAAGAGCACGTATGGCCATTGCCTGAAGTTGATAAAGTACTAAGAGAAAATTTTGTTTTAATTTCTTTATACGTCGACGATAAAAAACAGTTGCCTGAAACAGAAAAATTATATGTCGAAAGAACCTCAGGAATTGGGTTAAGAAAACTAGAAAACTTTGGTCATAAATGGGCACATTTTCAAGCCAGCTATTTTGGGGTAAATTCGCAACCATATTATTTATTGATGGACCCAAATACATTTCAGATATTGAACAAGCCTGTTGGCTATATGCCAGACGCAAATGAGTATATGTCATTTTTAAAATGTGGTTTATCTGAATTTAAATCATTAAAAGAAAAATAATTTTTATTTTAGTTTTATGACTAAGGACAAACAAAATAAATACGATACAGCTTATCTAAAAATTGCCCATGAATGGGGGAAACTTTCTTATTGCAAGAGACGTCAAGTAGGAGCTATCATTGTAAAAAATGGCATGATAATTTCCGATGGTTTCAACGGCACCCCAACGGGCTTTGATAATTTGTGTGAAGATGAAAATAATTACACTAAATGGTATGTGCTTCATGCAGAAGCTAATGCAATAACAAAGGTATCAGCTTCTACTCAATCGAGCAAAGGGTCAACATTGTATGTGACTTTATCCCCTTGCAAAGATTGTAGTAAGTTAATACACCAAGCTAAAATAAAAAGGGTGGTTTACAATGAGCAGTATAAAGATACATCGGGTCTTGAATTTTTAGAAAAGGCTGGAGTGGAAGTTTGCCAAATAGAAATCTAAACGTCTTATTTATTTTTTTTTAGTTTATTCATTTTTTCATTTATCATCATAATTCGCATTATTATTAAGCAGCTTAAACCGGCAAGTATCATAACAGCGTAATTAAAATTTTCCTTTGAAAAAAAGTTTTCAAAATCTATTTGTGTCACATTAAAAATTATAATTGTGATTGCAGCAAGGGTTATGGCGTAGATTAAAATTTTCATTTAGGGATAGATTTACTTTTGTTAAAAACTTAATATCATTGTTAATAAATTAGACTTTCATTTTCGACAACTATTTCCAATCTTTGTGAATTCGAATTTATTAATATTTTTTTTAAAATTTTAATAAAACATCAATAACTGTAATGCTAAAAAACCCTAAAATTTTTTTTTGTTTTTTGGCTCAGAGTAATGATTTAAAAAAAAACAATAAATTTTTGAAGACATATTATAGTCAGAAAAACCTATAATTTTTTTTCATTCTGGCTCAAACGAAAATACTTCAATAAATTTATTTTTTTTGTGATACAATCGCAAGTAAATCAATGCGTTACAGTTTTTGTAATTTGACCAGTTTTTAGTTGTTAGTGCCTCAAAAGCGCCAAATCTTTGGATAAAAATTTTTGGTTTTTTTCCGCCCTTTTTTACTAAAAACTTATGTTGAAAATTTTGTTAAAAACTTGTATCGCAACTGCTGTTGAAGATCTCGTAATTAATCAGAACTTTATGTTTGCGATAAATTTAAGCGAACTGATCAACATTATAATTTTTTTAAACAAACATGGAGATAGAATACATTATAAAAAGAGATTATAGCACCAAAGCTTTTCATTTAGAAAAGATAACAGGTGCTATTCAAAAAGCAATGAATGCAGTCGGAACAGGCACCGAGCAAAATGCTCAAGATGTTGCCCTATCTGTTTACCAAACCCTAGTCGGTCGTAAGGAAAACGACGTTGAATATGTGCCGACAATTGAGGAAGTCCAAGACATTGTTGAGACAAAGCTTATGGATAGCAAGTTCAAAGAAGCAGCTAAGGCCTACATACTATACAGAAACAAAAGAACTCAGCAAAGAGAGTCTGATTTATTTGAAAAAAGAATTAATCTTAAGCCCTACGAGTATCCACATCTATACGAATACGTACCAGCTATAAGACACTCTTATTGGATTCACTCTGAATTTAATTTCACAAGTGACATACAAGACTTCAAGTCACGCCTAACTGAAGTTGAAAGAAGTGCTATTAAAAACACTATGCTTGCAATCTCTCAAATTGAGGTTGCTGTAAAATCATTTTGGGGAGATTTGTACCACAGGATTCCAAAGCCAGAAGTTGGCTCGGTTGGTTCCACATTTGCCGAGAGTGAGGTTCGACACGCAGATGCCTACTCTCATTTGTTGGAGATTTTAGGGCTTAATTCTGAGTTTAAAGAATTAAAAAAGAAGCCTGCCATAATGAAAAGAGTTCGCTATTTAGAAACAGCATTAAAAAATTCTAGGAGTGATGATAACAGAGAATATGCAGAATCAATTCTTCTTTTCTCATTATTTATTGAGCATGTTTCATTGTTTTCACAGTTCCTAGTTATTATGGCCTTCAATAAACATAAAAATATGTTGAAAGGAATCTCCAATGTAGTTGAGGCTACATCAAAGGAAGAACAAATCCATGGAGATTTTGGAATTGATTTAATAAAAGTTTTGCAAAAAGAAAACCCAGACTGGTTCACTTCAGACTATCATAAAAGTATTCAAGTAATGTGTGAACAAGCCTTCGAAGCTGAGATGGAAGTTGTTGATTGGATTTTTGAAAAGGGTGAATTAGATTTCTTGCCAACAGCCGTGGTCAAGGAATTTTTGAAAAACAGATTTAATAATTCTCTAGAGAGTATAGGAATTGATAAAATATTTGATATTGACCAACAGTTAGTCGCACAAACAGAATGGTTTGACGATGAAATTATTGGAACCAAGCACGGAGATTTCTTTGTCAAAAGATCAATAAACTATAGCAAAAGAAGCCAAAGTATAACGAGTGATGACCTTTTCTAGAAGATGGAGAAAAAACTAACATCAGCAAAGAAGAAGGAAAACCCTAATAAAGATTTAATTCAAGCAAGAAAAAAGTCAATGCAACAAATAAAAGAAACATCTGAAAAATCATTCGAATGGCTGAACGAAAACAGCAGAAAATTTTTAGCTGCTGGATATTTAGGTGATGGTATATCCGCTGAAGAGCGTATTACCGACATTGCAAAAAGAGCTGAACAACTACTTGAAATGCCTGGCTTTGCTGAAAAGTTTTATTACTATATGTCCCAAGGATTTTATTCTTTGGCATCTCCCGTTTGGTCAAATTTTGGAAAAGAAAGAGGCTTACCTATAAGCTGCTTTGGTTCTCATATTGATGATGATATAGGAAATATATTATATTCCCAATCAGAAGTTGGTATGATGTCCAAACTCGGAGGAGGAACATCCGGGTATTTTGGTAAAATTAGACATCGTGGAGCTGCCATTAAAGACAATGGAGAAGCTTCAGGTGCAGTACACATTATGAGACTATTTGAGTCCATGGTTGATGTTGTTAGTCAGGGCTCGGTTAGACGAGGTCGCTTCTCACCATACCTCCCAATAGACCATCCAGATATTATGGAGTTTTTAGAAATTGGAACTGAAGGTAACCCAATTCAAGAGCTTACTCACGGGGTTACTGTGAAAGACGATTGGATGCAACAAATGATTGATGGTGATGTTGAAAAGAGAACAGTTTGGGCAAAAGTTTTACAAAGCCGTGGAGAGATGGGATATCCTTATATTTTCTTTACAGACAATGCAAACAATGGTGCCGCTGATGTTTACAAAGACAAAAACTTACCAATTTATGCAAGTAACTTATGTACAGAAATAATGTTACCATCAGACCACAATTGGTCTTTTGTTTGTGTCTTATCGAGTATCAATGTATTACACTATGATAAATGGAAAGATACCGATGCCGTAGAAACAATGATTTACTTTTTGGATGCCGTTATTACAGAATTCCTTGAAAAGCTAGAGGTTTATAAAAACTCAGATGACTTAGACGATCAGCAAACATTCCTCTTCATGGAGCGCGCCTATAATTTCTCAAAAGAAAATAGAGCATTGGGAATGGGTGTACTTGGATGGCATTCACTACTTCAATCCAAAATGCTACCTTTCGATAGTCAAGGGGCTTTTGATTTAAACAGCGAAGTTTTCAAAAATATAAAAGAACACTCAAATAAAGCATCAAGAGATTTAGCTGAAAAGTTTGGCGAGCCAGAATTACTAAAAGGCTATGGTAGAAGAAATACAACTTTAAATGCTGTAGCACCTACTACATCATCTGCGTTTATTCTTGGTCAAGTATCACAAGGTATAGAACCAATCTGGTCAAACATATATGTTAAGGATATTGCTAAAATTAAAACAACAATAAAAAATCCATTTTTGGTAAAACTGCTTGAAGAAAAGGGAATGGATACACCTGAAGTTTGGAGACAAATAAGAGACAGAGATGGCTCAGTTCAAGATCTTGACTTCCTTTCTGAAAATGAAAAAGAAGTGTTTAAAACCTACGCTGAAATAAATCAAATGTCAATTATCTATCAAGCTGCAAACAGACAAAATCATATTGATCAAGGACAATCACTAAATATAATTATACACCCTGATACAACAACAAAAGAGATTAACAAGATTCACGTAACAGCGTGGAAGCTTGGTCTTAAATCTTTATACTATCAACACAGTATGAACGCCGCACAGAAATTCAAGCAGAAGAAAGAGTGTGAAAGTTGTGAGGGATAGTCAATAAAACCTATTTATATAAAAAAGCCTCGAATTAAATTCGAGGCTTTTTTATTTTTAACACTATATTAAATTATTCATCCTTTGGTTTAGCTGGCTTCACAGACTTGTCATATGAAACATAATATTCCTCAATAAGATTCATAACTTCTTTCATTAAATCTTTTGACTCTTGAAGAATACTAAAGTACAGTGCCGCATTTTTTGGACTCTTTTCTTCAGACGTTCTAGTTCTTGAAATTTGTGTTTCAATCTTATCCTCCAAAAGACCGATAGTTTTGTTCTTATCTTTTAAAATAGTCTTAACATCACCAAAGGATTTATTAGCAAATGTTAAAGATATACTCTCAAATACTTCGGCAACCACCTTTTGAATGTCTAGCAAGTCCCTTATTTGATTCAGAGTCAATTTACTGTGATTATTATTAATGTGCTTATGACTAACTTTTGAAATATACTCAATCGATTGTGTTATATCTTGAAGATAACCTAAAAGATTAATATAAAAATTACTAGCACCTAGACTCGATTCATCTAAATTTTTAATAAAGTAAAATAATTTATCTTTTAAATTATCGACCTCAGATGATAGTTTAGATATTTGTTTTTTATTTTTCTTTAGCTCTGATAAATCATGTCTTGAAAGACCCTTAATTACATTGTTATATATCTTACTAGATCTACCAAGAACTTTAGAAATATTTTTAGCACTTTCATGAATTACTCCTTGAAGTGAACTACTCTCTGCCTCAACTAAGCTGTCATCAATTACTCCGTTTGTAGCTTTCTTTTTTACAACATAGCTTCTAACTAGTAATAAGATTGCAAAGAAAATTAATACAGCAATCATCAATTCACTTATATTAATTAAATATGCAATTGTTCCTGCAGCTGTGAACGCAATTAAGGCTGTTCCAAACCATCCAGCAATTACATTTAAAACACCAGCAACTCTATATACTGCACTATCACTTCCCCATGCTCTATCGGAAAGTGACGTACCCATAGCCACCATAAAAGTAACGTAGGTAGTAGAAAGAGGAAGCTTATATGAAGTAGCAATTGAAATCAAAATACCTGCAACCATTAAGTTAACAGAAGCTCTAATAACATCAAATGAAGGCTTATCTTCTTTTGCAATCTCCTGGGTGAAAGTTTCGGGAACTCTAAATCTTTCTTCAATTTTATTATTCAATGAATCAGGGGTTATTTTAGAAAATAAATTTGCAGAATTTGCTGCTAATCTAACTAATCCTCTAGAAATAAAGTTTGGTTCAAATCTCTCATCAATATTCCCTTGATTTGATAAATCTAATTCAGTTTTAACAACCCTCTTGGCTTTTTTAGAAAACCATAAGGTAAGTACCATTACAACTCCTGCACAGACCAATAGAAAATTTGGAGTTGGAACTTTAGTAGCTAAAACTCCCATTCCAAATTCATTTGCTGCTACCCCTGATGCCACCCATGCTTCATAAGACTGCCAAGCTGCTATTGGTACACCAATAAAGTTAACAAGGTCATTTCCAGCAAATGCTAGCGCTAGGCCAAATGTACCAACACCAATAATTATTTTATAAATATTAAACTTAAAAAACTGAATAAAGGCATAAGAAAGTAAAGACATGAATGCAGAAGTATACATTACGATTTGAAAGACATTATTTTCTAAGAAATCCTTAATCGTTACTCCACCTATTAAATCAAAACTTTCTTTAGCATAAGATGTTCCTTTGATACCCTTCATTAAGATAAAGTATGTCAGTGCAGTAAGTGCGACACCTCCAAAAATGGCTCCAACCCAAGTGGGTTTGGTATCAAAATCGTATGATAATAAAAGTCTAGAAATCCATTGAACTAATGCCCCCACCGAAAATGCAACAAATACAGATAAGAGAATTCCTCCAATAATTTGGGTTGCTTTAGAGGTGTTAATATAATTAACAACATCTGAAAAAGAACCATTGTCCATTCCAATTTTTATTAATGCCATTGCAACTGATGCACCTAAAAGTTCAAACACGATTGAAACCGTTGTAGATGTAGGCATTCCAATTGTATTGAAAAAATCAAGTAATAATATGTCGGTAATCATTACCGACATAAATATGATCATAATTTCATTAAAGTAGAATTCACCAGGATTAAAAATTCCTTTCCTGGCTACTTCCATCATACCACTTGAAAACACACAGCCAACAAAAATTCCAATACTTGCAACAATCATTATTGTTCTAAATGAAAGAACTTTTGAACCAAGTGCTGAATTTAAAAAGTTTACTGCATCATTACTTACCCCAACAACTAGATCAGCTACTGCAAGAGCAATTAGGGCAACAACCATTAATAAATATATATTTTCCATTATTAATTATTATAATTTAAATTCAACATTAAAGTAGACCTCAAATAAATTAGTATCTAAGTTTTCATAACTAAAGCTTCTTCCATTAAGAGAAAATTTTACTCCATCATTAGCTTTATATTGAGTTCCGATAATTATTAGTGAACCATCATCATCATAGTTCCAAGAGTTTGTAGCACCATCTACGACATTGGAACTTATTTGATCGTATCTAGCAAAAATTTCATATTTATCATTTACAGAATATCTATTATAAATTGAAATACCGTCGAGATTGTGATTGTCTACAGGGTTTTTATAGGTTGTACCATTTTCCATTTTATTGTATTCCGCTCCAATACTATAACTACCAGATTTATAACCAGCAAATAATCCGATATTATTTAAAGATTCTGATGATTCTGAGGCTTGAGTATCGTAGTAAAATTTCATTTTTAATTTATCAGAAATATCATATATAAGGTTTAAACCTATCCTTTGGTTACCATCAGCATCTTGCGGATTTTTATACCCCTCACCATTTAAAGCAAAAATATTAGTAGTTAACTTATCACTTAATTTTATTTCTGCATTAACTCCTAAGTCTGCACTTGACCCAAATTTGTTTTCGTCTTGTAAAGTTTTATAAATATATCTGTACCCCCAAACTTTTTCTTGATCGTTAAATTGTTTTCCACCAATCATACCCATACTAAGTTTTACTTTTGAGCTTAGTTTGTAATCAAGTTGTGCGATTTTAACAAAGGCAGTATAATTACTCCCAGCATCATTTTTTCCAACGTCATAAGTAATTTTAGCTGAAACATTGTCATTGAATTTGTACTTATACCCTAGATATACACGGTCAAGCTCAAAAGCACTTGTTTGGCTAACATCATCGGAAAAATCATAATTGTAATTCCAAAATACTTTGAAATGAGGCTCTCCTTTAGACTCGCTTTCAGAATTTTGAGTGAATGCAAAAAAAGGAAACAAAAGAAGTAATAAGATTAAGTTTTTTATATTCATGATAAATTTTATTTAAAACAAATATCTAAATACAATTTGCCTCCAATGTTAACTCAATGTTAACTTATGATTAAAGATTATTTTCCTTTGATTGAGTAATTATAGTTTAATCTTAATATGTGATGAGAAACTGGTGAATCAACTCTAACCTCTTCTTGAAGTATATATTTTATTGTTAGAGAATTTGGTCCTTTTAAGTTTAGTTTTGTACCAAATGAAAACCTGTATTTTTTGTAATTATAATCAAAATTTAAATCATCTTTTGTAAAGAACTCTATTCCAATTCTTGGATCAGCTTTCCAGCCTTTAATATTGTATCTAACCTCAAACCTTGTTCTAAAAAAATCATTGTTTATAGAATCAGAATTTCCCATTTCTTTCTTTCTTTGAAATTGAAGCCTCAATCGAAAATCAAATTTTTTATAATCATACGCACCGGTCAAAAAAGCGTGGTATCTGTTAAATTTTTCATGACCTTGAATATTTCCTACATCATCTAATTCATCAATTCCTCTGTAACCAAATCCAGAGCTCAGATAGTCATTAATTTTAATTTTAGCACCTAATTCATAAAAGGATTTGTTGTATGTATCACCAACGGACTTTATCCTTAACTGTCCACCCCCATAAATGTCAATATTTTTAGTTAAGCCATAATCAACTTCGATACTAGACCAGTTTTCATAAACATCATCATTTTGAGCAACTAAGGTTGCTAGGGTTCCGATAAAAAATATTAGTGATAGTTTGATTTTCATTTCAAAATAATTTTAAATAAATATAAATGAATATTATATTATAAAAGAATTTAAAATTAAAAATGGAAATTTTAATAATAGCAATAGTAGCATTTGTAGCTGCACTTCTAACCTTTTTTTCTGGCTTTGGTTTGGGCACAATACTCACACCTGTGATGCTTATTTTTTTCCCGCCTGAAATTGCAATATCACTTACTGGAATTGTTCACTTTTGCAACAATATATTTAAGCTTTCAATTATTGGCAAACAATTTAATAAGGAGGTCTTAATTAAATTCGGAATCCCAGCAGTCTTATTTGCTTTTGCAGGATCATATTCCCTATTCTTTATAAGTAACGATACTTTATTTACTTACAATTTGCTGGGGAATAATATGAATGTTTCATACTTGCAATTTATAATAGCAATTATCCTAATATTTTTTGCATTAATTGATTTAATTCCATTTTTTAAGAAGTTAAAGTTTAATAAATCCATACTTCCTCTTGGCGGTATATTAAGCGGTTTTTTTGGGGGGTTAACAGGAAATCAAGGTGCACTAAGAAGTGCCTTTTTAATTAAGTTAGATTTAGATAAGACAGTCTTTATAGCAACCACTGTAGTAATTTCATTTTTTGTTGATCTAACCAGAATTGGGGTATATTTTTCCAACATAAAGGATTTTGAAATATCAAATTATATAGTACTTGGTCTTGTGGCAATCCTTTCTGCAGTAGCAGGGTCATTTTTAGGCTTCAAATCTTTAAAAAAGGTTACTCTAAATTACATTAGAAATTTAGTTGCAATTATGATTTTATTAATTGCATTTTTATTATTATTGGGGATATTATAGTCTTTTATGAAATGGGAAAAATTATTGTCTTTAAAAAGACATGGAGATGAATTTAAAAGAAAAAGAATTGATCAGGATGAAACAAGGCTTGGATTTGAGGTTGACTATGATCGAATTATTTTTTCTTCTGAGTTTAGAAGTCTACAGGATAAGACTCAAGTAGTTCCATTTTCACAGGGAGATTTTGTACACACAAGGCTTACGCATAGTTTAGAAACTAGTGTAGTGGGAAGATCGCTTGGGAGAAAAGTAGGAGTAGAGATTTTAAAAAAATACCCACATTTAAAAAATAAATTTGGATACCAATCAAATGATTTTGGTGCTATAGTAGCCTCAGCTTCATTGGCACATGATATTGGTAATCCTCCTTTTGGCCATTCAGGTGAAAAATCAATTGGTCAGTATTTTATCTCTGGGCCAGGAAAAAAATTTAAGGATATTTTAAATGAAAAGGAATTTCAAGATTTGTGTGATTTTGAAGGTAATGCAAATGGATTTAAGATTTTAACACAGTCCCGTCCTGGAAGAGAAGGAGGACTAAGATTAAGTTATGCAACCCTTGGAACTTTTGTAAAATATCCCAAAGAATCACTTCCAGTAAAGCCTTCCTCAAATATTTCCGATAAGAAATATGGCTTTTTCCAAAACGAAAAAAATACATATGTTGACATTGCCAATGAGCTGGGATTATTAAAAGATGATGGAGGATATAATCGACATCCGTTAACTTTTTTGGTAGAAGCTGCTGATGATATATGTTACACTATAATTGATTTTGAAGACGGAATAAATTTAGGACTAGTACAAGAGGATTATGCTTTAGAATATTTGATAAATCTTGTAAGGGATTCGATTAACACTGAAAAGTATAATGCTTTAAATAATACAATCGACCGAGTAAGTTATCTTAGAGCCTTATCGATTAACACATTAATAAATGAGGCAGTACAAATATTTATAGAAAATGAAGATGATATTTTGAAAGGTAATTTTCAAGTATCTCTATTGAAAAAAAGCAAGTATAAATCTCAGATTTCAGACATAATTAAAATCAGTGTTGAGAAAATTTATGAATCAAAGGAAGTAATTGAAAAGGAGGTAGCTGGTTACAATATTATTAATAAGCTTTTAGACACTTTTATTTCATCAGTGAATCGATATTATGAGGGAAATCAAACTAGTTATGATGATCTAATTTTAAAATTATTACCTTCAACTACGAATTTAAATCATGATAATCTTTATTCTAGATTACTTGAGATTTGTCATTATGTGGCTTCACTTTCTGACAGAAAAGCTTTAAATGTTTATAATAAAATTACTGGTGTTGAATACCAATAGATAGCTATGAAAATTGAATTTGATGACAATTATTTTATGAGCAAAGCAATTGATGAGGCAAAAATTGCTTTGTCAAAAGGGGAGGTGCCTGTAGGTGCGGTAATTGTGGCTGACAACAAAATAATTGCAAGAGCACATAACATGGTTGAAGCTTTAAATGATGTTACTGCTCATGCAGAAATATTAGCAATAACTTCAGCATCCAATTACATAGGCGGAAAGTATTTAGAAAACTGCTCTATCTATGTTACCTTGGAGCCATGTCAAATGTGTGCAGGAGCATTATACTGGAGCAGAATTTCAAAAATTTATTTTGGCGCGGACGATCCTAAAAGAGGTTTCAAAAAATTAGGAACTAAACTTCACCCCAAGACTAAAGTATATGGTGGAATACTACAAAATGAATGTAAAGATATACTTGAAAAGTTTTTTATTTCAAGAAGAAATTTAAACTAGAGATCACTATTCTCCCTAAATTTTTTAAGGTTCTCACTATTCAAGTAGTAGTCATCCATCTTTTTATCTTTCCATCGATGATATGAGAATAAAGGGAAAACAATAAAAAATAAAATTAGAACTCCAAAGCCAATATACTTTTGAAAATTTTCAGATTCGGTAAGTAATCCAAAAAGAATTAATGATACTGAAATTGTGAAAAATATAAATATTATTTTGTTCACTTTTCTATGATCTCTTCTTAAGATTAATTTCTTTTAACTGCTCTTCTGAAATTGAGGATGGAGAGTCTATCATTATATCTCTACCTGAATTGTTTTTTGGGAAGGCTATAAAATCACGAATAATTTCATTTCCACCCATAATCGCAACTAGTCTATCTAGTCCAAATGCAATTCCTCCATGTGGTGGTGCACCATATTCGAATGCGTTCATTAAAAAGCCAAATTGTTTATCAGCTTCTTCTTTTGTAAAGCCAAGACAATCAAACATTTTTTGTTGAATTTTTTTGTCATGTATTCTAACAGATCCACCGCCAATCTCATTTCCATTTAATACTAAATCATATGCATCTGCACGAACTGCTGATGGATCAGAATCAATCAGATCAATTTGATCGGTTTTTGGAGATGTGAAAGGATGGTGCATTGCGTGATATGTTTTTGTTTCTTCATCCCAATGAAGTAGTGGGAAGTCAACAACCCAAAGTGGTTTAAACTCTCCAGGATCTTTTAGTTTTAATTCATCAGCAACATGAACCCTTAAAGCCCCAAGTTGAGTTCTAACTTTTTCTTTATCCCCGCTTAGAATAAATAAAATATCTCCCTTATTACTCCCTGATTTTTCTGACCAACTTTTCAAATCTGATTGATCATAAAATTTATCAACTGATGATTTAAAAGATCCATCATCTTGAATTCTCATGTATGCAAGTCCACCAGCTCCAATCTGAGGTCTTTTAACCCATTCAGTATATTTATCAATATCTTTTCTTGTAAAACTATTTCCTCCTTTAATAACAAAACCAACAACTAACTCAGCATTATTAAATACATTAAAGTCTTTATGTTGGGCAACATCATTTAATTCTACGAAAGTCATATCATATCTCAAGTCAGGTTTATCTGTTCCATATTTTTGAATGGAATCATCATATGTCATTACAGGAAATTTATCAAGATTAATTTTCTTAACCGCTTTGAATATATGTTTAACCAAATTTTCAAAAGTAGTTAGGATTTCATCTTGGTCAACAAATGCCATTTCACAATCAATCTGTGTAAATTCAGGCTGACGATCAGCTCTTAAATCTTCATCTCTAAAACACTTGACGATTTGAAAATATTTATCCATGCCAGCAACCATCAAAAGCTGTTTGAAGGTTTGTGGCGATTGTGGTAGTGCATAAAATTGCCCTGGATTCATCCTTGATGGAACAACAAAATCTCTAGCACCTTCAGGTGTTGATTTTATTAAATATGGAGTTTCGATTTCGATAAAAGAATTGTCCGACAAATATTTTCTGACCTCTTGTGTTATTTCATGTCTAAGGATTAAATTATTTTTTACCGGATTTCTTCTGATATCCAAGTACCTATACTTCATTCTTAATTCTTCACCGCCGTCTGATTCATCTTCGATTGTAAATGGGGGTGTAATTGATGTGTTTAATATTTTTAAATCTGTGACTAAAACTTCAATTTCTCCGGTACCTATTAAATAATTTTTTGAAGTTCTTTCAATTACTTTTCCTTTGATATTTATTACAAATTCTCTACCTAAAGTTTTTGCAAGCTCTATAATATTAGCTGGTGTTCTTTCTTGATCAAAAATTAGCTGGGTAATACCATAACGATCTCTTAAGTCAACCCACATAATAAAACCTTTGTCACGGATTTTTTGAATCCATCCCGATAGTTCAACTTGTTTCGTTAAATCATTAATCCTTAATTCACCACAATTATGAGATCTATACATTTCAATAGCTTATGCACACAAATTTAGTAAGATATTATTATAATTTTCTTCCATAGTGAATTAATTGATACAAATTTTAAAAAAGTAGCATTCAATTATCATATATCTAGTATTTTTGTAAAATGTTAACTGTAGAGGAATATCGCTCAGGATTTTTATCATACTTAGAGAATTTTGAGTCACCAAAAAATCCCAAAAATTTATATGAACCTGTATCCTATATCCTAGGATTAAAGGGAAAAAGAATTCGACCAATTCTTACTTTATTGACATGTGATATTTTCAATGACAATCATCAAGCTGCTCTTGACGCAGCACTTGCGGTTGAGGTTTTTCATAATTTTTCATTGGTTCATGATGATATTATGGATGAGGCTCCAATTAGAAGGGGTAATCAAACTGTACATAAGAAATGGGATTTAAGTACTGCGATATTATCTGGAGATGTAATGTTGATTCTAGCTTATCAACTTTTTGAAAATTATTCAGGCAACACATTTGTTTCTTTAGCAGAGCTATTTAGTAAAACGGCAATTCAGGTTTGCGAGGGTCAACAAATGGATATTGATTTCTCTAAAAAGGTAGATGTATCAGCAGAAGAATATTTAAAGATGATTGAATACAAAACTGCTGTTTTAATTGGAGCATCAATGAAAATGGGTGCAATTATAGCAGGTGCATCTGAAAAAGATCAAAATAATATTTATGAATTTGGAAAAAATTTAGGTTTAGCTTTTCAAATTCAAGATGATTTTTTAGATACCTATGGTGAAGAAGAAAAGTTTGGAAAAAAAATAGGTGGAGATATTCTAGAAAATAAAAAAACCTTACTTTTCATAAGAGCAAAACAATTACTAAACTCTAGTGACAGTGAAAATTTAACAAAATTATATTCCTCAAAATTCACTAATGATATAAATAAAATTCTTGAGGTTAGAAGATTATTTGAAAAATGTAATATTCCTGAAATAATATCCTCTGAAATCGAGAATTTCACCAATATTTCATTAAAAATATTAGACGAATTACAAATTAGTCATGAAAAGAAAGATTTTTTACGTGATTTTGCTAATTCTCTGATGAAAAGGAACATTTAAAATATATATATTATTTACATTTGTTAAGTAAATTAAATTAAGTGGACAATTTTTCTTTTTTGAATGCTGCTCACGCAGGATACTTTTCTGACCTATATGATCAATACCTAAAAGATCCTGATTCATTAGAGCCTAGTTGGAAAGCTTTTTTTCAGGGTTACGACTTTGCCAACAGCGACTTCCTTAAAGATGAAATTCTAGATGGTATAAGCCCTCAAATTCCAGATCATGTACAAAAAGAATTTAAGGTGATTAATCTAATAAATGGATACAGGTCAAGGGGGCATCTATTTACAAATACCAACCCTGTGCGAGACAGGAGAACTTATACCCCCACTCTTACAATTGATAATTTTGGTTTAATCGAGGATGATTTAAGTACTACATTTAATGCAGGTGAAATAATAGGGTTAGGGCCTCAACCATTAAGTGTAATTATTTCACATCTTGAGGATATTTACTGTCAAAGTATTGGGGTTGAATATATGTACATTAGAAAACCTGAAATCATTTCATGGATCCAACAAAAGTTAAATGTAAATGATAACAAGCCAAAGTTTTCAGACTCGCAAAAGATAAAATTAATGACAAAACTTATTGAAGCAGTTTCTTTTGAAAACTTTCTTCATACAAAGTATGTTGGACAAAAAAGATTTTCATTAGAGGGTGGTGAATCATTAATTCCTGCTCTAGATATCTTAATTGAAGAGGCTGCTGGAAAGGGCGTAGAGGAGTTTGTTATGGGTATGGCTCATCGAGGAAGGCTTAGCACACTTGTGAATATATTTGGAAAATCTGCAAAAAGCGTATTTAGCGAGTTCGAGGGAAAAGATTATGAAGAGCAAATCTTTGATGGTGATGTTAAATATCATTTAGGATGGACAAGTGAAAGAATCACAGAAAATAATAAAAAAATTAATCTAAATATTGCTCCAAATCCTTCTCACTTGGAAACTGTTGGGTCAGTTGTTCAAGGAATATCAAGGTCTAAACTTGATAAGTATTTCAATAACAATTCTGACAAGGTTCTGCCAATTATTGTACATGGAGATGCTGCCATTGCGGGACAGGGATTGGTTTATGAATTGGTTCAGATGGCAAGACTTGATGGCTATGAAACTGGTGGAACAATTCATATTGTTGTCAATAATCAAGTTGGTTTTACAACAAATTATTTAGATGGCAGATCTAGCACCTATTGTACTGATGTTGGTAAAGTGACTCTATCACCTGTTCTTCATATAAATGCTGATGATGTTGAGGCTGTTGTTCATGCTGTATTATTTGCATTGGACTTTAGACTTAAATTTAAAAGAGATGTATTCATTGATTTATTAGGTTATAGAAAGTATGGTCACAACGAAGGAGATGAACCAAGATTTACCCAACCAAAACTCTATAAATTAATCTCAAAACATCCAAACCCCAAAAATATTTATGCTTCAATTTTGATTAAAGATTCTTTGATGACTGAGGAAGAAATTAAAAATATTGAATCAGAATATAGATCCAAGCTAGAAAATCAATTAGAGGATTCAAAAAAGAGCGAAAAAACAAGAATAACAAATTTTATGAGTGATGAGTGGTCTGATTATGAAAGTATCAAAAACCTGCAGATGAATTGGGGGGAGATAATGGTTAAGCCAGTTGACACCACTTATCCAAGACTTAAACTTGATAAAATAACAGAGGTAATTTCTAACCTGCCCGTAGATAAAAAATTTATCAATAAAATAAAAAAACTTGTGAATAACAGACAAGTTATGTATGATAATGACATGCTTGACTGGTCCATGGCAGAGCATTTAGCATATGGAAGTTTGCTTGAGGAAGGTTACAGTGTCAGAATTTCCGGTCAAGATGTTGAGAGAGGAACCTTTTCTCATAGACATGCAATAGTCAAGGTTGAGGAAAGTGAAGAGGAGATTTCACTTTTAAATAATATAAACGATAAACAGGGTAAATTTACTATTTATAACTCCCTATTGTCTGAATATGGAGTTCTCGGATTTGAATATGGATATGCAATGGCAGATCCACAGTCTTTAACAATATGGGAAGCCCAATTTGGTGATTTTAGTAATGGAGCTCAAATTATTATTGATCAATACATATTCTCAGGTGAAGCTAAATGGAAAACTCAAAATGGTTTAGTTTTATTTTTACCTCACGGTTATGAAGGTCAAGGCGCAGAGCACTCCTCTGCTCGAATGGAAAGGTATTTACAGCTTTGTGCAAAAGATAATGTCTTTGTAGCAAATTGTACAACACCTGCAAATATGTTTCATATTTTGAGAAGACAATTAAAAGCAAACTATAGAAAGCCCCTAATTATTTTCACACCTAAAAGTTTATTAAGACACCCAAAGGTTCACTCAACTGTTGATGAATTTGTCAATGGAGAATTTAATTTATTAATTGATGATGATATTGTTGATTCTGAAAATGTAAAAAGCTTAGTTTTTGTTACAGGTAAATTCTATTATGATATTTTAGAAGAAAGGGAAATACTGGGAAGAAATGATGTAGCAATCGTAAGGTTAGAACAATTATTCCCATTGCCAAAAGAACATATAAAATCAATTATAAGAAAATATAAAAATGCTGATGATATTGTTTGGGCTCAAGAGGAACCAATAAATATGGGGGCATATGCTCACTTACTAATTAATCTTAAACAAGCTAGTAATTTTAGAGTTGCCTCCAGAAGATTTTATTCGGCAACCGCCGCCGGTAGTTCAGCAAGATATTCAAAAAGACATAAGGAGGTCATTGATTATGTTTTTGATAAAAACAAAGACAATCAAATCCCACAATAGTAGAATTTTGATTAATAATTTTTCCAAAATATTATTTTTTTTATCCATTATTTCGTGTAGCTCAAATGGTTATAATACTGAATTTCCAAATCAAAATAATGATGAAGAAGATCAGAATGAATTTGCTGAAATTGATTATGGACTTAACCAATATGCAATAACTTATCAGGGTATTGACAGGGATTTTTCAATATACATTCCTGAATCTTATACCCACTATTCACCTTCTGCGATAATATTTGTTTTTCACGGATTTGGAGGCAATAATGACATGATAATGTATTATTCAGGTTTTAATTCCATTTCTGAAAGAGAAAATTTTATTGTTGTTTATCCTCAGGGGTCAAGTTTTTGGGGCTATCCTCATTGGAATGTTGGAGGATGGACAAATACTAGTTCAGCTGATGATATTGGTTTTGTTGATTTTTTAATTGAATTGATTTCACAAGAATATAATTTAAATCAAAATAGAATTTATGCTACTGGTATGTCTAACGGAGGTTTTTTTAGTTTTTTACTTGCTTGTCAACTCAGTCAAAAAATTGCAGCAGTTGCATCAGTAACTGGATCAATGACGAACGAAACTTATCAAAACTGTAATCCATCCAAGGAAGTGCCCGTTTTACAAATTCACGGAACAGACGATCCCATTGTAACCTACAATGGTAATTCTTCAATAGGCTCTATTGGCATTGAGCCAGTATTATCTTATTGGAAACTTAATAATTATTGTGGAGAACCGACGATTTCAGAATTAACTGATTCAAATCCAAATGATAATTTTTACGTTCATAGAGTTTTATTTGACGAGGGTGTAAACGGTTCAATAGTTGACCATTATAAGGTTTATGGAGGTGAGCATAATTGGTTTATGCAGGATGATATTAATTCATCAGAATTGATTTGGAGTTTTTTCTCTAACTATGATTTAAATGGATACATTAATTAAAAATAATAATCTTATTACTATATTAGAAATCTAAAAATATTATGATTCTAGAAATGCAAATACCGTCCCCCGGCGAATCAATTTCAGAGGTCGAAATTGCCCAATGGCTTGTCTCAGATGGTGAATATGTAGAAAAAGATCAAATTATTGCCGAAATAGATAGTGATAAAGCAACTCTTGAACTACCAGCTGAACAGTCTGGTTCTATTACCCTAAAAGCTGCGGAAGGAGATCTGGTTCAGGTAGGGCAGGTTGTATGTCATATTGATACATCTGCTGAAGGTGTATCTAAAGATAAGCCCTCGAAAAATGAAAAAACTCCACCAGAAAAAGTTGAAGTAGAAGTAGAAGTAGATAATTCTAAATCAGATTTATTAAGTCCGGCTGCAAGAAAAATTGCTGATGAAAAAAACATTGATGTAAATGAAATTAAAGGTACAGGTAAGGGTGGGCGAATCACCAAGCAAGATATTCTTTTGGGTAAGCCTGCTATGGGTAAAGTAACTAATTCATATAGAGCAGGTAATAGAAGTAAACTATCAATGCTGAGAAGAAAAGTTGCTGAACGACTAGTTTCAGTTAAGAATGAGACTGCAATGCTTACTACCTTTAATGAGGTAGATATGTCTGCAATATTTGAATTAAGAAAAAAATATAAAGAAAAGTTTAAAGAAAAGCATGGTGTTAATCTTGGGTTTATGTCATTTTTCTCTCTTGCAAGCGTTCGAGCTCTTCAAGAATTTCCAGCTGTCAATTCAATGATTGACGGCTCTGAGATGATATCTTACAATTATTGTGATATAAGTATTGCTGTTTCGGGTCCAAAGGGATTAATGGTGCCAGTAATTAGAAGTGCCGATGAATTAAAATTTAAAGGTTTTGAATTAGAAGTTAAAAGACTCGCTGAGAGAGCTAGAGATGGACAAATAACTGTAGATGAAATGACCGGAGGTACTTTTACAATCTCTAATGGTGGTGTCTTTGGAAGTATGCTTTCAACTCCAATTATCAACCCCCCACAAAGTGCAATTTTAGGAATGCATAATATTGTTGAAAGGCCAATGGCTATTAATGGGAAAGTTGAAATAAGGCCAGTAATGTACTTAGCATTATCTTATGATCACAGAATAATTGATGGTAAAGAAAGTGTTGGTTTTTTGGTTCATATTAAGGAGGCTTTAGAAAACCCTATAGAAATTCTAATGAATAATAAAGTTAAAGAAGCTTTAGAGCTCGTCTAATTTAATAATGAGTTTCACCGATACTCATACTCACTTATATCTTGAACAATTTCAAGATGACTTAGAAGTTGTAATTGAGAATGCTATTTCAAGCGGTGTAAATAGATTGTTTTTCCCTGCAATTAATTCAAAGTTTACCAAATCAATGTTAGATCTAAAAAAAAAGTATCCAAAAAATATTTTTTTAATGTCAGGTTTACATCCCTGTTATGTTAATTCCGATTATATTGATGAAATTAAGCATGCTGAAATGATTATTAACGCAAATGAAATTGTTGCTGTCGGTGAGATTGGGATTGACCTTCACTGGGTAAAGAAAAATTTAAATACTCAAATCAGAGCTTTTGAAGCACAAATTAGTCTTGCAAATAATTATAATTTACCCATTGTTATACATTGTAGGGAATCCTTTGATGAGATATATAATATTTTAATCAAAAACAAGGTCAAAAATGGTGGGATTTTCCACTGTTTTTCAGGAAGTTTGGATCAGGCAAAAAAAATATTGGATCTGGGAATGAAACTTGGAATCGGGGGAGTTGTTACTTTTAAAAATTGTAAAATTGATAAATTCTTGAATAAAATTGACATTAGTAACATCGTATTAGAGACTGACTCACCCTACTTATCTCCAGTACCACTTAGAGGTAAAAGGAATGAAAGTGCTAATATAAGTTATATCGCAGAAAAATTGTGTGATATATATGGTTTACCTCTCATCGAAATTGCAAATATTACAACTCAAAATTCAAAGGATATATTCCGAATATAATTCTCCTAAAAACCACTGTTTAAATTTTATATTTAATATATTTTCTTTTTATTTGTTAGCTATGCATAGAGAGGTGGCCGAGCGGTCGAAGGCGCACGCTTGGAAAGCGTGTATACATCAAAAGTGTATCGAGGGTTCGAATCCCTTCCTCTCTGCATATTTTGTAATTTATGTGATATATTTTTATATCTTTAACACACTAAAATATTAAACAAAAAAAAGATGAAAAGATTATTTAGTTTATTGACAATATTCTTGTTAATATTTGTCCAATCAAATTATGCATTCCCTATTCAGGACGATATGGAAATGATGGATCAGGATTCGGTTCAAACAACTGAAATGGTAGAAATGGAAGAACCTGTTATGGAAGAACCTGTAGAAGAGGAGCAATTAAGTTTTCACCAAGAACTTAAAAAGAGATTTATTGAAGGAGGGCCTGGTTTTATGGGAATCGTTCTATTATGTTTAATTCTTGGATTAGCTATTGCCATTGAAAGAATTATTTACTTAAATCTTTCAACAACAACAGATTCTAGTAAACTTACAACTGATGTTGAAGCTGCTATGAAATCTGGTGGTGTTAATGCAGCTAAAGAGGTGTGTAGAAATACTCCTGGCCCAGTTGCATCAATTTTCTATCAAGGTTTAGATAGGTCTAGTGAAGGAATTGAGTCTGCAGAAAAAGCTGTAATAGCCTATGGTGGAGTACAAATGGGTCAATTAGAGAAAAATGTTTCTTGGATTTCACTATTTATTGCTCTTGCTCCTATGCTTGGTTTCATGGGTACAGTGATAGGTATGATTCAAGCATTTGATAAAATTGAAGCTGCAGGAGACATGCAACCTTCCTTGGTAGCTGGTGGTATCAAAGTAGCACTTCTAACAACTGTATTTGGACTAATTGTAGCTATTATATTGCAAATCTTTTACAACTATATAATTGCAAAAATTGATAGTATTGTAAATGATATGGAAAATGCCTCAATTGATCTTTTAGATATTCTAGTAAACACCAAAAAATAATTATGAACTATAATATACTTAAATACACAGCTTTAGGATTATCTCTTTTGGGTATCTTTTTTGTTTTGCTTATTCTTTCAGATTACCTTTTTGGTATTGATATGATATTATATAATGCATATCTTATTCTTTTCATCATTATTGTGTCTGTATTATATTTTGGAATTAAAAATATGATTGGTAATAAGTCAAGCTTAATGAATACATTAAAAGGTATTGGTTCATTTTTAGTGTTATTTATTGTTTGTTTTTTGATTGCTTCTGGTGAAGAGACTTTAATGAGAGAAGGAAAGATATTATCTGCAACAAGTTCTAAATTTATTGGAGCGTCATTAATCATGTTTTATTCTCTTATAATTATTGCAAGTATTGCAATGCTATTTTTTGGATTTAAAAACAGAAAATAAATAATTATGGCTAGAAGATCATCACCGGAAGTTAATGCAGGATCAATGGCTGACATCGCATTTTTGCTATTAATTTTTTTCTTAGTAACTACAACAATTGAAACTGACTCTGGTATAAGTAGAAAACTTCCTCCAATGGAAGAGTCTGAAGAAGATGTTGTAATAAAGCAAAAAAATATCTTTACTGTTCTATTAAATGGTAAAGATCAACTTCTTGTTGAGGATGAATTAATGGTTTTAGAAGATCTAAGAGAATCAGCTATTGAATTTTTGGACAATGGCGGTGGAACTGGTGAAGATGCATGTGCTTATTGTAAAGGAAAGAGGGATCCAAAATCATCTGATAATCCAGATAAGGCTATTATATCCTTGAAAAATGAAAGGGAGACATCATATGCCATATATATTTCCGTCCAAAACGAGTTAGTTGCTGCATATACACATCTTAGAAATATTAGAGCTCAGGAATTATACGGTGAAAGCTATTCAGAAATGATGAAGAATTACAAAGATGTAAATTGGCCTGGTAGTAAAGAAAAGTTAAAAGAAAATATTAATAGATTAAGGAAAGAGTACCCACAGAAACTTTCTGAAGTTCAGTAAAATATAATTATTGATATGTCAAAATTTAATAAAAAGAAAAAAGGAGATCTACCAGCAGTAAATACAGCTTCACTGCCAGATATTGTTTTTATGCTTTTATTCTTTTTTATGGTTGCAACAGTCATGAGGGACAATGAACTAAAAATTAAAAATGAGTTACCCGCTGCTAACGAAGTTGAGAAACTGGATAAAAAGGAACTAGTAATGTATATATATGCTGGTAAACCAAATTTTGGTTATCAATCAAAGTTTGGAACTGAGGCTAGACTGCAATTAAATGATAAATTTTCAGAAGTTTCTGATATACCAGCCTTTATTTATTCAGAAAGGGAATCAAAGAGAGAAGAATTAAGACCTTTTTTAACTACCGCTCTTAAAGTTGATAAAGAGACTAACATGGGCATTGTTGGAGATATCAAACAAGAACTTAGAAAGGTAAATGCTCTAAAAATAAACTATACGACTAGAATTGGAGATGTTTCCCTAAATAAGCAATAATTATATTTCTTTTCTGAGTCTCGCAACAGGAATATTTAGTTGTTCTCTATATTTTGCTACTGTTCTTCTAGCTATTTTATAACCTTTTTCATTTAAGATTTTAACAAGCTTCTCATCTGTTTCAGGCTTTCTTTTATTTTCATCTAAAATAATTTTTTCCAGAATTTTTTTAATTTCAATTGTCGAAATTTCTTCTCCACTTGTTGTTTTCATTGATTCACTAAAGAACTCTTTTAATAATTTAGTCCCATATGGTGTATCCACATATTTACTATTAGCAACGCGAGAAATTGTTGAAATATCCATTTCTATTTCATTAGCAATGTCTTTCAAAATCATTGGTTTTATTTTTCTTTCATCTCCAGAAAGAAAATATTCCTTTTGAAAATTCATTATTGCTTGCATTGTTATAAGCAATGTCTGTTGCCTTTGCTTAACTGCATCTATAAACCACTTAGCAGAATCAAGCTTTTGTTTTATAAATTGAACAGCTTCTTTTTGAGACTTAGATTTATTTTTTTCAAGTTTATATCCTTTTAGCATTTCATTGTAATCTCTTGAAATGTTTAAAACAGGACTATTCCTATAGTTAAGATCAAGATTGAGTTCATTATTTTCAATTGAAATTTTAAAGTCTGGTATTACTTGTTCTATTGGTTTACCCCCGCCTGAATATGATCCTCCAGGTTTAGGATTAAGTTTAGAAATTAATGATATAACCTCTTTTAATTGTAATTCATCAATTGAGTACTTATTCATTAACTTTTCAAAATGTTTTTTTGAAAACTGCTCAAAAGAATTTTCAATTATCTCAATAGCTAAATCGATAGATTTTGTTACTTTTTTTCTTTTTAATTGGATTATTAAGCAATCCTGCAAATCAAGTGCTCCTACTCCGGGTGGGTCAAAATCTTGAATTACTTTTAATACTTCTTTTAGCTCACCTTTATTGGCATATAGATTTTGAGTAAATGCAAGGTCATCAATTATTTCTTCATATTTAAGCCTGATATAACCAGATTCGTCAATACTACCAACTAGAAATTCGGCGATTTTCATTTTCTTATCTTCAAGACTGATTGTTTTAAGCTGAGAAAGAAGGTACTGATTAAATGATATGCCAGATGAAAAAGGTATATTCCTGTCTTCTTCTACTCCTCTAGAATTATTGGAATTCAGCTTGTATGAAGGTGTATCGTCATAATTTAAATAATCATCTATATTTATATCATCTGAATCAGATGTGTATTCGTCCTGATTTTCTTGTTCGTTTTCATCAATTGAGTTTTGAGCTTGTTCAAGTGCTGGATTTTCTTCAATTTCTCTTATTATTTTTTGCTCAAAATCTAGCGTAGGCAGCTGAATCAATTTCATCAACTGGATTTGTTGAGGAGATAATTTTTGTGATAATTTTAATTTTAAAAATTGTTTCATCTCAATTAAAAATCTGCCCTTTGAGGCGTTCTTGGGAAGGGGATTACATCACGAATATTTGTCATACCAGTTGCAAACATGACAAGTCTTTCAAAGCCCAAACCAAAACCAGAGTGAACAGCAGTTCCAAATTTTCTAAGGTCTATATACCACCATAATTCTTTTTCATCAATCCCAACTTCCTTTATTTTATTTCTTAAAACATCTAATCTTTCTTCTCTCTGTGAACCCCCAACGATTTCCCCTATTCCGGGAAATAAAATATCCATTGCCCTGACTGTTTTACCGTCTTCATTTAATCTCATATAAAAGGATTTAATTTTTGCTGGATAATTATAAATTATAACAGGGCATTTAAATTCTTTTTCAACCAGATATCTTTCATGTTCACTTTGTAAATCGTTGCCCCATTCATCAATTATATATTTAAATTTTTTCTTTTTGTTGGGTTTACAATTTTTTAATATTTCAAAGGCTTCGGAGTAAGTAATAATTTTGAAATCATTTTGGGTTACAAAACGGAGCTTCTCAATTAAGGTCATCACGCTTCTTTCATTTTGTGGTTTTTGCTTTTCTTCAGCTATAAGCCTATTTTCCAAAAATTTCAGATCATCCGAACTATGGTCAATCAAATATGAAAGAATATATTTTAAAAAATCTTCTGCAAGTTTCATGTTTCCCTCAATATCCATAAACGCAACCTCTGGCTCAATCATCCAAAATTCGGACAAATGTCTTGAAGTATTTGAGTTTTCAGCTCTGAAAGTTGGTCCAAAAGTATAAACTTTACCCATCGACATTGCATAGGCTTCAGCTTCTAGTTGACCAGAAACTGTAAGATTTGTTTCCTTCCCAAAAAAATCTTTACTGAAGTCAACCTGTCCATCGTCCTTATGTGGAGGATTTTTAATATCTAATGTTGAAACTCTAAATTGTTCTCCAGCCCCTTCGGCATCACTAGATGTTATTATAGGGGTATGAACATAATAAAATCCATTTTTTTTAAAATACTCATGAATTGCAAAAGACAAGTTTGAGCGTATCCTCATCACAGCACTAAATGTATTTGTTCTTGTTCTTAAATGGGCATTTTCCCTTAAAAATTCAAATGAATGTTTTTTCGGCTGAATCGGATATATTTCTGGATTAGATTCACCTAATATTTCACATTCATCAACCATTATTTCAACATTTTGTTGGGAACCTTCACTTTCAATTATCTTCCCCTTAATATTTAGAGCGGCTCCAGTCGTAATTTTTTTTAAAATTTCTTGTTCTGTTTTTTCAAAATCAACGACACATTGTATATTATTTAAGCAAGATCCATCATTCAATGCAATAAATCGATTAGCTCTAAAAGTTCTAACCCATCCTGAAATAGAAACATTTTTATTCAAGTGCTTATCTGAATTTAATATATGATTTATCGAAATACTATTCATTTCAAATTATTTATTCAAATATATGTTTTTGAAAGTTAATATTATAATCCTTCCTGATCAGAAAGAATTTTAATTTTTGGTTCTTTTAGTACCCTCTCATTTGCAATAGATCTTTCCAATGATAAAAGTAATGACGGTAGTAATAATAAATTAGAAAGCATTGCAAGAAGAAGGGTTCCAGAAACTAAGGCCCCTAAAGCAACAGTTCCTCCAAAGTTAGAAACAATGAAAACGGAGAACCCAAAAAATAACACTATTGATGTATAGAACATACTTAATCCAGTTTCTTTTACAGAATTATAAACTGATCTCTTTATTTGCCATTTATTATCTTGAAGTTCTTGTCTATATTTTGCCAGAAAATGGATAGTATCGTCAACAGAAATACCAAAGGCAATACTAAAAATCAGAATTGTTGAAGGCTTGATAGGAATACCAATGAACCCCATAAGTCCAGCTGTAATCAGCAGCGGTAATAAATTAGGAATAAGAGAAATAATAATCATTCTGAAATTTCTAAATAAGTATGCCATAAATAAAGATATCAGAAAGATTGCCAAGCCTAGTGACCAAACCAAATTATCTACAAGAAAATAGGTTCCTTTTTGGAAAAGATAAGCTTTACCTGTTAAAAAAACCTCATATCTGTCTGGGGGTAGAAATTTATCTATTTTTTCATTTAATTCTTCTTCTATCCTTTCCATTCTCTCAATTTTCATGTCTTTCATGAACGTTGTTATCCTAGTATATTGAGCTGTACTGTCGATATATGGTTTTAAAAGATCAACATCTCCAGAGACTTCAGAATTTTTAACATATGAGGCAATAAATGATTCTTCTTGTTTGGTTGGTACTTGATAATATTTTGGATTACCATTATAAAATGCTTGTTTTGAATATTTTACTCCGTTTACCAACGATATAGGTGTTGACAATTCTGGAAATTCAGAAATTGCATTTTGAACTTTCTCTAAATTTCTTATCGTTGATAGTCTACGAACAGACTCTTTTCTACCCCCGTCAATATATATTTCAAGCGGAAGGATTCCATTAAATTCCTTTTCGTAATACATTATATCATCAAAAAATTCAGTGTTTCTTGGCATATCATCAATAAAACTCCCAGAAATTTCAATTTTATATATGCCAATTATACTAACAGCCAACATTATAATAGAAACAATATAAACTTCAATCCTTTTATCTTTAACTACACTAACCATCCAATTTAATAGTGTATTTATCCACTGTCTATTTTGATGTTTTAGGTGCTCTTCTTTTGGCACAGGTAAAAAGCTAAATACTATTGGAATAATTAATAAGCACAGTATAAATATTGATAATATACTAAGCGATGCAACTAGTCCAAATTCGGAAAGTAGTTTGCTGTTTGTAGTTATAAATGTTGCAAATCCAGAGGCAGTTGTTACGTTAGTCATCAAAGTTGCATTTCCAATCTTGGTAATAACCTTTTCTAGTGCTATTTGCTTATTACCATGGGTATTGAGCTCTCGCTGGTATTTGTTAATTAGAAAAATACAGTTAGGCATTCCAATTACTATAATTAGGGGGGGAATTATGGCGGTTAATACAGTTAATTCATATCCCAATAGTCCAACAATCCCAAGGGTCCACATAACGCCGATTAAGACCGTAAAAATGGAAATAATAGTTGCCCTAAATGACCTGAAGAATAAAAAGAAGATAATAGA
Source organism: uncultured Bacteroidota bacterium (assembly GCA_902517895.1). Classification (GTDB taxonomy): domain Bacteria; phylum Bacteroidota; class Bacteroidia; order Flavobacteriales; family Flavobacteriaceae; genus MED-G13. The sequence goes on from CABYEA010000008.1 coordinate 30,531, forward strand.
TGTTACTAAAGCAGCTAGAATCAGGAACTTTCCTAATTCTGCTTTAATTGTTTGTGAGTATTTAGTCCTTACATAAGGCATCCCAGAAATTCTAACATCTAGGTTATATTTTTCTTCAAACTCCTTTACCCTAGGTTCTAAAATATTTATAACAAAGTTTTCTCTTTTTACAGTGTTTACAACCTCTGTTTTTAGATTAATCGCTGTTCGAATAGCTTTTGATTCAGAATTAATCAAAAATTTGTCATAAAAAGGTGATTTATTAAAAATCTCTTCTTTTAGCAAATCAAGTTGAGATTTATTTGAAATCGAATCTATTATAAATGGTTCAATGTAAAACTGCCTTGAAGATTTATTTTTTTTTAGTTTTTGAAGATCCCCAAAAGCAATAACCGTCGATACATCTTGGTGGTCTTTGAAGCTATGAGATAAACTATTCCAAGCATTTAATTTGTCAATTGTAAAAAGTGTTGAATCTTTTACAGAAATAACTATAAGATTACCCTCTTCTCCAAATTTATCGGTAAATTTTTTGTACTTGATGTTTTCTGGATGCGTTTCCGGCAGTAAGTTAGCCTCAGTATATGTAAATCTTATATTTTCCCAATTTGTACTAAAAAAATACGTTGCTGCTACAAGTGATAAAATAATAAGAATCCTATTATTTAAAATTAACCTTGAGATTTTTTTCCAAAATCCAGAAAAAATTGACTTAGACATTTGTTATAATTACTGAATATAAAGATACTAATTACTGACTCTCAAAAAATGAAAAAACAAAAATTTATAAGGTCATTATTTCATGCTGTTTTTTATCAAAAATTTGATCTACTTTTTTTATTTTGTTGTCAGTAATTTCTTGTATATCAAGTTCTGAGTTCTTTTTGAGATCCTCTGAAAAATCTGATGATTTTTTAATCTCATTATTAGCATCTTTTCTAGCATTTCTGATAGCAATTTTAGTTTCTTCAATTTCACTTTTTGCTTGTTTTACTAGTTCTCTTCTTCTTTCTTCAGTAAGAGTGGGAACATTAATAATTATATTTTCACCATTATTCATAGGATTAAAACCCAGATTTGCAACTTCGATTCCTTTTTCGATTTCTTGTAGCATAGTTTTGTCCCAGGGTTGAATTATTAATGTTCTACCGTCAGGAGTATTTACATTCGCCACCTGCGAAATTGGAGTACTTGTTCCGTAGTAATCAATAAACACATTAGAAAGCATATTAGGGTTTGCTTTTCCAGCTCTAATATTTAAAAGTTTTTTTTCAAGATGAGAAATAGCATTTGACATCGAGTCCTTTGCTAAATCAAATATAATTTCTAAATCTTCGTTCATAGTTAAATTTTAAAGATTGACCAATGTTCCAATATTTTCACCATTTAAAACTTTCAATAAATTATCTTCTTGATTCATGTCAAATACAATAATTGGAAGTTTATTTTCATGACTTAATGTAAATGCTGTAGTATCCATAATTTTCAGACCCTTACTAATTGCTTCTTTAAAGGTGATTTTTTCAAATTTAAATGCATCAGAATTCTTGTTAGGATCCTCATTATAAATACCATCAACTCTAGTACCTTTTAAAATTACGTCGGCTTCGATTTCAATTGCTCTAAGAACTGCAGCAGAATCTGTTGTGAAGTATGGATTCCCTGTTCCAGCACTAAAAATTACAATTCTTTTTTTATCTAGATGCCTCAATGCTTTCCTTTTGATATATGGCTCAGCAACTTTGTTGACATTAATTGCACTCTGTAATCTAGTTGGTATACCTATATTTTCTAAAGTATTTTGAAGAGCTAAGCCATTGATTAAAGTAGCCAACATACCCATATAGTCACCTTGAACCCTGTCAATTTTATATTCGTTATTAAATCCTCGATAAATATTTCCTCCCCCAATTACAATTGCAATTTCAACCCCTTTATCATAGATCTTTTTAATTTCATTTGAGTATTTAATTAAGATTTCCGGGTCAATTCCTCCTGTTTTATCACCAACTAAAGCCTCACCTGAAAGTTTCAGTAGAATTCTATTGTATTTCATTTGAAATGATATATTTCAAACAAATATACTACACATTTAGTGTGAAAAAAAATAAGAAATATATTTAGCCTATAGAAACTCTACTGTATGAAGTAATTTTAGTTTCACTACTAAATGATAATAAATATTGTGAGACACTTTGCTTACTGTCTTTTATAAAAGCTTGATGGATTAAAGTGTTATCCTTGAAGAATCTCTTTAATTTACCCTGTGCAATTTTATCAAGCATTTCTTCTGGTTTTCCTTCAGCTCTAAGTTGGTCTTTTGCAATTTCAATTTCTTTTTCAATTACTTCAGAGTCAACACTATCTTCGTCTAATGCGATAGGGTTCATAGCTGCAATTTGCATTGAAATATCTTTAGCAGCTACGTCGATATTTTCACATTTTTCAGAAAATCCAACAAGAGACGATATTTTATTTCCAGCGTGAATATATGTTCCAACAAAAGCAGCATCGATTTTAGCAAAGTCATTTATCTGGATTTTTTCTCCAATAACCCCTGTTTGTTCAATAAGTTTATCCTCAACGGACATGTCAATAAGTTTGGATTTTAATAAATCTTCTTTGGTATTACATTTTAGACCATTAGCAGCAATTTTATGTGCTAAATCAATAAAATCAGCATTTTTACCCACAAAGTCAGTTTCGCAAGCTAATACAATTCCAACTCCAGATGTATTATCTTCATTTGTAACTGCAATTGCAACACCTTCAGAAGAATCTCTGTCAGCTCTTTTTGCTGCAACTTTTTGACCTTTTTTTCTTAGAATTTCAATTGCAAAATCAAAATTGCCACCTGCTTCAACTAATGCTTTCTTACAGTCCATCATACCAGCACCTGTTGTTTTCCTTAATTTATTTACCTCAGCAGCAGTAACTTTTACCATGATATTTATTTTTTATCTTTTTTTGTTTTTGTCTTGGTTGTTTTCTTTTTGGCAGGCGCATCTTCAGCAGGTGCTTCTTCAGCAGGTGCTTCTTGAGCAGGTGCTTCTTGAGCAGGTGCTTCTTGAGCAGGTGCTTCTTCAGCAGGTGCTTCTTGAGCAGGTGCTTCTTCAGCAGGTGCTTCTTCAGCAGGTGCTTCTTCAGCAGGTGCTCCTTGATCAGTAGCCTCATGCGTTTGAGTACTAGACTCCTCTTGTTCTTTTCCAGAATTTCTTTCTTCTAATCCTTCTTGAATAGCATTGCCTATATGTTCTAAAATTTTTGAGATTGACTTTGAAGCATCGTCATTTGCAGGAATAACATAGTCTATGCCCCTAGGATCAGAATTTGTGTCAACCATTGCAAAAATTGGGATATTAAGTTTTTGGGCTTCCTTAACAGCAATTTTTTCTCTTAGTATATCAACAATAAAAATTGCACCTGGTAATCTTGTCATATTTGAAATTGAACCAAGATTTTTTTCTAATTTTTCTCTCAATCTTCCTATTTGAAGTTTTTCTCTTTTTGAAAGAGAATTAAAGGTTCCATCTTCTTTCATTCTGTCAATTGATGACATTTTTTTCACTGCCTTTCTTATTGTTACAAAGTTTGTAAGCATTCCCCCTGGCCATCTTTCTGTTATGTATGGCATATTAATTTTTTTCGAAGAATCCGAAACAATATCTTTTGCTTGTTTTTTAGTAGCAACAAATAATATTTTTCTTCCAGAAGCAGCTATTTTTTTCAATGCATTAGAAGCATCTTCTAATTTTGCTAGCGTTTTGTATAGGTTTATAATATGAATTCCATTTCTTTCCATGTAGATATATGGAGACATATTAGGATTCCATTTTCTTGTTAGGTGACCAAAATGAACACCGGCTTTAATTAATTCTGATACTTGTGTTTTTCCCATTTTTTTAGTTTACTTTCTTATTTAATTAGCAATGCTTAAGTGGTCTAAATTTAATTTAAGCCTTAAACATTTAGATGCTAAACTAATTTTATTAATTTATCTCTTAGAGAACTGGAATTTTTTCCTAGCTTTCTTCTGACCGAACTTCTTTCTTTCTACCATTCTAGGATCTCTTGTTAATAAGCCTAAAGGTTTAAGAAGTTCTCGGTTTTTTTCATCAACCTCACATAAAGCTCTTGAAATAGCTAATCGAATGGCTTCAACTTGACCTGTCATGCCTCCACCGTAAACATTAACATTCATGTCAAACTTATTAACATTATCACATACATTAAACGGTTGGTTGATTTTAAATTGATGAGCAGCAGTTGGGAAATAGTCTTTCCAGTCCTTGGTATTGATTGTAAAATTGCCTTTACCTTTTTTCAAATAAATTCTTGCTACAGATGTCTTTCTTCTACCAATTTTATGTATCGTTTCCATTAATTTACTTTATTTAAATCTATTACGGAAGGTTTTTGAGCCTCAAATTTATGATCGTGTTCAGCGAAAACGTGCAGATTTCTAAATAGGTCAGCACCTAATTTATTTTTAGGCAGCATTCCTTTAACTGATTTTTCTATAATTGAATTTGGATTTTTTGCAAATTGCTCCAATGCATTCAAAGATCTTTGTCCGCCTGGGTAACCAGTATATCTTATATATTTCTTTTGTTCCCACTTATTTCCTGAAAGATTAATTTTTTTAGAATTAATAACTACAACATTATCACCACAATCAACATGAGGAGTAAAGTTAGGTTTGTGTTTCCCTCTTAATAATATAGCAACCTTTGATGCTAATCTGCCTAGAGTCTGACCATCAGCATCAACTAATACCCAATTTTTTTTAACCGTATTTTTATTTGCTGATATTGTTTTAAAACTTAATGTATCCAAAATTCAATTTTTTTTCATTCTCTTTTAAGAGGTTGCAAATCTACAATTATATATTTTATTAGCAAATAGTTAAAGAAATTTTTTTTCTTGAGGAAAGCCTCTAGAGAATTAGTGTGCTTCAAGCCAGTTTAGACCATAATTTAGATCAACTGTTAGCGGTACATTTATTTTATATGCTTGCTCCATTTCATTTCTAGTCAAATTGATAATCTCATTTAACTCTGGTTTAAATACGTCAAAAACTAATTCATCATGTACTTGTAATAACATTTTACTTATATAGTTACCGCTGCTTAATTTATTTTGAATATTTATCATTGCTATTTTGATAATATCTGCAGCACTTCCTTGAATTGGCGCATTAATAGCATTTCTTTCTGCAGCACCTCTAACTATACTGTTTTGTGAATTTATATCTTTTAGGTACCTCCTTCTTCCCAAAATTGTTTCAACAAACCCATTATCTCTTGCAAATGAGATTTGATTATTCATATACTGATTCAGTTTAGGGTATTTTTCAAAATACTTTTCGATTAATTCTTTAGACTCCTTTCGGTTCATATTAGTTTGATTACTTAACCCAAATGCAGATACACCATATATAATACCAAAATTTACAACTTTAGCATTCGATCTTTGTTCTTTTGTAACCTTATTTAATGGAACATTAAAAACAGCTGATGCCGTAGATGAATGAATATCTTCATTATTTTTAAAAGCATTTATCATATTCTCTTCTTTACTCAATGAAGCTATGATTCTTAATTCTATTTGTGAATAATCAGCAGCCATCAAAAAATAGTCCTTATTCTTAGCTATGAATGCTTTTCTGATTTCTTTGCCCCTTGATGTTCTAATTGGAATATTTTGAAGATTAGGATTTATACTACTTAGTCTGCCAGTTGAGGCAACTGTTTGAACATATTCAGTATGAATTCTATTCGTTGATTTATAAAGCTGTTTAGGTAGTGAATCTATATAAGTATTAAGTAATTTAGAGATACTTCTATAATCTAAAACAAATTTTACAACATCATTTTTTGATGCTAGTTCTGTTAAAGTTTCCTCAGATGTTGAGTATTGACCAGTTTTAGTCTTCTTTGGCTTGTCACTTATTTTCATTTTTTCAAACAATATTTCACCTAATTGTTTGGGAGATGAAATATTAAATTCTTCACCAGATAATTCAAATATTTTTTTTGTGATCCCGTCTAATTCTTCAGTTGTTTTCTTTGATAAATTCTTTAAAAAATTTACATCTAGGTTAATCCCCTCGGTTTCCATTAAGGCAAGGGTTTTTAGTAGTGGGATTTCAATATTATTATAAAGGTCCAGCTGATGAAATTTTACTAAATCAGACCTGAGTAGTGGTTTCATTCGGTATGCAAGACACGAAATTTCATAATTGAATAATTCTTTTATTTTCTTTTTGATTGATAAATTCAGATAATTATTTGAAATACTTATTAAATCATGACTAATATCAGGGTTAATCAAATAATGAGCGAGCTTAATATCAAAAATATCTCCTAAGATTTTTATATTTTTTTTAGCTAATACTTTAATATCCTGCTTTAGGTCATTAGAGATTTTCGAAATATTCTCATTTTCAAAAATTTTCTTTAGTAAAGTTTCAAATTTTTTAAAATCATTTTTAATTATATAGGAAATATTACTATCCCAAGAAAAAGCAATAGATTCTAGTATTATATCTGAATTTTCTAACTTTTCAATTGAAAGATTATAGCTAAACTCTTTTTGCTTTTCAATTTTTTTTAGAAATAATTTTGCAGAAATATCAGATTGAATATTTTGGTAGATGATATCATGTTTGTCTTTAATCTGGATATTAGTATTATTCTCAAATAAGTTAAATTGACCAAAACCAGGACTAATATCAACCTTTTTTTCCTCCTTTAAATTATCAGAATCACTTTTGATTTCAAGATTAGTTTTAGAAAAAATGCTGTCCAGTGAATTGAAAAGTCTTCTAAATTCTAAATCTTCAAATATTTCCTTGGTTTTATCTAAATTATTTACGTTAAGTTTTAAGTCTTCAATTTTAAATTCAATTGGGACATCCGTAATTATTGTAGCTAATTTCTTTGAAAGAATTCCTAACTCTTTATTTTGTTCAATTTTTTCTTTTAATTTCCCCTTCAAATCAGACGTATTTTTTAATAGCTCTTCAATAGAACCAAATTGCTTTATAAACTTTTTGGCAGTCTTATCTCCAACACCCGGAAGCCCTGGAATATTATCTACTGAATCGCCTTTCATTGCCAAAAAATCAATAACCTGTGATGTGTTTGAAACCTCAAATTTTTCTAAGACTTCGTTAATTCCCCAAGTTTCATAACCGCCTCCAAAAACAGGCCGATACATAAAAGTTGACTCGTCAACTAGTTGTGCAAAATCTTTATCTGGTGTTACCATATAAGTATCAAATTGTTTTGATTTTACTTTTTTCGCTACAGTTCCAATAATATCGTCGGCTTCATAGCCCTCTTTTACCAAAATCGAAATATTGAGTGATTTTAAGATGTTTTCGATAATTGGTACGGCAATTTTGATTGCTTCTGGGGTTTCATCTCTATTAGCTTTATATTGGTCAAATATTTTGATTCTATCTTGACTTCCACCTTTATCAAAACACACCGCTAAATAATCAGGACTCTCTCTTTTTATAACATCAAAAAGCGAATTAGTAAAACCTAAAATAGCTGACGTATCAACCCCCTTAGAGTTAATCCTTGGGTTTTTAATGAATGCATAATATCCTCGAAATATTAAAGCATATGCATCGATTAAAAATAAACGTGTTTTTTTATCCATTTATCCCTGTTTATGGTAGTATTGGGAATCTAGGTTTATATTTCCACTATTATCGAATCGGGTGATACTAAAACCTTTTTGAATTGAGTATGATCCGGTCTGACCCATTTTATTTAAAGCAACATATCCAACTTGAAAGTTTTTATAATTACTTCTTTTTTTTTTCACAATTCTGTCAATTGCAATTTTACAAGCATTGTCCGGAGAATATCCTTGTCTCATTAATTCAACAACAAGAAAACTACCTACTGTTTTTATTACTTCTTCGCCCAAACCAGTAGCTACTGCCCCTCCAATTTCATTATCGATGAATAACCCAGAGCCAATGATTGGCGAATCACCAACTCTACCCTGCATTTTATAAGCCAATCCACTCGTTGTGCAAGCCCCACTAATATTTTGTTTTTCATCCATCGCCAACATGCCAATTGTATCATGATTTTCAATATTAATAATCGTCTTATATTCTTCCCCTTTTTTCCACTCAATCCAATCTTTTTTAGATTTTTCAGTTAGAAGATTTTCCTCATTAAAACCCATCGATAAGGCATACTTTTTAGCTCCATCTCCTGCTAACATTACATGTGGGGTTTTTTCCATTACCAATCGTGCAACAGAAATAGCATGCTTTATATCTTTCAAATAGACAACTGATCCACAATTACCCATGTAATCCATAATACATGCATCAAGAGTTACATTTCCTTCACGATCTGGAAGTCCACCGATTCCAACTGATTGCCCGTTTTCGTTTGCTTCTTCAATTCTGCAGCCTTGTTCTACTGCATCCAGGGAATTTCCATCAGTGGATAAAATTTCCCACGCCTTTTTAGTTGCATTTTTTACATCCCATGTTGCAACTACAATCGGCTTATTTGTTCGTTTAATTGAATTAGAAAAAGTTTTATTGATATTGAGCCCAATTCCAAGTGAAGCAACACCCGTACTTTTTATAAAACTTCTTCTGTTCATTTTAAATTAATTTTTGTTTAGATAAAATTTGTTTAGTAGTTACAGAATATACCAATAGGAAAATAAAGCATATTACAGCCACCCAGTATGATGTTATCATTCCAAAAATATCTGCAAGTTTTCCCTGAAGAGGCGGGATGATAGCACCACCTAATATCATCATTACTAAAAAAGATGAGCCCTGAGAGGTATACTTTCCTAACCCTGTTATACTTAAAGAGAAAATACATGGCCACATAATTGAGCAAAATAATCCTCCAGTCAAAAACGCAAATAGGGCAATTTCACCGGATCCAAATATTCCTACTAGCATTGCAATAATACCGAGAAGACTAAATATTGCCATAATTTTGATTGCATTATCTTTTGCTAAATAAAAACCAAAAATTTGTATTACAATTAAAAAAGAAAATATGCCTATCTCAGATATTGTAAGTGGATTACTGAATGCGTTAACTGCTATTACAACTCCAAAAGCAATAAATGGTGTTATAAATAATAATATCCTTTTTAAGGATTCAGAAACATCAAAAGCTCCGATTGATCCAGTCCATCTTCCTATCATTAATCCACCCCAATACAATGCAATATATTTTGCACTTTGAGCTTCATCAAGAACCGGAAGTCCAATAGCATTTAGCCCATCACCAATATCAGCCTTTAAAAGCTCCCCAAGATTACTTTGGATTGTTACCTCTACCCCAACATAAGTAAAAATCGCAAGCATACCCCAAGCTAGTTGGGGGTATTTTAAGGCTCCCCAACCTTCAGAATTTTTATTTGCTGATGAATTTGCTCTAAATATTAGCGCAAAAACAGATAATAGACAAACAATGGTTAAAATTAATCTAATTATTTCTAAGTCTTCAATCGGACTATTTTCAAATGCAGGTGTGTATGAATAAAAAATCCAACCAAAGCATAATGTCATTATAACAGTCATTATTATAAGCATTGTTTTGGCTTTTGAGGCAGATTCAAAAGGTTCATCATTTTTTGCATCAGGAAGATTCTTTGAAACATAGAAAAATCCTGCAACTAATAAAAAGGCTATGGCAACAGCAATATATAAACCTTGAACTGAACTCAATTCAATAATATCCCAATTTACTTCTGAAGCCGAACCAAATAAAACAAAAGCAATTAAAATCGGTCCTATAGCAGTTCCAAAAGAGTTAACACCACCCGCTAAATTAAGCCTATTGGAACCAGTTGAAGGGTCTCCAAGTGATACGGCAAATGGATTTGCAGCTGTTTGCTGAAGAGAGAATCCTAATCCAATAATAAACAATGCAATTAGCACATAATAAAATACCTGGGTGTCACCTTGCTCAGCACCATTAACTGAAGGATACATTATCAAGGCTCCAAAAATTGAAATAATCAAACCATAAATAATTCCTTTTTTGTACCCCCAATTATTTAAAATATCCTTTTTAGAATAGCTTGACCAAATAAATAATATCAAAGCACCGATAAAATACGCTCCATAAAATGCAAATTCGACTAGCTGAGCTTGAAATTGATCGATTTGAAAATATGTTTTACAAAATGGGATAAAAACACCGTTTGATGCTCCAAAAAACCCCCAAAAGAAAAACACGGTTATTAATGTAAATAATGCGGAATTATTTTGATTTTTCATGATTAAATTAGGTTAGTTAATATATTTTCTAAAATAAATAAAATAGATGAATTTTCTTAGTTTATAGAAATAAATCTAGGTAGTTGTTAAATTCTTGCATTCTTGTCTCAAGAAACTCCCCTTCCTCAAAATTTATCATAACATCAACCAAAGATCTATACCTCTCAATATCAGTATAAATTTCCTCAGCATATCTATTTTTATTTAAATCATTTAATCCGCTATAATAAAACAGTTTTTCTTGATATTTTTCAGCTATTTCATCAAATAATTTTCGAGCTTTTTCTTCTTTATCGATTTTGTAATAAGAAATAATGAATGGCTCTAAAAGAGTATAATACCCAAATTTATTTGTTGGGAATTTTCTCATGCATTTGTCCATAATTTTTTCTGCTTTAATTAGTTTATTTTCAAAAATCAATTGATTTGTAAGTCTTGAAATATTACTTCTATATGTGATGCTATTTTTTCTTGACTCAACGTCAAAGTAAATATTCTTTTCAGCCTCAACACTCCAATTCCATTTATCAACTATACTTAACATTTTTTCCGAATCTATCATTCCCATTTCGTATGGGTTTGACATATCGATTAAGGTTTTAATCGGAACAAGTTTATAGCACATTCCGTCTAGCTGCAGAAAATCTTTCATCCACAAATAGTCTTCATCACCAAAAGCACCTCCTGTAAAATATATTGGTCTTTCCCAATTATTATTTGCAATTATATCAAGCATAATAAGCCTGTTCTTATATAAAGCCTGAGATTTTATTTTGATAAATATTTCTTCTTCAATTAGTTCTGAATATTTTTCACTAACTATACCGTTTTTAATAACATTGTCGATATTTACGGGAATTCTAACATTTTCTGTTGGCAGGAAATTAGCATTATAGTCTTGACTTCTTAATCCGGCCACATCATAACCTTGCCTCTTTAGAATTTCCCCGTATTTGTAATCCTTTTCATCTTGAGTAATAAAATCTATAAACACATTAACATCAACCGTGTCTTGACTAATTTCTTCTTTAATGATGTAATCCCTAGTACCATGCCTATACTTGTCAATTGATAAACTGGAAGGGATTGGATCACTTTCATAAGCTTTTCTTTTCATTTGATTAATGTACCAGTCAGTACTTAATAGACTTGTATTAACAACCCTTACGTCGGTTCGGATTCCTTCAATTTCTTGAGCATACCATAGAGGGAAAGTGTCGTTATCACCAATAGTAAATAATATTGCATTTTTATCACAGGACTCAAGATAATTTATGGCCATTTCATAAGCTGTAAATCTATCACTTCTGTCATGGTCATCCCAATTATTTATAGCTAAATTGACAGGCACAAAAAATAAACATAAAATGAAAGAAAGAATTCCAGCCCCCTTGATTTTAATTTTTTCAAAAAAATCTGCAACATAATAGGCCCCCAAACCAATAATTATTGAAAAAACATAGAATGATCCAACAACTGAGTAATCCCTCTCTCTTGGTTCAAATGGCCTTACATTAGTGTAAACCTGAATCGCTATTCCGGTAAAAAGAAAAAATAAGATTAGTATCCAAAAATATTTTTTATCAGCGTTATATAAAAAGTACAATCCGATTAAACCTAACAAAAGAGGAAGCAAAAAATATGTGTTTCGAGCCTTATTATTAATTACGTCTTTTGGCAGATTTTTTTGTGAAACTCCAAGACTCCATTCGTCAATAAAATTTATACCACTAATCCAATTCCCATTCATATCCATTTTACCCTGTATATCATCTTGGCGACCAGAAAAATTCCACATAAAATAACGCCAATACATATATCCTATTTGATAATTAAACAAATAGTAAAGATTACTCATAAAAGATGGCTTTTCTATATCTAAAAATTGCCCATATTGTCTTAGAAAATTGTGAAAGTCCTCGTAGTCAATTTCATTACTATTAATTTTTCCTTTAAAATCTTTTATAAAATCTATAAGTTCAGATTCCGACGCGTATCTAGGTTTTATTTTGAAATCTAGATAGCCAGTGTAGTTCAAATAATTTTCAGCATGTTCAGTACTCCACATTCTTGGAAGTATTGATGCGTGTTCAGAATTATAATTTTGGACTGCGTTCTTAAAATCATTAACAATAACATATTTCTTTTTTATTAAATCTTTTTCATATTTAGGGTTGTCATCTTTGTAAGGTGTCTTTTTGTCCAATCCTGAATATTGGTCCGAAAATAATGGGCCATAAAAAAGATAAGTTTTTGGATATTGCTCAAGATTATAGTAAGCTAAAAGTTCTCTTGCATTGGAAGGGTCATTTTCATTAACTACAACATCTGCATTTGCACGAATTGGTAAGATCAACCATGAAGAAAAGCCAATAAAAATAAATAAAAAACAAAGGGTAAACGTGTTAGCGTTAACAAAACCTTTTTTTCTTGTGAAATTTATCAAAAAATAAAAAACATAGACAATGAAAATAAAAGCTACCAGTGTCCCAGAATTAAATGGCAAACCTAAGTTGTTTACAAATAAAAGTTCTGTAGCGCTGAAAAATTTTAAGGTATTTGGAAGCAATAACTTAAAGATGCCCATAAGGATTGCTATACCTATGGCATTAGCAATAATAAAACCTATAATAGGTTTTAGGTTTATTGATTTTAAAATTTCCTCTTGATTTTTAAAGTAGTAAATCATTACTATTGCGGGGATTACCAATAGTCCCATGAAATGAACCCCGAAAGAAAGGCCTATAATAAAGCAGATCAAAAGTAACCATTTATTCCCTTTGGGCTTATGCATATCAATTTCCCACCTTAATCCTAAATAAAACATAATTGCCATTATTAATGTAGCCATGGCATAAACCTCAGTCTCAACGGCACTAAACCAAAACGTATCAGTAAACGCAAATGAAATTGAACCAATAAAAGCAGAACTAGACACCATCAACTGTTTTTTAATTGTGTCTTTAATGTCTGGGGTAAGTTTTTTTAAAACCAGTACTATTGACCAATACATAAATGAAATTGTCAATGCACTTGCGAAGCCACTCATTAAATTCATGGTAAAACCAATATTTTCTTTTTCGATAGCAAAAATCGAAAATATTGCGCCTAGCATTTGATAAAGTGGAGCTCCTGGTGGATGCCCCACCTGTAGTTTTGCGGAAGTGGTTATATATTCACCGGTGTCCCAAAAACTAACTGTTGGCTCAGCGGTTAAATAATAAACGATAAATGAAATTAAAAAGCATAACCAACCAATAATTAAATTCAGTTTTTTATCGTTCATCCCAAAAATAAATTTTTTCAAATGTATTAATAAAAAATTCTTCTTGAGTCTAAATATTAAACATAATTAGTGAAAATATATTGCTGAAATAAAATTTATTTTAAATTTGCATCCTCAATGGCCTATGGTGTAACTGGCAACACGTCTGGTTTTGGTCCAGAAGAGTCTAGGTTCGATCCCTAGTAGGCCAACTAGGTGCAAATATTAGCTAATGAAATATTTTATTGTATATTTGCGCAACTGATTAATTATAATATTATGAGGGGACTAAGAGTCCCCTCTTTTTATAGAAAAATGTTAAAAGAAAAAATAGACTTATTATTAGCTAATTGTTTTGATCAAAGGCCTGACCTCTTTCTGATTGATTTTTCGATCTCTGAAAATAATGAAATAAGTGTCACTATTGATGGAGATAATGGAGTAAAAGTTGAAGATTGTATGTTTATAAGTAGGGCTATAGAAGCCAATTTAGACCGTGATGAAAATGATTTTTCATTACAGGTAGCTTCATGTGGAGCTACCACACCTTTAACAAATACACGCCAATACTTTAAACATTATGGAAGGACCCTCACAATCAAAACTATTGATCAAAAATATGAGGGTAAATTAACCGATGCTAATGATAAGTGTATAAATATTGTTTGGAAAGTAAGGGAACCAAAACCGATAGGTAAAGGTAAAATCACTGTGGAAAAATCAATGGATATTGATTTAGATAAAATTAAAGAAGCAAAAGTCAAAATAAAATTTTAAAATATGGATAATTTAACGCTTATTGAATCATTTTCGGAATTCAAGGATGACAAGCTAATTGACAGAGTAACACTTATGGCTATTTTAGAAGAAGTATTTAGATCTGCTCTTAGAAGAAAGTACGGGGATGATGAAAATTTTGATATAATCATTAACCCTGATAAGGGAGATTTAGAGATTTGGAGAAATAGAATTGTTGTTGAAGATGATAATGTTGAAGATGATAACCTTGAAATAGCAATTTCAGAAGCTAGAAAAATTGAACCAGATTTTGAGGTTGGAGAAGATGTTTCAGAAGAAGTTAAATTGATTGATCTCGGAAGAAGAGCAATTTTATCATTAAGACAAAACTTAACAGCTAAGATACACGAGCATGATAATACTAATGTTTATAAAAAGTTTAAAGAACTTGAGGGTGAAATATACAGTGCAGAGGTTCATCACATAAGACATAAAGCCATTATATTATTAGATGATGAAGGCAATGAAATTGTAATGCCTAAAGACAGGCAAATTCCATCTGATTTTTTTAGAAAGGGAGATAACATAAGAGGAGTGATTGAAAGTGTTGAGTTGATTGGAACCAAACCATCTATTATTTTATCAAGAACTTCACCTGGTTTTTTAGAAAAGTTATTCGAACAGGAAATCCCAGAAGTATTTGACGGTCTAATCAGTATAAAAAAGGTTGTTAGGATCCCTGGAGAAAAAGCAAAGGTGGCAGTTGATTCCTATGATGATAGAATTGATCCAGTGGGAGCTTGTGTTGGGATGAAGGGTTCTAGAATTCATGGTATCGTAAGAGAATTAGGAAACGAAAATATCGACGTTATTAACTATACAAATAACCTTCAGTTATTTATAACTCGAGCTCTTAACCCAGCAAGATTAAATTCAATGAAGATTGATGAAGAAAATAAAAGAGTTGAGGTGATTTTAAATCCAGAGGAGGTTAGCAAGGCTATAGGCAGAGGCGGCCATAATATAAGATTAGCTGGTCAGTTGACAGGCTATGAGATTGACGTATTTAGAGAAGGGGTTGAAGAAGATGTTGAATTGACTGAATTCTCAGATGAAATCGATTCATGGGTTATTGAAGAGCTTGCTAAGGCTGGACTAGACACTGCTAAAAGTGTTTTAGAACAAGATGCCGATGACTTGGTAAAAAGAACTGATTTGGAAGAGGAAACTATTAACGATGTTCTTAAAATTTTAAAAGAGGAATTTGAAGACTAAAAAATATATAGTTATACATGGCAGATACAATTAGGTTAAATAAAGTTCTTAGAGAGTTAAATATATCCATTGACAGGGTAGCAGATTTTTTAGAATCTAAAGGGCATAAAATCGAAAAAAGGCCCACAACTAAAATTTCCAATGATTTATATGACTTATTGTGTAATGAATTTCAAATAGATGCGGATAAAAAAATTGCATCTAAAGAGGTGGTGGAAGCTAAAAATAAAGAGAAGGAAAAGATTAGAGAGAAGCAGGAGAGAGAACAAGGAAATTACATAAATAAAACAGAGCCTGAAATTATTAAAGCCTCTTCAAAAGTTGTCCAATTCAAAAAGCTTGGAAAAATTGATCTTGATTCTGATAAAGAGGTTGGTAAAGCTATTATAAATGATAAAATAGATCAAAACAGCAGTGAAAAATTAAATCAGCAGAAAGCGGATAATACTAATGAAAATTTAAAAAAGGACAATTATAAAAAACTTTCAGGTCTAACATCTACTGGAGAAAAAATTGATTTAGATAAGCTTAAACAAACAGAACCAGAAACTCCAAAAACTAAATCCAAGAAAAGGAGAAGAAGAATTGTTTCAAAACAGGAGGATTCTTTTCAAAATAATGTGTCAAGCACAAAGTCTAAACAAAATGACAGATTCAAAAGACCGACTAAAGAAGAGCCAAGCGAAGAAGAAGTTCAGCAGCAAATCAAAGAGACATTAGAAAAATTACAAGGTAAATCGTCTAAGGGCAAAGCTGCTAAATATAGAAAAGATAAAAGAGATCAGCACAAACAAAAATCTGAAGAAGAACTAGCTGTTCTAGAAGAAGAAAGTAAAATATTGAAAGTAACAGAGTTTGTGACTGCAAATGAGATTGCTACAATGATGGATGTTTCTCCAACTGAAATTATTTCAGCATGTATGACCTTAGGTATGATGGTGACGTTAAATCAAAGATTAGATGCAGAGACTTTATCTATAGTTGCTGAAGAATTTGGATTTAAAGTAGAGTTTGTAAAAGCAGAAATAGAGGAAGAAAATATTGAACTTGAGGATTCTCCAGATGATTTAAAGCCAAGACCTCCAATTGTGACTGTAATGGGCCATGTTGATCATGGCAAAACCTCTCTGTTAGATTACATTAGACAAGAAAATGTAATTGCAGGTGAGTCCGGTGGAATAACTCAGCACATTGGTGCTTATGGAGTTGAGCTTCATGATGGTCAAAAAATAACCTTTCTAGATACCCCTGGCCATGAGGCTTTTACTGCTATGAGAGCAAGAGGAGCGCAAGTCACAGATTTGGCAATCATAGTAATTGCAGCAGATGATGATATAATGCCTCAAACAAAAGAGGCTATTTCTCATGCTCAGGCTGCTTCTGTTCCAATTGTATTTGCAATTAACAAGATTGATAAGCCAAATTCAAATCCTGATAAGATTAAAGAATCTCTTTCAAACATGAATTTACTAGTTGAGGATTGGGGAGGAAAAATCCAGTCTCATGATATATCTGCCTTGAAAGGTGATGGTGTAAATGAGTTATTGGAAAAAGTCCTTTTAGAAGCAGAATTGTTAGAGTTAAAAGCTAATCCAGACAAGGATGCAAGTGGAGCTGTTGTTGAAGCATTTTTGGATAAGGGTAGAGGATACATTTCAACAATTTTAGTACAGGCTGGCACCCTTAAGATTGGTGATTTTGTACTTGCGGGAAAAAATAGTGGCAAGGTTAAAGCCATGCAAGATGAAAGAGGCAATGAGCTTAAAGAAGCAGGCCCATCTACTCCAATTTCAATTTTAGGCTTAGATGGTGCACCTCAAGCAGGAGATAAGTTTTCCGTCTATTCTGACGAAAGAGAAGCTAAGCAAATTGCCAATAAAAGAACACAACTGCAGCGTGAGCAAACTGTTAGAACACAAAAGCATATAACGCTTGATGAAATAGGAAGAAGAATTGCTCTAGGTGAGTTTAAAGAATTAAACATAATTTTAAAAGGAGATGTTGATGGATCAGTTGAAGCATTAACAGACTCGTTACAAAAATTATCAACTGAAGAAATACAGGTTAATATTATTCATAAGGCTGTAGGCGCCATTACTGAAAGTGATGTTTTATTAGCCTCGGCCTCAGATGCTATTGTTGTAGGTTTTAATGTTCGGCCAATGGGTAATGCAAGACAAATAGCCGATAAGGAACAGATTGATATTAGAACATATTCAATAATTTATGACGCCATAAATGATGTTAAAGATGCAATGGAAGGTATGTTGTCACCTGACTTCAAGGAAGAGATTACAGGCCTATGCGAGGTCAGAGAAACTTATAAGATATCAAAGATAGGAACTATTGCAGGATGTATGGTTACAAAAGGAAAAATTGTAAGAAACTCAGAAATTCGTCTAATCAGAGAAGGAGTGGTTATATATACAGGCTCTCTGTCATCTTTAAAAAGATTTAAAGATGATGTTAAAGAAGTTACTAAAGGATACGATTGTGGATTACAAATTACAGACTACAAAGATCTAAAAGTTGGAGATGAAATTGAAGGATTTGTTAATGTTGCTGTAAAGAAAAAAATCTAATTCAAAATTAAATTTTCCTGATTCTTTTCTTCTTTAATTTCATCTTCGATAATTTCTTGAAATTCGGGTCTAAAGATAAAAGCACTTCTAAATTTTTTTCTGATTTCAATGAGCCTTTTGTCAGCTTCTAGCTGTGTATAATAATTTCCAACCCATACTTTGTAATTCGGAGTTTCATATATAACATCAGCTGTAGTATCATTAAAAATTTCGATAAATTTTTCTATTATTTGTTCAGCATTTTCCCTATCTCCGCTGTAAATCTGAATTCTTAGATTTTGAATTTTAGAATTAAGTTCTTTTTTTAATTTAATAACACTATCAAGTTTATTACTTTGGTTAATTTTTATATTTCCATTTTGACCAAATAAAGTTGCTGAGGAAAATGAAATTATGATAAAAAATATTTTAATTTTTTGCATCAATTTTAGCTATAATTATTAACTAAATATAACTCATATAAAATATATATAAAACTCTATACTATAAATAATAAAATATAATTAAGTATAGAGACTTATATTTTAACTTTATTTAGAACCATTATAAATTAGTTTTTTTCATAAATATTGTATAATTTATACTAAAAATAACCATAATTGATGCTATTTTTGTCCTTCTATATATAACAGGCTATTTTTGAATGGATTCAAAAGTATTTAGTTTAAAAATTACTATAAAATTGTTTAAAAAACTAACCAAATTAAACAGTTTAAAATCCTACGCTTTTTACTTAATCTTTATAACTTCTTTTGTTTCAAATAGTTATGGGCAAGAAGGTGATCCTGTTGCTGGTAAAGCCTTATTTAATACCAATTGTGCTTCATGCCACAAGCTTGACCGAAAAATGACAGGCCCTGCCCTTCGATATGTTGAAAAAAGGTTAGCTGAAGATGAAGGATTAGAAAGGGAATGGCTTTATAAATGGATTAGGAATAGCTCCTCACTAATTAAATCTGGCGACCCCTATGCTGTAAAGATCTATGAAGAATACAACAAAGCTGCTATGACTGCCTATCCACAGCTTACAAATACAGATATTGATAATATATTAGCCTACACTGCTCAAGATAAAGCTGTTCCAAAGCCTACTGCTGTCGCTTCAAATTTAGCTGTAGGCCCTTCCAACGGAATTGGCCTCTCTGATGAAATTATATTAGGTGTATTTACCCTTTTATTTTTGTTGCTTTCAATTGCTTTGGTAGTTGTCACGAAAACACTCAAAACCCTTGCTGAACTAAAAGGAGTTAAGCCTAAGGAAAAGAAAAAAACAAAGCCAATCTGGAAAGCCTACCTAGAGAATCAGTTTTTGATGTTATGTACAGCAATATTATTTTTACTGGTTAGTGCATATGGTTTCTATGGGTGGACGATGCAGGTTGGTGTAAATCAGGGATATATGCCTGTGCAACCAATTCATTATTCCCACAAAATTCATTCTGGGGATAATAAAATCGACTGTAATTATTGTCATTCTTCTGCCAGAGTTAGTAAGCATTCAGGTATCCCATCACTTAACATATGTATGAATTGTCATAAAAGTATATATGAGTATAATGGTGAAACAACTGAAGAATACACGAAAGAATTTTATGACGCTGAAATCCAAAAATTATACAAGGCTGTGGGATGGGATGATGAAGCACAAGAGTATACCGGAGTTACTTACCCTGTAAAATGGGTAAGAATTCACAATTTACCAGATTTCGCTTATTTTAACCATTCACAACACGTGAATGTAGCAGGTATTGAATGTCAGACTTGTCATGGTCCTGTAGAGGAAATGGAGATAATGTATCAACACTCACCCTTAACAATGGGTTGGTGTATAAATTGTCACAGAGAAACTAATGTTAAAATTAAAGACAATGAATATTATGATAGAATTCATGTGGAGTTGTCAAAAAAATATGGTGTTGAAGAATTAACAGCTGCTCAAATGGGCGGACTAGAATGTGGTAAATGTCATTATTAATCAGATAAAATTACAGATGTCAAATAATAAAAAATATTGGAAAAATTTAGCAGAACTTAATTCTGCAAATAATGATGTATTTGACGATCTACAAAACAAGGAATTTGTACAAGAAATTCCTGTTGATGAGTTTTTATCTGACAAAGATAATCTTGCTAATAGTTCCACCTCAAGAAGAGATTTTCTTAAATATATTGGTTTTAGTACAGCAGCGGCAACTCTAGCAGCATGTGAAGGTCCTGTCGTCAAGTCCATACCTTATGTTGTACAACCAAAAGAAATTATCCCAGGAATTGCAAACTACTATGCAACAACTATAGGGAATGGTTACGATTTTGCTAATATTCTTATCAAAAGCAGAGAGGGAAGGCCTATAAAAGTTGAAAAAAACAAGTTAGCACCAGATTCAAAATCGGCTAATGGTAGAGTACACGCATCTATACTTGATCTTTATGACAATGCTAGATTGGCGCAACCAACCAAGGACAATATGCCTATTTCTTGGTTTGGATTTGAATACGAAACAAAGTCTGAACTTGAGAAAATTTCAGCAAGTAATAAAGAAATTGTTTTATTGACTCAGACATTTGCAAGTCCTTCAACAAAGAGCTTAATTGAAGAATTCAAATCAAATTATAAAAATGTCAAACATATAACTTATGATTCATTCTCTGAATCATCGGCTCTAAATGCTTTTCAATCGAGGTATGGTGTTAGAGGTCTTTCAAATTATGATTTTTCAAAATCTAAAGTTATCGTTTCAATTGGTGCAGATTTCTTAGGGGATTGGCAAGGAGGTGGATTTGACTGTTCTTACGCAAAAGGTAGAATTCCTGATAATGGAACAATGTCTAGACATATTCAATTTGAATCAAATATGACACTTTCTGGAGCCAATGCAGACGTTAGAGTTCCTCTAAAATTAAACGAGCAAAAACTTGTTCTTATTGAAATTTATAAGTCTGTTGTCGGAAATAAAATTCAGCTCAAATCTGACATTTCCTTAAATAAAAAAACAAAGAAAATAGTTGATGCATTAATTAGAGAAATTAAATCAGCTGCTGACGGTTCAGTCATTATTTCTGGTATCAAGGATGAGGACTACCAATCATTGGTTTTAGAAATCAACGAAAAGCTTAATAGTTATTCTTTCAAACCATCGGATACGATTTTAACAAGAAGTAGTGATGATGAAAATATTTCTAAACTAATCTCTAGAATGAATAATGGAGATGTGGGTGCTTTAATTATGTCTGGTGTGAATCCAATTTACTCCCTAGCGGATTCTAAAAAGTTCTCTGAAGGCTTAAGTAAGGTAGAGATGTCAATATATTTCTCAATGAAAAATGATGAAACAGCATTGGCTTCAAAATATGTAGCTGCTGCAAATCATTATTTAGAATCATGGGGAGATTTTGAGTTAGTTTCTGGTGAGTTTTCTTTAGCACAGCCCGTGATAAGAACATTATTTGATACAAGACAGTTCCAAGACTTATTGCTTATATGGTCGGGAAACAAAATATCAATCCATGATTACATAAAGAACTATTGGAAAGCCAATCTATTAGGTTTAGATTCCTGGAACAAGGCACTTCATGATGGGATTTATTATAAAACTTCATCATCAGGTTTAACTAAACGAACCAAAAACTTTAAGCATTATGGTAAAATATTTACAATTAATGATAGTAACTCTCCTAGTTCCTTTGAGTTAAATATTTACCCTAAAACGGGAATGGGCGATGGTAAACATGCCAATAACCCTTGGCTTCAGGAATTCCCAGATCCGTTGACCCGAGCAACTTGGGATAACTATTTGACTATTTCTGAATTTGATGCAAAAGAAATGGGTTTGTATTTAGAGCCAAGTACATTTTTTAATCAGTCTAGTCATGATGCTAACGGTGGTCTTAATGGTAAATGTGCTATAATAAAATTAGGAGATAAAGAGATTAAAGTACCTGTGCTGATACAGCCAGGGCAAGCAAGAGGCACCCTAGGTTTAGCTATTGGATATGGAAGATATCAGGGTGTTAAGCCCGAAATGATGGTTGGAGTGAATGCTTTTACTCTATATAATGATTTTAATCCTGTTCAATCCGTTGAAATTATTCCAACTGGTGAAATTCATGAGTTTGCTTTGATTCAATTACAAAACACTCTTATGGGTAGAGGTGATATAATAAAGGAGACCACCCTTGACGAATTTAACACTAAAAAAGTTGAAGTTTGGAATAGTCAAGCGGTTGTTTCATTAAATCATATTGAAACTCCAGTTTCCTCCCCTGATGTTGATTTATGGCAAGAATTTGATCGATCAATTGGTCATCATTTTAACCTGTCAATTGATCTAAATGCATGTACTGGATGTGGAGCCTGTGTTATAGCATGCCATGCTGAAAACAATGTTCCAGTTGTAGGAAAGACAGAGATCAGAAAGAGTAGAGATATGCACTGGCTCAGAATTGATAGGTATTATTCATCTGAAGATTCTTTCTATGATGATGATATGAAAAAAGATAATATCAGTGGTTTAGGTAGTTCATTAAGTTCTTTTGGAGAATTAGAAAATCCGTCTGAAAACCCTCAGGTTGCATTCCAACCCATTATGTGTCAACATTGTAATCATGCACCTTGTGAAACGGTTTGTCCGGTTGCTGCTACTAGTCATGGAAGGCAAGGTCAAAATCACATGGCTTATAATAGATGTGTAGGGACAAGGTATTGCGCCAATAACTGCCCATATAAAGTGAGAAGGTTTAATTGGTTCTTGTATAATGGTAATGATGAGTTTGATTATCATATGAATAATGATTTAGGTAGAATGGTGATTAACCCTGATGTTACAGTAAGATCTAGAGGTGTTATGGAAAAATGTTCATTCTGTATTCAAAATACACAAGCAGTTATTTTAAAAGCTAAAAATGAAGGAAGACCTGTTGCAGCTGGCGAGTTTAATGACACATGTGCTTGTGCATCTGCATGCTCAAGTGGAGCAATGAGATTTGGAGATATAAATGAAGAGGGAAGTAAAATAGCAGAACTCAAGAACAACAAAAGAGCTTATCATTTACTTGATGCTGTTGGAACTAAACCCAATGTAGTTTATCAAGTAAAAGTTAGAAATACTAAAAAAATGTTTAATAATTAAAACAATATGGGATCCCACTACGAAGCACCTATTAGAAGACCATTAGTCGCTGGGGAGAAATCCTACCACGATGTGACAGTCGATATTGCAAAGCCCATTGAAACCAAAGCAAATAAGCAATGGTGGATTGTTTTTTTAATATCGCTTGCAATGTTTCTATGGGGCCTTGGTTGTATTATTTATACTGTTTCTACAGGAATAGGAGTATGGGGATTAAATAAAACCGTTGGATGGGCATGGGATATAACAAATTTTGTTTGGTGGGTAGGAATCGGACATGCTGGAACCTTGATATCAGCGGTATTACTGTTATTTAGACAAAAATGGAGAATGGCTATTAATAGATCTGCTGAAGCAATGACTATATTTTCTGTAATACAAGCTGGTTTATTTCCAATTATTCACATGGGTAGACCTTGGCTTGCATATTGGATGCTACCGATACCAAATGGATTTGGCTCATTATGGGTTAATTTTAATTCTCCACTGCTTTGGGATGTATTTGCTATTTCAACTTATCTTTCTGTTTCACTTGTTTTTTGGTGGACTGGTTTATTACCGGATTTTGCAATGATAAGGGATAGAGCAGTAAAGCCATTTCAAAAAAGAATTTATAGCATATTAAGCTTTGGATGGTCAGGTCGTGCTAAGGATTGGCAAAGATTTGAAGAAGTATCACTTGTTCTTGCAGGCCTTGCAACTCCACTTGTTCTTTCTGTACATACAATCGTATCATTTGATTTTGCAACATCTGTTATTCCAGGATGGCATACAACTATATTTCCTCCTTATTTTGTTGCTGGTGCAATTTTTTCAGGATTTGCCATGGTTAATACATTATTGATTATAATGAGAAAAGTGTGCAATATGGAAGCTTATATAACACTTCAGCACATTGAATTAATGAATATTGTAATAATGATTACAGGTTCCATCGTTGGAGTGGCTTATATAACTGAACTATTTATTGCCTGGTATTCTGGGGTTGAGTATGAACAGTATGCATTTTTAAATAGAGCAACAGGTCCATATGCGTGGGCATATTGGGCAATGATGAGTTGTAATGTATTTTCTCCACAGTTTATGTGGTTTAAAAAATTAAGAACAAGTATTATGTTCTCATTTTTTATATCAATAGTGGTTAATATTGGAATGTGGTTTGAAAGATTTGTTATTATTGTAACTTCTCTTCACAGGGATTACTTACCATCTTCTTGGACCATGTTTTCTCCGACATTTATTGATATCAGTATTTTCATTGGTACTATCGGATTCTTTTTTGTTTTATTCTTGTTGTATGCTAGAACTTTTCCAGTTATTGCTCAAGCGGAAGTAAAAACAATATTAAAGAGCTCAGGTGAAAAATATAAAAAATTGAGAGATAGCGGAAAATCACTGGTGGGTACTGGAGCCGATGAAAGAACCTCAAAAATTATTAAAATTAAAAAGTAATATGGGATCAGTAAAAATATTTCATGCTTTATACAATGATGATGATATCTTATTATCTGCCGTAAAAAAAATAAAAGAAAAGCATTATGATATTGAAGAGGTTTATACCCCTTTCCCTGTACATGGGCTGGATAAAGCTATGGGGCTTGAACCGACCAGAATTGCAATTGCTGCATTTATTTATGGATGTATCGGAATAACTGTTGCAACACTAATGATGAACTATATTATGATTGTTGACTGGCCACAAAATATTGGTGGAAAACCAAGTTTTAGCTATTTAGAAAATATGCCTGCTTTTGTGCCAATAATGTTTGAGATGACAGTGTTTCACGCAGCTCATTTGATGGTCATCACTTTTTATCTAAGGAGTAAAATGTGGCCCCTTAAAGAAGCTGAAAATCCTGATCCAAGAACGACTGATGATCATTTCTTAGTAGAAATTCATACCAATAAGCCCGAGGGTGCATTGAAAAAGTTATTAAGGGAGTCTGGAGCAGTTGAGATTAACGAAGTAAAATCCAAAGTGCATTGATGATTAAATATAGCTATAAAATATTGTTAATTTTTACCATATTTCTACAATCATGTTGGGGGGATAAAGGAGCTCCAAATTATGAATATATGCCAAATATGTATAAGTCTTTAAGTTATGAGGCTTATTCTGAAAATCAAATATTTGAAGATGAATTATCCGCCAGGTTGCCGGTTGAAGGTACAATCCCTAGGGGTTATTCACTATACGAATACGAGGATACCAATGAAGGTTATGATTTAGCAAAAAAAGAACTATCAAATCCCTTTTCATTTGTTCAAAAAGATATTTTGAAGGCAAAAGAACTTTATACTGTCCACTGTGGTATATGTCACGGAGCAAAAGGAGCAGGGCAGGGAATTTTAGTCAAAAGAGAAAAAATCCTTGGAGTTCCTAGTTATGCAGATCCAGGAAGAGCAATTACGTCTGGAAGTACCTATCATGTCATATATTATGGCAGGAACTCAATGGGTTCCTATGCTAATCAACTAAATGAAAAAGAAAGATGGATGGTTACATCTTATGTTATGAAATTAAAATCAGATTTAAGTAAATAGAATTTAATATGTACACCTTATCAAATAGATTTAAAATTTTTTCATTGTCCTTAATAATCTTAGGTTCATTAGGATGGTTCTATTCTTATTCAAAATCTCATTTAACAATTGAGGAAGTTAAAACTTTATTAGCTGAAGAATCTCATCACGGATCACATTCTGACCACACTCATTCAATGGATCATCAGAATGAAATACATCATAATGAAGGGGTATACGAAGATGAAAAACATGAAGTTGATGATGAGGCTCACGGCCATGAAGATGAACATGCTGAACATGTTTTGCACCAGATTCACAATAGACCCTATGCTGCGTTATATGTTGCTGCATTCTTTTTTATGATGATTTCATTAGGAGTTTTAGCCTTTTATGCTATTCAATATGCATCACAGGCTGGATGGTCACCAGTTCTTTTTAGGGTGATGGAGGCTATAACTTATTATTTACTACCTGGAGCTTTAATTGTTTTATTAATTGCAATTATTGGAGATAAGCATATTTTTATTTGGATGGACCCAGAAGTTGTTGCTCATGATAAAATCATTCAAGCAAAAGAAAGTTGGCTTAATAAAAATGCGTTTATTTTAAGAGGTTTAATCTATATAGGTGGTTGGTCACTTTATAGATATTTTTCTAGGAAATTTTCTTTGGCCCAAGATAAAGCAAATGACAATAAGAATTTTAAAAGAAACTTTCAGATTTCTGCTGGGTTTTTAGTTTTCTTTATGTACACAGAATCCATGATGTCATGGGATTGGATTATGAGTGTTGATCCACACTGGTTTAGCACCTTATTTGGTTGGTATGTTTTTGCAAGTATGGTTGTAAGTGGTATCACGGTAATTGCCTTAATTACCATTTATTTGAACAGCAAGGGATTAATGAAATATGTCAATGATAGTCACTTACATGACTTAGCTAAATTCATGTTTGGTTTTAGTGTTTTTTGGGCTTACCTATGGTTCTCACAGTTCATGTTAATTTGGTATGCGAATATACCAGAAGAGGTTACATATTTTGTCACTAGAATTGAAATGTATCCTATTCCATTTTTCACCATGTTTTGTTTAAATTTTATTTTTCCATTTTTAGTTCTTATGAACAGTGACTACAAAAGGATTCCAATATTTATTATAATGGCTGGGGTTATAATTTTAGTCGGACATTACATGGATGTTTACATGATGATTATGCCCGCAACTGTTATCGACAGATATGGATTCGGAATTGCAGAATTTAGTTCCATATTAATATTTTTAGGCTTATTTTTGCTGCTTGTTTTTTATGCATTATCCAAAGAAGAATTATTAGCAAAAGGAAATCCGATGATTAAGGAAAGTGAAAACTTTCATTACTAATTTGAATAAGTGAATATGACAACCCTATTTATAGTTTTAATTCTAATATTCATTTCAATTGCCATTTGGCAAATGATTAAAATATTTGACTTATCAAGGGTAATCTCTGGAGTAAAGATAGATGATTCTCAAATTGCTAATGATAAAGATAATTCTACTCAAGCAAAGTTAATGCTAGGTTTCCTAGTTTTTATATACGCCATAACAATATTTTCTCTGGTTAAATATGGAAAATTCCCTTTAATCTCAAATGCTGCATCTGAGCATGGTCAACAAATAGACACATTGATGATTTGGACTATGGTTTTGATTTTTATAGTTCAAACAATTACTCAATTTCTTTTATATTTCTTTGCATACAAATACAAGGGAAGTAAAACATCTAAAGCATTATTTTACACTGATAATCATAAACTAGAGTTATTGTGGACTACTATTCCTGCTATTGTATTGACCGGTTTCATTACCTATGGCCTTTTAACGTGGTCAGATGTTATGAATATGCAGAAAAATAATGATCCTATGGTCATTGAACTTTATGCCCAACAATTTAATTGGAAAGCAAGATATGCTGGAGAGGACAATGTATTAGGAAAATCAAATGTCAGACTTATAGATATTGACAGGGCTAATATATTGGGCCTTGATGAAAATGATCCTAATGCAGCGGATGATGTAATTACAACAGAACTTCATTTGCCGGTTGACAGGCCAATATTATTCATCATGAGGTCTCAGGATGTTCTTCATTCGGCATATATGCCACACTTTAGGGCACAAATGAATTGTGTTCCGGGAATGATTACTAAGTTTGCATTTACTCCAACAGTTACTACAGAAGAAATGAGGCAAAATCCATCTATGATTGATAAAGTAATTAACATCAATAACATAAGGGAAGAAAAAAGTAAAGAGTTAGCTTTGAAAGGTGAAGAACCACTAGATCCATATGAATTTGATTATTTATTATTGTGTAATAAAATCTGTGGGAAGTCTCACTATAACATGCAAATGAAGATTATTGTTGAAACTCAGCAAGAATTTGACACCTGGTATGAACAACAAACTTTATTTAAGAATTCGCTAATTGCGCAAAATTAAAACTATGGCAGAATATATAGAATTTGATAAAGATCATCACGCTCATCATCACAAAGAAACATTTATAACTAAATATATTTTTAGTCAAGATCATAAAATGATTGCTAAACAATATTTGTTTACAGGTGTTTTTTTCATGGGTATAATTGGAATACTTATGTCAGCATTAATGCGAATGCAAATAGCCTGGCCAGAAGAACCAAATATATTTTTCGATTTTTTACTTGGTAAATGGGCTCCAGAAGGTGTTATGGATGCAGATATCTATTTAGCACTTGTGACTATGCACGGTACTATTATGGTTTTCTTTGTCCTTACAGCAGGCCTAAGTGGAACTTTTAGTAATTTACTTATTCCATTGCAGTTAGGTGCCCGTGATATGGCTTCGGGTTTTCTTAATATGATTGCGTTCTGGCTATTCTTTTTATCCACTGTTTTGATGGTTTCATCAATTTTTGTTGAAGCTGGACCAGCAGCTGCAGGTTGGACGATTTATCCTCCGTTAAGTGCTCTTGAAATGGCACAACCTGGATCGGGCTTAGGAATGACTTTGTGGTTGGTTTCCATGGCATTTTTTATTGCATCCTCATTATTAGGTTCTTTAAATTATATTGTCACGGTCCTAAATCTAAGGACAAAAGGTATGTCACTTACAAGAATGCCTTTAACAATATGGGCATTTTTTGTTACTGCTATT
>CABYEA010000009.1 GCA_902517895.1 uncultured Bacteroidota bacterium
TCTTTTGATTCCTCAGGTTTAGTTTCTTCTTTATCCTCAGATGGGGGTTCTTTATCCTTCTTTCTTTTGAAAAGAGAAAAAAACTTATCGAATAAACCCATAATATAATGTTATGTAATTACACTATAAATATAGGATAAAAGATATTTAGTAAATAATAAAAGGTTAAAATAACAGAAATTAGTTATTTACTCAGAAATTCGTTGACCTTTTCCTGAGGCAGTATAGATTCGACAAATGAGTAAGCACCAGTCTTTGGGGATTTTACCATCTTTATAGCTTTTGTAAGCCTTTTTGATTTTGATTGTAATGATGCAACAGCTTTTTTTGCCATGATTTATTTATTTTATCTCTTTGTGAACAGTCATCTTTTTCAAAATCGGATTAAATTTTTTTAATTCGATTCTATCAGGTGTATTTTTTTTATTTTTAGTTGTAATGTACCTTGAAGTTCCTGGCATACCACTATCTTTATGCTCTGTACATTCTAAAATTACCTGAACTCTATTACCTTTCTTTGCCATTTAAAATTATTTTAAAAAACCTTTAAGTTTTGCATCTTTTAGAGCAGCTTTGATTCCAATTTTATTAATTGTTTTTAGAGCAGATGCTGTTATTTTAAGCGTAATCCACTTATCATCTTCAGGAATATAAAAACGCTTTTTGATCAGATTAGTATCAAATGTTCGTTTTGTTCTATTCAAAGAGTGAGAAACATTGTTTCCAACCATTCTCTTTTTTCCAGTAAGATCACATACACGTGCCATATTAAAAGTTTTCTCAGTAAAACATATAATTTCAGGCGCGAATTTACAATTTTTTTGTTATTCTCAAGGTAAATTTTTTAATTTTTTAAAATATTATTTAGCAGTCTAAACACATTAGAAACGGCACTTTCAATGTTCGTGTTTCTGTCATCTTTGAAATTAAATTCCCAAACATCTACTTTATTCTTAAAATTAATAGAAATAAAAACTTGTCCAATCGGTGATAAACCATCACCAGATTTTGAGCCAACATTGCCTGTAATAGAAATAGATATGTCTGATCCAAACAAATCCTTTACAGCATTAGACATATCTTTTGCGATTTCAGGACTTACAAGTCCGAATAACTCAATTCTTTTTTTATCAATATTTAATATTCTTATCTTTGAGTGAGAAGAATATGTGACAACTCCACCTGAAAAAAATTCAGAAGCACCCTCGAATGATACTATGTTTGAGGCAATCCTGCCACCTGTACAACTTTCGGCGACAGAAATTGTCAAATTTGCCTTTCTTAATTTTTCTATTATTATTGATATATCTTCCAATATTTCCTACTTTACTTTTAAATTAAATAATTTTTTTTCTTCGAGATAGCCTACTAATTCATCTCCAACACTTACCTTTCCAACTCCGGATGGGGTTCCAGTGAATATAATATCACCAATCTTTAACGTGAAATATTTTGAAATATATGAAATAAGTTCATCAACTTTCCACAACATCAGAGATGTATTTGAGTTTTGTACTACATTTTTATTTAACTCTAATCTAAAATTAATATTATTTATATCTTCAATTTCGGATAAATCAATCCAATCACTAACAAAACAAGATCCGTCGAATGCTTTTGATTTTTCCCACGGTAATCCGTTTTTTTTAAGCTGAGACTGTAAATCTCTTGCTGTAAAATCTATACCTAAACCTATAAAATCATAGTACTTGTGACTAAATTTATTTTGAATGTGTTTTCCAATTCGGGAGATTTTTATGATTAACTCTGTTTCATAATGAATCTCATCAGAAAATTCAGGGATAAAAAATGGTCTATTTTTCAAAATTAAAGAGGAATCAGGCTTGAAAAATAAAACAGGATTTTCTGGTCTCTGATTATCTAATTCCCTAATGTGATCAGCATAGTTTCTTCCGACACAAATTATTTTCATTGTGCTTATATTTCTCGATTTGAGTTCCAGTTTTCCAAGTAATCCTTAACTGCTTTTATAAACTTACTCCCAAGTGCTCCGTTAACAACTCTGTGATCATAAGAATGGGAAATTATCATTTTTTTCCTAATCCCAATGTAATCCCCCTTTTCAGTTTCAATAACACTTGGAATCTTTCTAATGGCGCCAAAAGCTAATATTCCAACTTGGGGCTGATTTATAATAGGTGTACCCATAATGCTTCCAAACACTCCAACGTTTGTCACTGTATATGTTCCTCCAGCCACATCGTCAGGGGTTAGGTTATTGGATCTAGCTCTACTTGCCAGATCATTAACCGATTTTGTCATACCAACAAGGTTTAACTGATCAGCATTTTTAATTACAGGCACAATTAAATTTCCGTCATCAAGTGCGGTAGCCATTCCAATGTTTATTTTCTTTTTGAGAATAATTTTATCATCTGAAACAGAAATATTCATCATCGGATATTGCCTTAGAGCTACTGTTACTGCCTCAATAAATATAGGAGTAAAAGTAAACTTTTGTCTTTCTCTACTCTCAAAACCAGACTTTACTCGATCTCTCCAATTATAAATACTAGTTACATCAACCTCAATAAATGACTGAACATGAGCAGATATCTTAACAGAATCTGTCATATGCCGGGAAATAATTTTACCCATTTTTGTCATTTCAATTACTTCATCACTAAAATCAGATACATCTAATTTTTCTGGTTGAATAATATTTGAATCTGACTCAATTGGTTTATGAAGAATTATATTTCTTTTAGATAAAAAGGATAATATATCATTTTTAGTTATCCTTTTATCCTTTCCAGTTCCTTTTATTTGGGTTAACTCATCAGATGTAATACCTTCTTTCTTAATCATATTCTTTACCAAAGGAGATAAAAAGCCCTTATTTGAGGTTATCACTTTGTCAGTTTTTAATATGATTTCTGCAGATTTTTCTAACGATTCAGTTATTTCTTTGGCCAGTTCTTTTCCAGTAATATTTTTGTCTTCAGTTGACTCTATTTTTACTTCCTGAATATTATTTTCAGTATTTGTTTCTACTGAAATTTCTGTTTCATCAGTTTCGATAATCGCTATAGTTTGACCGACCTCAATAATATCATTTACATTAAAGCATTTTTCGATTAAAATTCCCTTTTTTTCTGAGGGAACTTCAGAATCAACCTTGTCGGTTGCTATTTCTACCACTGCCTCATCAAATTCAATTGTATCTCCGATTTCTTTGAGCCAAGTCGTCAGTGTAGCCTCAGCAACGCTCTCCCCCATTTTTGGCAATTTCAACTCGAATTTAGACATTAAAATAGATTTGAATTAAGTACTTAAAATTAGTGAAAATAGTCCAATTCATGATTTTAAAATTTATTTAATCAAAAAAAACAACATTTCCTTTTTGATTCATTCCAGATGACTCGATAACATAATTATAGTCTTCAGGTAAAAACCAAAATTTTATATTTTCTCCGTTTTGTAAATTATCAATGTGACTAATTATCTGTTTAAAACTAAGATAATTAGAATCAAAAATAATATTACATTGGTCGTAACTAGTGTCAATTTGATTTACCAAAGATATTTCACCAAGCAAATCATTTAATTTATTGATAGGTTTGTCACCGATTAATATATTTCTTTTGTTTTTAACTTGGGCAATTTGTCTTTTTGGCATAATACTATTAAGCAAGACCAAGAGTTTTGAAACAAGTAAAATTGTGGTCAATAAAAATTGATTTGAAGAAAATATATTTTTAAAATATATTTTCATTGCTCCGTAGAAATTTCTAAGGTAATTTATGTCATTTGAAGTGCTTTCGCCTTTAAAGTGAATTAATGTAGAAGTAGCACTATAAAAGTTATTCAATCCTATTTTTTTAGTTTCATAGCAAATCTCTATATCCTCACCGTACATAAAATATTCCTCATTGAATCCACCAACCTTTTTGTATATAGAGTTTTTAATAATCATATTTGCCCCGCACAAAACATCAACAGAGCCTGAATCAAGCTCACCTAGGGAAGAATAATATTTACCATCAAAACCTAAAAGCTTTTTTAAAATAATTTTAATGTTTGGCAGATTTCTTTTGCTCTCCTTTAAAAAATTCCCTTTTCCGTCAATCATTCTAAATCCAAAAATCCCCAAATCATCCAATTTAAATTTAAAAAATTGATGAAAAATATCCTCAGGAATAATAGTGTCAGGATTTAGAAAAAATAAAAATTCACCCTTAGCAAATTTAACGGCCTTATTATTAGCTTTGGAAAATCCTATGTTAATATCAGATTTAATTAGCTTCAAATTGTAGTTTTTAGATTCTAAAAATTCTGCAGTACCATCCGACGATGAATTATCGATTACAATAATTTCTCCATCAATATTATTTAAAGCTTTAATTACACTTTGAATACAATAATCCAAGAATGCTTTACAATTGTAGCTTACAATTATTACAGAAACTTTCAATTTTAACTTTTTAGTGATTTTTCAAATGGAATTCTGTCTGTAATACTTCTGCCTAACGTAATCTCATCTGCATATTCTAAGTCATCCCCAACTGAAATACCCCTAGCAATTGTTGATGTGGCTATATTGTAATCTGAAATTTGTCTGTAGATGTAAAAATTAGTTGTATCACCTTCCATTGTGGTACTTAACGCAAATATCACCTCTTTTATTGGATTGTTCTTTACTTTTTTAACTAACGATTGGATATTTAAATCATCTGGTCCAATTCCGTCAATAGGAGATATTTTGCCTCCTAAGACATGATAAAGACCATTAAATGAACTTGTTTTTTCGATAGCCATTACGTCCCTTATATCCTCAACTACACAAATGAGCGATTGATCCCTTCTAGGATTTGAACATATTTCACAAACATCTAAATCTGAAATATTATGACAATTTTTACAGAAATTTACATTTAATCTCATCTCTGAAATTGCATTTGCTAGGTTTTTAGTTAGGGATTCAGGTTGTCTTAATAGAAAGAGAACCAAACGTAATGCAGATTTTTTACCTATTCCAGGTAAATTTGAAATTTCATTAACCGCATTTTCGATAAATTTTGAGGAAAACTCCATTAAACAAACTTACAAATTTTAAGAAGTTACTCTTCCTTTGATTTGTTCTTTTTTTCAAAAAACATTAAAAATTATAGTTAACTTAGAAAAGCAAAAATTTAATATGAATTCAGCAACGATTATTTCAGTAATTGCTATTTATTTTTTAGTGCTTTATATTATTTCTTATCTAACAGGAAAGGATGATAGTAATAATGTTTTTTTTAATGCTGGAAGAGATTCAAAATGGTATGTAGTTGCATTTGGAATGGTTGGCGCATCATTATCAGGTGTTACCTTTATTTCTGTTCCCGGGTGGATTGAAAGCTCCCAATTTAGTTACCTACAGGTTGTATTTGGATATTTTGTAGGCTATCTAATTGTTAGTTACATATTACTGCCTGTTTATTATAAGTTAAATTTAACTTCGATATACGAATATCTGGATATTAGGTTTGGTAAGTCTGCACATCTAACTGGAGCATTTTATTTTTTCATTTCAAGATTACTAGGTGCTTCTTTTCGCTTGTTTCTCGTAGCTATTGTACTTCAACAATTTGTTTTTGATAACTGGAATATACCATTTCCTGCCACAGTTGGAATTTCAATTGCCCTAATTTGGATATACACATTCAAAGGCGGTATAAAAACCATTGTTTGGACCGACACATTACAAACTTTATTTATGATTTTGGCAGTAATTATTTCTATTATTTCTATTTTGAATAGTATTGATTTTAGCCTATCAGAGTATTTCTTTTCTGATGAATTTAAAAGATTCAACCAAGTTTTTTTTACTGAAGACATAAATGACAGAAATTATTTTTTTAAATCATTTATTGGGGGTGTTTTTGTGACAATATGTATGACAGGGCTTGACCAAGACATGATGCAGAAAAACTTAACATGTAAATCTATTGAGGATGCTCAAAAAAATATGATTAGTTTTAGTGTTGTTTTGGTTTTAGTAACTGCCTTATTTATGTTTTTAGGCAGTTTGTTGTTTTCTTACAAAGATATAAATGGCATTGAAACCCCATCAATGAATGGTCAAGTGAGAACTGATTTACTTTTTCCAGAAATAGCGCTAAATAGTGAATTAGGTTTAGTCTTAGGAATTAGTTTTCTACTTGGTTTAATTGCTGCAGCCTATAGTAGTGCAGATAGTGCACTAACTTCTCTTACAACTTCATTTTGTGTCGATTTTTTAGGGATGGGGAAAGATGAGAAAAAAAATAAAAAAACAAGAAAGATTATACATTTTCTAATGAGTTTATTATTAATGATAACCATAATTATATTTAAGTATGTTTTAAGCAACAATGTTATTGACAGTCTCCTTACAGTTGCATCATACACATATGGTCCACTTCTTGGATTATTTGCGTTTGGTTTATATAGTAAAAGAAAATTAAGAGGTAATATGATTTATTTTGTGGTTATTCTTGCACCTATTTTAACTTATTTAATTAATATAAGTCCTACCTTAATTTCTTATTATAACCTTGAAGTAATAACAGGATGTAATTTAGGCGCTTGGGAATGTGCAAATATTTATGCTAAAGAAAATCTATATATATTTGGCTATGAATTATTACCAATCAATGGACTAATCACAATGACAGGCCTATATATTTTTTCAAAAAGATAATCTAAAAAATTTCTAAATTAATCAGTAAAATGCCAATATGTCATTTAGTTTATTTTGGCATTTTTATTGACAATATTAAATAAAATAAAAATTGATACTATGAAAAAAGGAAATATTAATGTTTCGGTTGAAAATATTTTTCCACTGATAAAAAAGTTTTTATATAGTGACCACGAAATATTTTTACGTGAATTAATTAGTAATGCAACTGATGCTACTTTAAAACTTAATCATATTGCAAGTATCGGCAAAGAAAAAATTGATGTTGGAAATCCTTTGATAGAAGTAAAAGTAGACAAAAAAGGGAAAAAACTGCATATAATTGATCAGGGAATTGGAATGACGGCTGACGAAATTGAAAAATATATTAATGAAGTTGCATTTTCAGGTGCTGAAGAATTTTTAGAGAAATACAAAGATAGCGCAAAAGATTCTGGGATTATAGGTCACTTTGGTCTAGGTTTTTATTCTGCTTTCATGGTAGCTAAAAAAGTCGAAATAATTTCAAAATCTTACAAAAATAAACCTTCTGCTCATTGGACCTGCGATGGGTCTCCAAACTATACATTGGACAAAGGCACTAAAAAAGACAGAGGTACTGAAATAATTTTACACATAGACAAAGATTCTAAGGAATTTTTGGAAGAAAATAAGATTTCCGAGTTACTTGTTAAGTATAATAAGTTTATGCCAATTCCAATAAAATTTGGAACCAAGGAAGAAACTCTTCCCCTAGAAAAAGATGCCAAGGAAGGTGACAAGCCAAAAACAAAGACTGTTGATAATATTATAAATAACCCAAACCCTGCTTGGTCAAAGCAGCCAAAAGATCTAAAAGATGAGGATTATAAAGGTTTTTACAGAGAACTATATCCAATGCAATTTGAGGAGCCATTATTTAATATCCATCTTAATGTAGATTATCCATTCAATCTGACTGGGATTCTTTATTTTCCAAAATTAACTAATGATGTAAATATTCAAAAAGACAAAATTCAACTCTATCAAAACCAGGTTTTTGTAACCGATAATGTTGAAGGTATTGTTCCAGAATTTTTAACACTTTTAAGGGGTGTGATTGATTCTCCAGATATTCCACTAAATGTATCTCGTTCCTATTTACAAGCTGATGGAGCTGTTAAGAAAATTTCAGCCTACATAACCAGAAAAGTTGCTGATAAACTAGCTAGTTTATTTAAAAATGATCGTGATGGCTTTGAAAAGAAATGGAATGATATAAAAATTGTTATCGAATATGGAATACTCAGTGAAGAAAAGTTCTTTGAAAAGTCTGAAAAATTTGCACTTTATCCTACAGTTGATGATAAATATTACACTTATGAAGAGTTATATAACAAAATCAAAGCTAAACAAACAGATAAAGATGACAAACTTGTAATACTTTATTCATCTGACAAGCAAGCCCAACATAGTTATATAGAAAAGGCTAAAAATAAGGGCTATGCAGTTCTTTTATTAGACTCTCCTATAGTTAGCCATTTAATCCAAAAACTAGAAAGCTCAAAAGAAAAAATTCAATTTGCTAGAGTTGATTCAGACCACATAGACAATTTAATTAATAAGGACAAAAATAAGGTCTCAAAACTAAATGATGATCAAAAAAAGGAACTAGAGGAAATTGTAAAAAATGTTGTTAATGATGAAAAGTTTGTTGTTAAATTAGAATCCATGGATTCTAACGAGAATCCTTTTATTATAACTAATCCTGAATTTATGAGAAGAATGAAAGAGATGCAACAAAACGGCGGCGGCGGTATGTTTGGAGCTGGTAATATGCCTGAAATTTTCAATTTAGTTATAAATACTAACTCTGACTTAATTTCTCAAATTATAAACACAAAAACTAAGAATAAACGAGAAAGATTAATATCTCAAAGCCTAGACTTGGCAAAACTTTCCCATGGTCTTCTCAGGGGTGAGGAACTAACAAATTTCATTAAGAGAAGTTATGATATTATTAAATAGAATAATAATGATAATCACCCCTTAAATTTAAGGGGTGATTTTTTTTATTATCTTTAGCCACTCTAAATTGGCTTTGTTTTTGTTGCTTCGTTGTTGCTAACAACTCGGTGTTGACTTTAGAAATGAAACTTATTTTTAAATGGGATTAAAAAAAATATTTAGGCTAATTTTTGTTGCAATGTTGTTCTTGAGTTTTCAGAACATTTTAGCCCAATTCAGCAAAACACATTACATACCACCTATTTCTGGTGACGGAGGAGCTCAAATTCAATATATTTATGTTTCTACTCCAAATGAAGATGAATTTAATGTTAGTATAACACCCATTGGTGGTCTAACTGAGCAATTTACTGTTTCAAACTCTGCTCCTCTAGAGTATTATGTTGGAAATGGGGAACAAACTAATTTTTTTACACAATCATCGGACTCAGGTCAAATATTAAATAATAAAGGTTACATAATTGAAGGGGATAATTTGGTGTATGTTTCCGTAAGATTATTTGGCGGACCAAGTTGGGCATATTATCAAGGGGGTCAATTAGTTAGTAAAGGTTTATCAGCACTGGGTCAAATCTTTAGAATTGGAACTTTTCAAAATGAAAGTACATTTGTTGATGGCGACTCAATGCTAAATTTTATCTCTGTTTTAGCTACACAAGATAATACCTCAGTAAACTTTTCAAATTTTGGAAATGGTGTAACATTTGTAAACGATCAAGAACCAGGGAATATAATCTTAAATAACGGAGAAAGTTACGTTGTATCGATAAAACCAACTAATTCAAATTTAAATAATATTAATGGTTTAATTGGGGTTTTGGTTGAAGCCGACAAACCAATAGCTGTGAATTCAGGGTCATTTAATGGCTCAAATGCAAATTCAAGTGAAGGTCATAATGGCCAAGATGCTGGAATTGACATGCTAGTTCCCATAGAAAGAGTTGGAAGCGAATATATATTTGTTCGAGGAGTCGGAGCTAGTCAAATTGAACGACCGCTTATAGTTGCACACGAAGAAAATACTGATATTTATGTAAATGGTATTCTAGAATACACTATTGCTCAGGCAGGAGAATATTGGTCTATTCCGTCTAGTTTATATGGTGTAACCTATGATCTATACACCAGTAATGGGCCAGCTACTAATGAATCTTATAACATGTATGTAGAAACCTCTAAACCAGTTTTTGCCTATCAATTTATTGGTGGATTCAGACCAGGAAATGGTGGAACGCAAGGAATACCCAATCAAGGAATGTTTTTTGTACCCTCAATTAATTGTAAAACTCCAAGAATTGTGAATAATATTCCTGAGGTCAATAAAATTGGACAAGATTATTCTTTTGAAGGAGTAGTTACAATAGTTACCGAGTCAGGATCTGATGTATTAATTACTGAAAATGGTATAACCCAAAACATATTAGGTTATGGAGTTGTACCTTCTGCTGTGTATGGAGGTGCATTTGAAACTTATACCTTAGAGGGATTAACAGGAAATATCTCCGTTGAATCTTCATCTCAAGTATATGTTGCGACTTTTGGAGCTTATGAGTATGCAACATTTGGTGGATATTATTCTGGTTTTGAACTAAAACCTGAAATTATTCTAGAAGGAGTAAATAACGAGGACAATTTATGTATTCCAAACTTAAATTTGAGTTTAAGTAGTATATCAACTTATGACCAATTTCAATGGTATTATAATAATACCGCTATCGATGGGGCTAATTTGAATAATTATTCGCCAACTGAGCCAGGCTATTATCAAATTTCAGGTTTCATTGATGGATGCGATGGATCGCTTCTATCTAATAATATTCCTGTAAGCGATTGCCCTAACGATTATGATGGAGATGGAGTAAATGATAACATCGATATTGATAATGATAATGATGGAATTCCAAATTGTGATGAGTCATTAGGAAATCAAAGTTTACTAATTGTTGAAAACGGTGGTACTTTAGACAATATGGGTGACTACACTTTCAGCTTAACAGAAAGCCCAAATTCAACTGATAACAGTAACTGGACTGGTTTTGTAGGAGGTTTTACAGTGACAACTGACGCCTCATACGTCGATGGAGATTTTAATGATCAACCTGGTTTTACAAAAACCATTGTAACATTTGAAAATGAGGTTAGTTTAGAGTTTAGCTATAATAACACACTTGATACATCCTACAACATGAACAATAATGAATGGTTCGCAATTGTTGTTCCATTTGACAAAACAATTACATTACTAGATCCTAACGACGAATTATTAATTGATTCAAATTTTGATGGAATATTTGAAGCTGGTATCACAGAAATTTCAAACTTTAATATAAGATATAAAGTCAAAGACGAAAACCTAAATCAAGGGACATTTAGCTTCAAAACTCATCTCACAGAAAGCTTCGAGTTTGAGCATTATAATGAGGGCAGTGAAACAGATAGTGTTATCATTAATATTATAGCTACTTGTGTTCCAATCGATAGTGACAATGATGGAATTGTGGATTCAAAAGATTTTGATAGTGATAATGACGGAATCATAGACATAATTGAAGCTGCTGGAAATAATTATGTACCAATTTCAAATATTGATGAAAATAATAACGGATATGATGATGTTTTTGAAAATGATTTTACACCTCAAGATTTTGATGAAGACGGGGTTTTTGATTATTTAGATTTAGATTCAGATAATGACGGAATTTTTGATTTACATGAATCTGGCGCTTTAGATTTTGTTCAAGACATTAATTTAGATGGTACTATTGATGAAATTAATGTTGGAACAAATGGATTAGAAAACTCATTAGAAAATATTATTGATTCAGGAATTTTAAATTTCATAATAATTGATTCAAATGGAGACGGATTCTTTAATTATATCGATTTAGATTCAGATTCCGATGGGTGTTTAGATGTTGTTGAAGCTGGATTTAATGACGAAAATGATGATGGTATTCTGGGTAATGAACCAATATCAACTAACCCTAATAATGGAATTGTTATTAGCGCTTCAACTGGATATGATTTACCCATTAACGATGACTTTATCACAAATGCTCCAATCACAATTGATGTGCAGCCAGAATCTGAAATTATTATTTGTGAAGATGATTCTGTTCAAATAATAATTGAATCAAATACTATCGATAGTTTTGAATGGCAATTTACCTCTGATGATGTTAATTGGTATCCATTATCAGACGAAAACGCATTCTATTCCGGGGTTAACACTGGCGTTTTGACTTTAAATAACATTCCTTCAAATTTTAATAATAACAAATACAGAGTTCTGGTTGATAGAGTTGGGTATGGTTGTATCGTTTATTCAGACATTTCTACAATTTTTGTGGATCCGTTACCCGAGGTTATCATTCCAGATCCATTGCAGGAGTGTGATGATGATTATGATGGTTTTGTTTCATTTTTTGATTTATCTCAGAAAACAGAAGAGATTTTAAATGATCAAGAGGGTGTTACTGTTAGTTATCATGAAACTCTTGAACAAGCTGAAAATAATTTGAGTAGTATTGATGGCTTGTACACAAATATTGAAGAAGACGGCCAAATCATTTATGTTAGATTAGAGGATGATGAAACTGGTTGTATTTCAACAACAACTCTCGAGCTTATTGTGAACCCTATTCCCGAAATCATCCCCCCTACTATTCTTGAGGTTTGTGATGCAAATTATGATGGTGTTACCACAATAGACTTAACCTTGCTAGATGATGATATATTAAATGATCAAGAAGGAATAAATATTACTTATCATTTGTTACCAGAGGATGCAAACACAGGTGAAAATACCATAGTCAACCCCGAAGCTTACCAAAACTTAACATCTCCTTTTACTCAAGAGCTAAATGTTCGTTTAGAAAATGAAACAACCGGATGCTATTCTACTACTACCCAAGGTATAATAGTGAATATACCTGCAACAATTAATGTATCAGACTACGAACAATGTGATTACATAGATTCAGGAGATTTACAAGAAATTTTTGATATAACCACTAAGGACGATGAAATTATCAATGGACAAAATGTTACTCTGTCTTATTTTACATTATTTGAAGACTCTCAAAACAACATCAATGCCCTTAGCAATGAAGAGCTGATAGCTTATGAAAATACCGCTGCTGCCAGTGAAACAATTTATATAAGATTAGAGCATAACATAACAGGTTGTCTTAGCTATGGTAATTTCAATATCACTGTGAATCCATTACCAGTTGTTGATTTAACCACAGATTTAGTTCAATGTGATATTGATGATATTCAAGATGGAAAAACAACCTTTAACCTAGAGGAAGCTGCTGAAAATATTGTTATCGGAGATGATCCTGATAATTATGTCCTTACCTTCCACTTGTCTCAAGAAGATTTAGAGGCAGGAATAAATGCTATAGAAACCCCTACTGCTCATGTAAATGCTATCATAGATGAAAATGGTATTGAAACTATTTTTCCAAATCAAGATATATTCTGTAGGGTAGAAAATATAGCTACCGGATGCTTCACAACAGCTTTTTTCTACTTACAAGCTATTTACAATCCTATTCCTGAAAATGCAGGACTAATCGTATGTGATAATAGCGAAGGAAATGGTAACGATTACGATGGTTTAGGATTATTTACATTAAGTGATGCCAATGAGTATGTATTATCAATAATAATTGACAATCTTAACAGTGATGAAGACCCTACCAACGATGTTGCTAGTTTTAACGAATTAACAGTT
Source organism: uncultured Bacteroidota bacterium (assembly GCA_902517895.1). Classification (GTDB taxonomy): domain Bacteria; phylum Bacteroidota; class Bacteroidia; order Flavobacteriales; family Flavobacteriaceae; genus MED-G13. Next base: position 13,413 of record CABYEA010000009.1, read on the forward strand.
TCTTATTATCTGAATGAAGAAGATGCATTATTAGAGTTAAATCAACTACCTAACGAATACATAAGTGAAGTGCCTAATGAGCAAAGGGTATACCTTAGAGTTGAAAGAGATAATGACTGCTTTGGTATTAACTCTATGCTATTAGAAGTATTACCTGTACCTGAATATAATGAGGTGCCTGACGAGATATTATGTACATATACACCTGGTGTAATAGATGTCAACCTTACAGATTATGATGCGCAAGTACTAGGATTACAAGACCCTAATTTATATATAGTAACGTATCATGATTCTCAGTTAAATGCAGATACTGGGTTTAATGCACTAGAAAGTCCTTACACTGTAAATGAACAACAAACCATCTATACGCGTGTGGAAGTTGATAATAATAATCCGTTTGAAACAGGATGTTTTATATCCAATATAAACTTCACTTTAACCGTTGAACCAAAACCTGTTTTTGCAGCACCTTCTCCATTGATTGTTTGTGACGATGATGATATTGATGGCATAACCAGTATAGACATATCTGTTAAAACAGAAGGTATCATGGCTGGTATTGTGGAGAACGTTGTTACCTATCACGAGACAGAGGAAGATATGAATGCAGGTGTAAATGCTATTGAAAATACGATGGGTTACACAAATACTGAAAATCCACAGATTTTATATGTAAGAATTGAAGATGATATGACTGCGGTAACAGGTTGTTACGCGGATACCACTCTTGAGTTATTTGTGCAAATCCCACCACCGGTAAGTAATCCTCCTGCTTTAGAGTACTGTGATGCAGATGCAGACGGTTTTGGAGTGTTTAATCTTACCGACTCTGATGAAGCAATAGCTAACGGATTACCTAATTTATTAATAAGCTATCATGAGACTCAAGCCGATGCAGAAAATAATCTATTCCCTATTATTGGAGAATATGATAATATAGTTGCATATGAGCAAACAATATATGTTCGAGTAGAAGATACCACAATTACCACTGACTGTTTTAGCTACATAGAACTTTTACTAGTTGTAAATGATGTTCCTCAGATAAATACTGATCCTTCATCACTTGAAGTATGTGATGATGACACAGATGGTTTAGGGTTATTTGATTTAAGTCTTAGTAATGATCAAGTACTTAATGATTTAGATCCTTCAGAGTTTACCATTACCTATTACGAGAGCTCTGAGAACGCTGAGAATACTGAAAGTCCTATAGTAACTCCGTTTGCTTACACTAATATTACTCCGTTTAATCAAACTGTTTGGGTTCACGTAGAAAACAATACAACAGCCTGTTACAATACAACAACTATAGAATTGACCGTAAATGAGTTGCCAGTACTTATACAGCCTGATCCTCTTAATTTATGTGATTATAATAATCCTGGTGATGAAGTAGAAGAGTTTACACTGGAAGACAGTATTGGACAGGTGCTACAAGGACAAACAGGTATCGGTATTACTTTCTATGAGACACAGGAAGATGCCGATAATGGTAGCAATCAAATTGTTAGTCCTTACACGAATACGAGTAATGCGCAAACTATATATTTAAGAGGTGAAAATGAGATTACAGGATGTTATTCCACGATTACATTAGACCTTAGGGTTAATCCTATTCCAAGCCCTGTAGTTCCTGAGCCTATAGAGGAATGTGACGAAGATAATGATGGGTTTACGTTTTTCACCGTAGAAGCTAATGAAACAGATATTATTAACGGAGAGCTAGATATTTTTCTTTCTTACTACGAAACAATTACCAATGCAGAAAATGCTGTAGATCCTATTATTAGTCCATATTATAATATTGTTCCTGACAGTCAAATAATATTTGTCAGAGCAGAAAATATTGTTACAGGTTGCTTTACTATAGTTGAGCAAGAACTTGTTACAATCCCTTCGCCAGAATTACCATTAATCATAGAGGATATTATTGCTTGTGATGATGATTATGATGAGATTACGGTATTTGATTTAACCCAAAGAGATGAAGATATCTTTGGAGAACAAAGCACTACGGACTTTGGCTTAACCTATCACGAAACACTGATTGAGGCAGAGACGGGAGAGAATCCTATTGTAAATACTACTAGTTATCAAAATTTAACTAACCCACAAACTATTTTTGTAAGACTTGAGGATCTCGATAATGGATGTGTGAGTATTGGGGAGTTTAATCTTATTGTTGTTCTTCCCCCTGTTATTGTACAGCCTACAGCGCTAGATCAATGTGATGATGAGATTGCTGATGAAATTACAGAGTTTGACTTAACTGTTAAGGATGATGAAATAACGGCAGGCAATATAGATTGGGAAGTTATTTATTATGAAACGCCAGAAGACGCTTTAGCTGCAACAAATGCTATTGAAAACCCTGAAGCTTACACAAATACCGCTGTTGCAGGCAATGCTACTAATCCGCAAACATTACATGTGGCAGTTGTAAATACAGAAGGATGTATTGCTTATACCACTTTAACCATAAGGGTACTTCCTAATCCAACACCAAGTACAGATCCTGCGGATATTGGATTATGTGATTATGAAAATACAGGGGACCAGATAGAACTTTTTGATATTACCATAAATGAAGCATATATCATAAACGGTGAGCTTGGGGTAAGTGCTGCTTATTACGAGTCTTTAGAAAATGCTACAGAGCAAATAGATCCTATTGTAGACCCTACCAACTATACCAATATAGAACTAGGACAACAAACAATATATGTAAGGGTCACTAATGACACCACAGGATGTTTTACCATTGTTACCTTTGATATTATAGTAAATCCTTTACCAGATATTGGGGATGTACCTGACGTAATTGCCTGTGAAATAAATACAGATTATTTTTATGACTTTGACTTAGAAACTGTCACCAGTGAACTATTAGACTCTCAAGATCCTGCAAACTTCACGGTAACTTATTATGAAACATTAGAAGATGCCGATAACGGAGAAAACGTATTGGTTAGCCCTTATACAAACCTTACAAATCCACAGGAACTATTTGTAAACATCACCAATAATCTAACAGGATGTATTATTACGGGTGCTGGATTTAACATAGAGGTGCAAGAAGCAGCCATCGCAAATGGTGATGGAGTACCTGCAGAACTTATAATATGTGAGGACACAACAACAGAAAATGATGGTTTTACTGAGTTCAACCTGACGGATTTAGATGCACAGATTTTAGACGGACAAGATCCTGTAAACTTTACAGTAACTTACTATGCTACTATAGAAGACGCTGATGCTGCTGTGAATGCGCTACCAATAAATTTTGACAATACTGATAATCCACAGGTTATTTTTGCAAGGGTAGATAATGATACTACTGTAGATGACCAATGTTATGATATTACACAAGCAACGCTATTGGTTAATTTACTTCCAGAATTTACTTTAGAAGATAGTTACATGGGTTGTATTAATATAAATGGAACCGAATTAATAGGTCCAACTGTAATGGTAATAGATCTTCCCGATGATCAGTATACTTTTGAATGGATTAACCCAACTGGAGTTGTAGAAGCCACCACGGCAGAGCATACTCCATTAATGGGAGGAATATATACAGCTGTAGCTACTAATATATTAACTGGATGTGTCAGAGAAGTTACAACAGAAGTAATCCCTAGCTCACCTGCTATTTTAGTAGACCCTGTTGTAACCACTGAATTCTTTGCAGAAGAAGCTATTATACAAGTGGATATTGAAGGATACGGAGACTATGAATACAGACTGGATAATGGTCCTTGGCAAACAGATAATACATTTACTGATGTGTCAGGCGGGTTCCATGAAGTAACTGTCAGAGATTTAAATGGCTGTGGAATAAGTACCGCTAATGTATTGGTAATTGATTATCCAAGGTTCTTTACACCTAACGGAGACGGATACAATGATACATGGCGTGTAGAAGGATTAGAAACCAGACCACAAGCAAGTATATACATCTTTGATAGGTATGGTAAATTACTTAAACAACTAAGCCCTCTTGGTGAAGGTTGGGATGGTACATTTAACGGAAAACCTCTACCAGCTACCGATTACTGGTTCAGTATAAAACTTGATGTGATTTATGGAAGTGATGAAAGCAATGTCAAAACTTTTACCGGACATTTTAGCCTGAAAAGATAAACCTTAATTAACTAGAAAATCAAAAAAATTAACATAGGGCTCGTTTTCCAATGTAAAATGCCACCATTCTTTAGAATAATTTTTAAAACCATTGTTTGTCATAATTTCATAAAGAATCATTCTATTAGATTTTTGAATTTTTGAAATATTTTCATGAAAGGTAGATGATTCAATATCAAAAAAATCAAAAAGGGTACCCATATCAAGTTCTTTCCTTGTTTTTAAATTAAGCAGAGAAACATCAACTGTGCTTCCTCTAGAATGTGATGATTTATAAGCAATATAACCTAATTCGAATAATTTTGATTTTTTAATATTTGGATAATAAATACTTTTATGGATTGTATCATTTAGATCTTTTGACCAATTAACAAAGAAATCTACAGCTCTTTGAGGTCTATATGCGTCATAAACAATTAGTGAGTAGCCTAACTTATTAAAATCATCTTGAGCATTAGATAAAGCATTTGCACATTCTTTAGATAATATTGCCTTATTTGAATTGTAACCATCAACAATGTGTCCAGTGAAGTTTGAATTTGAATAATATTTCAAATCAATAATTATTGTATTATTGATATCACTTATATAAACAAAACCATCCTTTAAAGAAGAGATTGAAAAAAATAAAATGAAAAGGGAAAAGTAAATTTTTTGCATTCTCATAGAAACTTATATTGAAGTAAGAATATCTTACGTAATTATTCTATATTTTTGTTAAAATTTTTGATTTGAAAAAAAAGATTTTAATTTTTTTATTTACATTATCAAATTTACTGATATCTCAGAATCAAAAAAAAGATCTACTTGTAAAATTCACTGAAAATAAAATTACAATTGACGGTATTTTAGATGAACCGGATTGGAACACAACTAAAGCTGCATCAAACTTTTATGAATCTTTTCCTGATCATGGAAAAAAAAGCAACAACCAAGCTTTTATAAAAATAATGAATGATGATAATTTTCTATATGTTGGAGTTAAAGTAATGGTTAAAAGAAAAAATCTAAAATCCAATTCATTACGTAGAGATTTCCAAGCTCAAAACTCAGATAATATAACTCTGATATTTGACACTTTCAATGATGGAAATAATGCATTTGTTTTCGGAAGTAATCATCTTGGTATTCAAAGAGACATGTTATTATTTAATGGTGGCAATGAACTAAGAGACTGGGATATGACTTGGGATATTAAATGGTTTTCTAAATCAAAGGTTTATGACGATTTTTATGTAACTGAATGGAAAATCCCATTATCTGCTTTTAAATACAGAGAAGGCGAAACCAAATGGGGTTTTAACTCATATATGAGGAATACAGAAAGTAAATCATGGATAAGTTGGAATCTTGCTCCAGAAAATCTATTCTTTTTTAATCTGGCATTTACAGGCACAATGTACTTTGAAAAACCTTTAAGTAGTTCGAAACAGAAAAAATCTATTATTCCTTATATTAACAGCATTGCGTATAATGATTATCAAGAAAATAAAAATGGTGATGATTTTGAGTTTGGTGGTGATGCAAAATTTGTTATAAATAATTCTCTAACCCTAGATTTGACGTATAATCCTGATTTCTCACAAGTAGAGGTTGATCAACAAGTAACTAATTTGACAAGATTTGAAGTTTCTTTGCCTGAAAAGAGACAGTTTTTCATAGAAAACAGTGATCTTTTTTCTCAACTTGGAAACAGCAGAGAAGCTAGACCATTTTTTTCTAGAAGAATTGGTATTGCTAAAGACCTTGACGATAATGATATTCAAAATAAAATAAATTTAGGACTTCGACTAAGTGGAAATATAAACAATAGATTAAGAGTTGGTATATTAAATATGCTTACCGGTGCAGATATTGAAAATAAAATTTCAGCCTATAATAATTCTATATTTATTTTACAACAAAAAATGTTTAGTAGGTCTAATCTGAATACATTTATTATTAGTAGAGATGCTACAGGTGATTATGATTTTTTAAGTAATGATGAGAAATTTAATAGAGTTGTAGGATTTGATTATAATTTAAGAGATGCAAAAGGAAATTGGAATGGAAAGTATTATTTCCATAAATCTTTTTCCCCCGAAAACAACGATGACTCTACTTCCTTTGGAATTAGTACCACATATGAATCTACTAATATAAACCTAAGAGCTGCAGGTTCTTATATTGGCAAAAACTTCAGATCCGACTTGGGATTTATTAGAAGAACTGATATAATTAAGTTATACCCTGAAATTAGATATACTTTTTGGCCCAAAGAAGCAAAATTAATTAATCATAGTTTTGAAGTTACACCAGTTTATATCTTTAAGCCCAGTCTAAATAATGAAATTTCTGATTATTACATAATTTCAAAATGGGATGGCATAATCAGAGATGGAAGTAGAATTAATTTTACTATGTGGAATAGATATACATTCCTTTATGAAGATTTTGATCCATCGGGAACTAATAATGGTCATTCGCTACCAGCCAATAGTGGGTATCACTACACAAATTTTGATTTTTCTTTTGACTCAGATGATTCAAAAGATTTTAACTTTAGAATTAATCCGTCATTCGGTAAATTTTATAATGGTAACAAAACATCTATTGATATCGAATTAACAAACAGAATTAGACCAAAATTTATAAGCTCTATTGAAATGAAATACGATAAAGTAAAGTTACCTACTCCATATTCCTCTGCTAACATTTTTTTGATTGCTCCAAGATTTGATTTTACTTTCACAAAAAACCTTTATTTGGCAACATTATTACAGTACAGTAATCAAAATGATAATCTCAGTATAAACACAAGATTACAATGGAGATTTGCTCCACTTTCTGATTTATTTATAGTTTATAATGATAATTATTTTACAGAGAATAGATATGACAGCATTTTCATTCCTAGGGTTACAACTAGATCTATCAATCTTAAATTAACTTATTGGCTAGATATTTAATGAAAAATAAAGCAATCATTTTTTTAATCATCCTAACTTCCTGTTCATTGGAAAAGAACAATCTTATTATCAAAGGTGAAATAAGCGAGGTTAAAAATTCAAAAATATATTTAGCTAATACAGAACAAGAAAAAATTGTTGATTCTGCAAAAATTATTAATGGCAAATTTATTATGGAGGCATCTATAAATGAACCTTTGGAAATGAGCTTGATTTTAGATAATAAAAACTCTAAAAATAAATTTAATTTTATAACAGAGCCAGGCCAGATTTTATTTACTAGCTCAAAAAATAAATTCATATTCAACGGAAAAATTCAAAATTCTAAAATCTATTCTGATTTAAAAAAATTAGAAAATCAAATTAATCGATTTGACGAAATGGATTTAGATATGTTAGCCGAACAAATTAAAGTTTCTTCTAATAGAGATCAAAATAAATATGATTCGATAAATAAGCAAAGACTTAAGATTAACGAAAAAAAAATATTATTCATTGTGAATTATGCTATGAATAATTCTTCAAATCCACTTTCTGCATATATTTCTTATAAATACAAAGGAAATATTAGTAAAAAATATTTAGAAAAAATCTATGAAAAGCTATCATATGAAGTTAAATATTCATACTACGGAAATAAACTAGTCTCTATTCTCTAGCGTAATCATCCTGCAGCCTAACTATATCATTCTCATCTGATGGATTGGCTGGGTCTGTGTGAATCCATATTTCTGCAACTATTCCAAAATCTGATAAACCAATTAATCGATGTCTTTCACCTTTCTGTAATTCGATAATATCACCCACATTGAAAATCTTCATCTCATTTTCATAATTATCTGTTGACTTTATAACGCCAACAATATTTTTATATACTCTCCATATTTCTTTTCTTCTATGATGATATTGCCATGACAATCTAGAATTGGGTTTTACTATCAAAATTTTAGGGCTTATCTTGCCATTTAATTTCAAATTTTCTTTTGAAATAAACTTGTAAATAAATTCTTCAGACTGTGAATCATCAATTAGTAAAAATCCTCCCCAAGGTCTATTAAAATCGTGACCTATAACTTTAAAACCAAGGTTTTCTATTTCTTCTCTCGTGTCTTTATAATATTTAATCAATTTCCAGAGTATTCAACAAAATTTCGAGGAGTTTCATATAATTTTACTGACAAAGCTAATTCTTTGTCAATTTCATTTCTTAAAATATCATATATGTAAATACAAATATTTTCAGCCGAGGGGATTACATTTGAAAAATGTGGGATATCTAAATTTAAATTTTTATGGTCTAATCTCTGCTCTATCTCATTTTTTATAATTTTTTTTAACTCGCCCATATCTATAACATAACCAGTTTCAGGATTAATTTTTCCTTTAACACTAACTACTAATTCATAATTATGGCCATGGTAATTTGGGTAATTGCATTTTCCAAATACTTGATTGTTTTTTTCATCAGACCATTCTTTATTATATAATCTATGAGCTGCATTAAAGTGAGCTTTTCTACTTACTGTAATTTCCATTTTTTTAAAGTTTCATAATATTTATTCATTATAATAATAAACCAAGCTGTATAATGCTCTGGACTAGTTTTCATTTCTTTAAATAGTATGTCAATGTCTATCCATTTCCAATCATCAACTTCTTTTGGATTAGGTTTTGGATTTCCATCAAATACTCCTAATAATACATGATCATTTTCATATTCAATTAAACCATTTGAAAATTCAACTCTATATATAAACGAACAAAAATTATACAATTTAGTCACAAATCCCATTTCCTCATTTAATCTTCTTTTACCTGCCTTTTCATTGTCTTCACCCTCAAGTTGATGGCTACAACAGGTATTGGACCAAAGATTAGGAGTATGGTATTTAGTGGAGGCCCTTTTCTGAATTAAAATTTTCCTGTCAGAATTAAAAATTATAACGGAGAAAGCTCTATGGAGCTTACCTTTAAGGTGAGCCTCCATTTTAGGCATTAAACCTATTTGATTATTATCTTTGTCTACTAGTACGACCTTTTCTTCCAGCATATATTGTCAAAAGTAAAAATGCAAATTTAATAAACCTAATAAAATTAAGCTTTACCAGTTGGTCCAAAATTTAATTGAAATTTTGGGTTATCATAGTCTTTTATTGAACCAAAGCTTTCCTCAAATCTGTTTATATTATCATTTAGAGCCTTTGCTAATTTCTTCGCGTGTTGAGGAGTAATAATTATCCTTGATTTTACTTTATTTTTTGGCGAACCTGGCATTATAGAAATAAAATCTATAACAAACTCGGAAAGCGAATGGTTTATGATAGCTAAATTTGAATAAGTACCTTCAGCAACTTTTTCATCAAGCTCAATATTAATTTTCGATTTTTGTTCTTTCTTTTTTTCCATAAAAATAAAACTAGTTAGTATTGATTTCCTCATCAGAAATTGAAGCATCCATCAATTCGTCATAACTTTCCTTTGATCCAACCAAAATATCATCATATTTTCTTAAGCCGGTTCCCGCAGGGATTCTATGACCAACAATTACATTTTCTTTCAAACCATCTAGATAATCAACTCTTGCATTCACTGCAGATTCATTCAAAACTTTCGTGGTTTCTTGAAATGACGCAGCTGAAATAAATGATTTTGTTTGTAATGATGCTTTTGTGATACCTTGAAGAATTGGTGTAGCAGTAGCCGGTCTCGAATCCCTTGCAATGACTAAATTCTTGTCTTCTCTCTTAAGTATTGAATTTTCATCTCTAAAGTCCCTAGAAGAAATTATTTGACCAACTTTAAATGTCTCTGAATCTCCCGCATCTTCAACAATTTTCTTACCGTAAATACTATCGTTTTCATCAATAAAGTCCGATTTGTGAACAAGCTGATCCTGTAAGAAAATAGTATCTCCGGAGTCTTGAATCTTTACTTTTCTCATCATTTGTCTTACTACAACTTCAAAATGTTTATCATTAATTTTCACTCCCTGTAATCTGTAAACCTCCTGAACCTCATTAACCAAATATTGCTGAACAGCAGATGGCCCCTTGATATTTAATATATCATTTGGAGTAATAGATCCTTCAGACATAGGAGTTCCTGCCTTTACAAAATCATTTTCCTGAACTAAAATTTGATTTGAAAGTTTAATCAAATATTTTCTGATTTCACCAGTTTTAGCCTCAATTATAATTTCTCTATTTCCACGTTTTATTTTTCCAAAAGAAACAACGCCGTCAATTTCACTAACAATAGCAGGATTTGACGGATTTCTTGCCTCAAATAATTCGGTAACCCTTGGTAAACCTCCCGTAATATCTCCAGTTTTTGCTGACTTTCTTGGAATTTTAACCAATATTTTTCCTAAGTCAATTTTATCACCATCATTTACAACTAGGTGCGCACCCACTGGAAGATTATATGATCTTATAATTTCGTTTTTAGAATTTTTAACGTGTAATGTAGGGATTAGCTTTTTATTTCTAGATTCGATAATTACTTTTTCCTGAAAACCTGTTTGCTCGTCAATTTCAACCTCATATGTCAAACCTTGCTCAATATTTTCATAACTGATTTTTCCAGCATAATCTGAAATAATAACACCATTATATGGATCCCATTCGCAAACAAGAGTTCCCTTTTTGATCTTTTTCTTATTTTTCACATAGAGAAAAGATCCATAAGGTATATTGTTATTACTTAAAGTTAACCCTGTATTCGGATCGGAAATTTTAATTTCAGATGTTCTAGAAATTACAATCTCAACCTCTTCACCGTCATTATTTTTACCTTTAACAGTCTTTAAATCTTCTATTTCAATATTTCCGTCAAATTTGGAAACAACGCTATTTTCTTCAGAAATATTTCCTGCAATACCACCCACATGGAAAGTTCTAAGTGTTAACTGTGTACCAGGCTCTCCGATCGATTGAGCCGCAACTACTCCAACTGCTTCCCCCATTTGAACGTCTTTTCCTGTTGCTAGATTTCTTCCATAACATTTTGCACATATTCCTCTCTTAGATTCACATGTTAAAGCAGACCTAACCTCAACAGTTTCAACCGATGAGTTCTCAATTTTATCAGCAATCAAGTCATTGATTAGTTCCCCTGATTTTACTAGTAATTCACCAGTTAAAGGGTCATATACATCTTGTAGTGATGTTCTACCAACTATTCTATCTCCAAGTTTCTCAACAACTTCTTCATTTTTCTTTAAGGCAGAGACATTTATTCCTCTTAGAGTTCCACAATCCTCCTCTGTTATAATCACATCTTGAGAAACATCGACCAACCTTCGGGTTAAATAACCTGCATCTGCTGTTTTTAGTGCTGTATCTGCCAAACCTTTTCTTGCTCCATGTGTTGAGATAAAGTACTCTAAAATTGAAAGTCCTTCTTTGAAGTTAGAAAGAATTGGATTCTCAATGATTTCACCTCCTCCAGCTGTAGATTTTTTTGGCTTTGCCATTAGACCTCTCATTCCAGTAAGCTGTCTAATTTGTTCTTTAGAACCTCTTGCACCAGAATCTAACATCATGTATACAGAGTTGAATCCTTGTTGATCTTCTCTAATTCTTTTCATTGATAATTCTGTCAATTCTGCGTTAGTGGAAGTCCAAATATCAATTACCTGATTGTATCTTTCATTGTTAGTGATTAGACCCATATTATAATTTGATTTGATCACATCAACCTGCTTATTAGCTGCATTAATCATTTGAAACTTCTCATTTGGAATAATAATATCTCCTAAACTAAAGGAGAGACCTCCCTGAAAAGCAAACTTATATCCTAAAGTTTTAATTTCATCTAAAAACTCGGCTGTTTCAGGGACGCTGGTAATCTTTAAAATATCGCCAATAATATCTCTCAATGATTTTTTTGTCAATACTTCATTGATGAAACCAGCTCTTTCAGGAACTTTTTCGTTGAATAGAACCCTTCCTACAGTTGTATCTATGATTTTATCTACCAATTTATTTTCTGAATCTAAATCCTTAGTCTTAACTTTTACAGTTGCATTTAAGTCTACTTTATTTTCATTGTAGGCAATAACTACCTCCTCAGGCGAGTAAAAAGTCAGGCCTTCACCCAAAACTTTAATTCCATCAGATGATACTTTTTGTTTTGTCATATAATACAAACCTAAAACCATATCTTGAGAAGGAACAGTTATTGGGGAACCGTTTGCAGGATTTAAAATATTGTGAGAAGCTAACATTAGAAGTTGAGACTCCAGTATAGCTTCTGGTCCTAGTGGTAGATGTACAGCCATTTGATCACCATCAAAATCAGCATTAAATGCAGTACAAACTAGTGGGTGAAGCTGAATTGCTTTACCCTCAATCAACTTTGGCTGAAAAGCTTGAATTCCTAATCTATGAAGGGTTGGTGCTCTGTTTAATAGTACAGGGTGACCTCTAAGTACATTTTCCAAGATATCCCATACAATTGGGTCTCTCCTATCGATAATTTTTCTGGCAGATTTAACTGTTTTTACAATTCCCCTTTCCATTAACTTTCTGATTATAAAAGGTTTGTAAAGTTCAGCTGCCATATTCTTTGGCAAACCACATTCAAAAAGTTTCAAATCAGGGCCAACCACTATTACAGACCTTGCAGAATAATCAACCCTTTTACCTAATAAGTTTTGTCTAAATCTACCTTGTTTTCCTTTCAATGAATCAGAAAGTGATTTAAGAGGTCTATTGGATTCAGTTTTTACTGCAGACGATTTTCTTGTATTATCAAATAATGAATCAACAGACTCTTGCAGCATTCGTTTTTCATTTCTTAAAATAACCTCTGGAGCTTTAATCTCAATCAATCTCTTTAACCTGTTATTTCTTATGATAACCCTTCTGTATAAATCATTTAAATCAGAAGTTGCAAACCTACCACCATCGAGCGGAACCAGTGGTCTTAACTCGGGTGGAATGACAGGAATCGCTTTCATGATCATCCATTCGGGTAAATTTTCTCTATTAAGGTTACCCTCTCTAAAAGATTCAACAACTTGTAATCTTTTTAGAGCTTCAGTTTTTCTTTGTTTAGATGTTTCATTATTGGCTTTATCTCTTAATTCATAAGAAAGGTCGTCTAAATCAATTCTGGATAAAAGATCAATTAAACATTCTGCACCCATTTTAGCAATAAACTTTTCAGGATCACTGTCGTCCAAATACATGTTTTCCTGAGGTAATAAGTCAAGAACATTTAAATATTCTTCCTCAGTTAAGAAGTCCATTTTATCTAGAGGCTCACCCTCTGTGTTTTTTGCATTACCTGGCTGTATAACAACATATCTTTCATAATAAATAATCATGTCTAGCTTCTTAGAAGGAAGCCCTAGGAGGTAACCAATTTTATTTGGTAATGATCTAAAATACCAAATGTGAGCGACAGGGACAACTAAATTAATGTGACCAATTCTATCTCTTCTGACCTTTTTTTCAGTCACCTCAACACCACACCTATCACAAACAATGCCCTTATATCTAATTCTTTTATACTTACCACATGCACACTCATAATCTCTAACAGGTCCAAAAATTCTTTCACAAAATAATCCATCTCTTTCAGGTTTGTGAGTTCTATAATTTATTGTTTCTGGTTTAAGTACTTCTCCCCTAGAAGCTGATAATATAGATTCTGGTGAACCTAAACCAATAGAGATCTTATTAAATTTAATCGTGGTATTTTCTTTTTTTCTACGCATAATGTGTGTAAAATTTATTATTCTTCTAATCTTATATCCAAACCTAAACCTTTTAGTTCATGCATCAGTACATTAAATGACTCAGGTAAACCAGGTGTAGGCATTGATTCCCCTTTTACAATGGCTTCATATGTTTTTGCTCTTCCAACTACGTCATCAGATTTAACGGTTAAAATTTCACGTAATGTACTTGACGCTCCGTAGGCCTCTAATGCCCAAACTTCCATCTCACCAAATCTTTGACCACCAAACTGAGCTTTTCCACCCAATGGTTGTTGGGTAATTAATGAATAAGGGCCAATAGACCTTGAATGCATTTTATCATCGACCATATGCCCAAGCTTAAGCATGTAAATAACACCCACTGTTGCAGGTTGATCAAACTTTTCACCGGTACCTCCATCATAAAGGTATGTGTGACCAAATTTAGGTAAACTTGCTTCATCTATTATTTTGTTAATCTCATCAATTGATGCACCGTCAAAAATTGGGGTAGCATATTTTTTATTCAGCTTTAAACCCGCCCATCCTAGAACAGTTTCATAGATTTGACCTATATTCATCCTTGAAGGAACACCTAATGGGTTTAGGACAATATCAACAGGCTTTCCATCTTCAAGGAATGGCATATCTTCTTCCCTGACAATTTTCGCTACAATACCCTTATTACCATGTCGACCTGCCATTTTATCACCCACTTTAAGCTTTCTTTTTTTAGCAATGTAAACCTTAGCTAACTTTAGTATGCCTGAAGGCAATTCATCACCAACTGAAATCGTGAACTTTTCTCTTCTTAATGAACCTTGTAAATCATTCTCTTTTATCTTATAATTATGGATAATTTGTGAAACAATATCATTAGTTGATTTGTCTGCAACCCACTTAGTAGTAACCAAGTGAGCAAAATCATCAGCCGAATTCAACATTTTTTGGGTAAACTTTTTTCCCTTTGGAAAAACCTCTTCTCCCAAATCATTGAATATACCTTGAGATGTTTTTCCGTTTAATACGCTGTAAAGTTTTTGAACTAAAACTCCTTTTAACTCAGAAAAATTTGCATCATATAAATCTTCAAGCATATTTAGGTCTTCCTTGTCCTGAATCCTTTTCCTTTTATCTTTGACAGACCTTGCAAAAAGTTTTTTATCAATAACAACCCCATTTAAAGATGGTGGAGCTTTTAATGAGGCATCTTTAACATCGCCTGCTTTATCTCCAAAAATGGCTCTTAAAAGTTTCTCTTCAGGGGTGGGATCACTTTCCCCTTTAGGAGTAATTTTTCCGATCAAAATATCTCCCGCATTTATTTCAGCTCCAATTCTGATCATACCATTTTCGTCTAAATCTTTAGTAGCTTCTTCAGAAACGTTAGGAATATCATTTGTTAACTCTTCATTACCCAGTTTAGTATCTCGTACTTCAATAGAATATTCATCGATGTGAATTGAAGTAAAAACGTCATCCCTAACAACCTTCTCAGAGATTACAATAGCATCCTCAAAATTATAACCTTTCCATGGCATGAAAGCAACTTGTATATTTCTACCAAGTGCTAATTCACCGTTATTAGTGGCATATCCCTCACACAAAACCTGGCCCTTAGAAACTTTGTCACCTCTTGATACTATGGATTTTAAATTTACACATGTGCCTTGGTTAGTTTTTTTAAATTTTGTGAGTTTATAAGTAACAGTATCAGAATCAAAGCTTGTTAAAACTTCATTTTTATTTCTACTGTACTTAATTATAATCTCATTTGCATCAACATATTGAACAATACCATCTGCTTCTGCGTTAATGAGAACCCTAGAATCAGATGCAACCTGTTTTTCTAGGCCGGTTCCAACAATAGGAGACTGTGGTAATAGTAATGGAACAGCTTGACGCATCATATTTGAACCCATAAGAGCTCTGTTGGCATCATCATGTTCCAGAAAAGGAATTAATGATGCAGATATCGATGCAATCTGGTTAGGGGCAACATCAGTATAGTGAACATTTGTAGGCTCGGTTAAAGGAAAATCTCCTTCTTGCCTTGCAATCACCTTTTCATCTAATATCTTACCTGACTTGTCAAAAGTAATATTTGATTGTGCGATCAGCTTGTTTTCTTCCTCCTCTGCACTCAGATATGTCGGGTCTGATTTCAAATCAATGATACCATCTTTAACCTTCCTGTATGGTGTTTCAATAAACCCCATATTATTGATCTTCGCAAAAACCCCTAAAGAAGAAATTAGACCAATATTTGGACCCTCAGGGGTCTCAATTGGGCATAATCTTCCATAGTGAGTATAGTGCACATCACGAACCTCAAAACCTGCTCTTTCTCTAGAAAGACCCCCAGGACCCAAAGCAGACAACCTTCTTTTATGAGTTATTTCAGCTAAGGGATTTGTTTGATCCATAAATTGAGATAATTGATTTGTTCCAAAAAATGAATTAATCACAGATGATAAGGTCTTGGCATTAATTAGGTCTATAGGAGTAAAAACCTCATTATCACGGACATTCATTCTTTCTCTAATAGTTCTAGCCATTCTAGCTAATCCAACTCCAAATTGTGAGGATAATTGTTCACCAACTGTTCTAACTCTCCTGTTGGATAAGTGATCAATATCATCTATCTCAGCCTTTGAGTTAATAAGTTCAATTAGGTACTTTATAATGGTTATGATATCTTCAGTTGTTAGAACCTGTTTGTCCATTCCAATATCTAAACCAAGTTTTTTATTCATTCTGTATCTACCTACATCACCAAGATTATACCTTTGATCACTAAAAAATAATTTGTCAATAATTCCTCGGGCTGTCTCTTCATCAGGTGGCTCTGCATTTCTTAATTGTCTGTAAATGTGCTCAACCGCCTCTTTTTCCGAATTTGTAGGGTCTTTCTGCAAAGTATTGTGAATAATTGCATACTCACCTTGTTCTGTTATTTCTTTATGAATTAAAACTGTCTTTACACCACACTCAATTATTTCCTTAACATTGTCTTTATCAATCTCTGTATCCCGATCTAAAACAATTTCATTTCTTTCAATAGAAACTACTTCTCCAGTATCTTCATCAACAAAATCTTCATGCCAGGTATTTAGTACACGAGCTGCCAATTTTCTACCATAAAATTTTTTTAAATTGGCTTTGGAAACCTTTATCTCTTCTGCCAAATCGAATATTTCCAGAATATCCTTGTCTCTTTCATAACCTATGGCTCTAAATAATGTAGTTACTGGTAACTTCTTTTTTCTGTCAATGTAAGCATACATAACACTATTAATATCAGTAGCAAATTCTATCCATGATCCTTTAAAAGGAATTACTCGTGCAGAATATAACTTTGTTCCGTTAGCATGAAAAGATTGACCAAAAAACACACCAGGTGATCTATGCAATTGTGAAACCACAACTCTTTCAGCACCATTGATGCAAAAAGTTCCACTAGGTGTCATGTAAGGTATAGTTCCAAGATATACATCCTGAACAATTGTCTCAAAATCTTCGTGTTCAGGGTCTGTACAATAGAGCTTTAATCTAGCCTTTAATGGGACACTATAAGTTAATCCTCTTTCAATACATTCCTGTATGGAATATCTGGGAGGATCAACAAAGTAATCTAAGAATTCTAATACAAACTGATTTCGGGCATCAGTTATTGGAAAGTTATCCTGAAATGTGTTGTATAAACCCTCTTCTCCACGTTCATCTGATTTAGTTTCTAGTTGAAAGAAATCCTTAAAAGATTTAATTTGAATATCCAAAAAATCGGGATATTCACTAGCGTTTTTAATTGAAGAAAAATTTATTCTTTCAGTTAATTTCGTTGACATATAGTTTTTATTTTAAAAAATGAATAATGAAAAATCGTTTAATTATACCAAAAGGCATAGTCATAAATCCTAATACATATGACTATAACTTTATTTGATTAAAGTTGAACTTATTTAAGTTCAACCTCAGCTCCAGCTTCTTCTAAGGATTTTTTGAATCCTTCAGCTTCGTCCTTGCTTACTCCTTCTTTGATTGTCTTTGGTGCACCATCAACAAGCTCTTTAGCATCCTTTAGACCTAAACCTGTTAACTCTTTCACCAATTTTACAACTGCAAGCTTAGATCCACCTGCTGCTGTGAGAACTACATCAAATTCTGATTTTTCCTCACCTGCATCTCCGGCTGCACCACCACCTGCTGCTGCAGGAGCTGCGACTGCCGTTGCTGCTGGCTCGATACCATATTCATTTTTTAAAATGTCAGCTAGCTCGCTTACCTCTTTTACCGATAAATTTACTAACTGCTCTGCGAAAGTTTTTAAATCTGCCATTTTTCTGTTTTTATTTTACTTTATTATTATTATTTTTTCTTATTTGTTTGATAATGTTTGAAGAATTCCTGAAAGCCTTCCTCCACCTGATGAAAGTGCAGAAATTAAATTCTTGGCTGGAGACTGTAGTAACATTATTATATCACCAATTACTTCTTCTTTAGACTTAATCGCAAATAATGTTTCTAATTGCTCATCACCAATATAGATGTCTTCTTCAATCATAGCACCCTTAAGTATTGGTCTTTCAGATTTTTTTCTAAAATTCTTAATAACCTTAGCAGGTGCACTACTAACTTCAGCAATCATAACTGAAGTATTACCTTTAAGCGTCTCTTTTAACCCACCAAAATCTTTTTCAGAATCATCCATTGCTTTTTCAAGCAATGTGTTTTTAACAACTGATAATTTCACACCAGCTTTAAAACACATTCTTCTTAGATTTGATGTCTCATGAGCATTTAAACCCGAAATATCTGCCAAATAAATATTTTGATTCGACTTTAATACTTCAAGTATTTCATTAATCGCTACTGATTTTTCTTCTCTAGTCATAATTACAATTATATTTTAGGGTCAATAGCTAAGCTAGGGCTCATAGTTGACGAAATGTAAATAGACTTGATATATGTTCCTTTAGCACCTGATGGCTTGAGCTTGATTAATGTTTGGATCAGCTCATTAGCATTTCCTACAATTTTATCAGCTGAAAAAGATACTTTACCGATTGGAGCATGAACAATACCAGATTTATCAACCTTAAAATCAATTTTACCTGCCTTAACATCAGAAACTGCCTTAGCAATATCCATGGTGACTGTACCAGTTTTAGGATTAGGCATTAAACCCCGAGGACCTAATATCCTTCCTAAAGGGCCTAATTTTCCCATAACACTAGGCATGGTAACAATTACATCCACATCAGTCCATCCACCTTTAATCTTATCAATATATTCGTCTAACCCTACGAAATCAGCACCAGCTTTTTTAGCCTCATCTTCTTTATCAGGTGAAACTAAAGCAAGAACCTTCATGTCTTTTCCAGTTCCGTTAGGAAGAGAAACAACACCTCTAACCATTTCATTAGCTTTCTTTGGATCTAATCCTAATCTTATAGCTAAGTCAACAGATGCATCAAACTTTGTAGTTGTAATATCTTTAAGCAATGAACATGCTTCATCCAGATTATACAGCTTATTATCATCAATTTTTGCTTCCGATAATTTCCTATTCTTAGTCAATTTTCCCATTTTATTTAAATTATTCAGGGCCTTTACCACCCTTAACATTTATACCCATAGATCTAGCGGTTCCAGCAACCATTTTCATTGCAGATTCAATTGTAAATGCATTTAAATCAACCATTTTATCTTCGGCAATTACTTTAACCTGGTCCCACGTGACCTTTGAAACTTTATTAATATTTGGCTCACCAGAACCTTTTTTAACCTTTGCCGCTTCCAAAAGCTGAACAGCAGCTGGTGGTGTTTTGATTACAAAATCAAACGATTTGTCTTTGTAAACCGTAATTACCACCGGTAAAACCTTTCCTGGTTTGTCCTGAGTTCTAGCATTGAACTGCTTACAAAAATCCATAATATTTACACCAGCAGCTCCTAAAGCAGGACCAACGGGCGGTGATGGATTCGCAGCACCTCCTCTAACTTGTAACTTAAGAACTTTATCTATTTCTTTTGCCATATTACTAATTTAAGTTTCTATGATTCTATTATTGGAAGCAATAGTATCATTTTATATTATGTAACATTTATAATTTTTCAACTTGCATATAGCTTAGTTCTAAGGGAGTTTTCCTTCCAAAGATCCTTACCATTACCTCAAGTTTTCTTTTTTCTTCATTTATTTTTTCAATGGTTCCATCGAATCCATTAAAAGGGCCGTCAATAACCTTAACATTTTCACCATGAATAAATGGTATAACCATATCAGATTCTTCCAGTAAGGATAACTCATCAACCTTACCTAACATTCTATTTACTTCGCTTTGACGCAAAGGAATAGGATCACCACCCTTGGTTTCACCTAGAAAACCGATAACATTTGTTATAGATTTGATGACGTGAGGTACTTCACCTGTTAAATTGGCTTTAATCATTATATATCCAGGAAAATAGGTCTTATCCTTAGTTACCTTCTTTCCATTTCTTATTTGAACCACTTTTTCAGAAGGTACAAGAATTTGCTCTATGAAGCTATCCATACCAACTCTGGCAATCTCGTTTTCAATGTATGTCTTAATCTTGTTCTCCTGACCACTTACAGCCCTGACAACATACCACTTGAATAAAGAATTTTTATCAGACATAAACTAAAATTTAAATTATAAGATTAAAAAATTCTTTAATTACTCTGCTAAACATAGTATCTAGTCCCCATATAATTAACGAAAATATCACAGAAAAAACAGCAACTAAAACCGTTAAATTCAGGCCCTCATTGAAACTAGGCCAACTAACATGTGACTTAAGTTCTTCAAATGATTCACTAACATATTTAACAATTCCTGTCATATTATATTTTTTGCACGGGTTGAGAGACTCGAACTCCCGACACCTGGTTTTGGAGACCAGTGCTCTACCAACTGAGCTAAACCCGTAAACATAAGTCAAGGTATTTTGTTTGTTTACAAACAAAATACCTTAGCATATATTATGGGTTTTAATTTAGTCTAAAATTTCAGTAACCTGACCAGCACCAACAGTTCTACCGCCTTCACGGATAGCAAAACGTAAACCATCATTCATTGCAATTGGCTGAATTAACTCAACAGTAATTGTTAAGTTGTCACCAGGCATAACCATTTCAACTCCAGATGGTAACTCAATAGTTCCAGTTACATCAGTAGTTCTTACATAGAACTGAGGCCTGTAGTTATTATGAAATGGAGTGTGACGTCCACCTTCTTCTTTTTTAAGGATATAAACCTCTGCTTTAAACTTCTTATGCGGAGTTACTGATCCTTGTTTACAAATAACCATCCCTCTACTGATATCAGTTTTTTCAATACCTCTTAACAGGATACCTACGTTGTCACCGGCTTCACCTCTATCTAAGATTTTACGGAACATCTCAACACCAGTTACTGTAGAAGTTAGTTTTTCTGCACCCATTCCAATAATATCAACAGAGTCACCAGTATTAGCAACACCTGTTTCAATTCTACCCGTGGCTACAGTACCTCTACCTGTAATTGAGAATACATCCTCAATTGGCATTAAAAAGTCTTTATCAACCTCTCTTGTAGGTAATTCAATCCATGAATCAACGTTTTTCATTAATTCTAAAACTGTGTCAACCCACTTTTGCTCACCATTTAAAGCACCAAGAGCTGAACCAGCGATAACGGGTCCGTTGTCACCATCATATTCGTAGAATGATAATAATTCACGAATCTCCATTTCAACAAGTTCTAAAAGCTCGTCATCATCTACCATGTCAACTTTGTTCATGAATACAACAATTCTTGGAATACCAACCTGTCTTCCAAGAAGAATGTGCTCACGAGTTTGTGGCATTGGCCCATCAGTAGCAGCAACAACAAGTATTGCCCCGTCCATTTGTGCAGCACCAGTTACCATGTTTTTTACATAGTCGGCGTGACCTGGACAGTCTACGTGAGCGTAATGACGATTTTCAGTTGCATATTCAACGTGTGATGTATTGATAGTAATCCCTCTTTCTTTTTCTTCAGGAGCATTATCAATAGTATCAAAATCTCTTTTTTCGGATAAACCAGCATCAGCTAATACTGTTGTAATAGCAGCTGTAAGCGTAGTTTTACCATGATCTACGTGTCCGATAGTACCGATATTTAGGTGCGGTTTCGAACGATCAAAATTTTCCTTTGCCATAATATAATATTTTAGTTGCTTTTAAAATGAGCGCAAATATAAATTTTTTATATCTAATTAACCAATTTATTTGTTAATTTTTTTTTGAAGAGCCCAATCTGTAAAAAAAAACAAAGAAATTTAGATCTTTAATTATATAAAAACCAACTACTTATGGTCTTTGAAAAAAATCTGATTTTCAACTGATTCCCAGAGCAATAGGCATGCGATCGAATTGTAAGGTGACCAATTTTTGGTCAATTTTTCAATTTCATCTTTTCCCACCGACTGTAAATGGTAATTTTTCTTTATGCTGTTAATCAGTGCCAAATCCTTAGGAGAAAAAATATTTTCTCTAAATAAATTAAATATCAAAAACATCTGAGCTGTCCACTCTCCAATTCCTTTGATTGACACCAAACAATCAATAACCTCTTTGTTGGACATTTTATTAAAGTCAATAGTTTTAGATTTAAAAAAATAAAAAACATTTTTAATGTATTCTGCTTTTCGGAAAGAAATCCCGATGGATTGAAGATCAGAATTTGACATATTCATTATTTCTGATTCAGATTTTTTATTAACTATTTTTGCAAATCTATTCTTAACAGTTATAGCTGCTTTAAAACTTATTTGTTGTTCAATTATAAGATTTGCAATAGAAATGGCATAATTTGAATTATATCTGTTACACCAATCAATTTCATTACCAAACTTATCGATAAGATAGTACATAACTTTATCATTTGACAAATGATTGTATGCCAATTCAATTGTACTTTTCATCTGAATATTAATAATTTTCTTCAGCTAGTTTGTAGATTCTGAGAATGATTAAACCAAAAACTACTCCAAGAATTAGTAATAAAATACTGTATAGTCCTTCTGCGCCAAAAGAAAGTCTCAGTAAAATTGTTGAAATAATAAACCCTGTATTTCTTATTAATTGAGAATATCTCTCAGTATACTGGAAGGAAATCAATAATATAAATACATCGACTAGGATAAGAATTGTAAAAAAGTCTACAAAGAAAACACCATTCAGATTTTGTGTGTAAGATTCTGATATAAATACTTGAATTATCCAATCATAAAAATTGACGAAACATAAAACCAACAGAGTTGGTACTAGTAAAATTGACATAAGCTTTTTGTAACTTATAAACTTATTTAAATTTTTATTCGTTTTACGCTTTGGTGTATTAACCCATGTTTTTTTGAATAGATGTATCAGATAAAAGATAACTATTACAGCAAGCAAATCATATATTAACTGCAAATTATTAGCATTTAAAATATTTGAATTATCTAAACTGATTTCTGGAATATCTTTGAATATTTTTCTGATTAGGACCAGAGAAATAATTTCATATTCTTTTGCCACAGATGTGGTAAAAGATCTTGGCAGATAATGGATTAATAAAAATGCCTCATAAACCAGTATGAATGTAAAGGGTGTATATAGGGCAGATATGGGGTTACTTGATAAATTTGTTTTAGATGAGAATATATCTACACCATAATAGTATTCAAAAAATATCAAAAGCAGATGAACTATAAAACCACCAACTGCTAAAAACATAATGTTTTTCTCAAATAGTTCTACATTTTTCTGAGAAAAAATATTAGAATGTAAAGTTTCAATTCTATCCATAATGAGACACTAACAATATTTGTGCCGTTATGAATAGAGTTAAACTTAAATTATTATAACTAAAGTACTGGTACTCCGTTAGAAATGGTAGAAATTGGAGCTACCATATAAATATCCTTTTTGTATACATTAGTGTTGCTATCACCTTCAAAACCAGTCCAAAGTTCAGATAGTAAATAATCATCAATTGCTGATCTAGATGTAAAATAATAAACACCACCATATATATTACCGTCTGTACTATTAATCATAGTCTTACCAATCATACCAGGAAAATTTTCATTGCTGAAAACCGGAGCATATTCTTTCACTTGACTTGACATTTCTTCGTCAGTTGGATTAACCTCATTAGAATAATTTACAACAAGGATGTGAAGTCCTGATGAATCATCTGGATTAGAGGATGTTTTTCTCATGGAATGATTTCCATTTGCTAATTCAGTACCATCAAATGTTTTAAAAACATCAGTTTTGAAGTTTACTAAATTTGGATGTGCGACCACTCCTTTCCATAATTCTGATTCTAAATAAACATCAACATCTTTCTGATTTGAGAAATAATATACACCTCCAAAGATTTCCGTCTCTAAATTTCCTACAAATGACTTTCCAAGTAGACCTGGTACATTTTCAGACGTAAAGCTTGGAGCAACAGCGCTGCCCAATTCGGCATGCTCTTCTAAAGTCATATTTTCAAGTTGATAATTTACAATTAATACCGTTTCATCTGCATAAATTGAGGTTTGGTCATTTGTATTTGAGTTTTTACAACCCATTAGAATGATAAGAAAGGAGAATATTAAAAATTTTTTCATTGATTTTAATTTTAAATAATTATTGATTGTTCAATTTAAAATGAATTTATCAAATAACAAAGTAAGTTTAAAAATTAAGGTAAATATTTTTATAGTGGCACATGATTTGATATCTGAGATGAAAAAGTAGTTAGATGAAAAACTTAATCATTGTCGGACACCCTTATAAGAAATCCTTTTGTTACAATGGAATATTTAAAACAATTTTCAACGAGATAAATAAGTCTGGCCAAGACTTAAAGGTGATTGATCTATATAGAGATAGTTTTTCTAGACCTCGAACAAAACTGATTGAAAAATATAAAAACTTAGTGATTTGGAGTGAAAGAATATATGTCATTTCTCCCGTATGGTGGTTTAGATTAACCCCAAGAATGGAGGTTTTCTTCGATGAAGTACTCACTCCAGGTTTTGCATACAAGTTTGTAAATGTAACAAAGACATATGCATATCCAAAACCATTTCTAAAAGACAAAAAAGTACGTACTTATATTACTCATGGGGCACCAGCTCTACCTGTAAAAACTCTTTATTTTAATTCTGTCAAATTAAGGCTTGTTATGGGTGTTTATTCATTTGTATTTGGATGGAAATTATCGCTTTGGTTTAGGACCAAGCAATTCTGGTCAGTTCCATTTGTAAGTGATAAAAAGAGAAAAAAATATCTTAGAGTTGTACTAAACGATATTCAAAATGATCTTAGGACCAAAAATATTTTCAAACCTAAACCAGCTATGCAAAATAATTGATTATGTTAAAAAGATTTGATACAAACGATTATTTAATCAGAATTCCACTGTTTATTATTTTTTTCTGGTTTGGAATTTTAAAAGTTCTTGATGTTTCCCCTGCAACCGAGCTTATCATTGATACTGTTTTTTGGATGCCTTTTTTATCTGCTAAAACCTGGTCAATTGTTATTGGATACTGGGAAATGGCAATCGGTATTTGTTTCTTAAATAAAAAAACCACTCTTGCAGCTGTTGTACTAATGTTTTTACAAATGGCTGGAACTTTTTTGCCATTAATAATTTTACCAAATATTACTTTTCAAGATGGCAACCCTCTTCTGCCAACATTAGAGGGTCAATACATAATAAAAAATATAATAATCATTACTGCTGCCCTTATAATTGGCAGGAGTTATCTTAAAATTAAATTTAAATGAAAAAAATAATAGAAGTTTATTACCCCGTAATTTTAGCATTTTTATGTCTTCTTTACTCTGTTGGACTAGGGTTGACTGGCAATACCGCAGAAGCTCAATATACAGCTCATTGGCCTGGAACAATTTTACTATTTGCAATAGCAATTAGACAAAGAAGAAGAGATTATAACTCAAAAAAATAAGATATGTTAAGCCCATTAATGTTTATAATTGGATTTATTATATTCCTTCTTTACATGTCTGGATTACTTTGGATGATTAAATCTTCACACGATGATCAAAGAAGAAGAAGAGAAAGAGACGAAAGGTTTAGCAAATCTGATGAAAATGACTACGATGGTGGGGGCAATTGGGGTAGATTTGATAATGAATAGAGTCAATTTCGGAAATTGAACCCAGGACTTCTTCCTTACCAAGTAAAAGCTTTTAGATGGAAAATATAATTTTTTTGGTTTTTTTATACAATTTGAATTGAGCCAATGCCGAGAATTGAACTCGGGACCTCTTCCTTACCAAAGAAGATATAAGGATATAAATGAAAATATTTCAAGGGAAAAGTTCAACTGTTTAATATCTTATGCTGGTTTATTTAATTTATAAAAGTTTTGATAAAATATTTATCCAAACATCTTCGTATAGTATATTACCTATTCCTTCACCGTGAAATGGATTTCTAACTTTGTTGTTGCGTTTACGTTTTTCTAAAGCAAGCATAAAAATGTTTTCTTTAGGAATTTTCATATTCAAATAAGTCTGGTGGATAGGAATGGCCATAATCTCATTTGTGTGAAAAATACCGTACCATTTATGTGCAGGGGTTAAACTTTCATTTGAATACCAGTTTGCAATTATTTTTTCTGCGTTTTTATTTGCATAATCTTTATTTTTTGGAGATTTTGACCAATCCCATCCACCAGAAAAACTAATAACGCCACCTACATTATGATTTTTAGCAATCATACAAGCCATACCTCCTCCTTGCGATTGACCAGCTACAACTATATTTGACCAATTAATTTTATTCTGAATTAGATATTTTTCCCAACCATCTTTTGGCTTATTAGTCTTGAGGTAAACTAAAAGATCCTTAAATCTGGTGTAGATTGCGTCTTTTGGCAAATCTGTAATTAAATTTGAGATATTGTGTCCATATATTCTTTTTAATCGAAATTTTTCTGCACAATTCTCATCTAAAAATAGATTTTCATTAATACAAGTTGTTGAAATGCCTGGAGTTGAAATCACTGATAGAAATATTACTCTATACCCAAGATTTAAAGCTGTTTTTAAAAAAAGTGATTTTTTTGGTTTTCCAGATGTCCCAGGCAAAAATAAAATTAGTTTATTATTTTCTTTTTTATCATACTGAATTAAATGTGGGTTATTAAACTTATCGATGCTTGAATCAATTTCTGAAGGCCTAACACTAAGCTCTGTTAAATTATAATTTTGAGAAAAAGAAACAAGTGGAATAAATAGTAATAGTATTAGCTTTATCATTCAAGAAAAATACAAAAAAAAACGCCACTTTACATTTGACCTAAATTTGACCTTTAATTAAGAAAAAAGATAGTTGAAAATGGCTATTAACAGATGAGCCAATGCCGAGAATTGAACTCGGGACCTCTTCCTTACCAAGGAAGCGCTCTACCACTGAGCTACACCGGCTAGTGATTTTTTGAGCGGGAGACCGGGTTCGAACCGGCGACATTCAGCTTGGAAGGCTGACGCTCTACCAACTGAGCTACTCCCGCATTTTTGTGTGGGGAGAGCAGGATTCGAACCTGCGAAGGTAAAAACCAACAGATTTACAGTCTGTCCTCGTTGGCCGCTTGAGTATCTCCCCGAATAAAATATTTTAAAGAACTGAGCCGATGGAGGGACTCGAACCCACGACCTGCTGATTACAAATCAGCTGCTCTAGCCAGCTGAGCTACATCGGCCTCTTTTTTTTCAAAAAAAAGCCCGCTTTGAGCGGATTGCAAATGTAAATATTTATTTTTTCAATCAAAACAAATTATATTTTTTTTTAATCAGAAAACAAATAAAAACTAGCTCTTATTTCGTGGATGAGATTTCCTGAAAACTTTTTTAATTTCTTCAATGGATCTATTAGTATATACCTGGGTAGCTGCAAGACTCGTATGTCCCAATAAATCTTTTACAGAATTCAGATCTGCACCATTATTTAGAAGATGAGTGGCAAAAGAGTGTCTTAAAATGTGTGGGCTCTTTTTAATCTTGGTTGAAAAACCAGAAAAATATTTTTTAGTGATTCTGTAGACTAAATTATCATATATTTTTTTTCCCTTGGATGTTAAAAAAAGTGAATCATTGCTTTTTATATTTTTAAGTTTATTTCTGTAAACCAAATATTTTTTTATTGATACTAGAGTAGACTCAATCAGCGGAATATATCTCTCCTTATTTCTTTTTCCCAACACCTTAATTCTTGTGTTTGAATAATCAATATTTTGAATTTTTAGATCGATTAACTCTTGTCTTCTGATTCCCGTTGTGTACAATAGTTCTAATACAAGATAATCTCTAAACCCTTCAAAAGAGTTTTTAAAATTTTTAGAATTTAAAACATTTAAAATTTCATTTTCAGAGAATGGTAATTGAATCGTTGATTTTGTTCTTAATGCCTTATGCTCATTTAAAGGATTTATACTAATATCTCCAGTTTTGAGTAAAAACTTGTAATAACTATTTAGGGAGGATATTTTTCGGTTTATTGAACTATTTGATATTTTATTACCCACAAGTGATACGATCCATGACCTAATTTGAGAATAATTAGCTTTTTTAATACCTTTTTGATCAAACTTATCTTGGTTAAAATCATAAAAAGTATTTAAGTCCTTTTTGTAAGCAATAATAGTCTTGTTAGAGTAATTTTTCTCTAATAGTAAGTAGTCAAGAAATGATTTGAATTCCATACCTAAAAACAAATATAAATTTAATAATTATTAGTAAGTATGTTTGAAATTTTGGAAATATAGGTTAAATATCTTCTTGGTTTCTGAGTCTTTGTACGTGCTGAGCTTTTTGAATCTCAGCTCTCCTTTTAATAGAAGGTTTTACAAATTCTTTTCTGGTTTGTAATGACCTCTTCGTTCCAGTTTTATCAAACTTTCTTTTGAAACGCTTCAATGCTCTATCGATATTTTCTCCGTCTTTAATTGGTATTATTAGCATATTACAAACCTCCCTTCTTTAAAATTTGATGCAAATATAAACTAAAAATAATCTAACAAAAGATTTTAAGGAGAAAAAATTATTTTTTTATCGCCTCTAAATATTTTTTTAGTTGCTCTTTAACTATTGGAAACAAAAAGTATAACCCAACCATATTTGGAAATACCATGGCAAAAATCATTGCATCCGAAAATGCCCATATTGAATTCATACTAGCAGCAGCACCAATTACAACAAATATCAAAAATAGAACCTTGTAAGTTAAATCCGCAATGTAACCTCTTCCAAATAGAAACTTCCACGATTGTAATCCATAATATGACCAAGATATCATTGTAGAAACTGCAAATAATACAACAGCTATAGTTAGAAATATATCAGATCCAGGAATATACTGAGCAAATGCCATTTGAGTAATTCCTGCACCCTCATACACAACTCCGTCAATTAAAACTCCTCCCATTCCGTCACCTCCATAAACAAATGCTCCAGTTGAGTTAAATGTAATAATAACAAGCGCTGTCATAGAACAAATAACAACAGTATCAATGAAAGGTTCAAGTAAAGCTACTAGTCCTTCAGACGCTGCATACTTTGTTTTCACTGCAGAGTGGGCTATTGAAGCAGAACCAGCTCCAGCCTCATTTGAAAATGCTGCTCTTTGAAAACCAACCATCAAAACCCCAATAATTCCTCCAACTCCAACAGCAGTTGGATTAAAAGCTTCTCTAAAAACAAGTTCTATAGCATCATCGATAAATGAAAAGTTTATCGCTAATATATATATACAAGCTAGTATATATAGTAAAGCCATAAAGGGAACAACTTTTTCAGTAACAGATGCAATCCTCTTTATACCACCAATAATAATTACTCCCACCAGAGCAGCAAGAATAAGACCTATCATAGCGCCTGCAAATGTAGATTCATAGCCAAATAGATTTTTTATGACAATTGTGGCTTGATTTGATTGTGCTGCATTACCTCCTCCGAAGGAGCCCCCGATACAAAAAATTGCAAATAGGGATGCTGCAATTGTACCCAGGGTTTTAAAGCCTTTTGATTCAAGTCCTCTACTTATATAATACATGGGTCCACCATAAACTACCCCATCTTTATCAACGTCCCTAAAGTAAACACCAAGAGTACATTCTACAAATTTTGTAGACATACCTAATAATCCACAAACAATCATCCAAAAAGTTGCGCCAGGTCCTCCTAAAGCAATTGCTAACGCAACGCCGGCAATATTTCCGTTTCCAACAGTACCAGAAACAGCAGTCGCAAGTGCCTGAAAGTGTGATACTTCTCCGTCTTTTGATTCAGAATCACTTTTCTCAAGACTATCGTACTTGCCTCTCACAACATTAATAGCAGTCCAGAAATACTTTATGTTTGGAAACCAAAAATATAAAGTAAAAAATAATGCACTACCGACCAGCAAATATATTACAAAAGGATAGTCCCCTATTGGGTAAAAAACATATTTGCTAAAAAAATCTGAAATAGGCTGAAAAGCTTCATCAATTTTCTGATCCAAACCTTTTTCTTGGGCATTAATATTTAATGAAATCAGCATTGATAAAAATGTAATGGTATTTTTTTTCATATAGCGTTTTTGAATGAAGATCACAATATGAGAAAAAATTTAGATTTTTAAAAATTAATTTAAATGTAACCCATTTTGCTCATCCACTCGTCACTATATATCTTTTTGAGATATCTACTTCCATGATCATGAAATAGAACCACTACAAGATCTTGTGGATTAAATTTTTCTTTCAGTTGTAAAACACCCTTGATTGCGGCTCCGGCTGAATTTCCTAGAAACATCCCTTCCTGCTTTAATAATTCTCTGCAAAAAATTGCTGCATCTTTGTCTGTCACTTTTGTGAAGCCATCAATTATATCAAAATTAATATTCTTAGGTATCATGTCTTCACCAATACCTTCTGTCACGTAGGGGTATATTTCATTCTTATCAAAATTACCGGTTTCGTGAAATTTTTTTAAAACCGAACCGTATGCATCAACCCCCCAAACCTTAATATTTGGTTTTTTTTCTTTCAAAAATTTACCAACTCCTGAAATAGTTCCACCAGTTCCAACACCAACTACAAAATGGGTAACCCTTCCATCTGTTTGATCCCATATTTCAGGTCCAGTAGAGTTGTAATGGGTCATTGTGTTACTAGGATTATCATATTGATTAACATACCAAGAATTTTTGGTTTTTACAGATAAACTTTTTGAAACTGAGTAATATGACCTGGGATCATCAGGGTCAACATTTGTGGGGCAAACAACAACTTCAGCCCCAAACGCTTTAAGAATATCTATTTTTTCTTTTGACTGCTTATCACTGGTTACAAAAATACATTTGTACCCTCTAACAGTTGCTGCAATAGCCAAACCTATCCCAGTATTACCTGAAGTACCTTCAATGATTGTACCACCCGGTTTTAAATATCCTTTTTTTTCAGCATCCAAAACCATATTTAATCCAATCCTGTCCTTGACTGAGTTACCAGGATTAAAGGTTTCATATTTAGCCCAAACTTTACAGGGTAGATCCTTTGTAATGTTATTCAACATTACCATCGGAGTATTTCCTATAGATTCGGTTAAATTATTATAATAATCCATTATGAATTACAAATATAATTTAATGTGCCTATTACACAGCTATTTAATTAAATTTAATTGAATCTTTTGGGGAGACCTTTGAAACCAAAAGGCTTGGAAAAAAAATTGAAATAACACACAACATAAAAACAATTATATTTAGAATAAATATATGGGAAAATTCGATAAAAACAGGAACACTATCAACATAGTAAATTTTCGGATCTAGTGTGATTATTTTATACTTATTCTGAATTGTAAGAATTAATAATCCAATTACATTTCCTATTAAAATACCAATTAGAATTAAGTAAGACGCAGTATATATGAAAAACTTCTGAAGAGATTTATTTGATAAACCAAACGCTTTCAATATTCCAATCATATTTGTTCTTTCAAGAATTAGAACCAGTAAAACTGAAATTATATTTACAGAGGCTACTAAAATCATAATAAATATAATTGCATAAATATTTTTATCGAAAAGCCCAATCCATTCATAAACAGAAAAATATTTTTGCTTGATCGTTATAACATCATAATCAGGTGGTGAATTTAAATATATGTTTTCACTAGTCGACTGTAAATATTTCATGTCATGAATAAAAATTTCCAAGGAACTAATTTCATCATCATCCCATTTTGAAATTCTTCTAATCTGTTTAATATCGCCAAAAATAAATTTTGAATCTAGCTCCTCAAAACCTGAATCATAAATACCAACAACAATTAATTTTATAACATATGGATTTGGATTGTCATAGTTTGAAAATAACATTTGGAAGCTTCCATCTACTTTTAAATTGAGCTTGTCCGCTAGTGTTTTTGAAATTAGAACATCATTAGAAAAATCATCTGAAAATAGGGGGATTTTTCCTTCAACAATATATTTTTTGATTCTACTAAAATCATAATTTTTTTCTAGCCCCTTAAAATATAATCCATCAAAATCTTGGGTTGTTCTAACAATTCCAAATTTTGAAATAGTTCTTTCAATATTTTTTACTTCTGGAATAGAATTTAAATAATCTATAAATTTTAGATTTGGTGAAATAGGGTTAACAGAATTTTCATTAATTGTATTATTAAAGCTTTGTATTATTATATGACTTTCAAAAGATGAAATTTTTTCCTTAATCTCTCTTTGCATACCAAAACCAACTCCAATAGAAATTATCATTACAATAATCCCAAGGGCGATTGCAATAACTCCGATTTTTATTATTGGAGCCGATACACTATTTTTATGTGCTTTAGTACTTAAAATTCTTTTCGATAGAAAATGTTCAAAATTCAAAATTCTGCTCTGTTTATAATTTTAGTTCTTACTTTTAGTTTTTTAGTTTACCCTAATAATAAAACTATTGATATTAAATCTAATGTTATTGTCGGAGCAAACCAAATATCAAAATATGAAAATCTGCTGAAAAACAAGAGAATCGGTATTGTTGCCAACCACACTTCGGTTATTTTTAAAAAAAATTTAAGTTATACCCACCTTGTTGACTCTTTGATTAAATTAGATTTTGATGTAAGAAAAATTTTTGCTCCTGAACACGGTTTTAGAGGAACAGAGCCAAACGGTGCTAATATTGATGATGAAATTGACATTAAAACTGGTCTAAAAATAATTTCATTACACGGAAAAAATAGAAAATATGGGGAAATTAATGATGAGGATCTAAATGACATAGATATTTTAATTTTTGACATTCAGGATGTAGGTGTTAGATTCTACACTCACATATCTACATTACACTATGTAATGGAGGCTTCAGCAAGAAATAGCATTCCACTAATTGTTCTTGATAGGCCAAATCCAAATGCTCATTATGTAGATGGTCCAGTTTTAGAATTGGAAAATAAAAGTTTTATAGGTATGCATGAAGTTCCCATTGTATACGGGTTAACAATCGGAGAATATGCAAAAATGATAAATAATGAAGGGTGGCTAAAGAATAAAATAAAATCAGATTTAATACTAATTAAACTCGAAAATTATGAGAGAAATAAAGAATATGATTTACCCATTATCCCTTCTCCAAATTTACCAAACCAAAAATCTATAAATTTATATCCTTCACTTTGTTTATTTGAAGGAACAAATGTAAGTGTAGGAAGAGGGACTGACTTACAATTTCAAATTTATGGAAGCCCATTCTTAGATAAGAAGAAAAATGAATATAAATTCACTCCTGTAAAAAACAATGGGTCAAAATACCCAAAACACGAAAAAACCTTATGCTTTGGAAAGATTTTAACAAATACTAAAAGACTATATAAATTTAATTTATCTTATATTTTAGAAGCATACGCTGACACATCTAATAAAGAAGATTTTTTTAATAATTATTTTATTAAGCTAGCTGGAACCGAAAATTTACAAAATCAAATTGTTAGAGATGAGAACGAGGATGAGATTGTCAAATCATGGCAAGAAAAATTGAATATTTACAAAAGAATAAGAACGAAATACTTAATTTATAATTAAAATTTTAATGAAGAAAAAAGTTTTAGAATATAAAAATGTAGAAATTAAATTGGACTCTGATTTAAAAATATTGGGGTTGACATTAATTATAAATGAGGGGGAATTTGTTTTTTTAGTAGGAAAGACTGGTTCAGGAAAATCAAGCATTTTGAAATCAATGTACTCAGAAAATAAAATTTTAGATGGTGAAGCTAAAATTTCAAATACAAATCTTAAAAC
Organism: uncultured Bacteroidota bacterium; assembly: GCA_902517895.1. Classification (GTDB taxonomy): domain Bacteria; phylum Bacteroidota; class Bacteroidia; order Flavobacteriales; family Flavobacteriaceae; genus MED-G13. The sequence goes on from CABYEA010000009.1 coordinate 47,579, forward strand.
CATTAGTGAAAAGAATATTCCTTTTCTTAGAAGAAAAATTGGAATTATATTTCAAGATTTTCAGCTTTTGAAAGATCGAACTGTTTATAAAAATTTAGAATTTGTTTTAAATGCAACCGGATGGAGTAAACATAATGAGAAAAAAGATAGGATTGTATCTTGTTTACAAAAGGTCCACATTTCAGAAATATCAAATAAGTATCCAAGTCAACTTTCTGGAGGTCAAAAACAAAAGGTTGCAATTGCAAGATCTTTACTAAACGAACCTGAGATAATTATCGCTGATGAGCCTACGGGTAACTTAGACCCTAAAAGTAGTATTGAAATAATGAATGTATTAGAAGAGATTAATCAAAATGGTAATACCATAGTTATGGCCACACATGATTTCAGTCTTTTACATAAATTCAAAGGAAGAATTCTGAGGTGTAGGAACGGAAAAATTGATGAAATCTTTCAAAAAGATTTAAATATTGAAACCGTCTACGAATGATATCAATTTTAGTCCCATGTTTTGATTATAACGCATATCCGCTTATTAGTATTTTAGAGAAACAAGCTTTAATGCTAAAAATAAAATTTGAAATCATATGTATTGATGATGGGTCTTTTTCATCTAAAAACGAAATTAATCAAAAGATTAATCTGTTAACCAATTCTAAATTCATTGAATCTAGAAAAAATCGGGGGAGAATAAAAAATAGACTATTACTTGCTGAAAAATCTCAATATGAATGGTTAATATTTTTAGATGTGGACTCTTTACCAATTGAAGAAAATTTTCTAAAAAATTATGTCGATCAATTAAATAAAGGAACGGTCATCTTCGGAGGCTGCAAGTATAAAAAACCTATGAATGAAAATCATAATTTAAGATATGTGTTTGGCGTGCAAAGAGAAGAAATCATTAGTAATATTAGAAATAAAAAACCCTATAAGTATGTTTTGTCACGTAATTTTTTGTGTAAAAGAAATATTCTAATAAGTGCCCTGTCATCAATTAAAACTATATCATATGGAAATGATTACATATTTGGATCTATTCTCAAAAATATGGGGGTTGACATAATCCATATTGATAACCCAGTTTTAATAAATAATATTGATGAAAATCAAATTTTTGTAAAAAAAACACATCATGCACTGGATAATCTAATTAGCTCCTACAATAATAAAATTATTAAAAAACACAGCATTTCTATACTAAGGGCATATATAATTTTGGATATTCTTCTGATGAAGAAGATCTTTGTTAAACTTACTGATATATTTAAGAATTTACTTAAAAGAAATTTATACAAAAAAAATCCTAATTTGTTTTTGTTTGATGTTTACAGGTTAAATTATTTGTGTAAAATCAAATAAGCTTAAATTGCTTAAATTGATCATAATCACGAAAATAATCAGACTCATCAAAATTATCAGAAGCCAAAACCATGCAAATTGCAGCTGACGAAAAGTTTTCCATTTCCCTCCAAATTCCTTGAGGAATTAATAAGCCTTTATCAGGTTTATTTAACATAACCTTTTTTCTTTTTTTTCCATCATCTAGTAAAACTTCAAAACTTCCACTGAGGGGGATCATTAATTGTACTAATTTTTTATGGGCATGACCTCCTCTATACGAATCACTTGGAACATCATATAAATAGTAAACTCTTTTAATCGAAAATGGGATTACATCTTTTTCGATAACTGACAGTTTACCTCTTCCCTTTGGGTCTACTATTTTGGGAATATCGATTAAGACTACATCGTCAATTTTAGTATTCATAGTGATTTAAATTTTTTAATTCCGTTTAATCCTACTAAGAATTTTCTATAAACTTGTTCCCTGCTAATCATATTTTTTTTCTTTAATAAATAAATATGATGCACCAGCTTAAGGTATGATAAATAACCGTAAAACTTGTAAAAAATTGCTGCTCTCGCAAAAATATTTTTATCAATACCAGCAACTTGACCTGAGCTTTCTGAGGGATGGGTTAAAATAATTTTAGAACAAGATATTAATCCTAACTTCTTATTAAGAATATTTCTTAAAAAAATGTATTCATCACCTGTTTCAAACACAGCACCTAGTCCAAATAAAGGGTCAAATTTAATATTATTAGCAACAATCTTTTCCCTTTTGAATGCAATTAAAAACGAATTTATATATGAAATAGATTTATAATTGTGATTGGTAATTGAGGGGTAATTTTTAAAAAGAGAGCCGTTATCATTTTTTGCATAATAAGTGATCACATCAGATTCATTTTGATTAAATGAATTCATAACAATTTCAGAAAAATTTTTTTCATAAATAACATCGTCATCACATAATAAACATATATCGGCGCTTGATTTTGAAATTGCAAAATTTCGACTATTTGATAAGCCATTTGCCTGAATTCTATAATACTTTACATTAAATTTCTCAGAAATTGTATTCAAATCTTTTTCCGATTCAGATTGATCAACAACTATAATGGAATAATCTGTTGTGTTGCAGTTTTTGAACATATTATCTAAAAATGACAAGTTATTTCTCCCTTTGGTAGAGATTAAGATTTGTAAATTATTTGATTTTTTTAATACTTGTGTCATTAAAAAATTATATTTGAAAGTACTGAGAACAATATAATGAAAATCTTACTTATCGGAGAATATAGTAATCTTCATAATTCTTTAAAAAAAGGATTGTTAAGTCTTGGGCATGAAGTTATTCTGCTAGGAAGTGGAGATGGTTTTAAAAAATATGATGTAGATATTTTAATAAAGTCAACGATTTTTGAAAACAAGTTTTTAAAAATTATTGCTAAAATAATAGATAAGATCTTTAAGTTTAGTTTAAACGAATTAGAGATTTATTTTAAATCTAAAAAAATAATAAAAAAATTTTCAAACTTTGATATTGTTCAACTCATTAACGAAAGTCCATTTAATACATCAGCAAATTTAGAAATTAGCCTCCTTAAGTATATTTTTAAAAATAATAAGAAGGTTTTCTTATTAGCTTGTGGTGTAGATAATAAAAGTTTAAAATATGCAATTGATAAAAAATTTAGATACTCCATACTAACACCCTATTTCGAAAATAATTCTTTAAAAAAAGAATACCGACACATATTGAAGTACCTTAATTCAGATTACAATAAACTAAGTAATTATATCGAAAAAAATATTCAAGGAATAATTTCTTCAGACTTAGACTATCATATTCCATACTTCAATTCCAAAAAATATCTTGGAATGATACCTAATCCTATTGATATTGATAACTTAAATGATTATGCTAACCCTCTCAGCAAAAAAATTGTGATACTACATGCAATTAACTCAAAAAATAAACTAAAAAAAGGAAATAAATTTTTTGAAAAGTCATTATCAATAATTGAAGCTAAGTATTCAAATAAAATAAAGGTTGTAAGAACAATTGATAAGTCCTATTCAGATCATATAAAAAATGTAAAAAATTGTAATATACTTTTGGATCAAGTTTATGCATATGATCAAGGTTATAATGCACTGGAAGCAATGGCACTGGGTAAAGTAGTATTGACAGGTGCTGAAAAAGAATGGAGAGAGCATTATAATATTGTTGAAGATCATGTCGTTATTAATGCAATGCCAGATATTTCATATTTGGTTGAAAAATTATCACTGTTAATTGAAAACCCAGGAAAAATAAAAATCATCTCAAAAAACGCTAGAGAATTTATTTTAAAATATCACGATTATAAAACTATCACAAAAAAATATTTGGAGGCTTGGGAGAATTAATTGAACATTTAAAGCCAAATTTTTTTATTCCTGGTGCAGCAAAATCAGGAACAACTACTTTGCATGACATACTGAATACACATCCTGAAATATCAATGTCATCGATCAAAGAACCAGGATATTGGAAAAATAAAAATTTTAACGAATTTGGAAGCACTGAAATAATTAATTATCAAAATTTATTTGTAAAAACAAGAAAGATTAAAGGTGAATCTAGTACGGCATATATGTACTATGATAGGTTTATAAATAATATAAAGAATAATTACGAGGAACCTCCAAAGTTTATATTTATTTTAAGGAATCCTATTGACAGATATATTTCTCATGTAAATTGGATGAAGGGTCTGGGATTAGAAAAAAATAAACTTGGGGAAATAATTAATATATCAGCAGAGTTTAATTTTAAAGAATATAATGATTATCCAAAATATTATTATGAGTTTGGTTTATATTATAGATGGATAAAAAGATTTTTAAATGATTTTGGTAATGATAATATTAAAATAATAACGTTTGAGAAGTTATTAAAAAACAAACTATCAACCATTAATGAATGTTTTGATTTTATCGGAGTTAGACCGCTAAATAAAATCAAAGAAATTAATTCTAATAAAACAAGAGAAATAGTTTTTCCAAGTGCATATCATTTTATTAGAAAATCTTTTTCTGGTAAAATGAAATACACAAAGGTCGGTAAGTATTTTCTACCAAAAAAAATTAGAACAATAATCAAAGGTCTAATAAAATTTGCAATTAAAAATTGGATTAGTATTGAATCAAAAAAACAAAAAGTTTCAAATAAACACAGAAAAATATTGAGGGAGAAATATTATGAAGATGTAAAGGCTTTAAAAAAAGAATTAAATTATGATTTTCCGGAATGGGAAGATTTTAAAATAAATCAATGAATTTTATAAAAACTTCATTTTTATCAGGTTTAAGTACAGTAATTAGCTTATTAGCAAGACTAATATCTACAAAGATTGTTGCTGTTTACTTAGGTACGAATGGTATGTTTTTGATGGGACAAATTAAAGATTTTCTAAGATTAGGAAATACAATTGGTTCATTTGGAATTGAAAATGGAATTGTCAAATATGTATCTGAATATGAAAATGAAAAAACTAAACTTAGTAATATTATTGGAACAAGTTTTAAAATTAACTTCATAAGTGCGTTAATTTTTTCAGGTTTAATTATAGCATTCAAAAATCAAATTGCAGATTTTCTTCAGATTAATTTTAGTGAAAATTTTTACTTTTTAATTTTGATTTTTTCGATAATATCAGCTTCGATACACACTTGTTTTTTATCAATTTATAATGGTCTTAACAAAATTAAACTCTATGTATTAGTTAATATTTTTTCAAATATAGTATCTGCAATAATTCTTGTAATTCTGGTTTTAGAAATGGAAATAATTGGCGCATTTTATGCACTTGCAATTAATCAAATATTTTCACTTTTTATAAATGTTATATTCTTTTTCATTTACAAACCATTTGAAATAGAATGGATTTTTAAACAATTTGTTTATGATAATTTGAAGAAATTATCGAGTTTTTCTGTTATGGCTGTAGTTGGACCTACATGCTTAATAATTTCGACATTTATAGTTAGAGATTTTATATTTGCTGAATTTGGATCTGATCATGCAGGTTCTTGGGAAGCGATGTGGAGAATCTCAGCAATATATCTTTTATTTTTAATTACAACTTTTAAATTTTATTTAATACCTACTTTTTCTAAACTTAATAATAATGAATTGAAAAAAGAGGTTTTTAAAATTTGGAAAATAGTTATCCCAATTATTATAATAATTACTGTCGGTGTTTACATTACAAAAGACCTGATCATAAACATTTTATTATCAGAAGAATTTATGTTAATCAACACCATAATTTTCTTTCACCTAATGGGAGACATAATTAAAATAAATTGTTGGGTTTTAGGAAATATAATGATCTCTAAAGCAGACACTAAAAGTTTTATATTTTTTCAAATTGAGTGGTCAGTTGTATTTGTATTATTAACATATTTATTTATTGATAAATATGGATTTGTAGGCGTTTCAATTTCCTATTTTATAACGTACATAATCCATTTTAGTTTATTAAATCTATACTTTAGAAAGCTTCTATGGATTAATAAAGGTTAAAATTCTTAGCCCTCAACAATTTTTTTCTATATGATCAGATTATTTAATTTATAAAAATTTGATGTGGTAATTTCATAAAAATCATGTGTTAGTGACCTAGCACCATATCCTTCTTTCCAATAATTTAATCCATTATTTATCTTCATTCCATTCTGTTCATGAGAATTACCAAAATCAAAGTACTTATAATTAGATAGATGATCAGTTATTAAGTTATAAAATAGAAAATCAAGCGAGCCAAGAGAATTTTTCTCTGAGTTTGATCCAATGTACTGTACATGAGCGACATTTTTTGTTAGAAAAATTGTAGTTCCTGCAACTATCTGACCCTCATGATAAATATTGAATTGTTTAATATTATTTTTAAAATTCCTTTTAAGATTTTTTATATCCTCCAAACTATGAACTGGATTTACGTCATGTCTGTTCGATAGTGTTGGTATTAATATAGAATTCCAAAAATCGTCTAAATCATTGGTTTCTTTTATTTCTAATTTATTCTTTTTACCCCTTTTATATCCTTGGATTCTGTCTTTTGAAATTTTATTTTTACTTTTCATATCAATAACAGAAATAATATCTCTCCTATATATTTTTGCTCCAGCAACATATGACAAATAATCAAGTTCTCCGTTAAAATAAGAATTGTAAATTGAAGGGATTTGTTTAATATATAGCTTCTTTATCGAATTTTTGTCAAAATACTTTAGCAAGTGGGTAAATAATTCAATGTACTTCAAAAATTTAATATCCCCCTTAACTAGAACTCCTCCATAGCTAAGACCCTCATGAGAATAAGCCTCACCATCTCGAAAATTACAAGGGAATAATGCAATAAGCTCAGAATTATAAAATATTAACAATGAAAAATCGTCAAATTTTTCTGCATGGTAATCCATAAATTCTCTTTTAAATAAAAAAGTTGAGTTTTTAGAAATCTCTACAAAATTATTCCAGTCAACTTTATAGCTATCGTTGTAAGTTTTTATGGAAAACATCGATTATAATTTTATTTATCCTTAACAAAATCCTTCATAATAAATACATGTGGAAGAGTTAAGCTTGAAATGATGATAAAAACAAATAATATTAAATTATCACTAGTAAGTAAGTCATTATTAAATTGATATAACAGGAAACCAAAAATTATGGAAAGTATTGTGAATGGTAAAGTTTTTATATAAAATTTTATAAAACTATCCGTTTTAAGTTCCTTGAATTCCAACATTAACATTGGCAATGAATGACAAAAACCAAAATATAACGCAAAAGAAGTTAATAAGTCTGTGTGAAAAAATACCATATAAAGAATTGTGATTTCAGCATATAAAGGAACTTTTCTTTTTATATCAAAATTTACAATTGATAACATTAAAATAGCAACAGATATTAACAGGAAGAAAACACTATCAAAAGCTGATAAGTCTAAGTTTGAAAATTGGGGCAGAATATATAATATCTCTTGTAATTCTACAATATTATTTAAGAACAGGGATAACAAAATATTTGCACCGACAACAAAATTTAAGAGTTTATTGTCTGTTGGATTGTAGCCTATAACTTGAGTTTCACCAAAATGATAACATGAGACAATTAAAAAAACTAAAAGACCTAAAAAAGGAGATATAACCCAAAGTATAATATTAAAAACAATTAGGGACAGGTATACTAAATAAAATATCAGTTTACTATCAAACTTTCTGGCCTTGGGGTTAATAAATGCAATAATATGATCTACAGAGCCATGAGGAATACCAATAGAGAGCATAACAATAAGAAATAATAAAATCGAATATGAACTCTCTAATCCAAAAAATATTATTGAAAATGCAAGAATTAATCCTGCAAGTTTTGATTTAACTACTACATTCATTGGTTAGTTTATTTAAATAAATATAAAAAAAAAAGGTGAGGGTTAAACCTCACCTTTTTTTTATAAGTTAATATTAAGCAAAATTAGCTTTTAGCAGCATACCATACGGCCATACCAAAACCAATTTTATTAATAGCATCACCTACGTTGTAAATGATATTCATAGCTCCTTCGTCAATAGCTACAAAAGAGTACCATCCGTCAGTACCTGCCATGTATCCAAGTGGATAAATAGCCCAACCAACTAGTACAAACCACTGTAACATTCTACCAGCTTCTGGAATTTTTCCAGATCCGCTAGCTAGGGCGTTACCTACAGCACCTGAAGGACCTCCAAAGATAGATAAACATCCAACTTCATAAGCCATCCAGAAGTAAGCAAGACCTGAAATAGCACCCCAAGTTTGAGCGTCTAACATTCCTGTTA
>CABYEA010000010.1 GCA_902517895.1 uncultured Bacteroidota bacterium
AAAACTATCTTCTACAATCAATTTATTTGAAACAAATTTTAACACTGCAGGATTTGGAGTACTTTCGGTATAAATTGAAATTGGGTTACTTTTATTTTTTTCAGCCTCATTAATAACGTTCCTACCGCTGTTTAGGTAATTTTCTATTACTTTTTTTACTTCTTCTTCGACGTCACCCCATTCAACTATGTTAAATCTTTCGATAGAGATAAAGGAAGCTGTTATATAAACCTTTTTTACAAATGGCAGATAAAACAATTCTTGAGCAAGTTTAGAATTTTTTGCTTCATCAATATTATTGTATTCAAAACTTAAATGGTTTGTTATAAACTCATTAACTTCAAATTTAGATATGAATTTATTTTTGGTTCTTTCAATTTTAACAACGTATTTCATACACATTAAATATTTTAGCAAAAATAATAAATAAGAAGCTTTACTAAAATAATTGACAAGATATGTCTATTAAAATTTATATATTTGATCGACCTATATCTTTAGGTTATAGTAATTGATGATTTACAATGAAACAAATGAGGCCTAATTTTTTAATTTTATCATTCTTTGTATTTCTAATCTTTAATACAAAATCTTTTTCCCAAGAGGGACTCCCGATTTACTCAGACTATTTAACTGATAACTTTTATTTGCTATATCCTTCAATGGCTGGCGCATCAAATTGTACAAAAGTAAGATTTACAGCAAGAGAGCAATGGGTGGATCAAGATGAAGCACCAAATTTACAAACCTTGAGCATTAACGGCAGAATTGGAGACTCTAGATCTGCATTGGGTACAATTGCTTTTAAGGATCAAAATGGATATCATTCACAGTCTGGAGCTTACATAACCTATGCTCACCACATTATGTTTTCTAGGAGTGAGCTTGATTTGGATATGTTATCTTTTGGATTGAGTGCTGGAATGATTCAGTATAAACTTGATGAATCTGCCTTTTATTATGAAGGATTTGATCCATTAATTTCTGGTTTCGAACAAAGCGCAACAGATTTTAATATTGACTTTGGGTTTTCATACCAATACCTTGATTTCTATGCTCATGCATCCATAAAAAATTTATTGAATAATGACGGTATCAATTTTAATGAGCAGGGTTTAAGCTATAATAATTTGAGGACCTATCTTTTTTCAACTGGATATTTATTTTCTGACTCTTCAAATGATTGGAATTTTGAACCTTCAATGATGTTTGCTCATAAAGATGCAACAAAAGAAACATTTGTTGATATCAATTTCAAAACTTATTATGATACAGACTTTGGAAGAATATGGGGAGGATTATCATACAGAAATAGTTTTGATGGAGCGGAATACCTAAATCTTCAGGATGAGGTTAAAACACAAAAACTTCAGTATATCACCCCATTTGTAGGTCTTGAATTCAATAGTTTTGTTTTTGCCTATACATACTCATACCAGTCAAATTCTGTTGTATTTGATAACGGAGGGTATCATCAATTTACTTTAGGGTTTAATTTTGGTTGTAAAAAGCAGAGATACGATTGCAATTGCCCATGGATTAAGTAATTTAAAAGTTTAAATAATTTAGATTATATTCTTTATCAAGATACTTATTTGCTAATCTCTTACCGTTAAAAAATATCTCAATATTTCTTTTCTTACCGCCTTTATTTAGAATATTTTTTGATTTTAGTGTATTGTAAATATGTTGGTTAATTGGGCTAATTGTATCTACTATTCTGATATTTTCAGGTATTATATTTTTAATAACATCTATTAAATAATGATAATGTGTACATCCTAAAACTAAATAATCAATGTTTTTATTTATCATTGGAATTAAATAAAGTTTTAAAATTTTATTGAAATCTTTTTTTGAGTTATTACCACCTTCAAGCATTTTTACCAATTTAAACCCAATTTGTTCATGAATTTTCACATTATTAAGTGTATTTTCATTAAGCGTATTATTAAAAAGTTTACTCTCTAGTGTTTTTTCGGTAGCTAATACACCAATATTCTTTGTTTCTGTTTGCATTATGGCTGGCTTTAAACCTGGCTCTACTCCAATAATTGGCACTTGGATTGTTTCTCTCAATCTTTTAATTGAGTTGGTGGTAGCAGTGTTGCAAGCAACAATTATAACCTTACAATTAAATTCAGATAATTTTTTACAGTTCTTAATGCTTAATGATAATATTTCATTTTTAGATTTACTCCCATATGGGCAATTTAGATTATCTGCTAGATATACCATGTTTTCATTAGGTAATAATTCTTTCAATTTTTCTAGAATTGATAAGCCACCAATACCAGAGTCAAATATTCCAATTGGATTATCCATAGTTTTTATAAAAAAAAAGCTGTCCAATTAGACAGCTTTCAAAATTTTTGACAAACGTTATTTAGAACCCAAGTTCTTTTTTAACATCTTCCATTAAATCTTTACCATTGGCAACAATTACTCCTTGACCTTGGGTAGAATCTAAAACATAATTAAATCCAAGTGCTTCAGCTACTTTATTAATTGCAGTCTGTGCTTTTTCAGTAATTGGTTTTAATAAATCGAATTCCTTTTTTTGTAATTCTTGCTGAGCTTGTGCCTGATATTGTCTAATACTTTGCTCCATTCCTTGAACTTCTTGTAATCTTTTTGCATTTTCTTCATCTGTCTGAGCGGCAGCTTCGGAGTCGTATTGTTTTACTTTACTTTGTAATTCAGCAGCCATTGTTTGAATATCAGTTTCATAAGTTTTTGCTAGTTTTTCAAGTTCTGCTTTTGCATCATTCATCTCCGGCATTGCAGCAACTAGTTCGGTTGTATTAATATGTGCAATAGTTGATTGAGCAATAGTTGAAAAACTAATGGCTAAAAGCAATATTACTAATGATATTTTAATCTTTTTCATAATCAATATTTTTTATTTTTTATTTTTAAATGTATGTAAAGGTACTAATCTTTTACTTTTCTTTTATTACTATTTTTTTGTTTTCTTAGTTCAAGTAATTCTTTGACAGTAAGCTTTTTACTTGGTTTTGTAGTTTCCGTTTCTTCTGAATTATCGGAGATATCCTTTTTTTCGTCACTAGTCACTTCAGCAACTTCAATTGAGTCATCAATAAGATTTTCTTTTTCTACTTCTCTTTTATCCCTACTGGAATCAAGTTTTCGTCTGTTATTAGCTCTTGAAATAGTTCTCAAGATTTGATCACTGATATCATATCTTTTATCTGAATATAGCATCACAATATCAGCAGATTTATCAAATATAAAATCATAGTTTCTTGATTTTGCAATTTCTTTTATTGCATTAAATATTTGGTCCTGAACTGGTTGAATTAGCTGTTGTCTCTGAATTATCAGATCGCCTCTTGGGCCAAACCTTTTTTGTTGATACTCGCTTAATTCTTCTTCATCAATCGTTATCTCCTCTTCAATTTCCTTAATCATTTCATTTGTCAATAAAATTCTTTCAGAATCTAAGGATGCTTTTTTTTTCTTGATTTCTCTTGATTTAGTATCAACCTCTTTTTTCCATTCTGCGGCTTTTTCCTCCAATTTTTCTAATACCTGGTTATATTCTGGTAAATTTTCTAATATATATTCTGTATCTATATATCCTATTTTAACACCTCTTTGGGCGCTTAGAGTTGAAGTGGTTAAAATTAGTATGATGATAAAATAAATCCTATTCATGATATTAAAAAACGTTAATATAGTTCAAATATTTCATTAAAAGTTTTGTCCAAATATAAAATGAGTTTCCCATCCATGCTTGGATGACTGACCAGGAACAGGATCAAAACCATGACCAAAGTCTATGCCTAAAAGACCAAATTGAGGCATAAATAATCTGACACCAACTCCGGCAGACCTTTTTAGAAGGAATGGGTCAAAATCTCTGAAACTATTGTAAGATGCACCACCTTCAATAAAAGTCAATGCAAATATTTTAGCTTGTTCCCCAAGACTAATAGGGTATCTTAGTTCTAAAGAATATTTATTATAAATTGATCCACCATCCTGAGCTGATAAAGACTGATTAGGATAACCTCTTAAGGGGATATTTTCTCTTCCATCTAAATTATACATCCCCATACCGTCTCCACCAAGGAAAAAGCGCTCAAAAGGGATAACACCTCTGTCATTATTATATGCACCTAAAAAACCAAACTCAAAAGATGGTCTTAAAACTAATTTCTTGGTTAAAGCTGTAAACCATTCACCCTTAAATTTAATTTTATAAAACTCTAACCATTTATACCTTTCTTGATCTATTTCTGCGACTCTATCCCCAGCTGAAGTATTGGCTGGATCAACTGCTAATTGATCAACTAATTCATCTCTTTCAACCTTCAGGGCTCTATAATCAACATCATTAAATGCAGAATAAGGGAATGTTAATTTAGCAGATAAGGAGAAATTTGAGCCACCCGTAGGGTAGATTGGATCAGTGTATGTGTTATTTCTGCTTAATGCAATAGTATATGATAAATTATTTGAAGATCCATTACCAAAGGTAAATAGACCCGTATTATATTCATTTAAGTCATAAAATTGATATCCAATAAATTGAGAGAGGGTAAAATAGTCATCTGGGACAGTAAGTCTTTTGGCTAATCCAACTGAGACACCTGAAATATTAAAGTATCTAGATTTATCAGCAGTGTAGTTGTAAGGATTAAACATGAACTGTTTAGTTTGTGAGAGCTGTACAGAAAACTGAACTGGTTTTTTACCACCTAGCCAGGGTTCCGTAAAATTAAAACTATTTACAGTGTAAAATCTGCTTGCTTGTAATCTTAAAGCTAATCTTTGGCCATCACCCATTGGAATAGGAGTATATGCTTCTTTTTTGAAAACATCTTTAATAGAAAAATTATTAAATGACAAACCAATAGTTCCGATAAATCCACCGCCACCGTATCCTCCTTGTAGCTCAATTTGGCTAGACCCAGTTTCCACAAGTGTATACTCGAGATCAACTGTACCGTCATTAGGGTTGATATTTTTGAAATCAGGTGAAATTAATTGAGGATCAAAAAAACCCAATTGACCAAGTTCTCTTAAAGACCTAAATACATTTGCTTTACTGTAAAGTTGACCAGGTCTTGTCCTTATTTCCCTGTAAATGACGTGATCATTAGTTTTATTGTTTCCAACAACAGAAATTTTATTGAAATATGCAGGCTTGCCTTCATTAATTCTTATTTCCAAGTCAATTATATTTCCATCAGCATTTACTTCAACTGGAGTAATAGATGAAAATAGATATCCATTATTTTGATAAAGATTACTTAAATCGTCAGCGTCAGGATCAGATCTGTCGGCGATTCTTTTTTCTAATTCTATACCATTATATGTGTCTCCTTGCTGAATTTTTAAAATCTGGTTAAGTTGTTGATCTGTATAAACACTATTTCCTAAATATTCTATTTTGCCAAAAGTGTACCTAGATCCTTCAACTAATGAGATGGATACATCAATATGTTTATTATTATTATTTAATATTGTATCAGAAATTATTCTTGCATCTCTAAAACCATTTTCTTTGTATTTATCTATTAAACTGGTAAGATCTTCTTCAAAATCATCTGGGACGTATTTTGATCTTTTAAAAATTCTGTAGAACTTTTGTCTTTTGGTGTTTTTCATTGCCTTTTCAAGAGTTTTAGATTTTAGTTCTTTAATTCCATTAAATTTAATCTCATTTATTTTTATTTTATTACCCTTTATAATATCTAATGTCATTTTAACTTTAGATTTTTTTGAGGAATCCACAACTTCTTCGGTTTTAATGATAACTTTTGCATTAAGAAATCCCTTCTTTTTGTATTTATTTTCTAAATAATTTTTTGTAGTAGTAATTAAGTTTTCGGTTACCTTTACTCCAGTTTGAAGTTTATTTTCTTTTATTATTTCTTCAATTTTTCTTTTTTTAACCCCGGTTACACTCAGATCTGATAATTCAGGTAAATCATTCAGTTCAATTTCAAGATCAATTACACCATCCTTGACATTATTTTCATAAACATTAACTGTACTAAAAAGGTTAGAACCCCAGAGTTTTTTTATTGCATCGCTTAATTTTTGTCCAGGAACAGTTATTGGATCCCCTTCCTTAAGGCCAGAAAATGTAACAATTGTTATTGGACTGAAAGATGTATTTCCTGTAACTTCAATTTTACCAATAGTATATCTCTCAATGTTTTGCTGAGAGTAAAGTGAATTTGAAAAAACTAATAATATTGTAAGAAATATCGAAGATGCTACATGTGAAAGTTTTTCAATGTTTTTTAGCTTATTATTTAACCTGTTCACTAGTTTTTCCAAATCTTCTTTCTCTATTTTGATAACTAATTATAGCCTTGTATAAATCTTTTTTTCTAAAGTCTGGCCATAATTTTTTAGTAAAGTACAGCTCAGAATAAGCAATCTGCCAAAGTAAAAAGTTACTTATTCTTTTTTCACCACTTGTTCTAATCAATAAGTCAACATCTGGCAAATTACGGGTGTAAAGATGGTCATTTATTACGGTTTCATCAATATTTTTTGAAGAAATTATATTATTTTTAACTTTATCAGATAGCTCTTTTACAACATTAACTATTTCGTTTCTGCTACCATAACTTAAAGCCAGGGTTAAAGTTAGTTTTGAATTGTCCTTAGTCTCGCTTTTTACTTTTTCTAAATAATTGATAATTTTTTTTGGTAGTTGATATAGATCCCCTATTGTTTTAAATTTAATATTATTTTTATTTAAATTTTTCAACTCGTCTTTAAGAGATAAAAGTAATAGTTGCATTAAAAAATTAATTTCTATTTTAGGTCTATTCCAATTTTCGGTTGAAAAAGCGTAAAGGGTTAAGTTTTTAATACCCAGTTCTACACATGATTCGATAATTTTTTTAACGGATTTTCTTCCAGCTCTATGCCCACTCTCTCTTCTCATACCCCTTTTTTTTGCCCACCTGCCATTACCATCCATAATAACTGCAATATGTTGAGGTATATTATTTTTATCTATTTTTTCAAAAATCATTTTCCAATATTACAATAACAAGGGTTTCTTCCAAAAGTATATGTTAAACTAAAGTTTGAAAACATATACCAATCCTTATTATTTATATTTCCAAAGTTATAATTTAAATCATCGCTTATTACACTATTTCCGTCAATTTTATCAGAGAAGGTGTATCTTGCGCCAATTTCTAGGGATAAAATCAGATTATCATAAAATCTATGCTTAAACCCCACAACCATTGGAATTGCTAATGTAGACTGGTTTTTATTTGTACTATTGAGAGCTCCGTTTAATAGCAGCTGTTCTTTAAAGGTTACATAAGAAATTCCTGAGAAAATGTAAGGTGAAAATAAAACATCAAAATCGTGAAGATCAAATTCAAAAAAATTAAATTCCATTCCTAATGATAATTCATTAATTGGAGTCTCAAAATTATATCCTCTTTCAATTCTCCGAGGGTCTTTAGATTCTAAATCATCAGCTGTTAGTTTAGATCTGAGGTAAGTGATTCTGTATGAGTGTCTTGGGCTTCGATTCCATTTTATAATCGCACCAAATGTATCATCTTTTGGATTAATGAATATAGTATTACCTACATCTCCGATAAAATTTGATTTGCCGTATGAAACTCCCATCTCGTAAATCTGAGAAAAAGATATCTGAGTAAAAAGAAATATGACTAATATTTTAATACACCAATTGTTCAAAATATTTCTGTTTTAAAAATAAACTATAATCTTTTTAAATTATTGTTCGGTTCTTCTGTCTTTACCCCACATCAATTTTTCCCTAAGCGTATTTATATAGCTATCCTCTTCAAATTCTATCATTTTTAAAACGTATGGAGCTTTTGAAATATTTAGCTTAGAATCTATACTTACAGAAAATATTTTTGAGTCAGCTGAAACAAAATATTCACTTTCTCTACTGTTAATTGAAATTACAATTTTCTTTTCATCTGAGATAACCAAAGGTCTGGCATTTAGATTGTGTGGAGCTATAGGCGTTAAAACAAAATTTTTGCTATCGGGCATTATTATTGGTCCACCACAACTTAAAGAATATCCAGTTGATCCAGTAGGAGTTGATATTATTAAACCATCAGCCCAATAAGTATTTAGATATTGATTATCAAGCATTGTGTCAATTGTAATTAGTGATGTTGTGTTTTTTCTTGAAACAGAAATTTCATTCAGAGCTTTTTTTATATTTCCTTCAAATTCAACTTGTATAATTGATCTCTCAGAAATTTTAAAATTTGATGCTTGTATTTTGTTTATTAAAGAATCAAAAACTTCAACTGGTGAATTAGCAAGAAATCCAAGTCTTCCTTTATTTAAACCAATAATTGGAATAGATAATTTACCGATCTCATCTACAGATCTTAAAATAGTCCCATCACCACCAATTGAAACAACATAATCATATTCCTTGGTCAGTTTTTTTATTCTATTAAAATTAGTTTTTGAATTTAAACTATTTAATAATAGATCGAATGAGTCTCCATCAATATCAAAATCTATATTGTGTTTTTGAAGGCTTTTTAAAACGGAAAATATGTAATCATTATTTTCTTGTGGGTCTAATTTTGTGTAAATAGCAAATCTCAAAATTTCATATAAAATTTAGGCTAATTAAAGGTTCAAAATTAAGTAAAAATAAATTAGTTTTGCAGAAAACATCTTACTTATAATTTGAGAAAAACAAAGCTTAGCGTTAATATAAATAAAATTGCAACTCTTAGAAACTCACGGGGAGGAAATTATCCAAATGTGTGTGATTTTGCATTTGATATTCAAGAATATGGTGCTGACGGAATAACTATCCACCCAAGACCTGACGAGCGACATATTAGATATAAAGATGTTTATGACTTGAAAAAAGTTGTAACCACTGAATTTAATATTGAAGGTAATCCGATTCATAAATTCGTTAGGATGGTTACTGATATAAAACCAACCCAGGTAACCTTGGTCCCTGATGCTATTGATGCAATTACATCAAATTCTGGATGGGATACTAATACCAATAAAAGTATGTTGAAGGAGGTTGTTGGTGAATTTAAATCATACGGAATAAGAGTGTCAATTTTTTTGGATCCTGATATTCAGTTTATAGATTCCGTATGCGAGATAAACCCTGATAGAATTGAATTATATACAGAGGATTATGCAAGACAATTCTCCAAAAATAATTTTAGTGTTATTAATAATTACTGTGAATATTCCAGAGAAATAGGTAAAGCTGGAATTGGTATTAATGCAGGTCATGATCTTAATTTAAAAAACATCAAATATTTCAAAGAAAATATTGAAAATCTTCTTGAAGTTTCCATAGGCCATGCACTAATAACTGAGAGTTTGTATTTTGGCTTGGAAAATACTATCAAAAAATATCTTGAATTTTTGTCTTAGCTTGTGATTCTTCATTCAAAAATATTAGGTGATTCAAACAAGCATATATTAATTCTTCATGGCTTTTTAGGCTCTGGTGATAATTGGATTTCTATTGCAAGAAAATTAAATCCACTTGGATACACAATTCATCTTATTGATCAACGAAATCATGGAAGAAGCTTTCATTCTGAAAAATTTGACTATGAACTTATGTGTGAAGATCTATTCGATTATATTAAATATCATAACATTGAAAATTCAATTTTAATTGGTCATTCAATGGGTGGAAAAACTGCAATGAATTTTTCTTTAATTCATCCAAAATTAGTTTCTAAACTTATTGTCTTAGACACATCACCAAGGGGATACCCAGTGCTACATCAAAATATTATTGATTCACTCAAAGAAATTGACTTTAGTGTTTTCGTGACTAGAAAAGAAATAGATATTGAGTTAAGAAAATCAGTTAATCAAGAAGGACTAAGAAATTTTCTTTTAAAAAATATTTACAAGATGAATGACGGAAAATTAAATTTTAGATTCAACTTAAAATCACTGTCTCAAAATATTGTTAAAATTGGTCAAAAAATTGAATCTGAGACTCAATTCAAAAGAGAAGTTATTTTTATCAAGGGTGAGACATCTGATTATATTAATGAATCTGATAAAGTAATGATCAATAATCTATTTCCAAATGCTAGGTTTTATAAGATCCCTAATGCAGGTCATTGGTTACATGTTGATAATCCGATTGATTTTATGTCTATCTTATTAAGTTTGATCTGATAATTAATATTTTTCCTTTCAGAGCAGTAAAAAAAACAGTACTTTCGCAGACCAATTAGCAACAAATGAAAATTACCTTAAATAAAAAAAATAAGCTTAACGGAATTATTTCTATAGAAATAGAGAATAATGACTATGAACAAAAGGTAAATGATGTATTGAAAAGGTATTCAAAAACAGCAAAGATACCGGGTTTTAGAAAAGGATTTGTTCCGATTGGCTTAGTAAAAAAGCAGTATGGAAATGCTGTTAAGGTTGATGAAATAAATAAACTACTTGACTCTAGCTTGAAAAAATATATTCAGGATGAAAAATTAGATATTTTAGGAGGCCCAATACCTCATACGGATAATGAAATAAATTGGGATTCTGAAATAATTAATTTTGATTTTGAAATAGGCTTTACCCCACAATTCAAAATTAATCTAAAACCAAAAAAACCCATACTTAAATATGAAGTTAAAGCTGACAAAAAGATGGTTGATGGTCAGATAAAAAATATCCAATCTCAATACGGAAAATTAATTTCAAAACCTAAAGTTGAAAACAATTCAGAGATAACAGCGATCTTTAATTGTAAAACGGATGAAATCAACAATTCCAGTATGTTTAAGACTGAGGGTTTAAAACCATCATTCTTAAAAAGAATTATAGGATTAAAAGTAGGTAATGAATTGACTGAAATCGGTTCAAAGATTTTCAAAGAAAATTATGAGCTTTCAAGAAATTTGAAGATTGAATTAGAAAAAGCAAAAAAATTTAAAAGCGAAGTGTCAATTAAGATTGAAGAAATTAATGAAAGAGAAATGGCTGATCTTGATCAGGATTTATTTGATAAAGTTTTTGGTAAGAATTCTGTTAAAAGTGTAACAGAGATGAAGAATAAACTATCTGAGGATTTTGTCAAACAATTTCAAAATCAAGTTGATCAAAAATTAATGAATGATACTATTGATTATTTAATTGAATCAACAAAAATTAATTTACCCTCTCAATTTTTAATCAAATGGATGAAATTAAGCTCTGAAAATAAAATTTCAAATGATGAAGCAAAATCTGAGTATGAAAAGTCTGAAAAGGGTATGAAATATCAATTAATTGAAAGTAAAATTATTATCGATAATGATATTCAGGTAAATTTTGAAGACCTTAAGTCTTTCACCACCGATTTAATAAAAAATCAGATGTTACAATATGGTCAAGCCATTCCTGATGAAAAAGAAGTTGATGCAATAGTTGCGAGAGTGATGAGTAATAAAGATGAAATTAAAAGATTAACCGAACAATTAACCAGTACAAGAATCCTAAACTTTTTTAAAGATAATTTTAATTACAAAACAAAAAAAGTTAGCTATGATGAATATATAAAGCAGGCATATCCATCGTAATTCTTATATTTATAAATAATAAAATTTAAATCATGGACTTCGGAAAAGAGTTTAAAAAATTCGCAACTAAGGATCAAGGTATTAGCAGCACTTATTATAACGATATTGTAAGCAGTATGTTCCCAAGGGGATTAACTCCAAATATTATTGAGGAAAGACAAATGAATATCGCAATTTTTGATGTTTTTTCTAGATTAATGATGGATAGAATTATTTTTATGGGTACTGCGATAAATGATCAGGTAGCAAATATTATTCAAGCTCAGTTATTATTCTTAGAGAGTACAGACTCAACCAAAGACATTCAAATATATATCAATTCACCTGGAGGAAGTGTCTATGCTGGCTTAGGCATATACGACACTATGCAGCTTATTAAGCCAGATGTTGCGACAATTTGTACTGGAATGGCAGCTTCAATGGGAGCAGTACTTCTATGTGCTGGGGAAAAGGGCAAAAGAAGCGGGCTTACGCATTCTAGAGTTATGATCCATCAACCTTTGGGTGGTGCTCAAGGGCAAGCAAGTGATATTGAAATAACAACCAAAGAGATACTATCTCTAAAAGAAGAACTTTATAAGATTATAAGTAAGCATACAGGGCAGAAATATGATAAAGTATACGCAGATAGCGACAGAGATTATTGGATGAAGGCTGATAAAGCACTTGAATATGGAATGATTGACGAAATTCTAACCAAAAGCTAAACAAAATGAGTAAGTCTGATTTGCAATGTTCATTTTGCGGTAAGAAAAAAGATCAAACCAGACTGCTAATTGCAGGTATTGATGCTCACATTTGTGATTTATGTATAGAACAAGCCAACGGAATTATACTTCAGGAAAATAACTCAAACGAAAATAATTCAAAAGAAAAATCAGATCTAGAGCTTCTAAAACCACAACAAATCAAGCTATTTTTAGATGATTATATAGTAGGTCAAGATTATACAAAAAAAGTAATTTCTGTATCTGTCTATAATCACTACAAAAGAATTAGTCAAGAGACTGAGAACGAGGTAGAAATAGAGAAAAGTAATATAATAATGGTTGGTCAAACTGGAACAGGAAAAACATTAATAGCAAAGACAATTGCGAAAATGTTAGATGTACCATTAGCCATTGTTGACGCTACTGTTTTAACCGAAGCAGGTTATGTTGGTGAAGATGTAGAGGGTATTTTAACTAAACTTTTGCAATCTGCTGACTATAATGTTGAGAAGGCTGAGAAAGGAATTGTTTTCATCGACGAGATTGATAAAATTGCTCGAAAGAGTGATAACCCCTCAATAACAAGGGATGTTTCTGGGGAAGGTGTACAGCAAGCCCTATTGAAGTTATTAGAGGGAACTGTAGTAAATGTTCCTCCCAAGGGCGGCAGAAAGCACCCCGATCAAAATTTCATCGAGATTAACACCGAAAAGATTCTTTTTATAGCTGGAGGTGCATTCGATGGTATTGAAAGACATATTTCAAGACGACTAAATTTAAACGTGATTGGGTATAAAAGCACGGGTAAAGATTCAGTTTCTAAGCACAATATTTTAAAACATATTAACCCAAAAGATCTTAAAGAATTTGGTTTGATTCCAGAAATTATTGGAAGACTTCCTATTGTTACTTATATGAATCCACTCAATAAAGATGCTCTATTAAGTATACTTACAGACCCAAAAAATGCATTAATTAAACAATATGTAAAACTATTTCAAATGGATGATATTGTTCTAGAATTTAAAAAAGATGCTTTAAATTATATTGTAGATAAAGCTATTGACTATAATTTAGGAGCTCGAGGACTAAGATCTCTATGTGAGGAAATTCTTAATGATGCTATGTTCAATTTACCTGGTGGTGAGATTAAGAAATTGATTGTTAACAAGAAATATGCTGAGCAACAAGTTTCTAGAATAAGTTTAGAAAAATTAAAAGCAGCTTCTTAATTATTTAGCTCTATCAAGCTTTCAATAAATTTCCTTTCATTTGATAGTCTAGGAATTTTATTTTGCCCCCCCATTTTATTATTTAACTCTAACCATTTTAAAAAAACCCCTTTCTTAGAAATTATAATTTCAGGTTTTTTAAGAGTAAAATTGTTATATCTTTTTGCATCATAATCGGAGTTTTCCGATTTCAATTCTTTATCAATTATTTCGGCAATATTAATTTTTTCAGACGGGATATTTTTGAATTCTATGAACCATTGATGGGCACCTTTTTTATTTTTTTCCATAAAAACAGGTGCCACTGTATAATCCACAATTTCCAAATTATAGTTAGACGATAATTTATTAATTACATTATCAGTATTTTCAATAATCACCTCTTCACCAAAAACATTTATAAAATGTTTTGTTCTACCTGAAACAACAATTTTATATGGATTTAAGCTTGTAAATTTTATCGTGTCTCCAATTTTGTATCTCCACAACCCTGCATTTGTTGTTATTAATATTGCATAATTTAAATCTTTTTCAACTTCGTTTAAAGGGATAATTTTTTCATTCTTAGTCCCAAATGTTTTCATTGGTATAAATTCATAGAAAATACCATAATCTAACATTAGTAAAAGTTCATTTGAATTATTTTCATATTGAATAGCAAAAAACCCTTCAGAAGCATTATATATTTCATAATACTGCATTGAATTTTTATTAATTACAGCATCATACTGATTTAAATAAGGTTTGAAACTAACTCCCCCGTGAAAATACACTTCTAGGTTTGGCCATATTTCTGAAATATATTTCTTCTTACTTTCTTTTAAGATTTTATTTAATAGTACTAACATCCATGATGGTACCCCGGCAAGACTGGTTACATTCTCTTTGACAGTTTCATTAATTATTGCTTCAATTTTATAATTCCAATCTTCCATCAAGGAAGTCTTGTTGCTTGGTGTACTACTAAACTCTGCCCAAAAAGGCATATTATCGATAAGAATAGCAGATAGGTCACCATAGAATGTACCATTCTTTTCATAAGGGCTTTTACTCCCTCCCAGTCTTAGGCTTTTTCCGGTAAAGAGTTGAGAATTTGGATTATTATTTAAATACATACATAACAAATCTTTGCCTGCTGCATAATGACAATCCTCAAGGGATTCATCACTTACTGGAATAAATTTACTTTTTGCATTTGTTGTCCCACTAGATTTTGCAAACCACTTAATTTTTGATGACCAAAAAATATTATTTTCACCTCTTCTGGCTAAATCTATTTTATCCGCAAATTCTTCATAACTAAATACCGGAACTCTTTCTAAAAAGGTTTCATAATCTTTAATTGAATTGAAATCATATTTTTTACCAATAAATGTATCTTTTGCTGAATTTATCAGATTTAAAAGTATGTCGTTTTGCACCTCGTTAGGATATTTTATAAATAGCTCAATTTGATGCATTCTTTTTTTAAGAAACCAGGAAGCAATTGAATTAATTAATGGAATTGGCATCTTTTTTTTGTAATTTACTTTCTCTTAAAATTAAGAAATTTTATGCATTTTGAAGGAGTGGTAAGAAAAATGACTACTGAGTATTCTTCAGTGGTTAATTATTTTATTGAATTTAAAAATAGTTACATTCATCTAAATCAATTTTTAGAAAAATCATTTACTATTGAATGTGCTGGTTATAGTTGTCTCTCATGTTCTTCTGATGATGAAATATTCAGACAAGGCTTTTGTAAAAGATGTTTTTTTGAAAGCCCTCTTGCTGGTGATTGGATAATAAGACCTGAATTAAGCAAAGCACATTTAAATATTGCAGACAGAGATCTAGATTATGAAAAGAAAATTCAACTCCAACCTCATATTGTTTATTTATCAAACACCGGATCTGTAAAGGTTGGTATCACAAGAAAATCACAATTACCTCACCGTTGGATTGATCAAGGAGCACATGAGGCAATCGAGATTATTGAAACTCCTAACAGATTTTTGGCCGGTACTGCTGAAGTTGCGTTAAAAAAGTATATGAGTGACAAAACTAATTGGCGAAAAATGCTAAAGAATGAGAGAGACAATATTAATTTATCAAGTTTCAAAGAACAGGCAAAAACTTATATTCCAAGTAATCTTGTTCACTATTTTAATGATAATAGTAAAGTGCTTAATATAGATTTTCCAGTTAAAAAATTTCCTTCAAAGCCAAATTCAATTAAGCTCAAAAAAAACTCAAAATTTTCAGGAAAATTATTAGGTATAAAAGGGCAGTATTTAATTTTTGACCAAGATAAAGTTATTAATTATAGAGGCCATGAAGGACACATATTTAAAATTACTATTGGATCTTAGTGAATAAACTTTAATCTATATTAATTTCTTCGTTAATTTTTAAATCAAATTTATTTCTAAATAAATAAACACCTAAATATAAAAAGGGAGTATCAACAAGCGCTACTAAAACTTTAAATAGAAATCCAGAAATTAACAATCCCGCGAATTGATCCCAATCCAAAATATTTGTCAAACACAATAAAAATAAAATGGTGAATGTGTCAACAAACTGTGAGAAGAAAGTTGAAAAGTTGTTTCTTAACCACAACATTTTACCCTTTGTCAGGTTTTTCCAAAAATGATATATATGAATATCAATGTACTGAGCAAACAAATAACTAAGCATACTTGATAATACAGCAATTATGGTACTTCCAAATACTTTTGTAAAAAGGGAATCATCAACTGGTGAATTTTCCATTGCAGGAACTGAATCAGCTACATATATTATTAATGTTGAAAAAATTGCGGCAAAAATCCCCACTGTAACAACTTGGTTAGCTTTCTTTTTACCATAAATTTCACTGATGAGGTCAGTTACAAGAAATGTTATTGGATATGGAAGAATACCTACTGACAAATAAAATAATTTTTCTCCTAAGATTTCTATATCAATGGGATGCCAATAAAAAAACTTTTGAAAAATTAAATTTGAAACTACCAATGAGGTAATGAAAAGAGATGCTAGAATCAAATAAAGTTTTTGAGCTAATTTTTTTTTTTTAGGATTCATCAATTTGTCTTTAATCAAATATAGTAAATCAATTTCTTTTGACTAATTTGTTATTTCTTATGGATTTTTATAAAAAATATCACATATCGATTGGTTCTAATATCGGAGATAGATTGAAAAATATTCAGTCATCTATTGACTTAATTCATTCTAGAATTGCATCAATTATTAAAATTTCATCAATATATGAAACTGAGTCAATTGGATTTGAAGGTGATGATTTTTTTAATATATGTGTGTCATTTAATTCTTTCAAATCTCCTTACCATATAATGAATGAGTTGCTTGACATTGAAACCGATTTAGGAAGGAATAGAAGTAGAGAAAAAAAATATGTTTCTAGAATTATCGACATTGACATTTTATTAGTTGAAGATATGGTAATTAATTCAGAGGAATTAAAAATACCACATTTAGAAATTTGTAACAGAAAATTTGTTTTGAAACCATTATTAGAAATTGATCCAAATTTAATTCATCCTATCAGTAAAATTTCATTTAAGGAAATTTTCTCCTCTTTTAAGACTAATCAAAAAGTTCAAAAAAAAGATTTATCACTTAAAAATCCAATACATTTAACTAACATAACAAATTATAATTATATAGCGATTGAGGGTAATATAGGTTCTGGAAAAACCAGCTTATCCAAATTGATTTCAAGTGATTTTAATACAAAATTGATGCTTGAAAGATTTATTGACAATCCATTTTTAGCTAAATTTTATGAGAACCCAAAAGGTTTTTCCTTTAAGTTAGAGATGTCTTTTTTAGCTGACAGATATCAGCAAACAAGTGAAGATTTATCACAATTAAATTTTTTTAGTCAGAATATTATAAGTGATTATGATATCCATAAGTCATTGATCTTCTCAAAAATTAATTTAAACTCTGATGAATTTAACTTATATAGGAAATTATTTTATTCATTATACAGGAGTATTATTAAACCTGATTTAATTATTTTTTTAAATCAAACAATTGAAAATCTGAAAGCAAATATTAAAAAAAGAGGTAGAGATTATGAGTCGACAATTTCTGAAGATTACTTAAAAAAAATTAATCAGAGTTATTCAGAATTTTTTAAATCTAGACCAGATTTAAATGTAAAATTTATAGATGTATCTGAAATGGATTTTGTAAAAAATAGATTAGATTATTTATCCATAATAAATGGAATCAATTAGTTCTTATTTTGGTGAAAAAATCCCAAATAACGATTCCAACTGACACCGAAACATTAAATGAATGCTTAGTGCCAAATTGAGGTATTTCAACTACGTCATCGCTTATATCAATAACTTTTTGATTAACACCATTTATTTCATTACCAAAAATTATTGCATATTTTTTTTTAGATTGAATATTAAAATTTTCTAATTCGGTTGACTTGTCAGCTTGCTCAACTGAAATAATTTGATACTTTTCTTTTTTTAATTTTAAAATTGCATCTTGAATATTTTCAAAATAACTCCATTTCACGGAATCAGTACTTCCTAATGCGGTTTTTCTGATTTCTTTATTTGGCGGTTTGGCTGTGATACCGCATAGAATTATCTCATCAATTAAAAAAGCGTCACATGATCTAAATATACTTCCAACATTATGTGCACTCCTTATGTTATCTAGTAAAACTTTAATCGGAGTTTTAGACGAGTTTTTAAATTCCTCAATTGAAATCCTATTTAATTCACTATTTTTTAATTTTTTCATTTAAGCTTACTTAAAACATTTGTTTTTTAAACAACTAAATAATAATTACATTAGTAAAGATGTAGGTGTAAAAATAGTATTTAACTTATCCAATTGAAAAAAGACGCAAAAAAAATTACTCCTTTAATGCAGCAGTATAATGCTATCAAAGCAAAGTATCCTGATGCTTTACTTCTTTTTAGAGTTGGAGATTTTTATGAAACTTTTGGAGAGGATGCAGTTCAAGCATCTAAAATTTTAGATATTATTTTAACAAAAAGAGGAGCAGGAAGCCAAAGTGAAACTGAGCTTGCCGGATTCCCTCATCATTCTCTAAATTTATATTTGCCAAAACTTGTAAAGGCTGGTTTACGTGTTGCAATATGTGATCAATTAGAAGATCCAAAAAAGACAAAAAAAATCGTAAAAAGAGGAGTAACTGAACTCGTAACACCAGGGTTAGCCTCTGTTGACGGAGTGCTAAATCCAAAGAAAAATAATTTTTTAGCTTCAATTTTTATAAGTAATAATATTGGAATTTCTTTTTTAGATATTTCTACCGGTGAGTTTTTACTGTCACAGGGAGATTCAGAATACATTGCTAAATTATTAGCAAATTTTAATCCAAGTGAAATATTAATTGCTAAGCAGCAAAAAAAATTTTTTAATGAAAAATTTGGTGAGTTTTCTAATCTGTTTTTTCTAGATGAATGGGTTTATAATTCAGACTTTGCCTATGAGCTTATTCAAAAGCAATTTAAAACTAATTCAATTAAAGGATTTGGCATAAAAGATTTAAACGAAGGTGTTATATCTACTGCAGGTATTTTACACTATTTAAGTGAAACTCAACATGACAGGTTAAGTCATATAACAAAAATTATTCGAATTCCAGTTGACGGTCATGTTTGGATTGATAGATTTACAGTTAGAAATCTAGAAATATTTCATCCAAATAATTTTGAGGGAACATGCTTAATCAATGTAATTGATAATACAATTTCCCCCATGGGAGGAAGATTATTAAAAAGATGGTTAGCTCTACCTTCCACAGACAAGGATTTGATTTTTCAAAGACACAATATTGTTGATCATTTTATTTCGGAAGATGATCATAGAAATTTCATTTGTGAAGTACTTTTATCTTTAAGTGATATAGAAAGATTAGTGTCGAAAATAGCCACTAAAAAAATCAATCCAAGAGAATTATATAATCTGAAAGAGTCCTTAAAAACTATTAAACCTTTAAAAAATAAATTAAAAAAAACCAGTTGTAAAGACTTAAATAAATTGATTAATTCATTAAGTTCTTGTGAAGATTTTATAAAAAAAATAGACACAACTCTTTCAGAAAACCCACCAGTGAATGTCAACAAGGGGAATTCGATTTCATCCGAATTTTCGAAGGAATTAAAAGAGCTTAGGAGTTTGTCTAAGAACAATAAAGATTATTTAGATGACATGCTTAAGCAGCAATCTGAAATAACTAACATCCCTTCATTAAAAATTTCTTCAAATAATGTATTTGGATATTATATTGAAGTAAGAAATACTCACAAAGAAAAGGTTCCTGAAAGTTGGATTAGAAAGCAAACTCTAGTTAATGCAGAAAGATATATAACAGAGGAATTAAAGGAATATGAGTCTAAAATTTTAGGAGTTGAGGAAAGAATTATGCAATTAGAAATTAAATTTCTTGATGAATTGTTAAATTCTTGTCAATTATTTATTGGAGAAATTCAAAATAATTCAGCACTGATCGCGCAGCTTGATTGCCTTGTTTCATTTTCCAACCTATCAATATCTAAAAATTATGTGAGACCTGAAATTAACGATTCTTTTGAAATTGAGATAATCAACGGAAAACACCCTGTTATAGAATCTCAATTACCAATTGATAAACCCTACATACCTAATAGTATATCTCTAAATAAAGAAAAGCAACAAATTATTATGATCACAGGGCCCAATATGTCCGGTAAATCAGCAATTCTTAGGCAAACTGCAATAATTTGTTTACTTGCACAGATTGGTTGTTTTGTTCCAGCTCAAAAATTAAAGATGGGTATAATCGATAAAATATTTACCCGCGTTGGAGCATCCGACAATATAAGTATGGGTGAATCAACATTTATGGTAGAGATGAATGAGACTGCACTAATTTTAAATAATATTTCAGAAAGAAGTTTGATTTTACTTGATGAAATTGGAAGAGGGACAAGTACTTATGATGGCATTTCGATTGCTTGGGCAATTTCTGAATATTTACACAATCACAAGTCTAAACCAAAAACTTTATTTGCAACTCATTATCATGAATTAAATCAGATGGCCGATTTATTTGAGAGAATTAAAAACTTTAATGTATCGATAAAGGAAGAAAATAATCAAATTTTGTTTTTAAGGAAATTAGTACCAGGAAGTAGTGAACACAGTTTTGGAATTCATGTTGCGAAAATGGCTGGTATGCCTAAAGATGTTTTAGATAAAGCAAATGATATGTTAAAACAGCTTGAAAAATCTCGATCTTCAAAAGGATTAACAGTGAATGCGATATCACCTCAATTACAATTTTTTGACATCCATGACCCTTTACTTGAGGAAATAAGTAAAGAATTAGATAATTTAAATTTGGATCAATTAACTCCAATAGAGGCATTATTAAAGTTAAGCGAACTTAAAAGAAAAATTAAATTTGACGGAAATTCAGAAAAATTGTAAAAAAGCTTTATTAAATTTGACCTATATACTTCATGCTAAAAATTTCTACCTCCTCATTTATTTTATTATTCTCTTTATGCGTCGGTGCTATTAACTTTTATGCCCAAGAAAAAAAAGAAAGTTATACAATTTATTTAATAAGACACTCCGAAAAAAAAATCTCACATAATAATCAATACGACCCACCTTTATCAAAATGTGGAATAGAAAGGTCTAACTACTTAAATTCTTTTTTCAAAGATATTAGTCTTGAAAACATATATAGTACTGATTATTTAAGAACTAAAAATACTGCGATGCCAATAGCATTTTCAAAGCAACTTAAAATAGAATATTATGATGAAAATCAATTAAGATCATTTTCAGATGTATTAATTGAGTCTGAGCAAAACAGCCTAGTTATTGGACATAGTGATACCACAGGTGTTTTGGCTGGCCTTTTAGTTGAACAGAGTATTGGCGCATTTGACACTGATATTTATGATCAGATTTATAAGATTATAATAGAAAAAAATAAAAGAGAGTTATTTTTATTAAAATCAGTTTTTAATTGTAAAAAGTGATTAATTAATTATATATTGATTAGGATGAGTATTAATTATAGACTTAGCATTTTATTATTGTTTTTTCAAACTTTGTGTTTCTCTCAATTTGTAACTATAGATAATTATTCTGTAAATAATTTTGGTCAAGTTCAATTATATATTCAAACACAGGAGGATAAGTACTACATTTTGCATGCACAACATAATCCAGAATTTAATTGGGCTGTATCAATGACAATTGGCACTGGTGGTACAATGATTATTTCAGAGCCATCACAAGCTTATCCAATAGAACAATATTCAATAACTGAACACGACATCTCTAACCCTGATGATTATGATGGAGATGGAATCGATGATATAAGTGAATTTAATAATATGCCATATGATTCTCCATTTAACAATGCTCCTGCAATAGATATTATTGATGGCGCCACTTCAATTCCTGATTCTGAAACATTTATGGAATTGGCAACAGTTCAAAATGTTAGTTGGGCCCCTTTTTTAGATGATCAACTTTATGTCAAGTTTGGAATATTGGATCGGGACACAGATGAGCCAAAAGTTTACTTTATTAATAGCAACACCCATTTAATACATGCAGGTTTTTGGAATGGAATTGGCGCCTCTATTACTGGTGATGATGGTTCTGGTGAAATAGTTTTCAACCCAAATAATGTTCTGCCTACTGGTGTAATTGGCACATATTCATTTAATTTTTCATTTGGTGATGCTTACAATTTTGAAGAAACTCAAAGAACATATGAGCTTTTGGTTGCAAATATGCCTTTTTTACAAAATAATATGAATCATTTTATTGGACAAGCTGCTGAAAATAATCACATTAATAATTATGCTGATGAATTTGAAGATTCTAGATTTGATGTTGTTTTAGAAACCGACGTTTTTGCTGAAATAAATTATATACCTTTTCACCTTGCAGAGGGATATGGTTTTTTTAGACATATGCAAAATTTAAATGAGACCCCAGGCAGCAGAGATATAGTACTTTATGATGCTCTTCCTAACTCTTTACCTAGGGTTGGAGGTATAATAACTTCAGTTATTCAAACACCTCTATCGCATGTAAATTTAAGAGCTATTCAAGACAATGTGCCAAATGCTTATATAGCAGATCCATTATCTATTAACTCAATTGCAAGTCTTTTGAATGGATACATTTATTATAAAGTTGAAAATGAAAGCTATGAAATCAGAGAAGCTACACTCGCTGAAGTCAATGATTGGTACGAAAATATAAGACCCACAGAGGCGCAAATTCCTATTCGTGATTTAAGTATTACAGAAATATTGCCGTTAGCAGATATAAGTTTTGAAATGTCGACTGCATTTGGTGCAAAATGCTCAAATGTTGCAACAATGAGAACATTTGAATTTCCTGAGGGAACAATTCCAAACGGATTTGGAGTTCCCTTTTACTATTATGATGAATTTATGCAGTTTAATAACTTTTATGAAGAGGTTCAGGTAATGATAGATAATCCAGCATTTCAGAACGATATAAATTTTCGAGTTAACAGACTTGAATCTTTAAGGACTGCCATAAAAGATGCTCCGATGCCACAATGGATGTTGGATGATCTTCAGGCAATGCATGATGCCTTCCCAGAAGGAACAGCGGTTAGGGTTAGATCTAGTACTAACAACGAAGATTTGCCTGGTTTTAGTGGAGCGGGACTATATACTTCAAAAACCCAATATCTAGACGAGGGCCATATTTCAAAATCTGTTAAACAAGTTTATGCAAGCATGTGGAACTTTAGAGCCTATGAGGAAAGAGATTTTTACAGAATTGATCATTTCATGGCAGCCATGGGACTTCTTTGTCATCCAAATTTTCAAGAGGAACAATCAAATGGAGTAGGAATAAGCATTGACCCAATTTATGAAACCGAGGAAACATTTTACCTAAATACTCAAGTTGGGGAATCTCTTATCACCAACCCAGATCCAAATTCTGTCCCAGAAGAAATATTATTATATAGAGATCCTAATGAATCTGGAGGTTATCTTGTTCTAAGACTTTCAAATTTGGTTGATGCTGGAGAATTAATAATGGATGAAGAATATTTGAATCAAATGAGAGATTTTTTGACGGTAATCCATGATGAATTTGCAATATTATATGACGTTGAGGGTCAAGAGGATTTTGCCATGGATATTGAATATAAAGTTACAGCACAAAATCAATTGGCCATTAAACAAGCTAGACCATGGGTTTCATTTTGGGCAGACATCAATGGTGATTATGACCTAGCTGTTGATGCCATTATCGAACCACAAACATCTTCAGGCTTAAGTGATAATGAAATCGTATCTGCAACAATTTCAAATTATGGTTTAAATGAAATGACCGATTTTCAAATTCAGTTGCTTTTGAACGGTGAATCTGTAGAAACTCTAACTATTGATGAAACAATTGAGCCTTTTTCTCAGTCTAATTTTGAGTTTATAGCTCCATTAGATTTATCATCAGATGGAGATTATAATATTACCGTTAATGTAAATCATCCAGACGATGAATATGAAAATAATGACTCACTAACCAAAATTATTAGTAATATTTTAGAATTTGATGGTTCAGTTGAAATTGATAATTTGACAGTCTTGTGCGACAATACTATACAAATAGATTTAATTATATCTAACCTAGGTGATACAACAATAAATGAAGTTCAGATTGAAGCTGTTGTAAACGGTAGCTCAACAATTGTTAATTATGATTCCCTTGAAATTTCTTTTTCAGAGCAAGAAATATTAACACTAGTTTTAGACCAAAATTTACAAGAATCAAATGAGATTGATATCAACTTATTGAATATAAATAATCAAATTGACGAAAACTTAATTAACAACACTATTTCAACAATTTCTACATTGGATTCATCTTATGATCAAATAATATTTATTATCAATGCAGATAATTATCCGGAGGAAACATCATGGAAACTTTATGAAAGTATTACCGGTGAAATTATCTCAACTGGTTCTTTAAATTCAAATACTGAAGATTATAGCGAAGAAATTTGTGTAAATTATGACTCATGTTATACTCTTGATGTGTTTGATTCTTTTGGTGATGGAATTTGCTGTGGCTATGGTGAGGGCAAATTTTCGATAATTGATTCTAGCGGAAATACAATTGTAGAAAATGATGGGGTTTTTGACAACTTCACACAGGAGGTATTTTGTCTTGGTGAAAACGGATGTGAAATCAATGCTGAAATTAATATCACTAACACCTCATCTGATGAGACTAATGATGGTTCAATTTCAATAATTGCAACATCTGGTATAAGTCCATTTCAATATAGTATTGACGGAGGCGAAACATATTTTGAAACAAATAATTTCACAAATTTATCATCAGGAAGTTATAGTGTATCTGTGTTAGGGGCTGTCGGAGATTGTATATTTGAACAGGATATAATAATTCAAGAGTGTAATTTATCTGATATTGAAATTGTAACCACGGGAGTGCCCTCAAATTTATCAAATGATGGAACTATATTCATAATGCCAAATACTGGGACTCCCCCTTATGAATATAGTATTGACGGAGGTCAAAACTTTTTTGAAAATAATTTCTTCTCAAATTTACCAAGTGGGCTTTATAATATTGTAGTAAATGACTCTGAAAATATATGTTCTTTTGAGGATAGTGTAAGGGTAGAGGTTGAGTCGATTATAATTAACGAGATTAATTACAGATCTGGTGAAGAATTTAGCCCAAATGACTGGATTGAATTGTATAACCCAAAACCAAATCCAGTAGATGTGTCGAATTGGCAAATTAGAGATGATAACAATAATCACATTTTTATTTTACCGGATGCAACACAAATTGAAGCAAATGGGTTTTTAGTGGTTGTTAGAGACGAATCTGATTTTAATAGTTTTTATCCTAATATTCCTTTCATCGGAGAATTAGGATTTGGTTTAGGCAGTTCAGACGCTGTTCGTTTATTTAATTCAGAAAATAAATTAATGGATGAGGTTTATTATGATATTGAGGATTATGACACCGAATGTGTACATGTATTGAATATGATAGATTCATACGGAGATGGCTGGAATGGAACTGCTGTAAGTGTAGTAGTTAACGGAGAAATAGTACTTGATGAGGTAACATTTAATAATGGATACTTTGAGAGCGTTGAATTTAATGCAAATACTGGAGATCTTATCGGATTATTTTGGATAGAAGGAGATTGGTTAGAAGAAATATCTTTTGAAATTTTGGATGGAATTGGTAATATAATTTCATCTGGTGAATATGGAGACACACTAACTGGTGAAAATGTGACGGCATTTTGTTTTGACTACATTCCTGAATGGCCTACATGTGCCGATGGTACTGGATACACACTTGAACTAATATCACCTGATTTAGATAATTCATTGCCAGCAAATTGGGATTGTATTAATCAATACGGAAGTCCTAATGAACATAATGTTGAGAATCTCTCTTTTAGTTCAGTTTCCGAATCTGATTTGGTGAAAATTTATCCAAATCCTGTAAAGGATATTCTTTATATAGTCGGTGATTTTCAGTACTATAATATTCAAATTTACACATTAACAGGGCAACTTATTAAACAGGATATAAATGTTTCATATATCGATATGAGTTTATTTGAGAATGGTATTTATCTGATAAAAATATTTGATGAAGATTCATTTGTTTTCAAACGTGTTATTAAATTTAATTAGTTTTATATTTCAAAATTTATCTTAAATTTGCATCCGCACTTAGGACGCTAAGTTCTTTTAAAGAATGCGAAAGTAGCTCAGGGGTAGAGCATCACCTTGCCAAGGTGAGGGTCGCGGGTTCAAATCCCGTCTTTCGCTCCACAATATTAGATTAATGCTGAAGTGGTGGAATTGGTAGACACGTTGGACTTAAAATCCAATGGATAGTAATATCCGTGCGGGTTCAAGTCCCGCCTTCAGTACAAAACGGAAGATTTCATATTGATTTCTTCCGTTTTTTTTATCAAAAATTTAAAAAAATTTAAAAAAATCTAATGATTTTATACTAAAAAGTATATATTCCTATGATTTCTGCATTAAATTTGTAAAATTACTGAAATTATGAAAAGAATTAATTCATTAGATATATTAAAGGGGTTGATAATAGTACTAATGTCTTTAGACCATTTTAGAGACTATTTCCATTACGAAGCTTTCTTTTTTAACCCAACCGATCCAGAACAAACTAATAATGCTACATTTTTTATTAGATGGATAACTCATTATTGTGCACCTGTCTTCGCCTTTCTTGCAGGAGTTTCGGCTTATATTGTTGGTAATAAGTACGAAAAAAATTATCTGTCAAAATTTCTTTTATCAAGGGGGATTTGGTTAGTTTTTGTTGAGATTGCCATTATGAATTTCGGATGGAAATTTGATATTGAATTCAATTTTATTGTCTTACAAGTAATTTGGATGTTAGGTATATGTATGATTTTACTTTCACTCATAATTTGGCTTTCACTAAAGCAAATTTTATTTTTTAGCGTATTTATAATTTTTGGACACAATTTATTAGATACTTATGATATTTCAGGAAATTTTATTTGGGCTGTAATTCATAAGTTAGAATTCTTTAATTATTCTGAAACAAAAACTCTTGCTGTAGTATACCCCATAATTCCATGGATTGGGGTAATGTCTTTAGGATATTTTTTTGGTCAATTTTTTCAAAAAGATTTTCCTCAAGATTTAAGGATTAAAATTTTAAAAAGAGTTGGGGTTATTTCAATAATCGGTTTTTTTGTTGTTAGATTTTTAAATTCCTATGGTAATTCAAAAACATGGATGAATTATGATTTATTTTCTCAGACCATATACTCATTTATGGATCCGCAAAAATACCCACCATCTCTATCTTATTTGTTAATGACATTAGGGCCAATGCTTTTACTGTTAGCAGTTTTTGAATTATATAAGAAAACAACTTTTTCAAATATTTTCATAGTATTTGGCAAGGTTCCTTTTTTCTTTTACATCTTACATGTTTATTTCATACATATTTTTGCAATGATTGCAGCAGAATTTACAGGTTTTGGATGGGAATCAATGGTATTAAAACAGCCAATAATGATATTACCTTCACATCTAGAAGGTTTTGGATTTAATACACTTATAATGTTAGTATTGTGGATTTGTTTTGTTGCTTTTATGTATCCTATGTGTAAAAGATTTGGGGAATATAAGATGAAAAATAAACAAAAAAAATGGCTTAGTTACTTATAGCTATCTAAATCTTGATTTTTTCTTTTTTCTCTTTTTTGAAGAATTTCTAGAAGCAGATCTTTTACTAGTATTTCTTCTGTCTCTTCTGTTTCCTCTATTACTTTTAGAAGGTTTTTGTTCGAAATGAGATGGTTCTCCTAAAACCAAATCATTTCCTTTAAAATCAATTTTTTTAATATTTTTTATAAAATCTTCTTTATAATCTTGATCAATTTCAAAAAATGTTTGATGCCTACTTAATTCAATCTTCCCAATTTCAATACTATTTG
Source organism: uncultured Bacteroidota bacterium (assembly GCA_902517895.1). GTDB lineage: Bacteria > Bacteroidota > Bacteroidia > Flavobacteriales > Flavobacteriaceae > MED-G13. Next base: position 28,088 of record CABYEA010000010.1, read on the forward strand.
ATTTTAGCGCTCTATTTACAATTGAGATAATATCTAAGGGAGTTGCCCTGTGTTTTCTTCCGATATTAATAGAAAACCCTGTTAATGACTTTCCGTTTCTGTCACCTCTTTTAGAACTTCTTTTATCTCTAGATCTTTTAGAAGTAAGTTTATTTGATTCCTTGTAATATTTTAAAAATCTATTAAATTCAGCAGACACAAATCTTTTTATTAATTCTTCTCTACTTAGCCACTCAAGTTTTTTATATATGTTATCTAAAAATGGTTTGATTTGCTCCTCATCAACATCAACATTTTCAATTTTATCTATCAGCTTATACAACTGATTTGAACATATTTCATTTCCTGTTGGGACCTCTTTTGGAATGAATTTTATACCTCCCTTTTTTTCAATAGATTTTATTTTTCGTCTTTCACTTTCATTAGATATAGCAATTGAAATTCCACTTTTTCCAGCTCTAGCTGTTCTACCACTTCTATGAACATAAACCTCAGGATCGTCAGGAAGTGAATAATTAATTACGTGTGTAATATTATCAACATCTAAACCTCTCGCTGCAACATCCGTAGCAATTAATATCTGTAAAGACTTATCTCTAAACCTCTGCATCACTTCATCTCTTTGATTTTGAGAAAGATCCCCATGAATTGCATCAGCATTATATCCCTCAGCCATGAATTTATTTGCAATATCTTTTGTGTGTCTTTTTGTTCTGCAAAAAACAATTCCATAGATATTAGGATTAAAATCAGCGATTCTTTTTAATGCCTCATATTTATTTCTTGAGCTTACATTATAAATATGATGCTCTATATTTTTTGCGGTTGAATTTATTTTAGAAACGGTAATTTCTTTGGCATCACTCATATATTTTTTTGAGATACTTTTAACCTCTTTTGAAATTGTTGCTGAAAATAACATTGTTTGCCTATTTGATGAGGTTTTATCCAAAATAAAATCCAAATCATCCTTGAACCCCATGCTAAGCATTTCATCTGCCTCATCTAGAATTACCTTATTAACTATTTCTAGTTTTAAATTTTTTCTTTTTAATAAATCTTTAGTTCTACCAGGTGTTCCAACTACAATCTGAACACCTTTTTTTAAAGATTTAATTTGTGTTTCAATATTGGTGCCTCCGTAAACAGATAAAAGCTTAATACCCTTAACATATTTTGAGTAAGATTCTAAATCTTTACAAATCTGAACACATAATTCTCTTGTAGGACATAATATAATTACCTGAACATTTTTATTTTCAACATCAACTTGTTGAATTGCAGGTAAGCCAAAAGCTGCTGTTTTACCCGTTCCTGTTTGTGCAAGTGAAATAAGATCCTTACTTTCTGTAAGTAAAAATGGAATTGATTCTTTCTGAACTTCTGTGGGTTTTTTAAAACCAAGTTCTTCAATTGCTTTACACAAATCTTTATTTACCCCTAATTCTTTAAACTTCGTCATTGACTTAATTAATCGTGCAAATGTCGACTATTTAATTGGGTATTCAATCAAAAAAAATAAATTAAAAAATTTTTAATTAATGTCTTTACAATAAACAAATAGATCATTATATTTATACTAATGAAAAAATTATTTGTAAATAACTGGTGGTGGTCAAATGAAATTAATATTTCGTGAGGTAACCGCTATTATAACAATATTTAAAAAGCTTATCAATCACGATAAGCTTTTTTTTTTAAATTTTAAATTATATAGTTAGTAATTAGTTTTAGTTTGTTTATGTTTAATTTGGGGGGATATTTAATATACCCCCCAAATTTTTGTTATAAATATTGTAGAATTATTTCAACGGCTCCTTTATTTTTTTTAAAATATTTGGTGCATTTTTCTGACATTTTTCTTCTCATATTTTCATCACAAATAATTAAATCTAGTGCACTACTAAATTCTTTATAATTTCTAATGCTTATCACATTCCCGTTACTAATCATCTTTTCTGCTTCTTCAAAGCCCTTGTAATTTTTTCCTATAATTATAGGTTTTGAAAAGTAAGCAGGCTCTAATATATTGTGCAATCCTTTTGTACCCATTCCACCTCCCACATAGGCAACCGTACAGTAACCATACAAAGATGATAGCATTCCTATGTTGTCAATAATTAAACTTGAAAATTTTTTCAAATTGGAATTTGATTTTATTTTTGAAAATAAAACAGAATTATCTCCTAAATACTCTTTAATCCTTTCTGAATTTTTATCAATTTCATGTGGCACTAAAATGTATTTGATTTTTTTATTACAATTATTAATGTATTTAATAATTAATTCCTCATCTTCTACCCATGTACTCCCAAAAACTACACAATTATTTCTTTCAATAAATCTATTTATAATTTCATCAATATCAATTTTAAGTTTTGGGATAATAGTGTCATATCTCAAATCACCAACAACAATTACATTTTTATTACCAATATCCTCAGCTATTTTTTTTGACTTTTGATTTAAAACAAAAATGGAATCAAATTCCTTTATTGCTGAATTTATTTTAAATATTTTTTTAAAATAATTTGAGGAAAAATTACCTCCGATAGAGTAAAGTTTTGAACCACTCATTTTTGCATGTTTAATAAAATTTGGCCAAATTTCGTTTTTGATAAAAAATGTAGCCCTAGGAGAAATTATTTTATAAAATTCAATACAATTTTTATTTGATTCGAGAGGTAGATAAATCACACAATCAAATAGATCTATATTAGCATTTTCATAGCCTGAAGGTGAAATAAATGATAAGAGAAACTTATAATCATTAAACTTGTACTTAAGATGTGCAATTAATTTTTCGGACATTAAATATTCCCCATGGGATGCGCAGTGAATATGTATAATATTATCATTTTTTTTAAATGATGATTTTAGTTTTTTAAAACTATACTTTCTGCCTATAATACCTTTTTCGATTTTTTTTGAAAAAGGAGCGCAGATTTTTAGCCCAACTTCAAATATTTTAATTAATAGTGAATTAATATTGCCGGTTTTAAACAAAAGTAACTAAAAATTAATATTGTATCGTTTAGTCACAAATCAATGTTATTACAAAAAAAGGTATGGGTTAAAAAATTAAGAATTTTTTTTAAAGCTAGAAATCAAAATCAAAATCATGCCCGTTGTAACAGACAAATCGGCAATATTAAATATACCAGTCTTAAATATTCCTCCAAAATCCAAATAGAGGAAATCTGTTACTGAGCCATAAACAATTCTGTCAAAAATATTTCCGATACCGCCTCCAATTATTAATGAAAATCCAATAATGGAAATTTTATCAAGCGCTTTATCAATGTAAGTATAAATAGTAATGGAAATTAAGACCATTATAGGCAAAACAATCAATAATAAGATTCTAAGCGTTTCTGAGAGCTCACTTCCCATGCCTAAAAATGCACCTGTATTTTCAACCTTTATTAGTGTAAACACATCACTGATTATGCTATTTTCTATATAACTATCAAAATTATTTCTAACCCAAATTTTTGAAATTTGATCAAATGCAATACTTAAAAAAACTATTGTTGTAATTAATAAATTGCGTTTTCTTTTATTTAACATTATCCAAATTTAATGAACTTGAATTTATATCACCATTAATTTTTCTTACCAATCCTTGTAGGACACGACCAGGTCCAACTTCGATAAACTCTTCAGCTCCATCTTCAACCATTTGTTTGATTGACTGGGTCCATTTAACTGGATTAGTTAGCTGAGATATTAAATTTTCTTTTATTTCAATTTCTGTTGAGTATGGAAGGCCACTAACATTTTGATATATTGGACATATTGGATCAGAAAATACAGTTTTATTTATGGCATTTTCAAGTTCCCTTTTTGCTTCCTCCATAAGTGGAGAATGAAATGCACCTCCAACAGGCAAAACTAATGCACGACTAGCCCCAATTTCTTTTAATTTTTTGCATGCTAATTCTACAGCATTTAATTCACCTGAAATAACCAATTGGCCTGGGCAATTATAATTTGCAGATACCACAGTGCCATTAACTTCAGTGCAAACATTTTCAACGAGTTTATCTTCCAGCCCTAAAACAGCCGCCATAGTTCCAGGATTATTTTCACAAGTTTTTTGCATTGCATTTGCTCTAATTGAAACTAACTTTAGTCCGTCTTCAAATGAAATAGATTTATTTATAACAAGAGCTGAGAATTCGCCTAATGAGTGACCTGCAACCATTGCAGGTGAGATTTCATTTTCTTTAATGATTGCCAATATTACAGAATGTAAAAAAATAGCTGGTTGAGTGACCGAGGTTTGTTTTAAGTCTTCAGCGGATCCGTTAAACATCACATCACTTATTTTAAAACCTAAAATTTCATTAGCATTATTAAAAAGTTTATAGGCAGTCTTTGAATTTTCAAATAAATCCTTACCCATACCTGAAAATTGTGCTCCCTGACCTGGAAAAATATATGCTTTCATTAATCAATTTTTAAATATGTTTTATATGTAAATGAATATTTATGGCGTTCATCCTTTTCATGTTTTTCTTCGTTAATTAGTTTCCATTCGTCTTCGTTAATTTTAGGAAAGAAGGTATCCGCTTCAAACTCCTCATGAACCCTTGTCAATTCAATAATATCAGTGTATTTCATGGCTAGACTATAAATTTGCCCACCTCCAATTACATATGGATTTTCATCTTCATTAGTTGCTTTTACTGCATCCTCAAAATTATTGACAACAATAACTTCTTCAGGAAAGTATCTGTTAGATTTTTTTGAAATAACAATATGCTTTCTTTTGGGTAATAATTTAGGAAATGAATCAAATGTTTTTCTACCCATAATTATGCAATGACCAGAAGTAAGCCTTTTAAACCTTTTAAGGTCATCTGGCAAATTCCAGATGAGGTCATTGTTTTTTCCGATAGCATAATTTTCAGCTGCAGCGACAATAATGGTTATAGTTTTTTTTTTCATGAGATCGATTATACTGCAACTTTTCCTTTTATGTGAGGATGAGGATTATAATCTTCTAAAACAAAATCTTCAAATTTAAAATCAAAAATACTTTTAACCTCTTTATTGACTTTAATTGTTGGCAGCCTTCTTGGCTCTCTAGTTAGTTGTAGCTTCATCTGATCAAAGTGATTACTGTAAATATGAGCATCTCCAAAAGTATGAATAAAATCACCCAATTTTAAATCACACACTTGAGCTATCATTATAGTAAGAAGCGAATATGATGCAATATTAAAAGGTACTCCCAAAAAAATATCTGCACTTCTTTGATACAATTGACAAGAAAGTTTTCCGTTAATTACATGAAATTGAAAAAATGCATGACATGGAGGTAATGCAGCCTTTCCATTCGCAACATTAGTTTCAAAAGATTTTGAAGTATCAGGTAAAACAGATGGATTCCAGGCTGAAATAAGATGCCTTCTGCTACTTGGATTGTTTTTTAAATCATTGATTAAGTTTGATATTTGATCAATCCCATCATTGTTCCAATTTCTCCATTGAAAACCATAAACAGGACCAAGATCACCATTTGAATCTGCCCAAGCATCCCATATTTTAACTCCATTTTCTTGTAAATATTTAATATTTGTTTCACCTTTCAAAAACCATAATAATTCATAAATTATTGATTTAAGGTGAAGTTTTTTTGTTGTTACCATTGGAAATCCATCATATAAATTAAATCTCATTTGATAGCCGAAAACACTTTTAGTTCCGGTTCCGGTTCTATCTTCCTTTAGTTCTCCATTATCAAGAACGTGTTTAACTAAGTCTAAATATTGTCTCATAAAATTCAGTTAGTAAAAATAATTAATAGTGAGAATCTTAATTAAAAAGAAAACTAAAAGTTATTAACTTTTTAGCCAATGATCATACCTGCAATTGTTGCTGATAAAAGGGATGCTAAAGTACCTCCGATTAATGCTTTAAATCCAAATTTTGAAAGATTTTTTCTTTGTTTTGGTTCAAGAGCACCTATTCCTCCTATTTGGATTCCGATTGATGCAAAATTTGCAAAACCGCAAAGCATATATGTAGCTATGATTATTGATTTTTGATAATTTAGATGAATCACATTGGTCGCATCTTTTAAATCAGACAATTGGATATATCCTATAAATTCGCTAGCTGCTAATTTTATACCTAATAGTTGCCCCATCAAGGTAATATCTTCCTTCGCAACACCTATCAACCACATAACTGGAGCAAAAATATATCCTAATATAAGCTCTAGTGATAATTCGGAGTATACAGTTTTATCACTAATCCAAGCGTTTAAATTTGTTATATCACCAAAGCCGCTTAATATATAATTAATTAAAGCTATAAAGGCGATAAATACTAGCAGCATAGCTGCGATATTAGCTGCTAATTTTAATCCCTCCGAAGTTCCGATAGAAATAGCATCTAAAAAATTAGAGCCTATTTTGTCTTGGGACACTTCAACATTTGAATCAATTTTTTCAGTTTCTGGATAAAGAATTTTAGAAATCACAATTGCACCAGGCGCAGCCATTACAGATGCTGTTAAAAGATGTTTTGCATAATAGACCTTAAGTTCGGGGTCTTCTCCTCCAAGGAAACCAATATAAGCAGCAAGAACACCTCCTGCAACTGTAGCCATTCCCCCAATCATAACCAATAAAATTTCAGATTTTGACATTTTTTCTAAGTATGCTTTAATCATTAGTGGAGATTCGGTTTGACCAAGAAATATATTTCCTGCAACACTTAAACTTTCAGGCCCAGAAACACCAAGAAGTTTAGATAATAGTAAAGCCATCACTCTTACTATTTTTTGTATAATTCCAAGATAAAATAAAATGGATGTTAATGCTGCAAAGAAAATCACAGTAGGTAAAATGGAAAAAATAAACACATTTCCAAAATTTTCTACACTTACTAAATCCCCAAATAAAAATTTGGTGCCTTCCATTGTAAAATCAAGAATTTTAACAAAAACCTTCCCTGCGCTTTCAAATACCATCTTTACCCAAGAAATTTTAAGAACTCCAACTGCAAGAATTAATTGAAGTATTAAGCCAGTTGATGCAGTTTTCCAGTTGATTGCTTTTTTATTATTTGAAAGAAGATAAGCTGTTAAAATTAGAAATGATATTCCTAAGAGACCTCTCAGAAATCCTTCAAGGGTAAAGCCATTACTTGGAATAATATTTTGATCTTGTGCAAAAACAAAAGTATTTGCAGTAATAAAAAATAAGGTTGTTAAAATTATCTTTTTTTTATCTGTTAGAAATTTCATCCCTGATTTTTGCAGCTGATTCATAATTTTCATTTTGAATAGCAATTTTTAATAATTCTTCTAATTCTTTCTTTGTTTTCTCTTTAAGGTCGCTATTTTCAACTTCTGAATTTTCATCTGAAAATAACTCTTTAAGTAATGATTTTTCGTCAATTTCTTTTTCTACTTTAATCACTACTCCTGCTTTTTCAAGAATATTTTCATAAGTGTAAATTGGGGCTTCAAATCTTATTGCTAAAGCAATAGCATCACTGGATCTGGAGTCGATTATTTCTTCAATTCCATCTCTTTCACAAATAACGCTAGAATAAAACACACCATCAACCAGCTTGTGAATAATCACCTGTTTTATTTTGATATCAAATCTTACACAAAAATTTTTGAATAAATCGTGAGTCAACGGTCTTGGAGGTTTAATTTCCTTTTCAATAGCAATTGCAATAGATTGCGCCTCGTTGGTACCAATTACAATTGGCAACTTTCTCTCACCTTCTATTTCGCTCAAAATTAACGCATATGCACCATTCTGAGTTTGGCTGTAGGAAATACCGTTAATTAGTAGTTGGATAAGATTCATAAAGTAAATCTAGTGTTATGTTTTAATTTAAAAAAATAAAGATTAGTCATTATCAGCTTTAAATTCTTTTAGTTTATCAATTAATTTTGGCACAACTTCAAAAGCATCTCCAACAATTCCATAGTCAGCCGCTTTAAAAAAAGGAGCCTCAGGATCTGTATTTATAACGACTTTAACTTTTGATGAATTAACACCAGCAAGATGCTGAATTGCACCGGAAACACCAATTGCAATATATAAGTTTGATGATACAGGCTTGCCGGTTTGCCCCACGTGTTCGCTGTGAGGTCTCCATCCTAAATCAGAGACAGGCTTTGAGCATGCTGTTGCACCACCAAGAACTTCAGCAAGGTTTTCTATTAGGTGCCAATTTTCAGGACCTTTTAAACCTCTTCCACCTGAAACAACAATATCAGCATCGGCAATTGTAACTTTATTTGTTGCTCTGTCTATTGATTTTACTTTATTTCTCGATTCAGATATATTAAAATTTATTTCAACAAACTCAGATTTTACAGGGTTTTCTTTTAAACCAAAAGAATTTTTTGAAATAGCTAAAATAATTTTGTTTTTAATTATTTCTACGGTTTCAAAAGCTTTATTTGTAAAAGTATTTCTTACAACTGTCATTTTTTCACCACCGGAGGGTTTTGAAATTACATTTGTAACATAACTAGCATCCATTAAAACAGATAATATACCTCCTAGGTACTTTGAATTTGAACTAGAGCTTAATAAAAGTAAATTACATTTCTCGTTGTTAAAAACTTCACAAATACATTTTGAATAGTTACTTGGGTCAAAATTTTTGAGTTTTTCATTTTTAGAGTTTATTATTTTATTAACCCCATAATCTGTTAAGCTTTCAGCGTTGGATGCGTTAAAACACAAAGCATTTACACTACCTCCTTTTTCAGATGAAATTTCGGAAGCATATGATGCAATTTCATAAGCGTCTTTTTTAAGATTACCTTTATCACAAGTTTCTGCGAAAATTAGTATTTCCATATTATAATACTTTGGCTTCGTTATGTAATAAATCAATTAACTTTTCAATTTCATCTGGGGGCACTAAAGTAACCTCTCCTTTTGGTTGAGGTTTCTCAAAACTTTTTGAATGAGTTACACTGGGATCTTCAGTAGTCTCAACAACAACTAGTTCTTTTTTTCTTGCCATCATTATTCCTCTCATATTTGGAATCCGCAAATCACTCTCTTCAACTAAACCTTTTTGACCTCCGATTATTAGTGGTAAATTTGATGATATATTTTCTTTACCGCCCTCAATTTCTCTTGAGGCTTCGATGGAATTTCCTGAAATGTTTAAAGCAATACATTTGTCAATAAAATTGATATTAGTTAGGGCTGAAATCATTCCAGGAACCATACCACCATTATAATCAATTGACTCTCTTCCAGCAATTATTAAATCATAACTATTTTCATTAATGTAATTTGATATAAACTTAGCTACGGAGAAACCGTCTTTAGGGTCATGATTGATTCTTACAGCCTTATCTGCCCCAATAGCAAGTGCTTTTCTAAGTGTGGGTTCAGTATCTTGTAATCCTACATTAATTACATCAATTGTTGCATCATTTTTTTCCTTAAACCAAATGGCTCGTGTTAATCCAAACTCATCATTTGGATTAATTACAAATTGCACACCAGATTTGTCAAACTTACTGTTATTTTCGGTAAAATTAATCTTTGATGTAGTGTCAGGAACATGACTTATACATACAAGAATTTTCATAGGATAGATATTCTAAAATTCATCATCAAAGTTACTAATTTGAAAGACAAAAAACTTTAATTAATAAATAATTTTAACTTATTAATGTTTAATTTTAACTGCTTTATTATTTTTGTCAAAAATTAGATTTTATGAGGACTATTCAATTCAGAGAAGCTGTTTGTGAAGCAATGAGCGAAGAAATGCGAAATGATGAAAGTATATTTCTTATGGGTGAAGAAGTTGCTGAGTACAATGGTGCATACAAAGCATCTAAAGGCATGCTTGATGAATTTGGAGCTAAAAGGGTTATTGATACTCCGATTTCTGAAGCTGGTTTTGCTGGAGTTGCAATTGGTTCAACAATGACAGGTAATAGGCCAATTGTTGAATACATGACTTTTAATTTTTCATTAGTTGGAATAGATCAAATTATCAATAATGCTGCAAAAATTAGACAAATGTCAGGTGGTCAATTTAATTGCCCAATCGTTTTCAGAGGCCCTACTGCATCTGCTGGTCAATTAGCAGCAACTCATTCTCAAGCTTTTGAAAATTGGTTTGCCAATACCCCCGGACTTAAGGTAGTTGTTCCTTCTAATCCATATGACGCCAAAGGTTTATTAAAATCAGCGATTCGTGATGATGACCCAGTCATTTTCATGGAAAGTGAGCAGATGTATGGAGATAAAGGTGAGGTGCCTGAAGGCGAATACACAATTCCTATTGGGGTTGCTGACATAAAAAGAGAAGGTTCCGATGTTACAATTGTCTCTTTTGGGAAAATAATTAAGGAAGCCTACAAAGCATCTGATGAATTGAAAAAAGAAAATATTTCGTGTGAAATTATTGATCTCAGGACTGTCCGACCAATGGATCATGAAGCTATCCTAAATTCTGTAAAAAAAACCAATAGACTTGTGATTTTAGAAGAAGCTTGGCCATTTGGTAATGTTGCTACAGAAATTACCTACCAAGTTCAATCCCAAGCATTTGATTATCTTGATGCTCCAATAGAAAAAATTAATACCGCAGATACTCCTGCCCCATATTCTCCAGTTTTACTTAAAGAATGGCTTCCTAACAGTGAAGATGTTATAAAAGCGGTTAAAAAGGTGCTCTACAAATAATCAAAGAGTTTTTCTTAATTAACTCTATTTCACTATTTTTGCCAACTAATTAAAAAAAATTAACTATGAATTCAATGATGATTTACATGCCGATAATCATGTCAGTGTTAGGCCTTGTTTATGTTTTTATAAGAAGGTCTTGGGTGATGAAACAAGATGCGGGTGACGGAAAAATGAAAGAGATTTCTGATCATATATATGAAGGTGCATTAGCCTTTTTAAATGCTGAATATCGTTTATTAACTGTATTTGTATTAGTGGTAAGTGCAGTTCTTGCAGGTATATCATTTATTGTACCTACAACTCACATTTTAATTGTGGTATCATTTATTTTTGGAGCATTTTTTTCTGCTTATGCTGGTAACATAGGAATGAAGATTGCTACCAAGACAAATGTTAGAACTACACAGGCTGCTAAAACATCTTTACCAAATGCACTTAAAATTTCATTTGCTGGTGGAACAGTTATGGGGTTAGGCGTAGCAGGTTTAGCTGTATTAGGTCTAACAGCTTTTTTTATCATATTCTTTAACCATTTTATGGGTGGTGTTTGGGTCGATACTGATTATGGATCTGCCAGTGATACAATGACTATAGTTTTAGAAACTCTTGCTGGATTTTCATTAGGAGCAGAATCAATTGCTTTATTTGCAAGAGTTGGTGGTGGAATTTACACAAAAGCTGCAGATGTTGGTGCTGATTTAGTTGGAAAAGTTGAAGCTGGAATCCCAGAAGATGATCCACGAAATCCAGCTACAATTGCTGATAATGTAGGAGATAATGTAGGTGATGTTGCTGGTATGGGAGCTGACTTATTTGGTTCATATGTAGCAACGGTCCTCGCTGCTATGGTACTCGGAAATTATGTTATTATTGATATGGGAGGCTTTATTGACGATTCTTTCGGGGGAATTGGACCAATTTTATTACCAATGGCTATAGCTGGACTAGGTATTATTATATCTCTAATAGGAACACTATTTGTAAAAATAAATTCTAACGATGCTAAGGAGGCCGAAGTTATGGGTGCTCTTAATAAAGGAAATGGGATTTCTATTATACTAGTTGCATTTTCATGTTTTTTCCTAGTTGACTATATGCTTCCCGAAACTCTAAATATGGAGTTTTTTGGTGAAGGATTAAAAGATATTGCTTCAATTAATGTATTCTACGCTACATTAACAGGTTTAATTGTTGGCTGGTTTATTTCTGCAATTACTGAATATTATACAGGATTGGGTAAAAAACCTGTTCTTGAAATCGTTCAAAAATCAAGTACTGGTGCAGCTACCAATATTATCGCAGGTTTAGCAACTGGTATGATTTCAACTTTTGGATCAGTAATCTTATTTGCAGCTGCAATATGGGCAGCATATGCTTTTGCTGGTTTTTACGGAGTAGCTTTATCTGCTTCAGCTATGATGGCAACAACTGGAATGCAATTAGCAATTGATGCTTTTGGCCCAATATCCGACAATGCGGGTGGAGTTGCCGAAATGAGTGGACAAGATCCCATTGTAAGGGAAAGAACAGATATATTAGATTCAGTCGGAAATACTACGGCAGCTACCGGAAAAGGTTTTGCAATTGCTTCTGCAGCCCTTACTTCGCTTGCATTATTTGCAGCTTATGTCACATTCACTGGAATTGAAGGTATAAATATATTTAAAGCTCCCGTTTTAGCAATGTTATTTATTGGAGGTATGGTTCCTGTGGTATTTTCAGCTCTAGCCATGAATGCAGTTGGAAAGGCTGCTATGGAAATGGTTTATGAGGTTAGAAGACAATTTAAAGATATTCCTGGAATTATGAAGGGTAAGGCTAAGCCTGAATATGATAAATGTGTTGATATCTCAACTAAAGCATCTCTTAAAGAAATGATGTTGCCAGGAATATTAACAATAGGAACTCCTATAATTATTACAGTTTTACCAATGTTATTCGGACTAGACAACCAATTAATCGCTGAAATGCTTGGTGGATATATGGCTGGAGTAACGGTCAGTGGAGTTTTATGGGCAATTTTCCAAAACAACGCTGGTGGTGCGTGGGATAATGCAAAAAAATCTTTTGAGGCAGGCGTTGAAATTAACGGAGAAATGACATTCAAAGGTTCCGATGCCCATAAGGCATCAGTTACCGGAGATACAGTTGGAGATCCTTTTAAAGACACATCAGGGCCATCAATGAATATTCTTATCAAACTTACGTGTTTAATAGGCTTGGTAATTGCTCCAATATTAGGAGGTCATGAAGCTCATAATGTTGAACACAAATCAGTAACATATATTTATGACGCTACATATCTTGACACATTCGAAATGGGTAATGAGGAAAAAGTATTAATTGTACAATCTATGGTGAGAGATTTAATAGCTAAAGATTACACTAAAGTTGCTGAATATCTTTCAGAAGATGTTGTTTTTAATCTTTCTGATGGTTCACTAATCGAAGGTAAGGAATCTGCCATGAAACATATTTCAGGTACATATTCTGCAGTTGATATTGAAGATTATAGTGTAGCTGTTAACCTTGCAGTTACTGGGGATAATGGTGACGAATGGGTTTTACTATGGGACGAAGGAAAGATAGTTGAATCAGCCGGTGAATCAACAATTAAAAGCTGGATGGAATCTTTTCGTTTTGACGGAGATAAAATTAATTTTATTAATATGTATTCCAAATAAATAAAAAAAGGCTCCAAAAAAGGCCTTTTTTTATTTCATTTTTTCATCTATCAATGAAATTATTTTTTTAAGGTCATCCTTTTTTTCAACAAAGTCTAAATCATCAATATCTATTACTAACAACTCACCTTTTTTATAATTATGTATCCAAGCTTCATATCTTTCATTCAAACGACTTAAATACTCAATACTTATAGAGTTCTCGTATTCTCGGCCTCTTTTATGAATCTGTGAAACTAGATTTGGTATAGAGCTTCTAAGATATATTAATAGGTCTGGTGCAGCTACATTTTCTTCCATCAGATCAAAAAGTAGTCGGTAGTTTTCAAAATCACGATTTGTCATTAGCCCCATTGCATGAAGGTTAGGCGCAAAAATATTAGCGTCCTCATAAATAGTTCTGTCTTGAATTACATTTTTATTTTTTTCGTGAATTTCTTTGACTTGCCTAAATCTACTATTTAAAAAATATATTTGCAGATTAAAACTCCATCTTTCCATTTGATTATAAAAATCATCTAGATAAGGATTTTTAACTACATCTTCTAATTGCTTATTAAATTTGTAATGTTTAGCTAGGTATTTAGTTAATGTGGTTTTCCCAGCACCAATATTTCCTGCGATTGCTATATGCATTTTAGTCTGTTAAAATTAAGTATTTGTTTAAATGATCCTTGTCATAAATATACAAGGTTTCGTTGATTACGGAAAAATCTTTTATAAATAATTTTTCATGTTTAATATTTATAAATAATTCTTCATCGTTTTTAAAATGAACTAATTGATTATTACTTGCTATAATGACATCATTTTTAAATAAACTTATTTTATTATATCCGTTTCTATTTTCAGATTTATAAATTATTGAACCATTATAATTTATTTTATAAAAAAATTCGTCAGTCAGAACCCATAAATAATTATAATTACTTTGAAAATTAATAAAGATTCCGTCTATTTTAGTTTCAATATTCTCAATAAATATTCGCTTAAAAAAATCAAATTTTTTTATTTTCATTTCTATTTCGTCAAATACCCATACGCTATTATTGTTTGCAGAAGAAATATCACGAATTTGAGTAAATTTTGAAATGTTATTAAAATTAATGCGGGTTATTTCATTTAAAAAATTGTCGAGAATAATAAGTGTATTATAATCTTGGAACCAAACTTTAATTTTTATAGGACTATAGGCATCAGCTTTATCAATAAATCCCATTGACGAGTCAGAAAATAGAAGTTTATTTTTTTTTAATAGTTTATTGTCAACTAAATAATATTCATTTCCTAGATTATCAATATTTAATAATTTAAAATTATTTTGATATTTGGATGACTCTATTTTTTTTAAAGTAGTTTGGTTGTAAGCTAAAAGAGAGTTGAGAAAAATAAAAAGGAATAATAATTTTGCTCTCATAATATCAATGTACAAAAATATTATTATTAATTTAACTCACTATTAACAACCAAATTGTTTTTGAGTTTTTTATATTTAAAAATTATGAATAAGATTATTTATCTATTTAGCTTCATATTCTCAATCAGCATTAGCTCTCAAGATTTCCAAGGACAAGCTTTTTATAAGACCCAAACATCTATGGATTTTGGGTCTTGGGGTGATAGAATGTCTGCTGAACAAAAAAAGGCAATGAAAGAAAGAATGAAGCCTTTTCTAGAACCTGTATACATCCTCACTTTTGATAAGACCAAATCCATTTACCAGCAAGAGGAAACATTAGACGCACTAGGAAGTGGTGGCGGAAGAGGTTGGGGAAAGATGTGGGCATCTTCAGGAGGCCCTGTTTATAAAGATTTAGCGTCAAAAAAATCTCTTCAAAGTACTGAGTTTATGGGGAAAAAGTTTCTAATTTCCAATGATCCTGATAAAATTAAATGGGTTATGGAAAAAGAACAAAAGATGATTGGAAATTATTTATGTTTTAAGGCAACAGCAAAAGTTCCTAAGCCAAAAACTATGACTAGTGTATGGAGAAAAACAGAAAATCAGAATGACTCAATCAAAGATTCAACTATTAACGAGTCAGAAGGAGAACATTTGACAATAACTGCATGGTATACTCCTCAAATCCCAGTAAATCATGGTCCTGCCCAATACGGAGGTCTCCCTGGATTAATTTTAGAATTAACAAATGATAACACTGTAATGTTATGTACCAAAGTTGTAATGAACCCAGAGAAGAGAATACAAATTTCTGAGCCAAAAAAAGGGGAATTTGTTTCTAGAACAGAGTTTGAAAATATAGTTGAAGTTAAGACTAAAGAAATGAGAGACATGTGGAGGGGAGGACGGTCTAAATCAATAAGAAAAAACTAAATATCAAATGTTTGCCAAAGATTTAAAATCACTTAAGGGTTTTTTACTATCAGACTTTAAATATCTGATGGCTTACTCAATTCCCTTAACCGCTTTAATTGGGTTTTATCTTGGTGGTTATTGGTTGTTTACTACCCCATTTTACATATTTGTAATAATTCCAGCCGTGGAATTCATTCTTACTCGATATGGAATCGATGAATTAGAGATCCATAGATCTGAAAAAGGAATTCATTGGTTATTTGATTTAATGTTGTATTTAAATATTCTGATTGTATTTGGACTACTGATATATTCTTTGACCAAAATTATCTATTATGAATACTTGTCTATTGAATTTTTAGGGTCATTACTTTCATTAGGGCTTGTAATGGCCTCAAATGGTATTAACGTAGCTCATGAATTATGTCATCGTACCAAAACCCCAGAAAGATTTTTAGGTAAATTTCTACTAATACCATCTCTTTATATGCATTTTTACCTTGAGCATAACTATGGTCATCATCTAAAGGTTGCAACAAAAGAAGATCCCGTTACTGCAAAATATAATGAACCGGTTTACAACTTTTGGATTAGTGCAATTAAAGGGGAATTCTTGGGAGCCATTAAGATTCAAAAAGATAGGTTATCAAGAAAAAATTTATCCTTTTTTTCTGTCTATAATGATATGTTTTGGTATGGGATAATTCAATTATCATATACGATTTTAGTTTTTATTTTATTTGGTTTTAAGGGGTTAACTTTTTGTTTACTGGCAGCTCTTATTTCGGTGCTTTTATTCGAAAGTGTAAATTATATTGAACACTATGGCCTTTTAAGAAAAAAATTATCATCTGGAAGATATGAAAGGGTTCAAGAAAGACATTCTTGGAACTCTAATCATATATTTGGAAGAATAGTGCTTTATGAATTAACAAGACACAGCGATCATCACAGGATTGCTGAAACGGAATATCAAAATTTGAAATCAATAAACAATTCTCCACAACTGCCTTTTGGTTACCCAACAAGTATTTTATTGTCTTTTATACCGGTTTTATGGTTTAAAATAATGAATCCAAGAGTTCCCAAGGATATGTATGAACTATCTTTTAAAAAATGGAAAAAGTGAAAAAATATATTACATTAATTATTTTTTTATCAAGCTCAATTATTTTTTCTCAGATAAAGATGAGCGGTAAGGTAACCGATAGTATAGGTACACCCTTAGAGCTGGCAAATATTATTTTAATTGATTCAAATTCTAATACTCTTGAAACTTTTGCAATGTCAGATAATGAGGGTGATTATAAATTATCCTTAAAAAAGAATAGTAAATATAAACTTCAGGTTAGCTACATCGGTATGGCTACTTTTACACAAACGTTAAATACCAGAGAAAATGATATTGTTAAGAATCTCTCTTTAAGACAAGATAATCAACTTGATGCAGTCGAGTTAACATACGAAATGCCAGTTGTTGTAAGTGGCGATACGCTAGTTTATGATGCTGATTCATTCAAAACTGGTACCGAAAGAAAACTTGAAGATTTATTAAAAAATCTACCCGGTGTTGAAATAAATGATGATGGAGAGATAGAAGTTGAAGGAAAAGCCGTTACAAAAGTTATGGTTGAAGGAAAAGATTTTTTTGATGGTGATTCTAAAATTGCTTCAAAGAATATACCTTCTAATGCAGTAGATAAAGTTCAAATTTTAAAGAACTATGCAGAGGTTGGACAACTTAGCTCTGTTCAAAACAACCAAGATAACATTGCCATTAATATTAAGTTAAAGAAGGGCAAAGATAAGTTTTGGTTTGGTGATATTCTAGTAGGTGCAGGTGAGTCACCTAGCCACACCCAAAATCAAAATTTGGACCTACATATCTTTCAGCCAAAGCTTTTCTTCTACAGTCCAACTTACAGTATTAATGTTATTGGAGATTTAAATAATATTGGTGAGCAGGCATTTTCAAGAAGGGATTATTGGAATTTTTCAGGTGGTTTTAACAGACCAAGCGGAAAAAGTGGAACAAATATTTCGCTAGGAAATAATAATTTAAGTTTTTTGCAACTTCAAAATAATAGAGCAAAAGATATTAATACTGAGTTTGTAGCAATAAACTCTAGCTATTCCCCAGATAAAAAAATTGATTATTCTGCTTTTTTAATTTTAACAAATAGTGAGACAGAAATACAACAAAATAATAGTACTCAGTATGTTGGTTTACCTGAAAATATTCCCGACGAAAATACTCAAACAAATACTTCACAAGTTAGTGAGCTTGGAATTGGCAAGTTTTCGCTAAAATTCATCCCAAATGTTAATAATCAGTTTGAGTATGAGATTTTGGGTAGATTAACAAATGAAACTCAAGACCAAAATTATTTATCCTCGGTTATCGGAGCTATTGATCAGTTTGATGAAGCTGAAACTTTCAGCATTAATCAAAACTTAAACCATTATTACACCTTAAACGAAAAAAATATTTTTGCGTTAGAAGCCCAACATTTAATCAAGGATGAAGATCCTTTTTACAATGCTATTTTGGAAAATAATGAGAACTATCAAATTACAGCTACTGGATTGGGATTAGATAATTCTCTTCCTTTTTATAATATCGCTCAGGACAAAAAAGTTAAGTCAAATCAACTTGATGCAAAAATTGATTATTGGAATATTTTAAATAAAAAGAGTGATATTAACTTAACCTTTGGAACAATTTATAGTAAACAAGAATTTGATTCAGATATTTTTCAGTTCCTCTCCAACTCAAATGAGAATACATATAATCCAACTCCTTACATAAATAACGGTATAGATTCTAATGATGTTGGTTATGTTTTTAATGACGTTTATTTGGGATTACACTACAGATTAAAATCGGGTAAGTTTACAATTAGCCCAGGGTTTACAGCTCATTCATATAATTCTGAAAATTCACAGAATGAGTCTTTTGATGCTGGAAGTCTAAATTTTAAAAAATCTTTTTTTAAACTTCTTCCAGATTTTAATATGATTATTCAATTTAAGGATAGTGAGACACTTAGGTTAAACTATGCCATGAGAACACAATTTACAGATGTAAGTAAAATTGCAAGAGGGTTGGTTTTAAACAATTACAACTCAATTTTTATTGGCACCCAAGATTTACAAAATGCTGTTTCACATAATATAAGTTTAAATTATAACAGTTTTAATCTTTTTAATTATACGAATGTTTATGCTGGAATAAACTACAATAAATCTATTGATCAAATAAGAAATTTAACCAGTTTTGAAAGTGTAATAGCTACAAGTAGCCCTTTTAACTCAGGTTTTGCTGATGAAAATTTATCTGCATATGGAAGATATCAAAGATCTTTTGGAAAAATAAGGGGGACTGTTGGTACAAACTTTAATTTATCTAAATTTAATCAGTTTATTCAAGATACATCAAGACCTAGCCTGAGTAAAACTTTCTCTCAAAATTATAATGCTTCTTTCAGAACTTTATTTAAGAATGCTCCTAACCTCGAAGCCGGTATGAAGTACTCCATAAGTGAAACAAATATTGGAGATTTAGAAACTAAGTATTTCACAGAAAGTCCATTTATTGAAATTGATGCACTTATACTAAAATCATTTACTTTCAGATCAAATTATTCCACAACCAAGTTTAAAGATCAAAATTCAATTATTAACAATTATGAATTTTTTGATGCAGCTATTTCTTACAGAAAGGACAAGGAAAGTAAATGGGAGTTTGAATTAAGAGCAACTAACTTATTAGATACAAAATCCCAAAGTCAATCAAACGTATCCAATATTTCTGTTAGTACTAACGAATACTTTATTCAACCAAGGTTTGTAACAATAAGACTTATTTACAGTCTTTAAATTTTATCAATAATTCTTTTTTTAGTTAAAGAAAAAGTTTTTCTTTACAGAGTAAATTATCTGTGTAAATTTATTTTCATAGATAATTTTCTTTTTTTATATATGAAAAAATTAAATAAATATAGTAGAACAGTAACTCAGGACAATTCACAACCTGCAGCTCAGGCGATGCTATATGCTATTGGTTTTACTGATGATGATTTTAACAAGCCTTTAATCGGAATTGCAAGTACTGGATATGAAGGAAACCCTTGTAATATGCATCTAAATAATTTAGCCTTAGATGTGAAAGATGGAGTAAATTCTATTGATTTTGTTGGATTAATTTTCAACACAATAGGAGTGAGTGATGGAATTTCAATGGGTACTCCTGGAATGAGATATTCTTTACCTTCAAGAGATATTATCGCAGATTCTGTTGAAACCGTTGTGCAAGCCATGAGCTATGACGGTTTGGTTACAGTGGTTGGTTGTGATAAGAATATGCCAGGAGCTTTAATGGGGATGATTAGGCTGAATCGACCGTCAATTCTTTTATACGGTGGAACAATTGACTCAGGTTGTCATAAAAATAAAAAATTAGATATTGTCTCTGCATTTGAAGCATGGGGAGAAAAGGTAACCGGAACAATTGATAATAAAGAGTATAGAGAAATTATAAAAAAATCTTGCCCTGGCTCTGGAGCATGTGGAGGAATGTATACTGCAAATACAATGGCTTCTGCAATTGAAGCATTAGGTATGTCATTGCCATTTTCTTCTTCTATTCCTGCAAATAATAAAATGAGAAATTCTCTATCCAGTGATACCGGAAAGGCAATGAAAAAATTAATTGAGAATGATTTAAAACCCTTAGACATCATTAATGAAAAATCTATTGAAAATGCTGTAACAACTGTTGTTGCTCTCGGTGGATCGACAAATGCCGTTTTACATTTTCTGGCAATAGCAAGAGCTGCTGACATTGATTTTACAATTGATGATTTTCAAAGAATTAGTGAAAGAACCCCTTTTATCGCTGATTTAAAGCCAAGCGGTAAGTATTTGATGGAAGATTTACATGATATAGGAGGTGTTCCTGTAGTTCTAAAGTATCTTCTTACAAAAGGTTATTTACATGGTGATTGCTTAACAGTTACAGGAAATACTTTAAGTGAAAATCTTGATGAAGTTGAAGAAATTACTTTTCAACAAGATATAATTAGACCATGTGAGAATCCGATTAAAAATAGCGGACACATTAGAATATTATATGGAAATTTAGCGAGTGAAGGTAGTGTTGCTAAAATAACAGGTAAAGAGGGTTTACATTTTAGAGGAACTGCAAATGTTTTTGATTCAGAGGAAGAAGTAAATTTTGGTATAAAAAATGGTAAAGTTAAAAAAGGTGATGTAGTTGTTATCCGCTATGTTGGACCAAAAGGTGGTCCTGGAATGCCTGAAATGTTAAAGCCAACTGCTGGAATTATGGGTGCTGGTTTAGGAAAAGATGTTGCATTAATTACGGATGGTAGATTTTCAGGGGGCACACACGGTTTTGTTGTAGGTCATATTACTCCAGAAGCTCAGGTTGGTGGAAATATTGCAATTGTAAAGGACGGGGATAAAATTTCAATTGATGCTGAAAAAAATATTATTACTTTACATTTGTCAGATGACGAATTAATTAGAAGAAGAAAAAAATGGAAAAAACCACCTTTAAAAGTTACCAAAGGTTCACTATTTAAGTATGCAAATGTAGTTTCTTCAGCCTCTTTAGGTTGTGTAACTGATGAATTTTAATTTAAATATTATGTCAAAAATTACCGGTAGCGAGGCTGTTATAAAATGTTTATTAGAGGAAAACGTAGATATCATCTACGGTTATCCTGGTGGCGCAATTATGCCTGTTTATGATGAATTATATAAATATCAAGATAAGATTCATCACGTATTAACTAGACATGAACAGGGCGCAACTCATTCTGCACAAGGATTTGCTAGAATTTCAGGAAGAGTAGGAGTTGCAATAGCTACATCAGGGCCTGGGGCCACAAATTTGGTAACTGGATTAGCAGATGCTCAAATTGATTCCACTCCAATGGTGTGTATAACTGGTCAGGTTAGTTCACATCTACTTGGCAGTGATGCGTTTCAGGAAACGGATATTATTGGTATCTCAACCCCGATTACGAAATGGAATTATCAAATAACAAAAGCCTCCGAAATTCCAGAAATCTTTGCAAAGGCATTTTACATTGCTAAGAGTGGTAGACCTGGCCCTGTTTTAATTGATATTACAAAGGATGCCCAATTTGATAAAATTGAATTTTCTTACAAAAAGGTTGAAGCGATTAGAAGTTATAATCCAGAACCTAAAATAAACCCCGATGCTTTAAAAAATGCAGCAGATTTAATAAACAATGCAAAAAAGCCCCTTATTGTGTGGGGTCAAGGGGTAATCTTGGGAAATGCAGAAGATGAGTTAATTAGGTTTGTTGAAAAATCTGGAATTCCAGCTGCTTGGACAATTCTTGGAGCTTCAGCCATACCAACTAGTCATTCTTTAAACGTAGGTATGTTGGGTATGCATGGAAATTATGCACCAAATGTTCTTACCAATGAATGTGATCTGTTAATCGCAATTGGGATGAGATTTGACGATAGAGTTACCGGAGATGTTAATCGATATGCTAAGCAGGCAAAAATCATTCATTTTGAGATTGATCCAGCAGAGGTTAATAAGAATATTAAGGTGGATATCGCTGTTTTGGGTGATGCCAAAAAATCTTTGAACAAAATCCTAAAAATTACTAACAAAAAAACTCATAAAAAATGGTTAAATGAATTCAAAAAGCTTTATAAAATTGAATATGAAAAAGTTATTCATAATGATCTAAACCCTGTAAAAGATGGTTTGACAATGGGTGAAGTAATTAAGGAAATTAATATTCAAACCAAGGGTAATGCGGCTATTGTTTCGGATGTTGGCCAGCATCAAATGATTGCATGCAGATATTCTGATTTCAATATATCAAAAAGTAATATTACATCAGGCGGATTAGGAACTATGGGGTTTGCATTACCGGCAGCAATTGGAGCTAAAATGGCATGCCCCGAAAGAGAAGTTGTTGCTGTGATTGGTGACGGAGGCTATCAAATGACAATTCAGGAATTGGGAACTGTTTTTCAAACTAAAGCCGCTGTTAAAATAGTTGTCTTAAATAATGATTTTTTGGGTATGGTTAGACAATGGCAGCAATTATTTTTTGATAAAAGATATGCCTCAACAGAGATGGTAAACCCTGATTTTGTAAAAATTGCTGAGGGATATTTTTTAAAAGCAAGAAGAGTTACTAAAAGAAAGGATCTGGCAGATGCTGTAGAGGAAATGATAAAATCTAACGACCCCTATTTTTTAGAGGTTGTTGTAGAAAAAGAGGCTAATGTATTTCCTATGATTCCTACAGGGT
>CABYEA010000011.1 GCA_902517895.1 uncultured Bacteroidota bacterium
GATTGGGAATTGAAGTTGTCAGAAATTGATGATAACACTATGATTGAAATTTTAAATACCCAAAAGTCTGAAGCAAATTCACTTTTCTCAAAATTTATTGAAAAAAACTATGAGTCATGGGTAAAAGAAATAAATAGCCCCCCCCTTTCAAATCATATAATTGAAAGATTTTTAATTAGAGAATTAGATCAAAAACCGATAATTTTTATCGTAATTGATAATTTAAGGTATGATCAATGGAGGATAATTGAACCATCTATTCTAGAATTCTATATCAAGGAAAAAGAAGTGCCATATTTTAGTATTCTTCCCACAACTACACAGTATGCAAGAAATTCGCTTTTTTCAGGATTAATGCCAAAAGAAATTAAGGATAAATTCCCACAATATTGGAAGGATGATCACGAAGATGGTGGAAAAAATTTATATGAGTCTGAGCTTCTAGAAAATAACCTCAATAAACTAAAGCTGATCAAATTAAAGCATGAATATCACAAGATTACTAACCTTAAAAACGGCATAAAAATTTCAGGCAACCTAAAACAATTATCGCAAAATGACCTAACAACAATTGTTTATAATTTTGTAGATATGCTTTCTCATTCCAAAACTGAAATGGAAATGATAAAAGAATTAGCTCCAAATGACAAAGCCTACAGGTCTCTAACAAATAGCTGGTTTATTAATTCTCCTTTATTTGAAATAATTAAAAATGCAGCTAGCCTAGGATTTAAATTAATAATCACAACAGATCATGGCACAATAAATGTCAAAAATCCAACTAAAATTATTGGTGATAGAAACACAAGTCAGAATTTAAGGTATAAAACAGGAAGAAGCCTTACCAGTAATGAAAAAGATAATTTAATTTATAATAATCCACATGATATTTTACTTCCAAAAACTTCTATTAACTCGTCTTTTGTATTTGCTAAAGAAGATTTTTATATGGTTTATCCAAACAATTATAATCATTTTAGCAAATACTTTAAAAATACATATCAGCATGGCGGTGTATCTATGGAAGAGATGATCATTCCTTTTATTACTTTAAGTCCTAAATAGCATGATTTATCAAGTTAAATTTACATTGGATGAAATTGAAGAAGTCGCTAAATCATTAATTAATGAAATTAATGATGTAAATCTTATTTTGTTTAAAGGCGAATTGGGTTCAGGAAAAACCACACTTATAAAGTCAATATTAAAAAACCTTGGTGTAAAAGAAAATATAACTAGTCCAACTTTTTCAATTGTTAATCAATATCTTATTTCGAATAGATTAATTAATCATTTTGATCTATACAGAATAAAATCTTTAACAGAATTGGATGTAATAGGTTTTGAAGAATACCTGGAAAGTGGAGCAGTCTGTTTTATAGAATGGCCAGAAATAGCAATGAGTAAAATTATTGATAACTATATAGAAATATATATTAAATTCATAAATGAAAAAACACGAGAAATCACATTAAAATAATTTTCTTAACATGAACTTTATAAAAAGACTAACATACTTTTCAGGAGGTTTTATTATTGGTTTATTATTTCTTATGTTTTTTCTTAGTGGAAAAAGAACCTCATGCAGTTATTTACCTGATGCTAGAGTTAAAAAAGATATATTAAAAAAAAGTATAATTTTTAAAAATCATAATTCAAAAAAGGATTCGTTAGTTATAATGAATACAATTTCTCGTGGAAAAGTTGATTTTTCAAAAAGCAACACATCATTAGAGAATTGTAAAGAGTATTATTTTGAAGATGAAGATAAAACGAAAAAAATTTGGGTGATTATTAAAAATTGTTCAAATACAGCGGAAATATATGATTATAAAATTTCAGAAAAGTAACTATTGTTTTCTTCTGTTGATTTCCATTTCGATTAATTTTAGTTCTCTGTTAGTCTGAAATGAAATGGAGGAGTTTTCGTCAAGTCTTCTCATCAGGTATGGCATAACTTCTTTAACAGGACCAAAAGGAAGGTATTTAGCAACATTATATCCTTTATTTGCAAGTGAAAAACTAATATTATCACTCATTCCATATAATTGACTAAACCAAATTCTATCATCATCTGGTTTAATTTTATATTTTTTTAATAGCTCAGATGAAAGCAGGTTACTTTTTTCATTGTGGGAACCAATAAACAAACTGAAATCATCTATATTTTTAATAATATACTCCAATGAATTATTAAATATTTTATCAGTATGGGTTTTATCATCACATATCGGAGACATATAGTTATATCTAACAGCTCTTTTTCTTTCTTTTTTCATGTAGGCACCACGGACAAGTTTAACTCCTATTTTAAATTTTCCAGATGAATTATGATGTAATTTAGTCAAGTATTCAAATCTATCCCTTCTGTAAGCCTGTAGAGTATTAAATACAACGGCTTTATTTTTATTGTATGTTTTCATCATATTGTAAACCAATTCATCAATCCCATTTTGAATCCAACTTTCCTCAGCATCAACAAGCACCATTATATTTGTTTTTGAAGCTTCTAAACATATTTTGTTGAATCTATTTTTTACCCTATTCCATTCATTTTCCTCCTCAGCATCAAGGTCAAGTTTTGAACTCACTTTTTTATAAAGTGAAAATCTTCCTACGGCAGAGGGTTTAAACACAATAAATTTTGATAGATTCTTCGATTTACACTCCGAAAGGATATTTAAACATTTATTCATCGAATTTTCAAAATCATTCTCTGTGACAGAACCCTCAATAGAGTAATCTAATATAGAATAAACTTTGTTTTTTTTTAGATTGTCAATTACATCTTCACACTCATAAATATCTCTTCCTCCACAAAATTGAGCATAAATTGTTTTTAGAATTAATAAATCCAGAGGAAAATTTATATTGATAAGGATTTTAAGCAGTTTTCTGCCAACTTTAGAGATAAACCCGAGTGATAATAGTTTAAATAAATAATAAGCTCTCCTAAGCTCGTAATTTGACTTATAACTAAAGGCTATTTCGGTATTATTAAATTCCAAATTATTTTTTTTCAAATATAATTTACAAGAATTATATCTATATTAAATTTATTAGTTTATTTTGAGAAAGTTATATTCAAATAATGAAGCCTATAAAAAAAGACAGATTCTCAATTGTATTTAACCAAGATGGCTATCTGGAGTTAGTTGATTTCATAAAGAATAATGATTTTAATAAAATATTAATTCTAACCGATGATAACACAAAGGAAAATTGTCTTGATATTTTCCTATCCTCAATCACGGCTGCAAATCCTGAAGTTTCTAATCTAATTATATCTAAATTATTCTATTACTCTGTAAAACCTGGTGAAAACTCCAAAAATATTGATACATCAATTGAAGTATGGAAATTTTTAATTGAAAAAGGATTTAAGAGATTAGATTTAATAATTAATCTAGGTGGGGGCATGATTACTGATCTCGGGGGTTTTGTTGCATCAACATTTATGAGGGGTATAAAATTTATCAATGTACCTACTACCCTTCTTGGAATGGTTGACGCAAGTATAGGAGGAAAAACAGGAATTGACTTTAGAGAAATTAAAAATATTATTGGTGTATTTGGATTTGCTAAAATTGTTTTGGTTGATTTCAGGTTTCTTGCTACCCTTAACAAAAGACAAAAAACTGCGGGTTATGCTGAAATGATAAAACATATTTTAATAAGTAAAACACCTGAATTAAATAAAATTAAAAAGGTAGATTATATGGAAGATATATCACATAAAATGATATATCAATCTATTATTACAAAGATTAGTATTATAGATGTGGACCCTCTTGAATCCGATATTAGAAAATTTTTAAATTATGGTCATACACTTGGACACGCTATTGAATCATATCTTCTTAGCACTGATAGAGAATTATTACATGGAGAGGCTATTGCAATTGGAATAATTTTAGAAACCTATTTGTCTTATTTAAAGACAGGACTTGATTATGACATAGTTAACGATGTTAAAAAGCATATTAATACATATTTTGACATAATAAAATTTAGCGTTACAGATATTTCTGAGGTCATAAACTTATTAAAATATGACAAGAAAAATAGTGATGAAAAACCTAAATTTATTTTACTAGAAAAACTAGGTAAGCCTTTAGTAAATCAAATTGTATTTGAAAAAGAAATTAGGGACGCATTTAAATTTTACATTGACTAACTCATGTCTTTAAAAATTGAATGCATTAATCTCTTTTTATCATTTACACTTTCTTCCAAGGATATCATTGACTCAGATCTGTAAACGCCTTCAATTTCGTCAAGCCTAAAGATAATATTTTTCGCATTGGTTGTTCCTTTAGCTCTTATCTTGCAAAAGATATTAAACTTACCTGTTGTAATGTGTGCAACTGTAACATTTGGAATTTCATTTATTCGCTGGATAATAAACTTTATTTTGGATGTGTCTCTAATGTATAGGCCCACATATGCAATAAAGGTGTAACCAAGCTTGTCGTAATCTAAAATTAGAGATGAACCTTTTATTAGACCGTAATCTTCCATTTTTTTTACCCTTACATGAACAGTGCCAGCTGAAATCAGGAGTTTTTTTGCAATATCAGTAAAAGGTGTACGGGTATTCTCGATTAACATATCAAGTATTTGATGATCTATTTCATCTAATTTCATTTTTGACATAACAATTAATTCTTAAAGAATAGTAACAAATATAATACCATCTATGTTACTTTATTAAAAAAACACCCTAAATTTTATAAAAATTATATAAAACAGGTAATTTAATTGAGAATTAATTAAAGATTGACCCGTATTTACTTTTATACAATAAAGAAATGATAATTTAAATATTATAAATTAAAGTATATCAATACTTTAAAACACTTTGATTAATGTTAAAGTTTAATAAATATTTGTATTTATTAGTTAGATATTTATTTCTTTTTGTTTACATTTGTAAACATGTCGATAAACATACGTATCCAAAAACTGATTGAAAGTAAATCATTAACAAAATCTGCATTTGCTGCTGAAATTGGAATCCAAAGATCTAGCTTGGCACACTTTTTTAGCGGTAGAAATAAACCAAGCTTAGATTTTTTTCTAAAAATTAAGGAAAGATACCCTGAAGCTGATTTAAATTGGATAATTTCAGGAAAGAAAGCGAAGCTTGCTAAAAAAAATAAGACTAAAAGCAGTGAAATTGAATCTGTTATAATACTTTACAAAGATGGTACTTTCAAAAAAAATTAACCCCCTCCTACTACTTATCTTGTTTATAAGTTGCGACAATCCAGATAGGGATTGTAAAAATTATCACACTGGGAATTTTTACACTGAAACAACAGTAAATGGCACATCATACAAATCGACCTTTTCAAGAAATTATAATGGAATACAAATTGAAGAATTTGAAGGAAAGTTTGACTCTAGTAATGTTAGATGGGTAAATGATTGTGAAATGATATTATCACCAATTAATCCTAAAAGCTTGAATGAAAAGAAGAATATACTGATTAAAATCCTTAAAACAACTGATTCTTCATATACTTATGAATATTCATATCTAGGAAATAGTAAAAAACTAAAAGCAGAAGCAATCAGAATAAAGTAGCCTGAGACGAACTTGATTCATTTTCATCGTTAACCACGTCCTCAATAATAACTTCTTCAATTTCATTAGCAGATTTTTCAATAGTAGGGATAAACTCTATCGGATCTAAAATATTAACTTGCTTTACCTTGTGAGGGGTTAATTGATTACCCTTTGCTTTTATACCCTTTACTGTAATAAACTCATCAAAAATAATCTTTTGATTAGTTCTTTGTTCTTTATTTCTCAATTTACTGAAAACAATTTCAAAAACTGGTTTCCAGTCAGTAGATATCAATTCAAGGAAAGACCCTTTATTATCTGAAATAAAGACCTCCTGCTTATTTACATTTTCTATTATAAATCTTTTAGCAAAATACTTTTCTTTTTTACCATCAAAATATACGGCAGAAATAGGTTTTTTTGGCGCCCACTTTTCTAACATAATCATATCATCACTGAAATGGGTAGTTAACTCAGGTGATATTATCTTTAAAATTCCCTTTTGAGAAACTACTAATATTTTATCTTCACCTCTGAATTCACCCAACAACTCTCCTCTGCCATCAACATTTAATTTTTGAACAGTTTCATCGAACCAAATCTTTCTTGGTTTAAGCGTGGACATACCTTTCTCCTTTAACTCAATATTTTTAATTGTATTTTTAGTTAAAATATTACCTCTTGTACCTCTACCCTTAATTATTACATCACTAAAATCTATATCCCATTTTAGTTTTTTTAACTTTGAATTGTGTCTTAAATTAATTGTAACTTTTTCAGCTTCACCATTAGGATTTGCTGAAAAATACTTAACCACGCTAGGTTTTTTTGATGATGATAAAGTATAAGTTTTATCTCGGGTAACACCAGAAACTGCAAACCTTTTTATGTAACCAAAACTCTTATCACCATCTTTGTAAACCATATTATAAATGGTTCTTAAATCTTTTTTCTTAAAAACCGCCACGTGAATAATATTTTTTCCTATAAAAATTTTACTACCAACTCTTGTAACCATCATGTTACAATTTTCTGTGAAAACAATTATATCATCAATATCACTACAATCACACACATATTCATCTCTCCTAAGCGATGTTCCAATAAATCCTTCCTCTCTATTAACATAGAGTTTTGTGTTACGCATAACAACTTTTCTTACATCAACATCATCAAATATTTTTATTTCGGTTTTTCTTTGTTTTCCATATGAATAGTCGTTTTTTAGTCTTGTAAAATAGGCTATTGCAAATTCTATAATTTTACTCAAATTGATTTTTACTTCACCAATTTGATTTTCAAGGTTTTCTATTTTTTCTTTAGCCTTATCAATATCAAATTTTGATATTCTTTTAATTTTTATTTCAGTTAATTTTGCGATGTCATCATCGGAAA
The DNA here is from genome assembly GCA_902517895.1 of uncultured Bacteroidota bacterium. Classification (GTDB taxonomy): domain Bacteria; phylum Bacteroidota; class Bacteroidia; order Flavobacteriales; family Flavobacteriaceae; genus MED-G13. The sequence continues at coordinate 6,968 of CABYEA010000011.1, forward strand.
CTTCTCTTTTTAATACTTTGACAAAAGGCTTTATTCCGAGTTTTATAGCATTTAAAACACCCTCCCAGCTTTCTTCCTTTTCAATGTCACGATATATTTTATTTTCAATAAATATTCTTTCTAGTGAGAAGCTATGCAATTGATCTTCCAACTCCTGTAAACGAATCTCTAATTCTTTTTTTAAGATGTTTACGGTTTTATCTGTAGATTTAATTAATATCTCTGAAACACCTAAAAAACAAGGTTTATTATTTTCAATAATGCATGACAGTGGTGAAATTGAAACCTCGCAATTAGTAAATGCATATAAAGCATCAATTGTTTTATCAGGAGATATACCTGACGGAAGATAAACTAATATTTCAACCTTAGAAGATGTATTATCGTCTATTTTTTTGATTTTAATTTTTCCCTTATCGTTAGCTTTAATAATTGAATCAATTAAAGATGTAGTTGTTGTTCCGTATGGTAATTCCGTGATTAAAAGAGTAGATTTATCTATAATTTTTATTTTAGCTCTTACACGAATTTTGCCACCTCTTTTACCATCATTATAGTTTGTAAAATCTGCTATACCACCTGTAATAAAATCCGGATACAATGTAAACCTCTTATTTTTTAGATATTTAATTGATGCATCAATCAATTCATTAAAATTATGCGATAAAATCTTAGTGGATAAACCAACCGCAATACCTTCTGCACCTTGGGCTAATAAAAGAGGAAACTTTACAGGTAAATTGATCGGCTCTTTCCTTCTACCATCGTAGGATGACTGCCAATCAGTAACTTTTGGATTAAAAATTACATCATGGGCAAATTTTGATAGCCTAGCTTCTATATATCTTGAAGCAGCTGCCCTATCGCCTGTTAATATATTACCCCAGTTTCCTTGGGTGTCAATAAGTAAATCCTTTTGACCAATTTGAACCATAGCATCGGCAATACTCGCATCACCGTGTGGATGATACTGCATTGTATGCCCAACAATATTGGCAACCTTATTGTAACGACCATCATCAAGGTCTTTCATAGATTGCATAATTCTTCTTTGAACAGGCTTAAAACCATCTTCAACTGAGGGAACTGCCCTCTCAAGAATGACATATGATGCATAATCAAGAAACCAATCTTTGTACATTCCAGTCACACGGGTTATAGATTCCCCAAGATTTAAATCTTCATTAGTCTCAAAATTTTCTTGCATTTATTCTATAATATCAAGTTCAACTTTTAAATTATCAATAATGAAGGATTGTCTGTCAGGTGTATTTTTTCCCATATAAAAACTCAAAAGCTCTTCAATACTTTTGTCCTCATCTAACATTACTGGGTCTAGTCTTATATCATCACCTATAAAATAACCAAACTCATCTGGAGAAATCTCACCCAAACCTTTAAATCTTGTTATTTCAGGTTTTGGCTGAAGTTTTTTTATAGCTTTAATCCTTTCAATATCAGAGTAACAGTATAATGTTTCTTTTTTATTTCTTACCCTAAATAAGGGTGTTTGCAATATAAATAAGTGACCACTTCTTATCAGTTCAGGAAAGAATTGTAGGAAAAATGTGATTAATAAAAGACGAATATGCATACCGTCAACATCAGCATCAGTAGCAATTACAATATTATTATATCTTAGGTTTTCAATTGAATCTTCAATATTTAAAGCGGCTTGAAGTAAATTAAACTCTTCATTTTCATAAACAATTTTTTTAGACATACCATATGAGTTTAGAGGCTTACCTCTAAGACTAAATACAGCTTGAGTATTTACATCCCTTGATTTGGTTATACTACCAGATGCAGAATCACCCTCTGTAATAAATAAGGTTGTGTCAAGCCTTCTATCATTTTTTAGGTCCCCTAAATGAACCCTACAATCCCTTAATTTTTTATTATGCAGACTTGCTTTTTTAGCTCTTTCTCTAGCCAATTTTCTAATACCTGAAAGTTCTTTTCTTTCTTTTTCAGCTTGTAATATTTTTTTATTTAGAGCCTCTGCAACACCACTATTTTTATGTAAAAAATTATCTAGTTTATTTTTTAAAAAATCATTTATATAAACCCTAACTGATGGCAAGTCTCCTCCCATCTCAGTTGAACCAAGCTTGGTTTTAGTCTGACTTTCAAAAATAGGCTCCATCACCTTTATAGAAATTGCAGCTACAATAGATTTTCGAATATCAGATGAATCGAAGTTTTTGCCGTAAAAATCCCTTATAGTTTTCACAAATGCTTCTCTAAATGAACTAAGATGTGTACCGCCTTGAGTAGTATTTTGACCATTTACAAAAGAATGATATTCCTCGCTGTACTGGGTTCTGCTATGAGTAATTGCTAACTCAATATCATTCCCCTTCAAATGTATAATCGGATATGAAATCTGAGTGTCTTTTATCCTCTCCTCCAATAAATCCTTTAACCCATCATTACTGTGAAACTTCTCATTGTTAAAAACTATTGTTAAACCGGGATTTAGGTAAACATAGTTTTTCAGCATTCGGGCTATGTATTCATTTCTGAATTTAAAATTTTTAAAAATTGATTCATCAGGTATAAATGTTACTTTAGTACCCCTTCTTCTAGAACTTTCTTCTGGCTGATTTTCAATTTCAAGAACACCTCTGTTAAATTCAGCAAATGCTGTTTTTCCGTCTCTATTAGACTCGACTTTAAAGTAATCGGATAATGCGTTTACAGCTTTCGTACCGACACCATTTAAACCGACAGCCTTTTTAAAAGCTCTTGTGTCGTATTTTCCTCCAGTGTTCATTTTAGAGACAACATCTATTAGTTTTCCAAGTGGAATACCCCTTCCATAATCTCTAACAGTTACACGAGAGCTTTGAACAGACACCTCAATTGTCTTTCCTGCACCCATAACAAACTCATCTATTGAATTATCTAAAACTTCCTTTAATAAAATATAAATACCGTCGTCAGGTGAAGAACCATCTCCTAGCTTACCAATATACATTCCAGGGCGCATACGAATATGCTCTTTCCAGTCTAGAGACCTAATATTATCTTCTGTATATTGGTTGATTTTAGCCATACTTCTTAAGAATGCTAATATAATGTATCAGTAAAAAAAAATAAATGTTGATTTAACAAAGTAATTAACAAAATATCAAGAGATTAGCTGATATGCTAAACGTTAAATAAAAAATGTATAATATCTCCGTTTTTAACTATGTAATCTTTACCCTCTAACCTCATCTTTCCTGCCTCCTTAACCTTAATCTCAGTTTTGTAATTAACATAGTCATTGTAGTTAATAACTTCAGCCTTAATAAAACCCTTTTCAAAGTCTGTGTGAATAACGCCAGCAGCTTGAGGTGCAGTTGCCATTTTAGGAATAGTCCAAGCACGCACTTCTTTTGGACCTGCAGTAAAATAAGTTTGTAAATTCAGTAGGTCGTATGTTGCGCTAATTAATTTTGAGGATCCAGGTACATCTAAACCTAAGTCATCTAAAAACATCTTTCTTTCTTCATAATCTTCGAGTTCATTAATTTCAGATTCAATACCTGCAGCAAGAACGATTAAATTAGCACCTTCTTTAGTAATTAATGATTTAACAGATTCTACATGGTTATTTGTTGAATTAATGCTGTTTTCATCAACATTACAGACATAAAGCACTGGCTTTGATGTTATTAGTTGAAGAGGCTTCAAATACTTATTTATATCAGGCATATCTATATCAATCGATCTAATATTATTTGATGACTCAATAAAGGCAATGGCCTTTTGCAATACTTCTTTTTCACGTACTGCATCCTTATCTCCTGATTTAGCAGTTCTCTTGACTTTTTCCATTCTGTTATTCAAACTCTCCAAATCTTTTAATTGTAATTCAATATCAATAATTTCCTTATCTCTGACAGGGTCAACTGAGCCATCGACATGAGTAATATTATCATTATCAAAACATCTCAGTACATGTATTATAGCATCCGTTTCCCTGATGTTTGCTAAAAACTTGTTACCTAGACCCTCCCCTTTGCTGGCGCCTTTGACCAAACCCGCAATATCAACAATTTCAACTGTAGCAGGAATAACCTTCTCAGGTTTTACAATCTCCTCCAGAGCCATAAGCCTTTTATCAGGGACATTTATAATACTGTGATTTGGTTCAATAGTACAAAAAGGAAAATTTGCACTTTGAGCTTTTGTATTTGATAAACAATTAAATAATGTTGATTTTCCAACATTTGGCAAACCTACGATTCCTGCTTTCATTTATTTAGGCCTTAATTTCATCACTGTGCATCAATTTTTGCTTTTCAAGTAATAAAGATTCTGATTCTATATTATTTAAGTCAGGAATACAACAATCAACAGGGCATACAGCAGCACATTGCGGCTCTTCATGAAAGCCTTTACATTCTGTACATTTATCTGGGACAATATAATAGACCTCGTCATTGACTGCAGTTTGTGGAACCTCTGCACTAACAACCTTACCATCCAAAAGATTTACTTCTCCTTTAAGATTTGTACCGTCAGAATATTTCCAATTAACCGCAGCTTCATAAATAGCAGTATTTGGACATTCTGGCTCACATGCGCCACAATTTATGCATTCATCTGTAATAATTATCGCCATGATAATTTTATAATATTATTTAAATTTGTCACAAAATTAGCGCCAATATCATTAAAAACAAAAGTATATATACAGAATTAAAAGCTAGAATCAACTACTTATCAAGTTTTGGAGAACTTTTAGAATCATTCTTTTCAGGTGAAAATCAATCTGAAAATCCAAAACTAGTACAAGCAATTGAAGATGCAGAAAAATATAATAGTTGGTTTTCAAAAAAAAATATTATCAATGCTTTAAAATATTGGATGGTCAAATTAAGAAAGGATAAACTAGAAGCTTGGATTTCAAAATATAATTTGCAAAATTTAAACTATAAAGTTGTAGTAATTATGGCTGGAAACTTTCCCCTAGCTGGATTACATGATCTAATATGTGTAATTATCACAGGAAATAAAGCAATTATTAAACCATCAAGCGATGATAAAATTCTGATTAGTTTTTTTGTTGAATTCTTATACGAAAACTTTCCCGAGACCAATAAAATAATAGATATAAAATCAGAAAAAATTGGTGATTTTGACAAAGTAATAGCTACTGGTTCTAACAATACATTTAATTATTTTGAGTATTATTTTAGAGATAAAAGCTCATTACTTCGAAAAAATAGAAATTCAATAGCAGTTTTATCCGGAAATGAAAGCGAAAATGAATTAAAGTTACTATCAGATGATATTTTTATGTACTTTGGATTAGGATGTAGAAATATTTCCAAAATATTTATTCCTGTAGATTATAATTTAACTGAACTAAAAAGTAGATTTAGCAAGTATAATCATATAATAAACCACAATAAATATTCAAATAATTATAATTATCAAAAGACGATAAAATTAATGAACAACGAAGTTTTTATTGACTGTGATTATTTCTTAATGAGCCGATCTGAAAATAACACCCCTCCAATCTCAACGATATATTATGATTATTATGATGATCTTTCTCAAGTATGTAATCTGATAAAAGAAAACGAAAATCAAATTCAATGCATTGTTACTAATCTTGAAATAGATAATTCTATAAGATTTGGAGAGGCACAAAATCCAAAATTAGATCAATATTCTGACAATATAGACACAATAAATTTTCTGTTAACAAGTAGTTAAAAACATTTTACTTGATGATACCGTATTTGGTTTAGTAAATATCGAAATTTGCTTTTTTATTATTTTTTATGAAAATTCATAACTTCTGCGCTGGACCATCAATTTTACCGTCTGAGGTCTTTGAGGAAGCCTCAAACGCGGTAAAAGATTTAAATGGTTCAGGACTATCATTGTTAGAGATTTCTCATCGTAGCCATGCGTTTGTTGAAATAATGGATGAAGCTAGAGACTTATCTTTAGAATTATTGGGGTTAAGCGGTAACGATTATACTTCATTATTTCTGCAAGGTGGAGCAAGTTATCAATTCTTAATGGTTGCATATAACTATCTAAAAAATGAAGCTGCTTATTTAAATACAGGAACGTGGAGTAAAAAAGCAATTAAAGAAGCGAAATTATTTGGAAAAGTTGACGTGATAGCTACCTCCGAAAATGAAAATTTCAATTATATTCCAAAGTATGATATTTCTAAGCAATACGACTATTTTCATTGTACCTCAAACAACACTATTTTTGGTACTCAAATGAATTCTTTTCCTTCAACAAAGACCCCTATATTTTGTGATATGAGTAGTGATATATTTTCGCGTTTTCTAGATTTCACCAAATTTGATTTAATTTATGCCGGTGCTCAGAAAAATTTAGGTCCTGCAGGAGCAACACTAGTTATTATAAAAAACGATTTATTAGACAATATAAAGAATGATGTTCCTTCAATGTTGAACTACAAGGTACATGCTGATAAAAGCAGCATGTTTAATACCCCACCTGTTTTTTCAGTTTATGTATCTATGCTTAATATGAGATGGTTAAAAAAAATGGGGGGTATTTCTGCCATTGAAGAAAAGAACAGAAAAAAGTCTGAAATGCTATACTCTGAAATTGATTTAAACCCACTATTCAAAGGTCATGCTAATGAAGCCGACAGATCAATGATGAATGCTACTTTCAATTTATGTGATGACAATTTTAAAGATAGTTTTGAATCAATGTTGTCAGAGGCCAGAATATCTGCTCTTTCTGGACACAGAAGTGTAGGTGGATACAGAGCATCTATGTATAACGCAATGGGGATTGACAGTGTAAAAGCTCTAGTTGAAATTATGAGTGAATTAGAATCTAAAATTTAATATATGAATGTTTTAGCAAATGATGGGATTAGTCAGGAAGGTGTTGAAAAACTTACTGCTGCAGGCTTTAACACTATATTAGAATCTGTTGAGCAAGCAAATATCATAGATTTTATAAATGAGAATAATATTGAAGTATTATTAGTAAGAAGCGCTACAAAAGTTAGAAAAGATTTGATTGATAGCTGTAAATCAATAAAAATTATCGGAAGAGGTGGTGTTGGAATGGATAATATAGATGTATCCTATGCCAAGGAAAAGGGTATTCATGTAATTAATACTCCTGCAGCATCATCAATCTCGGTTGCTGAACTGGTATTTGCACATTTATTTTCTTGTGTAAGATCACTACACATCTCAAACAGGGAAATGCCGCTAGATGGAGATAAAGAATTTAAAAAACTTAAAAAAAATTATGCCGGAGGAACAGAACTCAAAGGAAAAACATTGGGTGTAGTTGGTTTTGGAAGAATAGGACAAGAAGTTGCTAAAATTGGTATAGGTGTCGGTATGAATGTGATTTTTTATGATTTACACAATAAAAAAGCCGAAATTGAAATTGATTTTTTTGATGGAGGTTCAAAGAAATTTGGATTAGAAAGCTCAACTTTTGATGAACTATTAAAAGAATCCGACTTCATTTCATTACATGTGCCGGCACAAAAGGACTATATTATCGCAGATAAAGAATTTTCTATAATGAAACAAGGCTCAGGGATTATTAATGCTGCTCGTGGTGGCGTGATTGACGAAGAGTCTCTAATTAAATATATTGATAATAAAAATTTATCCTTTGCTGCACTTGATACATTTGAGAATGAACCTACTCCTAGTATTAAGATTTTAATGAATCAAAAAATATCAATGACTCCACACATTGGAGCCGCAACAAAAGAAGCGCAAAAAAGAATTGGAATTGAACTTGCTGATCAGATAATAAATTTATATGCCAAATAATTATGATGGATAAACTTAAAAAAAGATGGGGTATTAGCTCAAATTTTCAAATTTTGAAAATATTTATTGTTTTTGGAATTACTGGATCTACGGCTGCCTGGATTTCAGAGCCTCTTTGTCATTTTTTTGGAATAACTACTGATAATCTTAACATAATAATTTATTGGCTGTTTAGAATAGTTTTAATTACAATTGTATATCAATTTATATTAGTGTTTGTAGCATTTTTATTTGGAGAATTTAAGTTTTTCTGGAAGTTTGTAAGGAAATTTTTAAATGTTTTTGGACTAAAATTTTAGTTTATATCAATTTATCCTTAAAATTCTCTTGAAATTTTTGAACTTTTGGAGTGATAACAATATCACAATAAGGCTGATTCTTATTTAATTCATAATAATTCTCATGGTAATTTTCTGCCTTAAAGAACTCATTAAATTTAATTATTTCAGTTACAATTTTATCATTAAATGAATTACTCCCTTCTAATAACTCAATATAATTTATAATCATTTCTTTTTCGATTAAATTTGAGTAGAATGCAATTGATCTGTAATGTGTCCCAACGTCATTCCCTTGTCTATTTAATGTAGTTGGATCGTGTGCATCAAAAAATATTTTTAGCAGAGATTGAAAGTCAATAATCATCGTATCATATGTGATCTCCACTGTTTCAGCATGTCCTGTTTTTCCAGAGCAAACCTCTTTGTATGTAGGGTTTTGAATATTCCCCCCACAATAACCAGGTTTTACATCTAATACTCCTTTTAACCTCTTATATATTGCCTCTGTACACCAAAAACAACCACCTGAAAAATATGCTTTACGTATAAGACTCATAAATTAAATTAATATATTATTTTTGATTAATGATTTTAGCCAAAAATATACATAAATTCTACGAAAATAACCATATTCTAAAAGGAATTGATCTTAATGTGAGTAAAGGGGAAATTATTAGTTTAGTGGGAGCTTCTGGAGCAGGTAAAACAACTCTTTTACAAATCCTTGGAACTATTGACAGTTATAAGAATGAAGAAAACTCAACATTATTATTAAATAATCATGATGTTAGTATAATGAGTGATGATGAATTAGCTAATTTTAGAAATCAAGAAATCGGATTTGTTTTTCAATTTCATCAATTACTTCCGGAGTTTACTGCAATCGAAAATATTTGTATTCCTGCTTTCATAAATAAAACACCAAAAATAATAGCTGAGACTAAAGCAAAGGAATTAATGGACTATCTAGGTATAATAAAAAAAAATAATAACAAACCAAATGAGCTTTCTGGTGGCGAAAAACAAAGAGTTGCCGTTGCACGATCTCTTATAAATGAGCCTAGCATAATCCTTGCTGATGAACCGTCGGGTAATCTTGATACTAGTTCCTCAAATAACCTTCACAAACTTTTTTTAGATTTGAGAAAAGACTTCAACTACACTTTTATTATAGCAACACATGATTTAAAGCTTGCTAAAAAATCTGATAGAGTTTTAGAAATAATCGACGGAAAAATCAAATAAGTGAAAAAATTTTGGAATTAAAAGAATTTTTAAATTTAAAGGTTGAGGAATATAACAACATGAATTTTATTGAAGATGATCCTGTTAAAATTCCTCATCTTTTTGATAAAAAGGAGGATATTGAAATTTCAGGGTTTTTAACTTCAACAATTGCCTGGGGGAATAGAAAATCTATTATAAATAGTTCACTCAGAATGATGAAACTAATGGAAAATGATCCCTATAATTTTATTATGAATCACAGCGAGAAAGATTTAAAAAATCTACTAAAATTTGTTCACAGAACTTTTAACGGTTATGATTTTGCACAGTTTATAAGAAGTCTTAAGCATATTTATAAAAATCATGGCGGTTTAGAAGAGCTTTTCTCAAAAAAAATCAAAAATCAATCTATGCATAACTCTATTCATGAATTCAAAAAAACTTTTTTTGAGATTAAACATACTAAGAGAACAAAAAAACATATCTCTGACCCGTTCAAAGGGTCTGCATCCAAAAGAATTAATATGTTTTTAAGATGGATGGTTAGAAAGGATAAAAAGGGGGTTGACTTTGGAATATGGAGGTCAATTGACCAAAAAAACTTGTCATGCCCATTAGATATACATTCTGGAAATGTTGCAAGAAAATTAGGTTTAATCAACAGAAAACAGAATGATCATAAAGCTGTAATAGAATTAGATTCAATACTAAGAACTTTTGATAAAACAGATCCAGTAAAATACGATTTTGCGCTTTTTGGAATTGGTGTTTTTGAAAAGTTTTACTAAAGTTTTTTTAAAATTAATAAAATATGATGTCAAAAATTATTAGAAATATATACTTTAATTTTTATTATTTTTGTTCAAATTTTAGATATGAATTCTCTAATTAAATCAGCTTTAATCATCGATAAAAAAAGTGAATATCATAATATTACCGCTGACATTTTAATTCAAAATGGGATCATCACAAATATTTCAAAAAATATTAATAATCCTAGAAATTATAAAGAGATAAACTTCCCAAACTTACATGTTTCATCTGGATGGTTTGATTATAGTATTTGCTCAGGGGAGCCAGGGCATGAAGAGAGAGATAATTTGCTAAACACTCTAGATGTTGCCTCAAAATCAGGTTTTACATCAATTGCATTACAACCCAATACTTTTCCTGTCACTGAAAAAAGTACTGAGATTGAGTATTTAAAAGCAATAGCAAAAAATTCTAATGTTAATATATATCCAATTGGAGCTTTAACAAAAAAATCTGACGGAAATGAATTGGCTGAACTATTTGAATTGAAAAATGCTGGTGCAATAGGATTTGGTGATTATAAAAAATCAATAGATAATCCGAATATGTTGAAGTTGGCACTACTCTACTCAAAAGACTTTAACCTACCCATTTTTTCTTTTCCTCTTAACAAAGAAATATCAAATAATGGGGTTATGAATGAGAGTAAAACTAGTACTATGCTAGGTTTGAAAGGTATCCCAAATCTTTCTGAAGAAATTCAGATAATGAGAGATATAAGAATTCTTCAATATACTGGAGGAAAACTGCATATACCATACATATCTACTGGAAATTCACTTGAATTGATCAAAAAAGCAAAAAATAAAGGGCTAAATATTTCATGCAGTACCTGCATTCATAATTTGTTTTTTAATGATAATGAACTTAGTAGATATAATACTAAATTTAAAGTTCTTCCTCCTTTGAGAACTCAAAATGATGTTGATAAACTAATTACTGGAGTAAAGGACGGTTCAATAGATATTGTGACCAGTGATCATAACCCTCTTAACATAGAATTAAAAAATGTTGAATTTGACAATGCTGAATTTGGTACAATTGGACTAGAATCTTTTTTTGGCGCACTAAATAAAATATTTCCAATAAAGACAACAATCAATATATTAACAAAAGGAAAAAAAATATTTGGAATAGAAGAGACACCCATAAAAATTGGAGCTCAAGCTGATATGAGTTTGTTTAATCCGATTAATAGTTATGTTTTTGATGATAAAAACATCTTATCTATGTCTAAAAACTCAATATTCAAAGGAGCATCCTTGAAAGGAAAAATTTACGGAACCATTTCAAATGGAAAAATGACTTTAAGTGAATAATATTTCTTTCGACTATGATGTAAAAGAGTCTTTATCTTTTGCAAAAGACAATAAAGTAATTATCATGTTTCATGGATATGGAAGCAACAAAGATGATTTGTATTCATTTGCAAAATTCATGAATCCAAATTTTTTAATTATTTCAATACAGGGTCCCATACAAATGGGCTATAATTCATATTGTTGGTGGTTACTTAATTACGATAATGATATGCAATTACAAATGGATGTCAAAGAGGCTGAAAATTCACTAAATGAGTTAAATAGATTCATAAGTGAAGATTTATCTGTTAAATATAATTTTGGCTTAAATCAGGTATATTTACTAGGCTTTAGTCAAGGTTGCATGATTTCTTATGCATTGTCAATTAACTTCCCAAAAAATTATAAAAAAGCTGTGGGATTAAGCGGTAAAATTCCACATGAAATAATAAATTTTGATGAAAAATGTGATTACAGTAATCATAATTTCTTTTGCTCACATGGATTAAATGACCAAGTTATTCCAATTGAAATTGGTAGAGACTCTGACAGATGGTTTTCAGAAAAAAATATAGATCACAAGTACTTGGAGTTTGAATCAGCACATGGGATTAATTCTGAAAATTTTGAACAAATGAATCTGTGGTTATCAAAAAATTAATTGCATTCTAGCTGTAAACCATCATAAGCTAAAAATACATTTTCAGGCAACTTTTTTTGGACTTCTTCATGAAATCCTAATTTATGGCTTATATGAGTTAAATATGATCTCTCAGGCTGTATTTTAGAAATAAGGTCTAATGCATCATCTAAATTTAAATGAGAATAATGTTCTTCTTTTCTCAATGCATTTATCACCAAAAGATCTAAATTATTTAATTTTTCAAATTCACTTTCAGGAATTGTTTTAACGTCTGTAAAATAAGCAGTATTTCCAATTCTAAAACCATAAATAGGTAATTTTCCATGAAAAGCATTTAATAATATTATCTCATTTTCAAAGAACATAAAATTATCGTTAATTTCATTTATTTTGACGCTGGGTGTTCCTGGAATATTTCCTTCGGACTTAAAAATATATCTAAACCTGTTTTTTAAAGCATCTATCACACGAATTCCAGCATATATAGGTATATTACCCTGACGAAAATAAAAAGGTCTAATATCATCTAAGCCAGAGACATGGTCATTATGCTCATGAGTAAAAAATATTGCATCTACCCTATCACAACCAGAGTTGAGCATTTGAGCTCTAAAATCAGGTCCACAGTCAATAACTATATTTTTATGATCAAATTGAATTAAAGCAGATGTTCTTAATCTTTTGTCTTTTGGATTATCGCTGAGACAAACTGGATGAGTACTTCCTATTACTGGAATACCTTGTGAAGTACCTGTGCCTAAAAAAGTGATTTTCATATTTAAAATAATCAAAAATACACTATTTTTTCTTCATCTAGTTAGACTTATTTAATACATTTGTATTTGTAAAATCATACCTAATGAATGAGGTGTCTTTAAATGGTGATTCACACATAGAGGCCATTCCTACAATAAAGCAAAAAGCTTTAAGAATTAACTTAAATAAGAATATTTATGGAACTTTCGCCGAAATCGGTGCTGGTCAGGAGACTGCAAGACAATTTTTCAGGGTTGGTGGTGCATCAGGCACCATAGCTAAAGCAATGTCTGCTTATGATAAAAGTTTTAGCGATGACATTTATGGAATTGAAAATGATGAAAGGTATGTTACTCAGAATCGACTAAAGAAAATGTTAAAGCATGAAACTTCGCTAATTGAGAAGAGAATTAAAAGAAAAAACCAACCTAATAAAATGTTTTTTTGTTATGCTAATACTGTAGCAACAGTCGATTTCGCAAAAAAGTATAATGGGCATGGTTGGGTCGGAATTAGATTTCAAATTGACCCAAAGCAAAAATACAATGAAATAATCCTACATGTTAGGTTTAAAGAAAATACGGCTAGTCAACAACAAGAAACACTTGGTGTTTTGGGAACTAATCTGATATACAGTGCATTTTATCACTTTAGTACACCAAGAAAAATAATCAAATATTTGTATGATCATCTAAATAGTGATCAAATAGAAATAGACACCGTTAACCTGTCTGGCCCAATATTTAAAGATGTTGATAACAGAATTCTAAGTCTAGAATTGGTTAAAAATGGAATGACTGATGCTGTATTGTTTGGACCTGAAGGAAATAATTTATTACCTGCGGCTGCATTGTACAAAAAAAACATATTAGCTCTAAGAGGAAGATTCAGACCTGTTACAAAAGTGAATGAAGAAATGTATTTAAACTCTCTTGAAATGTTTTTAAATGAAAGGCATGTAGATAAAAAAGATACCGTTGTGATTTTTGAAATTACTATGATAGACTTGACAAATGATGGCGAAATAGACGAGAAGGATTTTATGGACAGAGCTAAACTTTTGGGCTCTTTAGGTGAAACTGTTTTAATAACTAATTTTAAGGAATATTATAGGCTTGTCGAATATTTTTCACTCTACACTAAGAAAAAAATAGGCTTAACTATGGGGGTAAATAATTTAGTTAGAATATTTGATCCAAAATATTACACTCATCTTAGTGGTGGTATTTTGGAGGCCTTTGGGAAATTATTTTTCAAAAAAATGAAGATTTACCTTTATCCTGAACTTAATGATAAAGAAGAAATTATTAACAGCGATAATTTAAAAGTTCACCCAAGAATGAAGGAGCTTTATAAGTTTTTAAAATTTAATGGTAAAGTTGTTGACCTAGATAAATATAATTTGAATTCACTAAAGATATATTCACATGAGGTACTAGCAAAAATCAAGGAGAATTCAAAAGGGTGGGAATCTGTTCTCCCAAAAGCTGTAGCCTCAAAAATTAAGAAATTTAATTTATTCGGTTATAACAAATAACTTTATTAATCTAGAATCTGAGCTGTGTGCTCTTTGGTCTTTACCTTTTCAATTATTTGCTCAATTTTTCCAGATTCATCAATTATGATTGTTTTTCTAATAATCCCCATATATTCCTTTCCATACATTTTTTTTTGTCCCCACGCCCCGTATGATGAAATTATTTTTTTATCCTCATCGCAAAGCAAACTGTAGTCAAAACTAAACTTATCACTAAAATTTTTCTGAACTTTTTCGCTATCAGAAGAAACCCCTATAACTTCATATCCCAGAGATTTGAATCTATTATAATTATCATTTAAATTACATGCTTCAGCTGTACATCCAGGTGTGTTCGCTTTTGGATAGAAAAAAAGAACAATTTTTTTTCCTATCATGTCTGATAAATTGATTATGTAACCATGTTGGTTTTTACAACTAAAATCTGGGGCATTATCCCCTACTTTCAAAACATTCATAATTATTATATTTGATTATAAAAATAATATAATTTGGATAAAAAAAATAAGGTTAAATACTTAATAAGGAAACTTGAGACTTTATTTCCTGAAGTTCCCATACCATTAGACCATAAAGACTCCTATACTTTGCTTATTGCTGTTTTATTATCTGCGCAATGCACGGATGAAAGAGTAAATCAAATAACACCTATGTTATTTAAAAAAGCCGATAATCCTTATGATATGATTAATCTAACTGTCGAAGAAATTAAAGAAATTATCAGACCTTGTGGTCTTTCTCCAATGAAGAGCAAAGGAATTTATGGTTTAAGCAAAATTATTATTGAAAAACATAACGGCCTTGTTCCTAAAAACTTTGAGGATTTAGAAGACTTACCAGGTGTTGGACACAAAACTGCTAGTGTTGTAATGTCTCAGGCTTTTGGATTTCCTGCATTCCCAGTCGATACACATATTCACAGATTAATGTACAGATGGGGTTTAAGTAATGGATCAAATGTAAAACAAACAGAAAAAGACGCAAAAAGACTATTTCCCAAGGAAAAGTGGAATAAACTTCATTTGCAGATTATATATTATGCAAGAAAATATTCACCTGCAAGAGGTTGGAACATTAATAAGGATATTGTTACCAAGAAAATAGGTAGAAAATCTATTCTAAATAAATTAATTTAAATCAAAAATTAACTTGCCCAAAGCTGTTTTTTGAACTTTTATTGACTTTGAATAATTTAAAATAAAATTAATAGTTTTTCTTTTTGGCTCAAGAGTGGTCTTCTCTTGAAAAAAGTAGTTTTTTCCCATTCATTATTTTTTAAAATAACGAAGAAAAAAACAGAATATTATATCAGCTGGTTAAAATTATATTTTTCTTCTTAATTATATTCCTAAGATTAATCAAAGCATACCTCATTCTACCTAGGGAGGTATTAATACTAACTCCTGTTTTTTCTGATATTTCTTTAAAGCTTAGATCATTATAGTATCTGTAAATTAATACTTCTTTTTGATCATCTGGTAACAATTCAATAATCTTTTTGACCTCTCCAAGAATCTGATCCTTAATCATTTTACTTTCAATATCAATATCAGTATTTTTAAGAACTGAAAAAATATCAAAATCATGTGAATTTTCAAATTTTGGTATTCTTGAATTTTTCCTAAAGTGATCTATGACCAAATTATGTGCAATACGCATAACCCAAGAAATAAATTTACCCTCTTCATTATAATTTCCTAATTTTAAAGTTCTTATTACTTTGATAAAAGTATCTTGAAAAATGTCTTCTGTCAAATCTCTATCATAAACTTTAGAATAAATAAAAGAATATATCCTTTGTTTGTGACGATTTATAAGAATCTCTAACGATTTTTCATGCCCAGAAATGTATCTTGACACTAATGTAGAATCTGCAATTATTGGTTTTTTCATAACATTACTTATTAATTAAAACTGAGTTTTATTAAGATTTTTTAAAGTAATGTTATTCTATAGGCATAAAATTTATATATCAAATATACATTTTAATTTAATATTATTCAAAAGTGTTAAATTTTCATCTTAATAATAGTAGACTTTAGCATTATATTTGTTGTTATTATAAAATAGGGTTATCAATGGTTAAAAAGGATTATATCAAGTTAAGAGGCGCAAATATGCACAACCTCAAAAACATTGATTTAGAAATACCAAAAAAAAAATTTATTGTAATAACCGGTGTCTCTGGAAGTGGTAAATCCTCACTTGCTTTTGACACAATCTATGCCGAAGGTCAAAGAAGATATGTTGAAAGCCTCTCAAGTTATGCCCGACAATTTTTGGATAGAATTGAAAAACCTAAGATAGATAAGATTACGGGGTTATGCCCAGCAATAGCTTTAGAACAAAAAATTTCATCCTCAAATCCTAGATCAACAGTTGGAACAAAAACAGAGATATACGATTATTTAAAACTATTATTTTCTAGGTTTGGTAAAATCTTCTCCCCTGTCTCTGGAAAAGAGGTAAAAAAAGACTCAATCTCTGAAATAATTGATGAAATAAAAAAACAATCTGAAGGAGATAAAATTTTAATTCTTTCAGAACTAAAAAATATTGATAAAAAAAATTTCCAGCCAAAAATAAAATCTTTGATTAATCAAAGCTATAACAGAATATATCATAATAATGAAATTATCAAACTAAATGAAATTAAAATTGATGAGATCTTAAATTTCAATGACTTATTTCTTGTTATTGATCGAATTGTATGTAATAATTCTGATGAATTTTTAAATAGGGTGGCAGATTCTCTTGAAACAGCAATTTTCGAAGGCAAGGGCAAATGTATTATCAATAATTTGACAAAATCAGAAATTAAGAACTACAATACAATTTTAGAAGAAGATGGTATAAGATTTGTAAATCCAGATACAAATTTTTTCAGTTTTAATAATCCTCATGGAGCTTGTAAAAAATGTGAAGGCTATGGAGATATTGTTGGTATTGAAGAAAAACTTGTTGTACCAAATACATCACTTTCTGTATTTGATGATGCAATTTACCCATGGAGAGGCAAAAAGTTAAAAAAATACAAATCATTATTTATTAAAAACTCCATTGATTATGATTTTCCTATTCATAGGCCATATTATGAATTATCAGATGCGCAAAAAAAATTATTGTGGGACGGTGATAAAAATATAATCGGAATAAATAAATTTTTTGAAAAATTAGAAGCCAAACTATATAAAATTCAAAACAGGGTATTACTTTCAAGATACAGGGGCAAAACAATATGTAGTGCATGTAATGGAAATAGACTAAATAAAGAAGCAGGTTATATAAAAATAAACGACAAAAACATTTTTGATCTGATAAATATGTCGCTGGAAGATCTTGAGCAATTTTTTAAAACAATAAAAATTAATAACCGAATAACAAATGAAATAAAGGATAGATTAGAATGTTTAAATAATTTAGGTTTAGGATATTTAACATTAAACAGAAAATCAAGCACTCTTTCTGGAGGAGAAAGTCAAAGAATAAATTTAGCCACCTGCATTGGTAGTAATTTAACAGGGTCTTTATATGTGTTGGATGAGCCTAGTATCGGCCTACATTCTTACGATACAAAAAAACTAATTGAGATTATTAGGAAACTAAAAAGTTTAGGGAATACGGTTTTAGTAGTTGAGCATGATGATGAAATTATAAAATCTGCTGATCACATTATCGATATAGGCCCAAATGCAGGAACAAATGGTGGTGAAATTGTGGCGCAAGGAGATTTTAAAAGTATTCTAAAATCTGATTCACTAACAGCTAACTATTTAAAAGGAAAGTTAGAGATTACAAAAAATACAAAAAAACGAAGCTCAAAATTTAAAATTAACATCTTAGGATGCAGAGAAAATAATTTAAAAAATATTAATGTAGAAATTCCTTTGAATAAGCTAGTAACCATTTCTGGGGTTTCCGGTTCTGGTAAAAGTACTTTGATTAATAAAATTTTATACCCATCGATATTAAATTATCTCAATGATTATTCTATCAAACCAGGAGAATTTGAAAAGATTTCAGGTGATTTAGATGAAATAGATTATGTTGAATATATTAGTCAAAAGGCAATCGGAAAATCATCTAGATCTAATCCTGTTACATACATAAAAGCATATGATGAAATAAGAAAGCTTTTTTCGTCACAAAGGGAAAGTAGGATCAAAGGATATAAACCAAAACATTTTTCTTTTAATGTAGACGGTGGAAGATGTGAAAGCTGCAAAGGTGAGGGCATTAACACAATTGAAATGCAGTTCATGCCAGATGTTAACCTCACATGCGAAAGTTGTAATGGAACAAGATTTAAAAGGGAAATCCTAGAAGTAAATATCAATGGCAAAAATATTTCAGATATTTTAAATCTAACAGTTGATGACGCAATTATTTTTTTTAATGAATTAGAGGAAATAAAAATATCTGATAAATTAAGTGTTTTACAGAAAGTTGGTCTTGGTTATATTAAACTAGGGCAAAGCTCCTCTACTCTATCAGGCGGTGAAGCACAAAGGGTGAAACTAGCCTATTTTCTTAGTGTGAAAACTAAATCAAAAAATGGATTATTCTTATTTGATGAACCTACAACTGGATTACACTTCGATGATATTAATAAGTTATTACAGTCTATAAATCAACTAATTGACAAAGGTAATTCTGTAATAATTATTGAACATAATCTTGAAATCATTAAAGCTTCTGATCATATAATTGATTTAGGCCCCTATGGTGGCAATAAAGGCGGTGAAATTATTTTTCAGGGTGATATTCATAAGTTTTTAAAAACAAATACATTGACTGCTATTAATTTAAAAAAAGTGATGAATTAAAAAAGTTTGGCACGTGGTTTGTTTTAGATTGTTTGGTTAGTTTAATTTATTGAATAGTTAGTTTAAGCCCTGTATCTTCCTTTATTACAGGGCTTTACTTTTTCAAACCGATTTTAATAATTACTTCAACTAATTTTGAAGTCAAATTTTTTCTATTGTAAATATCTATGTTGTAATTATTATCTGAACTACTTAAATTATTGACATAATTTTCATAGAGTTTTTCTATATAAAATTTTAGTGAATTATAATCTTTGTAATCAAAAAACTTTCCTGAACCGGTATTAGATAAAATCTCTCTTACTTCAGATTGTTCTGGACCAATTGATATTATTGGACGATTTGAATTTAAATAATCAAATAATTTTCCAGGAATAGCATATGATGATTCATCATCATCAACTTCCAACATTAACAACACCTGACTTGAACACATAAATTCAATTGCTTTTTTGTGTTCAACATAATCAAAACATTCAACACAATCATTGAATACTCTTTTGCTTAAATTTTGTTTTATTTTTTTATTATTATTTCCAATAAGATTTATTTGCAAATCTTTTTTGAATCCCTGTAGATCCTCTGATAATTCTTCAATTATGTCCCATAAAAACTCAGGATTTCTTTCATTATAAAGTGAGCCAACATGTGAAATAGAGAACTTTTTGTCTAATTTGATTACTGGTTTATTATAATCATAACCGTTTGTAACTTGAAAAATACTGGAATTAATCTCAGAATATAAATCTTTTAATCTTTTTGAAGTTACTATTACAGCATCAGAATTATTAATTACTTTATCTCTTAGCTTTTTATGATATTCTTTGACAAAAGGTAAAAGATGAAATCTGTTTAAATAATTTAAATTGACCCATGGATCTCTGAAATCTGAAATCCAATTAATATTAAGTTTTCTTTTAAGCTCTAATCCAATCAAATGTATACTATGAGGAGGACCTGTAGTAATTATGGTTTCAATATTATTTTCTGATAAGTATTTCTTTAAAAAATTAACAGAATTTCTTTTCCAAAATATTTTCATGTCAGGAATAAAAAAATTACCTCGAACAAAGAAAACTACTTTTTGAAGTATTGACTGATTTTTATTTTTTGATATATTACCAGATCTGATGGAATTCAAGGATTTTAACCTGGGAAAAAAATTAGAAAGCTCAAATATTGGAAGCTTAATTATCTCTAAATCTTTACTAACCTCACTTTTCAAAGAATTATCATTAATAGGATAGTTGGCATTTTCTGGAACAAATAATACCGGAGATATATTAAACTCAGGTAAATATTTTGCAAATTTTAACCAACGTTGAACACCTGGACCACCTGCAGGAGGCCAATAATAAGAAATTATCAAGATCTTCTTTTTCAATTTTTTCTTCTTAAGGTGAGTATAAAAATCAATAAAATAAATCCAATACTACTAAATAAGCTTATTCTTGAACTTAACTTAACGACATTAGGGTCAAATATAAATTCTATTTCGTGATTACCTCTAGGCACCTCTAAACCTCTCAAAGTGTAGTTAAATCTATGATTTACCACTTGATCGCCGTTTATGTAAGATTTCCATCCTTTTGGATAGAAAATTTCAGAAAAAATTATAAGACTAAGATCATCTGTTGAAACATTATACTTAATATAGTTTGAACTTTTTTCTGATAACGACACAATAGAGTTAATATTTTGATATATTTTGTTTGGAAATGATTGAGAAACGGAGACATCTCTAAAATTTAATGAATCAAGACGTTTTATTTCCTGATCATCATTTAAAACTTTTATATTTTCCTTTACAAACCAAGCACTTCCAGATGCATTATCATTTTGGTAAATTTCTTTTACACCCTCCTGATCAAAAATTATATACTTAGTATTTAGCATACTAATCGTGTTTAAGTGACTTTTATTTAAATAAAACTCCATCAAGTCGTTGTATCTACCGAGTTTGGCAGCATGATACCCATTAACAGAATTAAAGAAATAGTTTGGCTTGGTTGAGTTTTCGGTCAAGTCAAGAATTCTGAAATCTGATTCATCCTGAGCAATTGATTGATAAACATCATCTTTGTTAAATGGATTTTCTACAAAAACTGGATCAACAAAATTTTCTTCATTTACATAATTTTTTGAAAAAGAAATAAGATCATAACAAATAGCAATACAAAAAGCTACTATCAATAGCTGCTTGCTTAATTTAGATTTCAAATACAAGAAAATAATTAAATAAGCAATTGAAATAAAAAACAAAGTCCTTTGTAGTTGATCAATGAAAATATTTTTTCTGTCTGAAATTAAAGCTTTGACAATACTATCATCCATATACTGATCAGAAACTCCTGAGTATGAAAAATAACCTTTGAATAAAAACAAAGTTGATAAAATTGAAATGAATAGAAGTGCAGTATAATTTAGTGCCCTCAATTTTGATTTATATTCAACTTCTTGACTAATAAGTTTAGATAAACCTAAAACCGCAAATATCGGAATACACAATTCAAGGATAACTTGAATTGAAGAAACAGCCCTAAACTTATCATAGATAGGGAAATAATCGATAAATAAGTCTGTAAGTAAACTAAAGTTTTTCCCAAATGATAGTAGGAGAGAAACGATTATCGATGCTAATAACCAACCTCTATGATTTCCTCTGTAGAGGAATACTGAAAAAACAAATAAAAAGAATACAACTACCCCTAGATATGCTGGAGCTTCAACAAAAGGTTGATCACCCCAATATGTAGGACTATTTTTAATTATTTGATTTGATTCTATTGGGCTGTATCCATTATTCCTTAAAAGCTTATAAAATGAAGAATTTTGATCTAAATTCTCCGAAGATCCTCCACCCATAATTTTTGGGATAAATAAATTCAAACTTTCAAAAATACCATAACTCCATTGAGTTATATACTCACGGTCTAGACCTTTGGAATTATTTTCTTTAAAAGAACCATCAGGGTTAATTGTTAAAGATGATGAACTTCCTCTTGTTGACTCAGCTGAATACTCTATTGTAGCGAGAATATTTGAAGAATTCAATAGTAAAGAAAAAATTAAGGCTGCAAACAAGCTATAACTCGTTCTTTTTAGATGATTAAAATCTTTTTCTTTAATGCAGTTAATTATGAACCATATCGCCATAATAATCACTATAAACATCAAATAATAGGTCATTTGGAAATGATTTGATGCTAATTGTAAACCTAAAAATATTGTCGTTAGAAAAAACCCGAGTAAATACTTCTTTCTCACGACATAAATTATCGACCCTAAAACAAATGGCATATAAGATATTGCATGGGCTTTTGCATTATGACCGGCGCCTATTATTATTATTAAATAAGTTGATAAGCCAAATGACATAGCACCTAGGACAGCAAGTCTGTATTCAACTTTAAGGCTTAACATTAAAAAATAAAAGCCTAAGAAATATAAAAAAAGATAATCCGATGGACGTGGAAGAAATCTAATTAACAAATCTAGTTGTTTGATATAATTGTGTGGATATTTTGCTCCTAATTGATATGTGGGCATACCCGAAAATGCATTATTAACCCAGTATGTCTCTTTATCATTTTTATCCCTAAAATCCTTAAGCTCCTTTGACATTCCGGAATATTGAACAATATCGTTTTGTAAAATCTTTTGACCTTTTAATACGGGTGAAAAAATAAAGAGTGATGTAATTATAAAAAATATAATTACAGAAAACTGCTTTACAATATCTATTTTAGTCAATCTCCTCATAGTCAACATAATCGCCGAGCTTATCTGATTTGGATTTATTTTTTTTTGGCATTTTATCTATCGAAACATCGCCTTCTTTTTTATTCAAATCTTCGGCTTTGCCATAGTTAGTATTTTTTTTGGAAACCTTGCCAATTAAATACATATAAAATATTCTTGAAATTAACTTAAAACCTAAATAAAATATAATAAGAAAAAAAATAAATTTCATCTCTGTAATTTAAGTACAAATTTACAACTATAAGAATTCAAAAAAAGTTAATATCTTATTAATTTATTAGATTTATCTTTGTATTATATATTTTGTTGTGAATAGACTTTTTGTTTCTTTACTGATTATTTTTATTTTAAAATTTGATTTCAGTTACTCACAGTATACTGAAATCATTAATTCAAATAGACCAGGCAGCTCATCTGGCGCTTTCTCTGTAGGTAAAAATATACTACAACTCGAAAACGGTTTTTATTACACTAATGAGCAGCATCAATTGTTAAACTACAAGGTCAAAGGCTTTGGGGCAGACTTTAAAATTAGATATGGGCTTCTATATGATAAACTAGAGATGATTATAGATGGAGTATATCAGGCAGATAATTTTACAGATAATCGATATTCACTTTCTAATAGTTTTGACAGAAAAAACTTTAAGAAATTTAAAATTGGAGCTAAATATCTAATTTATGACCCAAAAAAAGGTCAAGTTGAAAAACCCAACGTATACAGTTATTTTGCTGATAAAAAATTTAATTGGAAAAATCTTATTCCGGCAATTTCAGCATACATTGGATTAAATTTGGATTCAAGAAATAACCCATACACAAATACGAATGTGAGCGGCATCAATCCATCAGTAGCAATTTTTACACAAAGCAATATCACATACAGATCGGTTATTACTACAAATTTAATCTTTGAGAGAATTGGTTCATCACAAAATGATTTCGAATATATCGTTTCGCTAAACCACGCGTTTAGTGAAAGTATGATTGGATTTATTGAAACCCATGGAATAAAGAGTGATTTTTATGCTGAAAACAAAATGAATTTCGGGGTCGCATATCTATTTAGTGATAATCTTCAAATTGATACAGGTGTTAGTGTAAACTTTAAAGACACTCCACAAATATTTAATGTGGGCCTTGGCTTGAGCTATAGACTTAATTTAAATCAAATAAAATGATTGATATTATAAAGGTTTCTAACAATTCAGAGTTAAGAGAATTTGTTATGTTTCCATTTAAATTATATAAAGGTTCAAAATATTGGGTTCCCCCTATTATTGAACAGGAAATGAATAGTTTCAACAAGGATTTAAATCCTAATTTAAAAGACTCAAGCGTTGAACTATTTTTAGCATTTCAAGACAAAAAAGTTGTAGGCAGAATAGCTGTGATTATAAATTGGTATGAGGTAAAAAAACAAAAGACTAATAAAATAAGATTTGGCTGGTTTGATTTTATAGATGATTTTGATGTAAGTAAAGTGCTTTTAGATAAAGTTGTAGAGTCTGGTAATAAAAATAAACTTAAATACATGGAGGGACCAATGGGCTTTAGCAACTTGGATAAAGTTGGAGTTTTAACCAGCGGATTTGATATTATTAGTACAATGATTACAATATATAATTATGATTATTATAAAAATCATTACGAAAAATATGGTTTAAAAGTTGAAAAAAAATTTCATGAAAAAACTTTTATGTTTAAGGAAATTGACACAACTTACTATGAAAAGATGAGTAGAATTGTAAAAACCAGAAATAAATTAAGTGAAGTCAATTTTACTTCTACTAACGATGTAATGAAAAGAGCAAATGATATGTTTGATTTATTTAATGAATCTTATTCTAAATTATCTTCATTCGTAAAGATTTCTGAAATACAGAAAGAATATATGAAGAAAAAATTTCTAAGTTTTATTAAGCCAGAGTATATAAAGTTTGTAGAAAATAGTCAGAATAAAATTGTTGCTTTTGCTATAATTATGCCTTCTTTTGCCAAAGCTCTACAAAGAATGAATGGTAAATTATTCCCATTTGGATTCTTACACATGTTATATGCTAAAAAATTTAATAAAGATGTCACATTATACTTAATTGGAATACACCCAGATTATCAAAAAATGGGTGTTACCGCAATAATCTTTAACTCGTTTATACAGACACTGAAAAATAAAGGAATACAAGTCTGTAGAAGAACTCCAGAACTTGTAGACAATATATCAGTTGATAAAATATGGAAAAATTTTAATCCTAAACTAATTAAAACTAGATCGACTTACAAGCTTAATCTTAATTAACCTAAGCTTTCAGAAAGTTTTTTATAAACTCCTGTGACTAATCTTTCCCTAATTGAAGAGAAAGCTTCTAAAGTTTCCTGAATATCATCAAAGTTATGCGAGGCAGTTGGAATAAGCCTTAATAAAATTAAACCCTTTGGAATTACAGGATAAACTACAATAGAGCAAAATATCTTATGGTTCTCTCTTAAATCTTTAACCAATGCCATAGCTTCGGGAACTGATCCTTTTAAATAAACTGGAGTTACACAACTTTGTGTTGTACCAATATCAAAACCTCTTTCTTTTAATCCAGATTGAAGTTCATTTACATTATCCCAAAGCTTTTGTTTAAATTCAGGTCTAGTTCTTAACATTTCTAATCTTTTTAAAATACCTTCGACTAATTGCATTTGTAAAGATTTTGCAAAGACCTGGGATCTCATATTGTATTTTAAAAAATCTATAATGTCTTTATCAGATGCGATAAACGCTCCTGTACTGGCCAGAGATTTAGCAAAAGTGGCAAAATAGACATCAATTTGATCTTGTACTCCTTGCTCCTCACCTGCTCCAGCACCAGTCTTACCTAGTGTTCCAAATCCATGAGCATCATCAACAAGTAATCTAAAATTAAATTTTTTCTTAAGCTCAACAATCTCCTTCAATTTGCCCTGTTCACCTCTCATACCAAAAACACCTTCTGAGATAACTAAAACCCCTCCATTAGTTTCTTTTGCTATTTTGATTGCTCTGTTTAGATTTTTTTTAAGACTTTCCATGTCATTATGCTGATAGGTGAACCTTTTTCCGAGATGAAGTCTAACTCCGTCAATAATACAAGCATGAGCATCAATATCATAAACTATAACGTCATTTTTACTAACCAAAGAATCAATAGTTGATAATATACCCTGATATCCAAAATTTAACACATATGCAGCTTCTTTATTAACAAACTCAGCTAACTGATTTTGAAGTTTCTCATGCAAATCTGTATGACCTGACATTAATCTAGCGCCCATCGGATAAGCAGAACCATACTTGGCAGCGGCTTCTGCATCAACCCTTCTTACTTCTGGATCATTTGCTAAACCCAAATAGTCATTGACACTCCAGGTAATTACTTCTTTTCCATTAAAATTCATTCTGTTTGAAATTGGACCCTCCAGCTTCGGAAATGCAAAATATCCTTCAGCAATATCGGCCCATTTTCCTAACGGACCTTTGTCCTGACGCATTCTATCAAATAAGTCTCTCATTATTTTCTAATATATTGTATATCGTTATTATTAATTTCTCTTTTTGAATCTGAAAATCCTTGATTTTCCATCCACTTATCACTGTAAATTTTACTTAAATACCTTGAACCATGATCAGGGAAAATTACTACAATAACATCTGTCTTATTAAATTCTTTTTCATCATTAAGTTGCTTAACTGCTTGAAATGCTGCACCGCTTGTGTAACCAACAAAAATGCCTTCATGCTTAACAAGCTGTCTTGCAGAATGCGCACTATCTTCATCAGTAACCTTAATATATCTATCGATGATTTCGAAATCAGTTACAGATGGTATTAGATTTTTTCCAAGACCTTCAATTCTATATGGGTATATTTCATTTTCATCAAACTCTCCTGTTTCATGATATTTCTTAAGAACTGACCCATACGCATCAACTCCAATAACTTTAATATTTGGGTTTTTTTCCTTTAGATACCTGGCTGTTCCTGAAATTGTACCGCCAGTGCCACTACAAACTATTAAATGTGTAATATTTCCGTCAGTTTGATTCCAAATCTCTGGTCCTGTCGACGAGTAATGTGCATCTGCATTTAAATCATTAAAATATTGATTAATATAAATTGATCCCTTAATTTCACTATGAAGCCTTTTCGCAACCTCATAATATGATCTTGGATCATCGGCCGATACGTTAGCAGGGCATACATACACTTTTGCACCCATTGCCTTTAACATATCAATCTTATCAGTTGATGATTTAGAAGACACAGCCAAAATACATTTGTATCCTTTAATTAATGACACCATGGCTAAGCTAAATCCAGTGTTTCCTGATGTAGTTTCAATAATTGTATCACCAGGTTTTAAAATACCCTTTTTTTCAGCACTCTCAACAATGTGTAAAGCAATTCTATCTTTTGAAGAGTGACCTGGATTAGCGGATTCAAGCTTAGCAAGGAAAGTTCCCGAAAAGTCTCTGGTTAATTTATCAATTTTTACCATCGGGGTATTTCCCACAAGCTCCAATAAATTATTGACTACATTTTTATTTTTTTTCATCAATGAAAGACAATTGTTTTAGAGCAATACAAAAATAAACGTTTTTGAGCTGATTTTTAAATTATATGTTATAAGTTATCGACAACCTTAAGTAGATAATTATGCTCATGATCGCTGTAATTTAGATGAGTTACGATTCTAATCTTTTTAAACCCCATAGAATTCCAATCAAATAAAATTTCTTTATCATAAAAATAATTTATAATTGTTTGCTTATCTACAGAATCTTCAAGTTCTAATATTATGATATTTGTTTCAACATCATTTACACTCTCAATACAATCCTTAGACAAGAACATTGATGAAATCTCTTTAGCTCTTTGATGATCAATAGATAATCTCTCTAAATTGTTTTCAAGAGCATATAGTCCTGCTGCCGCTAAATAACCTGCCTGACGCATTCCTCCACCAAAGATTTTTCTAACCCTGAGTGCTTTGTCTATAAATTTTTTTCTTCCTGCTAATACAGAACCCACCGGACAACCAAGACCTTTACTTAAACAAACAGAAATGGTGTCAAAATAATCTCCATATAACTCAGGCTTGTTTTCTTTAGCAACTATTGAATTCCACACTCTAGCCCCATCCATGTGCAATCCAAGCTTATTGTCATCACATATTTTTTTTATTTCCTCAAAATGTTTGACATCCCAACAATGTCCACCACCTTTATTGGTGGTATTTTCCAAAGAAACCAATTTTGTCAATGGTGAGTGATAAAAATTCTTTGGGTTTATTGCATGTTTTAACTGATCTGGATTGAACATACCTTTATTACCTGAAAGAAGCTTAAAGGAGACCCCACTATTAAAAGAAGCTCCGCCACCTTCATAATTGTAAACATGGGAATATTCATGAGCAATAACCTGATCTCCTGGGTTTGTATGAATTTTTACAGCAGTTTGATTAGCCATTGTTCCAGATGGAAAAAACATTGCACTATCCATTCCAAAAAAATTAGCAATTTTATTTTCTAGCTCTTTTACTGTTGGATCCTCTCCATATACATCATCTCCAACTTTAGCATGGAGCATAAAGTCAAGCATTTTATCACATGGTTTCGTTATCGTATCACTTCTTAGGTCTATCATTTTATTTGAAATAGCCGCAATTATCTGTTCCAATCGGGGAACCGTCAGGTATTTTTAATGAATCCATGATTTCGTATTCTTTAGGATCTTTATTAAAATTACTTATCATCTCTAGATAATGACTGTGATATTTTGAAAGTTTATAGTCCTTTCTTCTTTTTGATGATAGTTCTGATGAAATTTTTCTTACAAATTCATTACTTATACTTTTTACCTGAGAATAACTACTTGAACTACTAATAACATTAAAAACATTCTTTAAAAAAGAGGTATTAACTATATGTTGAATCTCCTTAAAGTAGGAGTCTTCTAATGCTGTAATATTTGAAGACTTTAAAAAGATCGTTTTTCTTAATAACAAATCATATAGTTCATTAAGACTCAGATTTGAATTATCTAATGAATGCTGTAATATTAATCGATTTAATCTTTTTGGCCTTAAAATCAAACTTAGGGTCATATCAGCAGATGTTTCAGCAACCGAAAAAGGATCAAAAGCAACACCTAGGTTAGACTTAAACGACTCTCTAGTTCTTGGAAATCCAAATGCTCTTGGGGGAAACAATTGTAATTTTTCCTTTGGGATTGCTAAAAAATCAGCGTGTAATGTTTTCATTAATGAATTTAAAGCGTGTATTTGATTGACTCTTTCAATGTGGAAGAAGTCCTGCTGATTATCCCCAACCAAAGAGTAATTGTAATCCATACCTCCAATTAACTTTACAGTAGCTTCAGTCTGATATCTGTGAAAAAAGTACAATGGAACAAAAACGTCCTCCAATACTGAATTTGGTGTACCTGCTGGAACATTATACTCTGAAAAATTTTCAATTGCCTTTTTTCTGATATCTATTACGTTGTCTAACCCAGAGTAAGCAGTTTCTCCGTTATCCCATAAGTGAGCATACGCATGGGAACCGTCAATTGATCTAGCATCGTAATCACTAATAAATCTTAAACCTTCACTAGTTGAATTTTCCAATATTTTATTTAACTCAAAATCCTCATTTTGATCCGATCTAAAATCACTGTAGCTATATGCAACAGTAACTTTATCCCAATCTCCAATTCCAGTATCATAAGCATCGTCAAAAACAATTTCATCACCGATTAAATTTACCAACGGATGAGGATAATCCATAACTGAAGCCCTATGATTTGTGCTTGCTGCAAAATTGTGGGCAAATCCGATTGTATGCCCAATCTCATGGGCACTCAACTGTCTTATTCTGGCTATGGCTAATTCCATCATCTTATTGTTATTATTTTCAGAAGCGAATGGTTCTTTTGTCAATGCCTGAGCTATCATATAATCCTGTCTAATTCGAAGACTCCCTAAACTTACGTGACCCTTAATTATTTCACCAGTTCTTGGATCAACTACACTAGCACCATAACTCCATCCTCTAGTAGAGCGATGAACCCATTGAATAACATTATATCTACAATCTAATGGATCTGCACCTTCTGGAAGCATTTTTACCTGAAAAGCATCTTTAAAGCCAATAGATTCATATGCCTGATTCCACCATCTTCCGCCATCTAATAAAGCACTCTTAACAGGCTCTGGTGTTCCAGGATCTAAGTAATAAACAATTGGCTCAACTGCTTCAGAAATTTCTAGTTCTGGATTTTTCTTTTTTAATCTGTGTCTTATAACGAATTTTTTTGTGATTGGCTCGTCAATTGGCGTTGAATAGTCCATAAATGAAATTGATATAGCTCCGCTTCTAGGATCAAATTTTCTGGGCTGATATTTGTTATCAGGAAGTTTTATAAAAGAGTGGTGTTGAACAACTGAGACATTATCTGGGTCTGGGGAAACACTTCTGATCATGCTACCCTTTGCCTCACCTGAAAAAGTTAATAGAGCTTCAAATTCGACATTATCAGGAAACGCTTTTGTGTTAAAAATTTCAATCGCACTTTTAGATTTGTCAACTTTGTATGAGCCTTGTTTTAGATCTCTTAGTCTTTTTGCCACCCCATGTCTATCATACAATAAAAAAGGGGTAAAATCAATTAAATAATGTTCATCATTTGTTTCAACAATTTCAAATCCGAAAATTACAGATTTTGCAAAAGCTTGTTCAACGCTTTTTTTCTCACTAATATTTTCAGTTTGGGCTCTGTAGTATAGGTTTGGCTCAACTAATAATATTTTGTTACCCTTTTTAACAAATTTAACCAACTTTTCCAGCCCTAATTGGCCTCTATCTAAACCTATATCATTTGAACCAATTCCTGAGGCAAGTGATCCAATGTAAAGAAACTCATAATCTAGCTTATCAACCTCTAGGAAAATTTTATCTTTAGATTCATCATATGAAAAATCAAAAAAACCTTTGAATTGATCTGATTCATTTACGTTTGAAAATGAAAAAATAATCGAAAGAATAAAAAAAGTTAGT
>CABYEA010000012.1 GCA_902517895.1 uncultured Bacteroidota bacterium
CTTTATTATTAATCATTCTTTTTTAATCCTAATTGGGAAATGGGAGTTAAGTAAAGAACTTCCAGTTCATCTATGCTCAATAAGTGGTCTAATTTGCTGTTTTATTATGTTTATTCCAGTGGATAAAAGACAGTTTCTTTTCGAGTTTCTATTTTATTGTGGAATAATTGGAGGAGTACAAGCTATTTTAACTCCGTTGATCGACGATTATGGTGGGTATAACTTCTTTTATATTCAATTCTTTTTCAAACATGCGATGATTATTGCATTCCCTATATATTTGAGAAATCAGATGGGTATGAAACTAACAAAGTTTTCCTGGATTAAAACCTGGGTTGTTTTAAATATATTTATGTTTATATTGATACCATTAAATAATTATCTTGGCTCAAACTACATGTATGTTAATATTCCGCCTGCAGTTGATAACCCATTAGTTATTGGAGAATGGCCAGTATACCTTTATTGGTGGGAGGTATTTGTGCTAATTTTGATAATAGTTGTATTTGTAATTGGAAAACCTCGTAGTAGTTTTGAGAAGATTAAATAACCTTTTTTTTATCATATTTCTTTCGTTAAATAGTTGTATCGAGAACAATGATGAAGCTCAAAAAGTTGTCTTTAATTCAATAACTATAAATTATTCTGAGATAAACTTTGAATCTATTTACAAAGTTAAAAACTCAAAATTTGTTGATCAATGGATAAATTATTTTGAATTAAATCAAATTATTGAACAACTTAATAACGAAGATTATAGCTCTTTAGTAGATAATAAAAAATATCTGTTGAGGTTCTTCAATGGTATTAAAAAAACTATCCCAAACAACATTAATAATTCTGAAATAAAATCTAGATTAACCGTAATTGAAACAGATTTTTTGAAATTTGAATCAAAACTTTCAAGTTACGAGATAGAAGATAAAACAAAAACTAAAATGGTAAAAAAAATTAACAACTCTTTTTCTAATTTGAATTTTCAGATTGACAAATTACTGGAAAAACAAGAAATTAATCTTGATTAGTAGTTTTTTGTGCATTCAAAGCATCTATACTTATCTTAGCTAGATTAAAATTTGGGGCAATAGATAAAGCTTCATTCATTATAGATATTGCAGCATCGATATTTTTTTCTCTGTCCTCATTTATTTTGACTAAGCCCTTGAGATAGGTAAATGCAGCTTTCATTGGGACTGAATACGGCTGCTGAGTCTCGTAAAAATTTCTTACAATATCGCCTTCAGAATTTGCTATTCCAAAAGTAATGTTTCTGGTAGCGCCCATTAAATCACCTGTTCTAATTTTCATCTCGGCTAATTCATAAGCAATAAAAGGATTAGGTTTTCTCTTGAATAATTCCTCATAATGAACCATTGCCTGATCTATATCATTAATTGCTTTTAAAGAAAATGCTTTAACCTGAACAGCTAAATCTGAATCTGAATCACTTTTTTCTATTCCAATGGTATTTAATGCTTCTACATGCCTACCTTCATTCATATACAATGTAGCTAATGTATCTTTTCTTGCTTGACTTGGATCTAGTATGTTTAAATGGGTCAGAGCATTAATAACTCCTTGAATGTCGGCCTGCGATTGCATCTGCTTATAATATTTTTCATAATGAGATAATAAATCTTGGTTTATCTGAGCAGTTAAACCTAGAGAAAAAATAAGAGCAATAGGTATTATAAATTTTTTCATAAGTATT
The DNA here is from genome assembly GCA_902517895.1 of uncultured Bacteroidota bacterium. Lineage (GTDB taxonomy): Bacteria > Bacteroidota > Bacteroidia > Flavobacteriales > Flavobacteriaceae > MED-G13. Next base: position 1,712 of record CABYEA010000012.1, read on the forward strand.
TTTTTAAATAATTTTGATGCTTGGTTATAATTTAAGCATAACCAATATAATTCAAACTAAAAAAGTAAAGAAATAAAAAAAATTGGAAATTTTTCATTTTAATCAAAAATTAATAATATTTATTATTCAAAAAGTATAAATAATGATTTTGTCAAAGGATTACATTGGGTTAATTTTAGGTCCAATATTATTTATAATAATTTTATTTTTTGTAGAAGCAGATGGCTTAAGCTATGAGTCAAAGTGTATTCTGGCTTCAACAGTTTGGATGGCGGTTTGGTGGATTAGTGAATGTCTTCCTATATATGTAACAGCCTTGCTGCCGATCATTCTTTTCCCTTTGACGGGTGGTCTTAATTTATCGACTACCACCGCCGCATATGGTCACAAGCTTGTATTTCTTTTTCTTGGTGGATTTTTGATTGCGATTGCGATTGAAAAGTGGAATCTTCATAAAAGACTTTCCTTAAACATAATTAAATTAACAGGAAATAATAAATCAAGTATTATACTTGGGTTTATGTTAGCCACTGCTTTTTTATCAATGTGGATTTCAAATACTGCAACTTCAATAATGATATTACCAGTTGGGCTTGCTATAATTTCCCAGCTAAAAGATAATCCAAAAACCATTGAAAATGAAAATGAAGTTTTTGGAAAATCCCTCATGATAGCAATTGCATATAGCGCTTCAATTGGAGGCATGGCAACCTTGATTGGAACACCTCCAAATATGGTTTTAGCTGGAGTTGTTGAAGAAAGTTATGGGATAAAGTTAAATATGTTTGATTGGATGAAATTTGGTGTTCCTTTATCATCATTTTTACTGATTATATGTTGGTTTTACTTAACAAAAATTGCTTTTAAGTTTAAAAATGAAGAATTTTCAGCTGGTAAAGAAGAAATTCTTAGACAAATAAAAAAACTTGGCAGGTTTTCGAATGAAGAAATAAAGGTTCTTATAATATTTACTTTAACTGCTCTTGGATGGATTTTTAGAAGAAGTATTGAGACAATTTTTCCAATGATCGACGATACGATAATTGCCATTTTCTTTGCTGTAACATTATTTATTATACCCACAAAAAATCTAAAAAACAATACTACACTTCTAGTTTGGAATGATACAGTAAAGTTACCTTGGGGAATACTTATTTTATTTGGAGGTGGTATGGCAATTGCAAGTGCATTTGGAAAAAGTGGTTTGGCATTATGGATTGCTGATTTGCTTCAAAACCTTAATGATGTATCACTATTTTTAATTATACTAATTATTGTAACATCAATTAATTTATTGACAGAAGTGACTTCAAACATGGCTACAACAGCAATGCTTCTTCCAGTTTTAGTTACGATAGCATTAGCAATTGAGGTTCATCCTTACTTTTTACTAGTGGCAGCAACCTTAGCGGCTTCATGTGCATTCATGCTTCCAATATCTACTCCGCCTAATGCTATTGTTTTTGGATCTGGCTTTTTAAAAATTGAAGATATGTTTAAGAATGGTGTTTGGATGAATTTAATTTCAATAATAACCATCACATTGGTAGTCTACTTTACTCTTCCTTATGTTTTTGAAATGACGGCTGAGCTGTTACCGATTAATTAGTTTTGGAAATTGTCAGATAAATGATCTTGACTCACCATTTCCATAAAAAACTTTTCCATTGTTTCATGTTTTGAATTATCATGAAAATGTTTGTGGTAAATCTTTAATCCAAATTCAATGGCTCTTTGAGAATTTTCAGTAAAGCTATTTATCCATTTATTAATTTTTTCTTCAATATTATCAGCTGAGATTTCATCAACAATACCCCACTCAAAAGCTTTAATTGTGTCAATTTTATATCCTCTTATACACCAATCAATTGTCTTTTTTAATCCTATTATGTGTGAAAGAGACTCCATCACCTGTAAAGGAAAAATACCTCTTTTAACTTCTGGAAGAGAAAAGGTTAAATTGGGTGCAGATATTACATAATTACATCCTGCTACTATTAGACAGGCCCCAGCGTAAACATTACCTTCAACAACAGCTAACTTCGGCTTATATAAATTATTAAACAAGTTTCCAATAATTACTTTTTTGGATGGCTCTGGTATGGTAGAATGATGGGGTTCTATGTTGTTTTTTAAAGCCTTTAAATCAGCCCCTGCTGAGAAAGTATCGCCAGTGGATCTGATAATTACAACTCTAATCTTTTCATTTCTGGAAATATATGAGAAGCAAAATGCTATTTCATTTATCATTTGTGGATGTAAAGCATTTTTTTTATTTGCTCTATCAAGAATTAGGGTAAATATACCATTCTTATCATTTAAGCTCAAAAAATGAAATTTATTTTCCCAAAAATTTAAAAGTTGACTGTCATTATAATAATCCATATATGAAAAGTTACATTCTGAAAATACCAAAGGAATTTGTTCCTTTAATTTCTGATTTATACACAGCTGCAAGGCATAGTGACAAATATTTTCTTGTATCACGGGGGTCTATTACACCATCATCCCATACCTCTGATGTTGTGTGCCATACACTTGCTTTTTTATCAGCCTCATCTGCTAATTTTTTTTTCTCCTCTTGTAATAATTTCTCGTCAATTTCTTTATTTAATGATTGTGCAGACCTCCTTTTTACAATTTCCATCACACCAGCAAGCTGATCTGCGCCCATTACCCCAGATTTTGAATTAGGATATGAAAATAAAAACCTCGGATTAAACGATCTGCCACACATAGCATAATTTCCTGCACCATAAGAATTTCCTATTTGTAAACTAATGTGTGGAACAGTACTTCCGGCTACAGCATGAATTAACTGTGAGCCACTATTAATCATTCCGTTTTGTTCATGTTTTTTTCCAACCATAAAACCAGTTGTATTATGGATAAATAAAAGAGGTGTATTTGACTTATTTGCAAGCTGAATAAAATGAGTTGCTTTTCTAGCAGATTCAATAAATATAACTCCGTTATTTGCTATTATACCAACCGGGTACCCATTAATTTTAGCCCAGCAGCACAACATTGTTTTTCCATAATTTTCTTTAAATTCTGAAAACTCAGAGCCATCAATAAACCTCATAATTAATTCACGGATATCAAATGACTTTTTTAAGTTTGATGGTATAACACCTAATATTTCATCTTCAACAAATCTGGGCATTAGAGCATCTTTTTCATATTCAGTTTGTTTAGTTTTATTTGAAGAAATTTTTGAAACTAAATCTCTTGCTATTTCTAGTGCATGCTTTTCGTCTTCGGCTAAGAAATCTGAAACACCGGAGATACTACTATGCATTAATGCGCCACCCAATTCTTCATCATTGGCGTCTTCATTAGTTGCCATTTTTACAAGTGGAGGTCCAGCAAGAAATACCTTTGCATTATTTTTTTGCATTATCGTGTAATCAGACATTCCCGGCACATATGCTCCTCCTGCCGTAGCATTTCCAAAAACTACGGAAATTGAAGGAACTCCATCTTTGGATCTCTGGGACATCTCCATGAAAAATTTCCCATAATTATTAAATACTCTATCTTGATCTGGAAGATTAGCACCTCCACTTTCAACAAGGTTAATAGTTAGTAATTTATTTTCTGAAGCAATCTGTGAAAGCCTCAAGTTTTTTAAACTTGTTGCATAATCTATAGCTCCTGCTTTTCTAGTAGAAACATTCGCATTTATTAAGCATAAAAAACCAGATACATAACCTAATACAACTACAGTTGTTCCTCCGGCACCAAACCCTCCTTCATGTTTTAAGCCAGCCAAAGACATAAGCTCTATACTTGGTTTATTTTTATCTAAAAGAAGATGTATTTTTTCCCTTGCTGATAATTTATTTCTCTTTCTAGCTCTTTTGATTTTTTCCTTAGTCCCTTCGGTTTTTGATAATTCAAAATAGGATTCTAGTTTCAAAATAATTTTTTTCATTGAAGCATAATTTTCAATATATTTTGAACTTAGTACATCAATTTTAGAATTTATTTCTTCCATTTATTGGGGAGTTAAATCTTTAATAAACAATTTAACAATTTTAATTTTAAGAGTAATTAATAATTTTATCAAAAATTGAAAAATTAAATGCTTTAATTATCAAAATGATTTTTTAATAAATAATAATTGAATTATTCATAATAAATAAGACAATTTTGTAATTTGTTAGTCCATTTCAATCAATTTTAAAGATGTCAAGTACCAAAAAATATCATTTTAAATTTTATGACTGGGAAGATAAACTTAGAGATAAACCTTTCCTAAGACAACCCTTCGGAGATCAATGGGAAGTATATACATGGGGCCAGGTTGGTTTAATTGCGAGAAAACTAGCAACGGGACTCAAAAGCCTAGGTCTGCCTAAAGGAAGCCACATAGGATTAATGTCAAAGAATTGCAGAGAGTGGATTATAGCTGATTTGGCTATTATTATGTCTGGATATGTGTCAGTGCCATTTTTTCCAAATCTGAAGTCACATGAAATTAAAAACTTACTGGATTTTGGTGATGTCAAAGCCCTTTTTATGGGTAAAGTTGAAGACTGGGAAGAAATAAAAAAAGGGGTTTCTGAAGAAATGCCAATTATTGCTTTTCCACACTATGAAGGAAATTCTAAGATTGAAACCGGATATGAATGGGAAGAATTTATAAATCGATTTGAACCCCAAAAAGAGAATTATCACCCTAATGCTGACGACACATGGACCATTATCTTCACGTCAGGGACAACCGGAGATCCAAAAGGAGTTGTTTTAACATATGATATCAATCAAAATACAGACGTGATGTATACCGAAGAATACAACCCTCTTTGTGTAGATTTTGAAGGAAATAATTCGTTTTTTTCGTATTTACCCATGAATCACATTGCAGAAAGAATAGCAATCGAGTTTACAACTTTTAAAAATGGTGGTGTTATTTCTTTTACTGAATCAATTGACACATTCGTTAAAAATTTATCTGATGTTCAACCATCTGTATTTTTTGGTGTACCAAGAATCTATACAAAGTTTCAACTTGGAATATTATCTAAGTTCAGTCAGAAAAAACTTGACTTATTATTGTCTATTCCTTTTTTATCATCGCTTATTAAAAAGAAAATCAGAAAAAGTCTTGGATTTTCAAATGCCAAAGTTATTATTTCTGGGGCGGCTGCTATGCAAGTTTCACAAAGAAACTGGTTTAGAAAAATTGGTGTAAATATTACCATAGGTTACGGAATGACAGAAAATTGCGCCATAACTACTCAAATTCCTGGATCAAATTTCAATAAACCTGGATCAGTTGGAACGGTGCAACCAAATGTAGAGATTAAGATTGACAAAGACACGGAAGAAGTACTAATGAAGGGGCCTTATGTGATGGCAGGTTATTACAATGACATTGAAACAACCAATAGAACAATTAAAAGCGGATGGTTACACACGGGAGATAAAGGAAAAATAGACGCCGATGGTCATCTATACATAACCGGAAGAGTAAAGGATACATTTAAATCAAGTAAAGGAGAGTTTATTGATCCAGCTAAAATTGAAGCAAAATTTGGTGAAGTAGAATATTTTAGCCAAATGTGTATTGTTGGCTTAGGTGTTCCACAACCAATAATGCTTGTTAATATTTCTGACTTAGGAAAAAAATTAGAAAAAGAAGAATTAATTGAAAGATTAAAAAATAAGTTAGAATCTGTTAATTCAACTCTTTTCAATTATTTGAGGGTTTCAACAATAGTAATTTGTAAAGATGAATGGACTCCTCAAAATGAAATACTTACCCCAACAATGAAAATTAAAAGAGGTAACGTTGATAAAATGTATATGAGTAAGTATAATGAATGGCACCATTCAAATTATAAGGTGATTTGGGAATAAATTTTTGTGATGATTAAAAAAATAAATATTTCAATTTTTATCTTTTTAATTTCTATTTCTATTTATTCCAATAAATTAATTAGTGGTATAATAATCGATTGTAAAACCAATTTACCATTACCAGGAGCAGAGGTAATATTTAATAAAAATAGCCCAAATGATGAGCCTATATTGTCAAACTTTGACGGGTATTTTGAATTAGAAATTTCTGAAAACATTAAAGAGATTTTTATTCGTTATCCAAAATATAAGGAGCTTAAAATAAATATTAATAACAATAATAATTTGGGTAAAATCACTCTATTTAAAAGAGGGTGTAAAAAATAACTATTATGAATTATTTTACAAAAGAACATGAAATGTTCAGAGAAAGTCTTAGAGATTTCCTAAACAAAGAGGTAAAGGGAAATATTAATAAATGGGAGTCTGAGCAAAAAATTCCTAAGGACATTTGGAAAAAAATGGGCGAACAAGGTTTTTTGGGTTTGAGTTATCCTGAAAAGTATGGTGGTTTTGAGCTGGATTTCTTTTTTGAAGTAATCTTATTTGAAGAAATGTCAAAAATGAACTCCGGAGGTTTTGTTATTACACAACAAGTAGTACAGTCCATGTCCTCTCCTTATATTTTAAAATATGGAAGTGAATTTTTAAAAGAAAAGTATCTGCCTGGAATTATTTCTGGAGATTTAATTGGCTGTATTGGGATAACTGAGCCCGATGCAGGATCAGACGTAAAAAACATTAAAACAAGGGCCGAAGATAAAGGAGATCATTATGTGTTAAATGGATCAAAAACATACATAACAAATGGAGTTTACGGGGACTTTGCTGTGACTGTTTGTAAGACCAATCCGAGTCCCGGCACTAAAGGAATAAGTCTTATAGTGGTAGACCTTAATTCTGACGGTATAAATAGGACTAAAATTGATAAACTTGGCTGGCATGCATCTGACACTGCTGAAATTAGCTTTGATAATGTTAAAGTTCCAAAAGAGAATTTAATAGGTGAAGAAGGCAAGGGTTTTTATTACTTAATGAATGGTCTTCAACTAGAGAGACTAATTTTTGTTCCAAGCTGCATTGGAGCAATGGAGTTAGCAATCTCTGAATCTATTAAGTATATGAAAGAAAGGAAATCATTTGGTCAAACAATCGATAAATTTCAAGTTTTGAGGCACAAAATAGCAACTTTATCTTCTCAAATTGAATCGGTAAAAGTATTTGGATACTATTGTTGTGATTTATACAATAAAAAGATTTATGATGTTAAACTTTGTTCGATGGCAAAGTTATTAGTTACGGAATTACATGAAAAAGTTGCAACAGAATGTCTTCAGTTTTTCGGCGGAAATGGATTCAGCGAAGAATATCCATTAGCTAGAATGTATAGGGATTGTAGGGTTGGCACAATCGGTGCTGGGACCTCTGAGATAATGAGAGAAATTATAGCAAAAGTTATTTTAGAAGAAACAAAATATAAGGAAACAAAGTCTTAATTATTTTTATTTAACTTATCAATTTGTTTTTGAATCTCTGAATCTTCAATTCTACTAAATAGTAACTCAGGTTCGTTAATTTTAAGATTATCAGATATCAAAAAATCATTATTCTTTAAATTATACCAAGACCATTTCATTTCGTGATTATAAGATTGTAATATACTTTTAATTTTTTTTGAAGTAAAAGGTAAAAATGGTTCTGAAACAATACCTAGAACAGATGAAATATGTATTGATAGGAATATTATCGTCTTAACCCTTTCAGGATCATCTTTAATTATCTTCCAAGGCTCTTCTTCTGCTAAATATTTATTACCGATTCTAGCAATATTCATAAATTCAGAGCAAGCATCTCTAAATTTAAAATTGTTTAAATGTGACTCAACATTAATTATTGATTGATTAACTAATTTTATTACCAATTTATCTGCATCAAATAATTCATTTTTTATTGGAATTATAGATTGATAATATTTTTTTGTCAATACAACCACACGGTTTATAAAGTTTCCTAAAATTGAAACTAACTCCCCATTATTTCTGTTTTGAAAATCTTTCCAAGTAAAGTCATTATCTTTATTTTCAGGGGCATTTATTGTCAAAACATATCTTAAAACATCCTGTTTGTCAGGAAAATCTTTTAAATATTCGGGTAGCCACACAGCCCAATTTTTTGAAGTTGAAATTTTAGAACCTTCTAAATTCAAAAACTCATTTGCTGGGACATTTTTTGGGACAATAAAATCACCATGTGCTTTTAACATAGATGGAAATATTATGCAATGAAATACTATATTATCTTTTCCGATAAAATGAATTAACTGAGTTTTGTTGTCTTTCCAATATTTTTTCCAGTCCTTTTTATTTTCATGTGCCCATTCTTTTGTTGAAGAAATATAACCAATTGGTGCATCGAACCAAACATATAATACTTTTCCATCTGCTCCTTTAACTGGTACAGGGACACCCCAATCCAAATCTCTAGTAACTGCTCTTGGTTTTAAACCGTCATCAAGCCATGATTTACATTGACCATATACATTTGATTTCCAACAATCTTTGTTTTCTTTTAAAATCCATTGCTCTAAAAATCCTTGATACTCATCAAGTTTTAAATACCAGTGTTTTGTTGATTTTAGGGAGGGTTTATTTCCTGTAATCGAAGATCTAGGGTTAATTAAATCTCTTGGATTATGGCTAGTACCACAGTTTTCACATTGATCCCCATAGGATTCTTCAAAACCACATTTTGGACAGGTACCAATTATAAATCTATCAGGTAAAAATTGCCCTTCCTCTTCATCATAAAATTGTTCTGATGTTATCTCTTCAAAAGAACCATTTTCAAATAATTTTAAAAAAAAATCAGATGCTGTTTGGTGGTGTATTTTTGATGAAGTTCTAGAATAATTATCAAATGAAATTCCAAATTCAGAAAAAGATTGCTTTATATTTTGGTGATATCTATCGACAATTTCCTGGGGTGATTTATTTTCTTTTTTGGCTTTGATAGTTATAGGAACACCATGTTCATCACTACCACAAATGTAAACAACATCGTTTCCGGTCATTCTTAAAAATCTTGCATAAATATCTGCAGGAATATAAACACCAGCCAAATGACCAATATGAATTGGACCATTGGTGTAAGGAAGTGCTGCAGTAATGGTATAAGTTTTACTCAAGAATATTTTTTATATTAGTAAAAGTAATCATTTATGATTATAAATATGAAGTAAAATATAACTTCTTATTAATTTTAAAAGTGGTATTATGAAGTTAAAATTCGGTCTAATTTTCTTAATACTATCTTTGAGTTTTACCTTTAAATTATCATCACAAACTAGCATAAATAATAAATTGATAAAACCCGAATATTTAAATAAAGGAGACACAGTAGCTATTATAGCGCCTTCAGGGGTTTTAAAGAATTATGATAATTATATTCATAAGGCCAAAGATTTATTAAAAAACTGGGAGTTAAATGTAATTGTAGGAAAAAATGTTTTTAATAACGCAGGACATTTTTCTGGGACTGACCAAGAAAGAACTCTAGATTTTCAAATGGCACTTGATGACGAATCTGTTAAAGCAATTTGGTGTGCAAGAGGGGGTTATGGAGCTATGAGGGTTATTGATAATTTGAACTTTGAAAAATTTAAGCAAAATCCGAAATGGATAGTTGGATACTCTGATATTACGGCCATTCATAGTGATTTACACGTTGAGAATAGTGAATCAATTCATGCAATTATGTGTAAAAGCTTAAACGAATTAGACATTTATAACGATGAGTCTATATTATTGCTGAAAAAAACTCTATTTGGAGAAAAATTATCCTATCAGATAAGAGGAAACTCATACAATATAGAAGGTGACACAAAAGGACAACTAGTAGGCGGTAACCTAACACTTCTTCATTGCCTTCTTGGGTCAAAATCATCAATAAATACTGATGGAAAAATTTTATTCATTGAAGACCTAGGAGAATATTTATATCATATTGACAGGATGCTTTATTCGCTAAAAAGAGCTGGGTATTTTGATAATTTAAAAGGTATAATTATTGGGGATTTTACAGACTTAAGGACAAACACAACTCCATTTGGAAGAAACTTAAATGAATTGATTTTAGAAATTGTAAGTGACTATAATATTCCTGTTGCATTTGATTTTCCTGCTGGTCATGGAGAACAAAATTTTCCGATGATTTTTGGTAGAGAGATAGAGTTTAGTGTTAAAAAGGAAGGAAGTAGTATTATTTTTTCAGATTAAGTATTAATGTCATCTAATACTTTAATTGCCTTTGATACTGAATCAATATTTTTAATTTTAACTATAAATCTATCACCGTCCGCTGATTTTTTCTGAGAAAAAAAAATCGAATTTGGATTTGAGTTAGAATAGTCAAATAATTTATCAAGCTTTTTCTTTTGTTCATCTGAATCCAAATTCATCATATAGGAAATTAGAATATTTTTTTTCAACACAATTTTATCAAACCCTAATACTGCAGCAATCCATCTCAACTCTAGACTATTAAGTAATTCAACTACTATATTTGGTAAAGTTCCAAACCTATCAGTTAATTCTAATTTAAATGAGTTTAATTCGTGTAATTCACAAATCTTATTTAATTGAGTATAAAGTTTAAGTCTCTCAGTACTTGAGTTAATATAGTTGTTTGGAAACATCAATTCAAGATCTGTTTCAAAAACTAAATTTACTTTTTTGGAAAATTTATGTTTTTCTAAATCAAGATTTTTAAAATTATCTTCTTTTAATTCATTTATTGCTTCGTCAAGTATTTTTTGATATGTTTCAAAACCCATTTCATTGATAAATCCACTTTGTTCACCACCTAACAAATCACCGGCACCACGTATTTCTAAGTCCTTCATTGCGATATTAAAACCACTACCTAGTTCGGAATAATAATCAAGTGCAGTAATTCTTTTTTTTGCCTCATCTGTCATCTTGGAATATTCTGGGGTTATCAAATAACAAAAGGCCTTTTTATTACTTCTTCCAACTCGCCCTCTCATTTGATGTAAATCGCTTATTCCAAAATTGTTCGCATTATTTATAAATATAGTATTCGCATTTGGTACATCAAGACCACTTTCAATAATAGTAGTACTTACAAGCACATCAAATTGTCTGTTTATGAATTTTATCATTAATGATTCTAATGTTTTTCCGTTTAATCTTCCATGAGCTACTGCTATACGAGCTTCAGGTATTAAATTTTGAATAAGACTTGATATCTCTTCTATATTTTGAATTTTATTATTCACAAAAAAAACTTGCCCACCTCTGTCTATCTCATATCTTATTGATTGAGAAATAATATTTGAATCAAATCTTATCACAGATGTCTCAATTGGATATCTATTTGGTGGTGGGGTTGTAATTAAAGATAAATCTCTAGCAGCCATTAAGCTAAATTGAAGCGTTCTTGGAATAGGTGTAGCTGAGAGGGTTAATATATCAACATTTTTTCGAATTGATTTTAGCTTGTCCTTAACAGCAACACCAAACTTTTGTTCTTCATCAATAATCAATAAACCTAAATCTTTGTACTTAAGCTTATCATTAACAAGTTGATGTGTTCCAATAATAATATCAATCTTACCCTCATTTAACTTTTCGATTATTATTGATTTTTCTTTATTAGTTTTGAATCTATTCAGGTAATCAACTGATACGGGTAATTCTTCTAGTCTAGACGAAAAAGTCTTAAAATGCTGGAAGGCTAAAATAGTTGTAGGAACTAATACTGCCACTTGCTTGTTGTTATCAACAGCTTTAAATGCCGCTCTAATTGCTAATTCAGTTTTTCCAAATCCTACATCTCCGCACACTAACCTGTCCATTGGTTGTTCACTTTCCATGTCATTCTTGATTTCTTGAGTAACCTTAAGCTGATCTTCTGTATCCTCATAAATAAATGAGGCTTCAAGCTCATTTTGTAAATAGCTGTCTTTATCGTATTTAAATCCTTTTTTTTGTTTTCTTTCTGCGTAAACTTTGATTAAATCATATGCTATTTTTTTTACGTTTTTCTTGGTTTTTTGTTTTAACAAAGCCCATGCTTTACTTCCTAATTTATATAATCTCGGGACCTTTCCATCCTTACCATTATATTTTGAAATCTTGTGAATAGCGTGAACACTTAGGAATAAAACATCTCTTTCACCATAAATAATTTTTATTGACTCTTGCATTTTTCCGTCAATTTCAATCTGTTGTAGGCCGCCAAATTTTCCAATGCCGTGATCAATATGGGTAACATAGTCTCCTTTACTAAGATTATTTAATTGCTTTAAAGCAATAGATAGTTTATTATTAAATCTTTTTCTAAACTTAAACTTATGGTATCTTTCAAAAATCTGATGATCCGTATAATAGATAATCTTAATGTCCGAATCAATAAATCCAGCCGATAACGGAAGAATTACAGGCTCAACAATACCATCATTATCTAAATCTTCAAAGATTTGTCTCAATCTATTTTTTTGTTGATTATTTGTACAACACAGATTTAATTTATAACCTTCTTTTATCTTTTTAATAATATTTTCAAAGAGAAGATTAAAACTTTTATTGAATGAAGGTTGAGGTTGAATGTTTATCTTGAAATCAACTTTGGAGCTAATAGAATTGAATTCAATAATTTTAAAATTTTTAAGTTTTTGATTTACTAAATCTAAGTTAACGTATAAATTCTCCGGACTTACAAATTCGTGTCTATTTGAACAATTTTCATAATTTACTTTTGCTGAATCTATTATTTTTTCAAGTTGAGAATTAAATGATTTTAAACACTGAAAAAATACGGTTGTTTCATTAAAAAGAATTTCAAATATATTTTGAATATTCTTTGATTCATTTGAGACCTGAATATTAGAAATTATTTTGACTGATTTATGATTCTGATCTGACATTTGAGATTCAATGTCAAATGAACGAATTCTTGAGATTTCATCTCCAAAAAATTCGATTCTAAATGGCGTTTGGCTCGAATAAGGAAAAATATCTAATATACCTCCTCTAACAGCAAACTCACCTGGCTCAACTACAAAATCATGCCTTCTAAATTCCAACTCAAATAATTGTTCATTTAGTTTATCAAAAGAAATATTTTGATTCAATTTTAGATTAATCGAATTTTTTTTAATCTCCTTCTTGTTTATCTGATTAACTGCAATTGCATTAACATGAGTTACTATTATTGAATTTTTATTTTTTGAAAAATTTAGATGTTCAATTACCTCAGTTCTTTGTAGCAGATTATAGTTGTTAAGGTCTTTATTAGAGTATGATTCCTTTGTTACTTCTGGAAAGTAAAAAATTTTCTTTTCAGGATTCAGAGTTTCTATATCGTTTAAAAAATATAAGGAATCTTCTTTGTTATTAAAAACAAATAAAGATGGTTTTAAAGACTTTTTTATAATTGCAGAACAATAAAAAGATAAAGAAGAACCCAATAAACCTTTTATCTTAATTATTTGGTTTTGGGCAATAAAATTCCAGAGTCTTTGCAAAATTAAAGACTCTTCAAAATTTGTGAAAAAACTTTTATTTGTCACCAAATAAATTTTGGGCAAATATATTAGAATTCAACATATTATTGATATTTTTTTTTCTTGAAAATAAAATAATTACATTGAGGATATGAAAATTAAAATTAGAAATGCTGTCAAGGAAGACATGAAACAAGTTCATAACTTAATAGTTGAATTGGCAATTTTTGAAAAGGAAACCGATGAAGTTGAAATTGATGAAAAAGATCTTCAAAAAATGGGTTTTGAATATGAAAATCCACTGTTTCATTGTTTTGTTGCCGAGGTTGATAATAAAATTGTTGGTGGAGCAATAATTTATAATAGATTTTCAACATGGAAAGGAAAGACTCTACATTTAGAAGATCTTGTAGTTACTAAAAAAATGCGTGGTCAAGGAATAGGCAGTAAACTTTTAGATAAAGTAATTTTACATGGTAAAGAATCGGGAGCCAAAAGAATTTCTTGGAATGTTATAGACTGGAATATAAACGCGATTGAATTTTATAAAAATAGAGGGGCTGAAATTGTTGAAGGATGGAGTATTATTCATCTATCAGGAAAAAATCTTGAAAATTATGTTTAGAAGTTTTTTTGCTTAAAATCGATACAGAAATCCTTTATTTCACCCCTACATTTGACATACTTTATTATTTTCTCATCCTCATCTTCAATTTTTGTAGCTGACGGATCAAGAAAATTTTTATGAATTCTTACAGCGTTTTTTGAAGGAATATATGGGCAAGTTTCATTGGCATGATCACAAACAGTTATAATATAATCAAATTCAATCGACATATATTCATCAATCAAATTTGACGAGTTACTTGAAATATCAATACCATCCATTTTCATTACTGAAACAGCATAGGGATTGAGACCATGTTTTTCTATTCCAGCGCTATAAATATTCGCTTGTTTAAACAATAGTTTTCTGAGATAGCCATGAGCTATTTGACTTCTACATGAATTACCTGTACACAATACGAGAATATTTTTCATCTAGATTTGAAGAATAAGTTTGGCTACCATAAAGTAAATCAAAATACCAAATATATCATTGCTTGTGGTTATGAAAGGACCAGTAGCAATTGCCGGGTCTATACCTCTTTTATTTAAAAATAGTGGAATAAAAGTTCCTATAATACCAGCAACAATAACAACTGCCACCAATGCGATTGATAAAGCTAAAGCAATATCTATCTCACCTTGCCAAAAATAAATAATAAGGAATAGCAATCCAGCTAAAATTACCCCGTTGAGAATCGATAATAGAGTTTCTTTAAATAATCTATTATTAATACTGCCCTTTATTTCATCATTTGCCAATCCCTGAACAATTATTGCGCTTGATTGTACACCAACATTTCCAGCCATGGCCGCAATAAGGGGAGTAAAATAAAATAATATCTTATACTGAAGTAAAATTTCATCAAATCCACCCATTACAAAAGCAGCACCAATACCTCCAATCAGACCAAAAATTAACCATGGAAGTCTAGCTCGAGTCAATGCAAAAATTGAATCATCCACATCTACATCTTGTAAAATACCAGCAGCTAATTGGTAATCCTCTTCAGCTTCTTCTTTTATTAAATCTACTATATCATCAATAGTAATTCTTCCTAATAATTTCTTTTTTTTATTTACAACCGGAATTGCGCCAAGATCATACTTTTGCATCGTGCTAGCAACTGATTCGGCGGTATCAGTATCAAATACATGATCAACATTTTTTTTGTAAATGGACTTAATTTTTGTTTTTGGATCAGCGACCAGTAAATCTTTCAATGATAAACGACCTAAAAGAATATCGTCATTGTCTACCACATAAACCGAATGAACCCTAGTAACCTCAGAAGCTTGAGTTCTCATTTCTTTTACGCATCTAGTTACTGACCAATTTTCATTTACTTTAATAAGTTCTTTCGCCATCAGACCACCAGCTGAATCTTCATCGTATTTAAGTAATTCTTTTATATCTGCCTTGTGTTCAGCATCTGATATTTTGGATATAACTTCCTTCTGTTTTTCTTCTGGAAGCTCTGAAATAATATCAGTAGCATCATCAGAGTCTAATTCTTCAACTTCCTCTGCAATTTCTTGTATAGATAAGTTTTTAAGAATATTTTCACGGTAATCATCATCCAATTCCATAAGAACATCAGATGTCTTTTCCGAATCTAATAATTTGATAATATAAGTAGCATCATCAGAATTTAGTTCTTCAAGAATCTCAGCTATATCGGCATGGTGGTAATTAGAAAAAATTTTTACAATAGATTTTTCATCTGATAATTTAACCAACTCTAAAGTTTCAGAAATTAACTCATCTGTCAGAGCGAATTTTGTATGTTTTTCATTTTTTTTCAACTTTAATGTTTTAAATCTTGGTTTATTAAATTGGTTAAATCAATAAATTGATCAACAGATAATTGCTCCGGTCTTTTGTCAAAGATAGTATGTTCTCTTAAATTTTCAGTTAAATTAATTTGTTTTAAACTATTTCTTAAGGTTTTTCTTCTTTGTTGAAAAGAAAGTTTTACAATTTTGAAAAATAATTTTTCATTACAATCTATTTTTAAATTCTTTTTTCGTTTGAGTAAAATTACAGCAGAATTTACTTTGGGTGGAGGAGAGAAAAAATTATTAGATACCTCAAACAATAATTTAGTTTCGTAAAAAGCCTGAGTTATAACGGAAATAATTCCATATTTCTTAGACCCCTCATTTTCACAAATTCTTTCTGCCAATTCATACTGAAACATTCCACACATTTCAGCTATTAATTTTCTATTTTCAATGATTTTAAAAACAATTTGAGAAGAAATATTGTATGGGAAATTTCCGATAATTGAAAAATTATTGTTTTCAAACAATTTCGAAAGATTTAGATTTAAGAAATCTTGGTTGTAAATTATATTCTTATTAATCTTTAATTCTGAGATTAAATAGCTAACTGATTCATTATCAATTTCAACCAACTTTAAATTATTATTTTTCTTTATTAAGAATTTTGTCAGAATTCCAGTTCCAGGCCCGATCTCTAAAATATTTTGACAGGATGATAAAGACTCAACAATTTTTTTTGCAATGTTTACATCATTTAAAAAATGTTGACCTAATGATTTTTTTGGCGTTACAAATCGCAAAACAAATTATTTAATTATGGGAAACCCGGTGTATTCTTGTAACACTTTAGGAATCATAATCCCCTCTTTTGTCTGAAAGTTCTCAAGTATTGTTGCAAGAACTCTTGGTAATGCCAGCGAACTGCCATTTAATGTGTGAACAAGACTGGTTTTACCTTGGGTATTTTTGTACCTAATCTTTAATCTATTTGATTGAAATGTTTCAAAGTTAGAAACTGATGATACTTCTAGCCACTTTTCTTGAGCGGGAGAATAAATTTCAAAATCGTAAGTCAAAGCTGATGTAAAACCTAAATCACCCCCACAGAGTGTAATTATTCTAAATGGTAGCTCTAACTTTTCAATAATTCCCTTTATTTGTTCTTTCATTATATTTAATGAATCATAAGATTTTTCTGGGTGCTCTAACCTAACAATTTCAACCTTGTCAAATTGATGAAGTCTATTCAAACCTCGAACATCTGATCCATAACTTCCAGCCTCCCTTCTAAAACAAGGACTGTATCCAGTTTTTAAAATTGGCAAATTTGATTCTTCAATAATTTCATCTCTAAAAATATTGGTTATCGGGACTTCTGCAGTTGGAATAAGAAATAAATTGTCTTGTGGAACTGTATACATTTGCCCCTCTTTGTCTGGTAACTGACCTGTTCCAAAGGCAGAGTCCTCATTTACTAAATATGGTACTTGTACCTCATCGTATCCCAAATCTATGTTAGAATCTAGGAAGAATGATATTAGTGACCTTTGAAGTTTAGCCCCCTTGCCTTTATAAACTGGAAATCCAGATCCTGTGATTTTGTTGCCCAGTTCAAAGTCTATCAAATCATACTTTTTTGCCAATTCCCAGTGTGGAATCACAGAATCTTTGTTGGCTTTAGTTTTAGAATTAAATATTACCAAATTCTCATCTGACGAATTTCCAGCGGGAACTGATTCGTGTGGGGTATTGGGAATTTGAGACAAAATATCTTCTATTTCATTTTTTACATGACTTAAATCATCCGAAAGAACTTTTGTAGAACTTTTTATTTCTAAACTTCTTTGCTTAAGATTGGGTATTTCATCTTTATTACCCTCTTTAAATAATTGTCCGATTTCTTTAGAAATAGTATTTGATTCAGCTTGCATATTTTCATATTCTGTCTGAATTAATTTTCTTCTTTCATCTAAGGAAATCAATTTAGCTATCAAATCTTCCGAATCAAAATTTCTTTTTTTCAGAGATTTTATAACCTCTTCTTTGTTGGCAATTATGTAAGACGTTTTAAGCATAATCTAAATTTAAATTGTTTTTTTAAGATTAGTGATTAATTCAAAACATTTTTTTTTGTCCATTTGTAGTTGTTTGGTCAAATCATCGGGAGAATCAAATTCTTTTTCTTCTCTAATTTTTTGAATAACTCTTACAGATATTTGCATATCATATAGATTCTGTTTAAAATCAAAAAAATGAATTTCGATTGAATGCCCTTTGTCTTTAAATGTTGGGTTAACTCCAACATTCATCATTCCATTGATATTTTGTCCGTCCAACATGGAACTAATATAATAAACCCCATTTCCGGGTTTAATCTTATAATTATCAGTCAAAATATTTGCAGTTGGGAAACCAAGACTTTTACCTCTTCCTAATCCACCAACAACTTTTCCTGTTAAAATAAATTGATAACCAAGTAATTGATTCGCTTCATTTATTTTTCCTTCAATAATTAAATTTCTGATTTTTGTTGAGCTAATTGAAACTTTATTCTTGTGAAATGCATCAAACGTGGTTACATCAAATCTAAAATCTTTAGAAAACTCTATAAGTTGATTTGAGTTTGCATTTCTGTTTTTTCCAAAATGGTGATCATATCCTGTTACAATATGCCTAACATTTAATTTTTTTACTAAAACATCTCTTACAAATTCTATTGGAGATAATTTTGAAAAAGGTTTAGTAAAATCCTGAGTCACTAAATAATCAATATTATATGATTCGAAAATTTTATTTTTTTCATTTTGAGTAGTTAATAATTTAATATCTGCATCGTTGTTTAAAACTATTCTTGGGTGCGGGTTGAATGTCAAAATAATTGACCTTAAATTTTTACTTTTAGAAATACTAATAACTTTATCAATCAGTTTTCGATGTCCAAGATGAATACCATCAAAAGTTCCAACGGAAACAACTGAAGGGGAATCTTCACTATAATCTTGAATATTTAATGAAATCAACTTGTAAAATTTAATTATTAAAATTATTCATCGTTTCTGTAATTCCTGAAAGAACAAAGGAATTTAAAGAGCTTAAAATTAAATCAAACTTTGAATAAAGTATATCATATTCATCACTGTTAAAGATACCAAGAACAAAATCAATTTGATTTGAATTTTTATTATTTCCAATTCCGATTCTTAATCTGGGATATTCAAGTGAATTTAAAGTTTGCTCAATATTCTCTAATCCATTATGACCTCCATTACTTCCTTTTGCCCTAAATCTTATTTTTCCAAGTGGCAGATTAAGATCATCGCTTATGATCAGGATATTTTCAAGCTTTATGTTTTCTTGTTTCATCCAATACTTTACAGCTTTTCCACTCAGATTCATATAGGTGTTTGGTTTGAGTAAGACTACTTTTCTTCCTTTTATTGAAATTTTTGAAATTTGCCCTAATCGATAAGTTTCAAACTCAGATTCATGTTTATTACAATAGAAATCTAGTAATTCAAACCCAATATTATGTCTTGTATTATTGTACTTTTCTCCAGGGTTACCCAGGCCGACAATTAAAAACTTATCCATGAGATTAGATGATTTATTGTAAACAAAAATAAAAAAAGCATTCTGACAAATTACAGAATGCTTTTTTTAGTTATTAATTATAAATTAACTTAAGATTCTGCAGGTGCATCCCCGTCAGATGACTCTTCTTTTTTCTCTGAAGATTCAGCTTTTTCAGAAGTTTCTTCTCCTTCTTCTCCTTCTTCTCCTTCTTCATCTTCGGTTTCGACCACTAATGCAGCCCTTGCTCTTCTTACTTGACAAACAACAGTATTATCAGGATGTAAAAATTCATAGTTTTCACTTTCCAATTCTGTTATATATACTCTGTCTCCAATATCTAATTTTGAGATATCAATTTCTATGTAATCTGGAAGATTAGTTGGGAGAGCTTTGATTCTAAGTTTTCTTTTATTTCTTTGTAGATTTCCACCAAGCTTTACTCCTATGGCATTTCCGACTACTCTTACAGGGATATCCATGGCAATTTTCTTATCATCAAATAATTGGTAAAAATCTATGTGTAAAATCTTATCAGAAACTGGGTGGAATTGTATATCCTGCAAAACCGCTGAATAAGATTCATTATCACTTAAGGCAACCACAACAGTATATGCATTTGCGGTATATACTAATTTTGAGAATGCCAATTCTGGTGCTGAGAAATGTATTGGTCCATCCCCTCCGTATAATACGCAAGGAATCTGTCCAGCATTACGCAGTGCTTTTGAAGAAGACTTACCTACGCTTTCTCTTTTAGATCCGTTTATTGTAATTGATTTCATTTTAATTTAAAGTTTACATTATAAAATTTGAACTTATCGACTGATTATTATGCACTTTATGCATAACATCTGAAAATAAATCGGCGCAAGATAACACTTTTATTTTAGAATGGGGCTTAATATTAGGAACTGAATCTGTAACAATTAATTCTTCTAATTTTGAAGCTTCGATTTTAGAATAAGCATCACCTGAAAGAATAGCATGAGTACAGATAGCTCGTACACTCAAAGCTCCTCTTTCAATTAATAAATCAGCTGCTTTAGACAATGTTCCAGCAGTATCTACCATATCATCAACTAATATTACATTTTTTCCTTCAACATTCCCGATTAGTTCCATATGAGAAATAACATTTGCTTTTGATCTTTGTTTATAACAAACGACCACATCACAATTTAAATTTTTAGAATAAGCATAGGCTCTTTTTGAACCACCCATATCAGGAGATGCAATACAAAGATTATCTAATTTAAGACTTATTACGTGAGGTATGAAAATTGTAGATGCATATAAATGATCAACGGGTATCTGAAAAAAACCTTGAATTTGATCAGCATGTAAATCCATGGTAATTAATCGTGTTGCTCCCGCAGATTCAATCATCTTAGCAATCATCTTAGCAGCAATTGGTACTCTTGGCTTATCCTTTCTATCTTGTCTTGCCCAACCAAAGTAAGGAATAACAGCAGTAATATGTCTTGCAGATGCCCTTTTTGCTGCATCTATCATTAATAACATTTCCATCAGGTTTTCAGGACTTGGATTAGTCGAGCCGATAATAAATATTCTGGTTCCGCGAATCGATTCTTCAAATGATGGTTGAAATTCTCCATCAGAAAATCTTGAAATAATTACGTTACCAAGTTTTTCACCAAATGAGTTAGAAATATTTTTTGCTAAATCTAGACTATTTGTACAATTAAAAATTTTTGCTTTAGTATTCGCTGCTACCACTGTATTTAATTGGTTTTTAAATGTTTATATATAATTTTATAGGGGACAGCAAAAATAGAAATTTTAATTTAAGGAATGTATTTAATAATGATTATTTTTTACTTTTGCCTGAATGCTCAAGTGGCGGAATTGGTAGACGCGCTGGATTCAAAATCCAGTTCTTTTTAAGAGTGTGGGTTCGATTCCCACCTTGAGTACAAATTAGATAGCAAGTAATATAATTGAGAATACGCCTAATGCTATAATTAACCTTAAAATGTTATGCAGCTCTAAATAATAAGAAACATCTCCTGATTTATATAGCTTTAAAATAAATATAATTAACATTAAAAGTGAGAATCCATAGTATAAATCCATGTATCCAGTAGAAAAATTAATAAACAAATTAAAAATTAAAAGAATATTTATGAATGTTATTAATGATATCACTATTCTAGAAAACCCTTCTCCAAATACGACAGGAATTGTCTGATAATTTTGGGTAAAATCTCCAACAAGATTTTTTAAATCTTTGGTTAAGTCCTTTAATAAAATAATAAAGAAAAGAAATAATGCATAGGCAACAATAATTAAGTCTAAATTCCTGTAATAAAGTAGGATAGCAAAAAAAGGTGTTATTGTAAGAAGTGAATAAAATAAATTTCCAATAAATAAAATACGTTTTAATTTATGTGAATATAACCACAAAAAGAAAATATATACAGAAAAGAAAATTACGGCACGAATAGAAATCGACGAGGCAAAAAACACAGCAATCAAATTCAAAATAAAATAGAAATTTAGTTTTGTTGAACTGTTGACAACATCATCAATTTTATGCTTAATAGGTTTGTTAATTAGATCTTTTTTTCCATCATAAAAATTATTAATTATATATCCAGATGCTATCGAAATTGAAGAACATAGAATTATAAGAAATAAATTAAAATCAAGAATAACTTCCATAAAACTTTTCTCACTTAAAATGAAAATGGATGTTAAATATTGGGCTATTACAATAAGTAAAATATTATAAATTCTTACCAATGAGAAAATACTAAGAAACTTAAAAAGAGTTGATTTTTTATTATCTGCTAATGACATATTTAAAAGTGGTAAACAACTTCTAAATTATAATCTTTTAAATCATTTTTTGCCTGCTTAATGTCTGGGGCAAAACCAAGTATATATCCACCGCCTCCTGAACCACATAATTTAAGAAAATATGAACCACTGTCTATTCCTTTTTTCCACAAATGGTGGAATTCATTAGGAATCATAGGTTTAAAATTTTCAAATACAATTTTAGATAATTTTTTTGTGTTGACAAATAAGCTTTTAATGTCTCCGCTTAAGAAACTATCAACACAGATATTAGTATACTTTATAAATTGAGATGAAATCATTTTTCTAAATCCGTCAGATTTCATCTTTTCCATAAAAATACTTACCATTGGAGCAGTTGAACCCGTTTGGCCACTATCTAATAAAAATACAGCTCCAGATCCATTAGATTTCTGAGATGGTATTCCGGTAACATTAATATCATTTTTGGATTTTATTAATATTGGAATACTTAAATAACTATTGAGCGGGTCTAGACCAGAAGATTTTCCGTGAAAGAATGATTCCATTTCTGAAAAAATAGTTTTTAATTTGAGTAGTTTCTCTCTAGTAAGATTCTCTAAAACAGTTATTTTATTATTTGAATATTTATCATAAACAGCTGCAACTAATGCTCCACTACTTCCTACTCCATAACCTTTAGGAATAGAGGAATCAAAATATAAACCCTGATTTAGATGCTTTTCAAATAAAATCAAGTCTAGGTCTAATAGTCCTTTGATTTTTTTTAAATGATTACAAAAATCGAAGAGAATTAAATTTGAGTGTTTAGATTTTTCAGAATGTGTTTCCGTAATCTTTAAGGCACCTTTAAAAAAATTATATGGAATAGATAACCCTTTTGAGTCTTCAATTATTCCATATTCTCCAAACAATAATATTTTTGAATAAAATAAAGGACCTTTCATCATATCAAATATACAAATTTAGATTTGCACAGGACCTGATCCAACAAAATCGGAAATATAATTTTGATTAATACAAAAAGGGGAAAGCTCTTCCTTAATAAAAACCATCACCTCTTCTGAGAGTTTTTCAGGAAATAAGATGTGTACATTTGCTCCAGCATCAAGAGTAAAACAAACTGGGATTTTTGAATTCATTCTGAACTGCCTAATTTTATCTATCACTGATAATGTTGCAGGTTTCATCAAAATATAAGAAGGATTGCTACTCATCATAAGGGCATGTAACATTAGTGCCTCACTTTCAACCAGTTTACAAAACTCATTCAAGTCTCCTGACTTTAAAATATTCATCAATTTTGAAATATTATTATTAGCCTTTTTGAATCTGACATCAGAAAAAGGGTTGTTATTCATTAATTCATGGCCAACAGAGCTTGACACTTCTTTTTTGCTATCATCAATTATCAAAATTACATCTTGGTAATTATTAAACTCAGCAGAAATATTATCACTTATCTGAATAGAATATAAGTTGGAACTATAATCGAAATCTGGATGTGATCCCCAAAAGTTAATACCTCCATATAAACTCCTACATGCACTACCAGAACCTATTCTAGAAATAAATGATGCTTTTTTATAGAAAAAATCGTCATTAAGGGAGGTAAGTTCTTTTTCCAAACTCATTATACATAATGACAAAGCACTCATACCGCTTGCTGATGACGCAATCCCACTACTATGCGGAAAACTGTTTGAGCTTGAAATTGTAAGATGATAATCCAAAAGAAATGGACAATAATTTTTAATTAAAGAGAAAAACTTTTCAATCTTTGGTTTAAATGATATATTTTTTACTCCCTCGAATAATAATTCAAAATCAATATTATCAGATTTATTGTCTTTTCTCTTAAATGAAACAGATGTTTTTGTTTTGCAATCAGATAAAGTAAAACTAATTGAAGGGTTTTTGGGAGTTTGGTCAGAATTTTTACCCCAATATTTCACAAGAGCTATATTACTGGGTGATTCCCATGAAAAGGAAATTGCATCTACCTCCCTTTTTATTTCTTTACATGTAAATTTTTTTATGATCATTAAATGAAAGTGAATTTGTGCGGGCGGAGAGACTCGAACTCTCACACCTTGCGGCACTAGATCCTAAGTCTAGCGTGTCTACCAATTCCACCACGCCCGCAAAATTGAGAGGCAAATATAAACAATAGTTTATGAAATTGAGGATATATATTGTTTTTAAAAGGTGTTATTGGTAATTTGGATTATGAATATTTGTCTAAAATTATAATGAAGAAAAAATTTGAACTAAAGTTTATCGAAACCTTAGTTTATTCATATTACGGCATTAAAGTTAAAGCTACTCAAGTTGAAGGCGAAACCGATGATAACTTCAAACTTAATTCAAAAAATAAATCATATTTCTTCAAAATTTACCCAAAAAAAACTGACCCAAAATTCGTAGAATTTCAAACCAATATTCTAATTAATCTAAAGGATTATAAAAAAGCTACCAACAATAAATTGACATTAAATAAAAAAACCTATGCGACTTTTTTTGACAAGGAAAATGAAATAAGATATTTTAGGATGAATGACTGGATTCATGGAAGACTATGGTCATCCGTAAATCCCATAAATAAAAATTTAAGACATGAATTAGGGCTAGAAAGTGCAAAACTACTTTTGAAGTTAAAGAAAATTAATTCAAATTATTTGCGTGAAGATTTTGACTGGGATTTATCAAATTATTTATGGACTGAGAAATTTTATAAAAAGATTGATATTGGTAAAAAGCGCCAGCTAATAATCGAAAACCTTCTTCTAAATTTTAAAAAGAAACAGTCTGAATATGAAGGGTTAAGAAAAAATCTAATACACAATGACCTAAATGATAATAACATAATAGTTTCTGAAAATCTAAAAAATCCTAATATAGTAGGCTTTATCGATTTTGGAGATTGTATAAAAAGCCAACTAATTAATGAACTAGCTGTTACATGTGCCTATGGAATTATTGATAGCATGAATCTACTTGAGTCAGCATGTGAGATAATTAAAGGTTTTAATTCAAAAATTCAAATTAGTGAAATAGAAATAGAGTTTTTATATGAATTAATACTTTTAAGAATTTCAATTTCAATTTTAAAATCGTCTTTGAATGAAAAATATAATCCTAATAATAAGTACTTACAGGTAAGCAAAGATGACATGCTATTGATTTTTGATAAATGGGCTGATATTAATCAGGAATTAGCCACATATTTTTTTAGAAATGCATGTAGTTTTACTCCAACTAACAATGAAAAGAATTTCAAAAAATTATCAAGTAAAAAAAAATCTTCTATTGATATTTTGTTCAACAAAAATGAAACTAATAAATTAGAAAACTTAGACCTAAGTGTTTCTAGCAAATGGCTTTCCAATGACTTGATAAATGATATTAGTTCATTTGAAAAAAAAATAAATCAAAAACCCTTTTCTACATTTTTTGGTGGATATCTTGAGACTAGGGCAGTTTATGATTCGTCCGATTATGAGGTATTAACTGAAAGGGGGTTTGAAAATAGGACAACTCATCTAGGTGTCGATTTTTGGGTAAATGAAAAAACTTCAATTAATTCAATTGAAGACGGAATTATAAAAATAATTACAAACGATAAAACAAGTAAAGGTTATGGGGGCTTAATAATAATTGAACATAATCTTGGGAGTTTAAAGTTTTATTCACTTTATGGTCATTTAGCAGATCAGAAGAAATCTAAACTTAAAGTTGGAGATTTTGTTGAAAAAGGAGAAAAAATTGCTGAGATTGGGTCATTCAAAGAAAACGGTGGGTGGAGTCCTCACTTACATTTTCAGATAATGCTAACACTTCTTGATTATAAAAATGACTTTCCCGGGGTTTGCCTAGAAAGTGAAAAAAAAGTATGGTCTAGTATATGCCCAAGTCCCAATCTAATTTTAGATATTGATGTGAATACTAATACTAAATTTGATAAAGATGAATTAAAAATTTCAAGAAAAAAATATTTACCTAGAAACTTGAAATTAAGCTATGATTCACCAATTTACATTGTTAGAGGATTTAATCAATATCTATATTCAAATAAGGGTAAAAAATATTTAGATACAGTAAATAATATTGCTCATGTAGGTCACCAAAATATAAATGTTCTTAAAGCAGCAAAAGATCAAATTGGGGTTTTAAACACTAATACAAGGTACTTGCATGATGAAATTATTTCTCTTTCAAAAAATTTAGCGGCAAAATTTCCAAAAAAATTGTCAAAAATATATTTAGTGAATTCAGGAAGTGAAGCTAATGAATTAGCAATTAGAATAAGTAATGTAAATAGAAATTGTGAAAACTTTATTGTAATGCAAGGTGGATATCATGGAAATACTAATAAAACAATTGAGGTTAGTAATTACAAATACAATAGTAAAGGCGGAAGTGGTAAAGCAAGTAATATTTTTGAAATTCCTATGCCTGATGAATTTAGAGGAAAATATAGGGGAAAAGGAGCAGGAAAAAAATATTTTATTGAATTTGAAAAAATAATTTTAAAAGCTAAAAAAGGAAATAAAAAAATTAGTGCAATGATTGTTGAGCCAATTATAAGTTGTGGAGGACAAATTGAACTACCAGAAAAATTTCTAAAAAAATGTAAGAAAATTTTAGATAGGGAAAATATACTTCTAATAGTTGATGAAGTTCAAACAGGATTTGGAAGAGTTGGAGAAAAATTTTGGGGTTTTCAATTACATGATGTCATCCCAGATATAGTTACATTGGGTAAGCCGATGGGAAATGGTCATCCTATAGGAGCAGTTGTTTGTACTGCTGAAATTTCAAAGAAATTTGATAATGGATTAGAGTTTTTTAGTTCTTTTGGTGGAAATCCGGTTTCATGTAGAATTGCAAATGAAGTAATTCGTGAAATCGATTCAAGAAATCTTCAAAAAAATGCTCTCAAAACTGGAAAATTTCTTGTAAGTGAGCTAAAAAAATTAGCAAAAAAATATTCAATAATTGGCAATGTTAGAGGAAGAGGTTTATTTATTGGATTAGAACTTGTTGACCAAAATTTAATCCCTGAAATGGATAAAGCAATCTATTTAGTAAATAGAATGAAAGAGCTTGGTGTTCTTATGAGTAATGACGGTTTAAATAAAAATGTAATAAAAATTAAACCTCCTATTATCTTTTCAATTGATGATTCAAAAAGATTAATTATGCTTCTTGATAAAGTTATGGCTGAAGATTATATGCAGCTGAATTAAAATTTTCGATTCGGGTTAAACCTCTCAATATTAATACTAGTTTGTTTTTGGTCAACAATTTCTGAAACGATTTTCCCAGTACCCGTACTCATACTCCAGCCCATCATTGCATGACCTGTTGCAATAATAACATTTTTAAGATTTATAGTTCTTCCGATATATGGGACTCCATCAGCTGAAATAGGTCTAAACCCATAACCAGCATCATTCCTGTCAATTTCTGGAATATTAACTGAGGGATAAAATGACTCAACAGCATCGCATATTGCATTTACCCTATTTTTCCTTATTCTGTCATTAATTGACGAAATTTCCATGGTTCCAGAATATCTTGTAAATCCGTTCATCGGGGTAATTGCACATTTAGGTTCAACCAAAATTGCAGGGCAAGAAATTTCTGTTTTAGATGAATGATTAATACTGTATCCTTTGCCTGCCTGAAGAAGTAGTTCAATTCCAAGCTTTTTACATAATTCAGAAGTCCAAGTACCGGCCGACAAAATATATTCGTCAAAACTTAAATTTTGATTTGAGATATTTACCGATTTAATTTTATTGTTTTCAATATCAAAAGATTCAATTTCAGTATGAGTAATACATTCTACTCCCTTTTTTTGTATGAAATCTTTTAATTCATCAATCAACTCTTCAGGGGTTGTATGATGATCACAATAAAAATATGCTGCACCAATTGAATCTATATTTACATTAGGTTCAATAGTTTTTATTTCATTTTGATTTAAAATTTTTGCTCGTAGGCCATTTTGAACTGCTAAATCAACTACTTCTTTTTGCTTTTCAAGGAATTTTTCTGTTTTACATAACATCAACAACCCTTTTTGATCGTAATGAAAACCCATGTCATTATCTTTCTTAATGTCCTTTAATAACTCTTGACTCAAAAGCGACATTTCAATTATTGGAACAATAGAACTCTTTACATTACTTTCTGAACATGACTTATTAAATGCATATAACCATTTGAAAAAATTTACATTTACCCTAGGCTCAATATAAAATGGACTTGAAGAATTAAACATCCATTTTAAACCTTGCTTAATAACACCTGGTGCCGCTAATGGAATAATATGACCAGGGGATAAATATCCTGCATTTATATAGGATGCTCCATTATTCATTCCGAATTTATCAATAATGGTTACATCATGACCACTCTTAGATAGGTAATATGCCGAACATATCCCAATTATACCACCGCCTACTATTAATACTTTTTTTGACATTTTAAATTACTTGAAAACCACCACAAAATGGATCATCATCATCAACAATTATTTTATTATATCCATGAATTCTAGCCCACCCTCTTATCACAGGAGTTATTCCGCTAAAGTCTTTAATTTTAGTACTTTTTTCAACCCTGCAAATAAATTTAGAACCTATGTAGCTTTCGTGAATAAAAGTCTCTCCAACTCCTAGCTTATTTTCAGAAAATAATTGTGCCATTCGGGCCGAACTTCCTGTTCCACAAGGAGACCTATCGACGGCTTTATCTCCATAAAAAACTGCATTTCTGGACGAAGATGCTTCATCAATTACTTCTCCTACCCATAAAATGTGAGATACATCTTTTATGGAACTGTCAAAGGGATGAATAAACTTGTCCGCATATTTTTTATTAATCTTTTTCCTGATTTCTCTAGAATAGCTAATAAGTTGTTCAGCTTTATAATAATTTAAATCTGTGTAATTTTCTTGTTTTTCAATAATTGCATAAAAATTACCACCATATGAAACATCAAAATTAATTTTACCAAGATGTTTTGAAATTACAAATAGATTTTTTGCAGCCAAATAGCTATCTACATTGACTATTTCGACCCATAAAACCTTACTGCCTTTTTTTTCATACTTTACAATAATATTACCTGCCGGTACTTCGATATTTAAAATTCCTTTGACTTTAGGTTTTATCAAATTTTCCTCTAGAGCTATAGTTACAATACCAATGGTTCCATGTCCACACATTGGTAAGCAGCCGGATGTTTCTAAAAATAATATGGAAAAATCATTATTTGGGTCATTAGGTGGAAAAATCATACCACCACTCATAATATCATGACCCCTAGGCTCAAACATCAATGACTTTCTGATCCAATCAAAATTTTTGATAAAATCGGATCTTTTTTGACTCATTGATGAGCCAGCTAAATCAGGTTTCTGAGAGAGAATTAATCTAACTGGATTTCCACAGGTATGTGCATCAATGCAATCAAAAATGTGTTTAGTCATTTTTTGTTTCCTCTATATAATTATTTATTCTCCTCTCAAGAGTAGACAATGTTACAGTTCCGTACTCTAAAATTCTTTCATGAAATTCTCTAATATCAAATTTTTCTTTTAGTTCAAGTTTTGCTTTATTTCTTAATTCTCGAATTTTTAACTCTCCTATTTTATAAGATAAAGCTTGTCCTGGCCATGAGATATATCTATCTATTTCAGTATTTACTTCATGTAAGGATAATGCTGTATTATTAGACATATAGTCAATAGCTTCTTCTCTAGACCATCCCTTAGCATGAATCCCGGTATCAATTACCAATCGACAAGCTCTCCACATTTCATAGGTAAATTTGCCAAATTTTTCATAGGGTGTTGTATAAATACCCATTTCATCGGCTAAAAACTCTGTGTATAAACCCCATCCCTCACCATATGCAGATAAATATAAATTTCTTCTAAATTGAGGAATACTATCACCCAATTCATTATTAAGAGCACTTTGTAGATGATGGCCAGGAACAGCTTCATGAACAGTTAAAGCGGGAATTGTATATAGTGTTCTACTTTTTAAATCATAGGTATTTACCCAGTAATAACCAGGATCAGTACTGTTTTTGGATGTACCGACATATCTGCCCGCTGTATATTTTGGAGCTATTGCGTCAGGAACTGGAGCAACTCCATAGGGTTTTCGAGGTAGGGTTTTAAAAAACCTTGGAAGTTGTTCATCGGCTCTTTTGGAAATATCCCTTGCATACAGAAGTAGCTCTTTTGGAGTTTTTGCATAAAATTGATCATCGGTTCGAAGAAATTTAAAAAAATCATTAAAGGATCCTTTAAAATTCAAATCTTCAATAATTTTAATCATTTCATTTTTTATACGTGCTACTTCTTTTAACCCGATTTGATGAATTTCATCAGCGCTATATAATGAACTCGTTGTGTAATAATTTATCCTATTTTGATAAAATTCAGCCCCGTTAGGAGTTTCTGAAACCCCAATACTAGTTCTCGTATTTGGATAGTATTCTTTTTCAAAAAAATCTTTAATTCTAATAAATTGAGGAACTACAATGTTTTCAATAGTTTTTTTTGCTTCGATAAGAACCGAATCTTTTTGGGTATTTGATAAATCATTTGGCAATGTTTTAAAAGGGGAGTAAAAATAATTTAATTCAGCATCCTTAGTTATATGGTCATTATATGTTGATTCATAACCGTTAAAAATAACCAGTGGTTGTGAAACGCCTTTCTCTAATCCTTTTCTTATTAGGGGTAGATACTGATCAACATATTTTGGGATTGAATTGAGCTTGTTTAAATAATTTTTAATTTGCTCGTAATTATACATTGGCCTCACGTTATAAACTAGGCTGCTATGAAAACCCGAATCCGAAAGAAGAGGATTCAGAAATCTTTCAAAATTATAGTAAGCTACTATATCTTCTAATACAAAGGATAATAACTCAAAAGAAATTTTGTCATTTTCATCAAGTTTATTTAAGTCAAGATGTGATAATTTTATTAATAGGTTTTCAGCAAATTCTTTTTCGATTCTAAAATATTCCTCTGAAAAATTTCCAAGCGGATATTCCTTATAATCAAAAGCTTTATGGTTTTGATATTCTTGAATTATAATTTCTAATTTTTCATTTTCTCTATTACAAGAAAAAACAAGAAACATTAGTAATATTAGTAATTTAAATTTCATAAAATTAATTATATTTTGAAAAGGCTATTGCCTTCTCTAGATGTAATTCCATTAATATTACGTTCAATATTTAGAGGGTTGTTATTTTTTAATTCACTTGGCAATAAATTTTGAGGAAAATCTTGAAAACTCACCGGTCTTAACCATCTTTTTATAGAATTAATTCCGACAGCAGAAAATCTTGAATCCGTAGACGCAGGATAAGGTCCACCATGAGTCATTGATGGGCATACCTCAACACCTGTTGGCACGCCATTAAATATAATTCTACCAACCTTTAACTCTAAAGCATTAATAATTTCCTGTGTTAAATAATCGTCATTTTCCTCAGCTAAAAGTGTTCCAGTTAACTGACCTTCCATAGATTTAATTACATTTAACATTTCGTGTTGATCCTCACATAAAACAAGCAAAGAACAAGGGCCGAATATTTCTTGTTGCAAACTTTTATCTTCGATAAATTTATTTGCTGTAACAGATGAAATTACATGATTAGGAAAATTATCGTCTAGCTCAATATATTGTTTAGTTAGTAAGGACACATTTTTATTTTTTTTAATATTTTCTAAACCGTCATTATAAGATTTGTGAATATTAGGATGCAACATACAAGAAGGCGATAACTTTTCAATTTCTTCAACTAGTTTATTTTTGAATAAATTAAAAATTTCAGAATCAAACGATATAATAATCCCTGGGTTAGTACAAAATTGACCAGACCCAATTGTTATTGACTTAGCATATTTTGCTGCTAATTCTGAATAATCTTTTTTAAGCTTTTTGGGGAAAATCAAAACTGGATTAACACTTCCCATCTCTGCAAATACTGGTATAGGAATATCTCTTTTTGACGCTAAATTATATATTGCTCTGCCTCCCGTTAAACTTCCTGTGAATCCAACAGCTTTAACGTAATGACTATTTACTAACTTTTCTCCCACCTCAATACCTTTACTATTTAGATTTGAAAAAACTCCGTTAGGCATTTTTGTTTTTTTGGCAGCTCTAATAATTGCAGCTGCTACTAATTCGCCTGTTCCAGCATGCATTGGATGAGATTTTAAAATAACTGGGCATCCTGCAGCTAATGCTGATGCAGTATCACCACCTGCTGTTGAATATGCTAAGGGAAAATTACTTGCTCCAAAAACTAAAACAGGACCAATTGGCATCAACATCTTTCTCAAATCAGGTTTTGGGACAGGTTTTCTTTCAGGTATAGATGTATCAATTGATACTTCTTGAAAATTTCCATCGGTAAGAAGTTTTGCAAAGCTCTTAAGTTGATTAATAGTTCTGTTTAATTCAGCTTTGCACCTAGCTTCTGGGAGTCCTGTTTCTGAACAATATACATTTACAATATCATCAGTAATTAACTCTAGTTCATCTGAAATCTGATTTAAAAATTTTGACCTGTCTAATGAAGAGGCTTGTTTAAAAATTTTAAATGCATCATTAGCAAGTTTAGTCGATTTTTCAATTTCAATATCACTAGCCTCAAAAAATGTAATGTTATTTTCAATATTTAATATTGGATTAAATGTTTTGAAAGTTACAGATGAATTTGAAGACAATTCATATCCAATATAGTTTTTACCAGTAATCATAATTAATAATTATATTTTGTCAAATCAGGCCTGTTACTAATTCCGGAATTTATAATAGACAAAACCTCCTCTCTTTCTTTTCCAAAAAGAGGTTTTCTGGGAAGTCTTACATTTTCGGAACCAATTTCTAAAATCGATTCAGCTAATTTGATATTTTGAACCAATTTTGGATTTATGTCTAATTCCAGTAAAGGTAAAAACCATCTGAATATTTCAATTGCTTCTTTAATTTTTCCTTGAGATTGAAGTTTATATACAGCAACTGTTTCTTCTGGAAATGCACAAACAAGACCAGCAATCCAACCATCAGCACCCATTAATAAGCTTTCCAGTGCAATTGTATCAACACCAGTCATAATTTTCAATCTAGACCCAAAACTATTTTTTAACCTTGTCACATTAGAAATATCTCTAGTAGATTCCTTAACTGCCTTTATGTTATCACATTTTAATAATTCGTTAAACATATCAACTGTAACTTCAATTCCATAATCAACTGGGTTGTTGTATATCATAATAGGAAGGTTGGTTGACTTAGCAATAGACTCAAAATAACTAATTGTCTCATTTCTTGCTGATTTATATCTCAAAGGGGGTAAGACCATTAAACCACTTGCACCATGTTTTTCAGCTAATTTTACACTTTCTAGTGCTTCTTTTGTTGACTGTTCAGCGATATTAACAACAACAGGGATTTTATCATTAACAAATTCAACAGTATTTCTGGTAAGAATATTTTTTTCCACTTGGCTTAAAGTACTAGCCTCACCCAAAGATCCTGCAAGAACAATTGCTTGTACATCTGATTTTAGCTGAAATTCTAAATTCTTATTAAATAGGTCTAAATCCAGCTTATCATCATTCGTAAACTTGGTAGTAATCGCTGGCATAACACCACTCCATTGCATATAAGACATTTTATGTTGAAGATAATATTTTTTTAGTATTTTTTTGTCCCATCAGGTTATGAACAAGTCTGAGGCTAAACCATCGGTTAAAAATTTATAATCTCTGGATGGATGTAATTTATTATCGGTTTTAACTAATACTCCATCCATAATTTTTCGTTGAATTTGTTGTCTTAATTTTTCTAAATTTAGATTTGAAAATTTTGATTCGATTAAATCTAAATCTAGTCCTTTAGAAGTTCTCAAACCAATCATTATTATTTCATTTAAAGTATCTGTTTTAGACAAAATCTCAGATTCATATGCTGTTGAATTTACTTTTATTTTTTCGATATACTTCTGGTTATTACTGATATTCCACTTTCTTTTAACTCCATCAAATGAATGAGCAGAGGGTCCAAAACCAATATATTTTCCTCTGTTCCAATAAGTAACATTATTCGTACATTCATATCCAGGCTTAGCAAAACTAGAAAATTCATAATTTATAT
>CABYEA010000013.1 GCA_902517895.1 uncultured Bacteroidota bacterium
TTGATATTGAAAATGATTTTAAGCCTAATTATGAGGTTTCATCCGATAAAAAGACTGTCGTTAAGAATTTAAAGGACTTGGTTAAAAAATCTAAGACCGTATGGTTGGCAAGTGATGAAGATCGAGAAGGTGAAGCTATTGCATGGCATCTTTTTCGAACACTTAAGTTGAATGCCGATAATACAAAAAGAATTGTTTTCAACGAGATTACTAAATCAGCAATTACAAATGCTGTTAACAATCCAAGATCCATTAATTATAATTTAGTTGATGCTCAACAAGCAAGAAGAGTCCTTGATAGAATCGTTGGTTATGAACTATCTCCAGTCTTGTGGAGAAAAGTAAAAGGTGGTCTTTCTGCTGGAAGAGTTCAGTCAGTGGCTGTAAGATTACTAGTTGAAAAAGAAAGAGAAATTAGGGATTACGTCTCAACTTCTTCATTTAGGGTAGAAGCGATCTTTAAAAATACTAAGGGAAAAGAGTTTACTGCCAGATTATCAAATGAATTTAATTCCAAGGAGGATGCTGTAGCATTTCTGAACAATTCGAATGGAGCCACATTTAGTGTTTCGGAGATTGTTAAGAAGCCGTTGAAAAAATCAGCTCCAGCTCCTTTTACAACATCCACTTTACAGCAAGAAGCCTCAAGAAAATTATCCTTTACTGTTTCCAAGACTATGAGTGTAGCCCAAAGACTTTACGAATCAGGACATATAACATACATGAGAACGGATAGTGTAAACTTATCAAGTTTAGCTATTGATGAGGCAAAAAAACAGGTCATTACTGCTTTTGGTGAATCATACTCAAACCCTAAAAACTACAATACAAAATCCAAAAGTGCTCAGCAGGCTCATGAAGCAGTTAGACCAACAAACTTTTCTATGTCTGTAGACAGTATAAAAGATTATGATCAAAAAAGGCTATATATTTTAATATTAAATAGAACATTGGCTTCTCAAATGAAACCAGCTGAATTGGAAAAAACCAATATTAAAATTTCTAATTCAAAAGGTGCTGAAATATTTTTTGCCAGTGGAGAGGTAATAAAGTTTGACGGTTACCTAAAATTATATCAGGTTTCTAAGGATGATGATAATGGTGAAAATGATGAAATTTTACCTGGGTTTAATCAAAATGAGGTTTTAGAGTTATGTAAAATCTTTGCTCAACAAAAATTTAGCAGACCACCCTACAGATATTCCGAAGCATCTTTGGTTAAGAAGTTAGAGGAGTTAGGAATTGGAAGACCATCTACATATGCTCCAACAATCTCAACAATTCAAAATAGAGGTTATGTTGAAAAAGGATCAACTGAAGCAAAGCCTAGGTCAATCACAAAAATTAACTTGATCGATGGTGTCATTTCAGAAGAAGCTTTGATTGAAAAATTTGGTTCAGATAAAGGAAAACTAATTCCCACAGACATTGGAATGATAGTAACTGATTTTCTTACCAACCATTTTGAATATATTATGGATTACAATTTTACTGCTAGGGTTGAGCAAGATTTTGATAGTATTGCAGAGGGTAAAAAAGATTGGACAGAAATGATGAAAAAATTCTATGGAAATTTTCATCCTGTTGTTGAGGATGTACAACAAAACGCATCAAGAGAAAGTGGTAAAAGAGTATTAGGAACACACCCTGAAAATAATAAAGAAATTAGTGTAAGACTTGGGAAGTTTGGACCTATGGTTCAAATTGGAACTGTTGATGATGAAGAAAAACCTAAGTTTGCAAGCTTGCCACAAGATCTTCAGATTGAATCAGTAACATTAGATGAGGCATTATCACTTTTTGAACTACCAAGAAGTCTTGGTGAATTTCAAGGTGAAGATCTGGTTGCTAATAACGGAAGATATGGGCCATATGTGAAATTTGGTAAAAAATTCATTTCTATTCCAGCGGGTAAATCTCCAACTACCATAACATTAGAAGATGCAATTTTATTAATTGAGGACAAAATCAAAGCAGATGCTCCAATACATGTCTACGAAGGAAAAGATGTCCAAAAAGGTAAGGGAAGGTTCGGACCTTATATTAAGTGGAATAATATGTTCATTAATGTAAATAAAAAATATGACTGGGATAATTTAACTATTGATGAAATAGAGGAGCTTATCGAGGATAAAAAACAAAAAGAAATAGAAAAAGTTGTCCATAATTGGGAGGAAGAAGGAATCAAGGTAGAAAAGGGAAGATGGGGCAAGTTTTATCTGATTAAATCTAAAAAGAAAATACTTTTAGATAAAAATCTTGATGTACAAACAATGAGTCTAGATCAGGCAAAAGAAATATATAAGGCAAACTCTTCAAAAAAATAAAAAATGGGTTCAGATTATATGACATCCCCTTTCGATGATTTATTAAAGCCTGTAGACGAACATTTAATAGTACACAATGAATTAATGTCACCACTGATTTTGGGGAATAGAATTAAAATTCACTCTGCAGAAAATGGTATTCCAGAATTAGATTCAGTGAAGATTGCATTATTAGGAATTCCTGAGGAAAGAAATTCTGTAGATTATCTTGGTGACGAACTTAATTTAAATGAAATAAGAAAATCTTTTTATAATCTATATCCAGGAAATTGGTCATCAGGAATATCAGATTTAGGAAATTTAATTTTAGGAAATAATTCAGAGGAGACATACGGAAGATTAATCTCATTATTAACAATCCTTTTCAAAAAAGACATAATTCCAATTTTAATTGGTGGTAGTCAAGACTTATTATACTCTGTTTACAGGTCTTATGATTCTATCCAAAATACTGTTAATATAGTGAACGTAGACTCCAATTTTGATTTGGGAGATTCATCAAAGCCTATAAATAATCAAAGTTATTTGGGTAAAATTATTTTGGAAGAGCCTCAAAATTTATTCAATTATTCTAACATTGGATATCAAACTTTTCATAACTCACAGGAAGAAATTGATTTAATGGACAACTTATATTTTGAGGCATATCGACTTGGTGATGTATGTTCAAAAATCCGATTAGTTGAACCGGTCATGAGGGATGCTGACATAGTCAGTGTAGACATGAAATCAATAAGAGCTTCCGAATTGAGCTCCAGACAAAAGTTTTCCCCAAATGGATTTGATGGTAAAGAGATTTGTGCTATCGCCAGATATGCTGGAATTAGTAATAAGGTTAGTTCATTTGGAATTTTTGAATATAAATCCTCTAATGAGGATGAAGTCACAGAAATGCTGATTTCCCAAATTATATGGTATTTTATTGAAGGATATAATTTTAGGGTTATTGACTCTGATTTTAACAATGAGGATGAATATAACAAATTTACAGTCATAGTTGACGATTATGAATTGATTTTTTTTAAGAGTAAGCTAACCTCAAGATGGTGGATCGAAATATTTGGTGAGGGGTCTAATACTAAACTTAAAAAAATGTCGTTATTACCCTGTACGATTGAAGATTATGAAACGGCAAAAAATGGAATAATACCCGACAGATGGTTCAAAGCAATAAAGAAAAATATCATTTAGATTTATGAATAATTCAAATCAACATTATAATATAATTTGTTTATTTAAATTTATATGGGTAAGTTTACCTGCTTTTTTTCAAAAGTATATTAGCAATATGAAAAAATTTAAACACTTTTTAATCTTGTCCCTTTCTATATTTTTAGCTTTAAGTTGTGGGTCCAATGGAGGCTTAAAAAAATCTAAGGGTGAGTTAGTTGGAGTAAAAGGAAAAAAATATTACCCTGAAAAACCTTTTGGTATGGTTCTTATCCCAGGCGGTTCTTTTATTATGGGTAAATCTGATGATGATATTGCAGCTATCCAAGACGCACCTGCCAAAACTGTAACGGTCAGGTCTTTTTACATGGACGAAACAGAAATTACCAACGCTGAGTACAGACAATTTGTAAATTGGGTCAGAGACTCGGTTGTTAGAACTGCTCTTGCCATAAAAGCTGAAGAGGTTATTGGAGGAGAGACAAATATTGAAAATAACGACGGTATTAGACAATATGCTTTTATCGACGCTGACACATCGGAATTATCAGTTTATGATAAATGGAAAATTGAAAACGATTTTTCAAATACTGATGATGAGTATTACGCAAATAGAAAATTGAATTGGGATGTTGATTTAATATATGAACGAAATGATTACCCAGACACCGATTACCTTGAAGTTGTTGAAGGTTTTTACCTCAAAGAAGACGAAGTCTTTAATAACATGAGAACCTGGGACGTCGAAAAATTTATCTACAAACACAAATATTCAAACCTTTCAGGTGAAAACGGATATTTAGCTGAAAAGGATAAGGTCAAAAGAGAATTAATTGAATCTCTTCTAGAAGCAGGATATATTGAAGACTCTGACGGAGGAAGGTTTCCTACTTTTATCAAATATGATGGAAATAATACGTTAGAAGTAGAAGACAAAGTTGAGATAACTGACAAATTTTTAGCAGAATTCACAGAGGGTGACTTAAGTAGAACTAATTATATACGTGAAGTTCCTGTACCAATATATCCCGACACTACAGTATGGATTCGAGATTTCAAATATTCGTATAATGAACCTATGCACAATGACTATTTTTGGCATGATGCATATAGTGAATATCCTGTTGTTGGAGTTACATGGTTTCAAGCTAAGGCATTTTGTGAGTGGAGGACACTAACAAAAAATTCATATCAAAAAACAAAAAAGAAAAAGAGTTTAGTTCCCAACTTCAGATTACCTACTGAAGCTGAATGGGAATATGCCGCCAGAGGTGGATTACAAAGTGCAATGTATCCATGGGGTGGTCCTTATACTAAAAACGATAGAGGATGTTTTATGGCAAATTTTAAGCCAATGAGAGGTGATTATGCGGTAGATCAAGCCCTCTACACCGTTGAAGCAAATGCTTATGACCCTAACGGCTTTAACCTGTATAATATGTCAGGAAATGTCGCTGAGTGGGTAGATTCTTCCTATGAACCGGAAGCATATGATTTTTCTATCACTATGAATCCAAATGTTAATAAAGAGGGAAACAACAAAAAGGTAATCAGAGGGGGTTCTTGGAAAGATGTTAAGTATTTCCTTCAGGTAAGTTCAAGAGATTACGAATATGCTGATCAGCCCAGAAGCTACATTGGATTTAGAACTGTACACGATTACTTAGGGGCAGATCTAACCGCAAATGCAATGACAAATGCATCAATAAGAAAACAAAATAATAGAAGAAGTTCTATAAAATAATCAAATAAAAACTAAAAATTAAAATTTATAATTATGGCATTTAAATTAAGTAAAAAGGTAAATAATGCAATTTACGGATACGGAGCAGCAATTGTTATCATTGGTGCACTAATGAAAATTACATACTTTAGCCCAGATTGGGCGCCTGGTATAGCCAATACTATGTTGACTATTGGTTTGGTAATTGAGGCATTAATATTTGCCTACTCTGCTATTGACCCGGCTTTACAAAAGGAAGATTATGAATGGGAAAGGGTATATCCTGAGCTTGCTGATGGAAAAGCTGGATCTGGAAAAGGAGTTAAGAGTCCTCAAGTTTTGATGAGTGAAAAAATTGAAGACATGTTTAAAAGAGCCAAATTAGATGAAGCCGTTGTAAAAGATTTAGCCCAAAGTATTAAAGATTTTGAAGTATCTGCAAAATCTGGAGCTAAAAGTGCATCTGATCTGGCTAAAATTAATCAGGAATTCGCAAATAATGCTAATGAGCTTACTAAGCAAATGGCAGCACTTTCTTCTAATCTTCAAATACTTAACGGTGTCTATGGAGGAGTGTTAAACGCAATGAATAGAAAGTAATTTTTATAAAATAAAATAAAATAAAATATTATGGCTGGTAAAGAAACTCCAAGACAGAAGATGATAAATATGATGTATCTCATATTTATTGCCATGCTTGCCTTAAACTTGTCAAAACAAATTCTTCAGTCCTTTGGAACCATGAACGAAGAGCTCACCGAGACTAATGTTGAATTAGTAGAAAGAAATCAACAGTTCATGCAAGGTCTAGAAGAAAAAGCACAAGAGCAGGCAGAAAAATATTTATCTTTAAAAATGAAAGCTGACTCTATTAGAGAAATTTCTACAGGACTTTATGACTATCTTGAAAGCATAAAAGAAGGAGCTTTTGCTTCTGCAGAGAGTAAAGGCATTTCAAGGGATAATTATTCCAAATTAGATAATACTGCGTATTATACGTCACTATTTTTTGACGGAGAAAACTATAAAGAAGCTGGTCAAGATTTTCTTAACCAGATGAATAATTTTAGAAATGACTTTGTTCAAATTGCTAGCTCAGACCCTAAGTTAGTTTCAATTGGAGATGAAGTTGATTCAAAGTTTAGTACTAATGATATTGAAGTTTTAGATGGAAAGCCTAGAAAATATCTTGATTATCACTACAAAGATATGCCTCTAATTGTCGGAATTACTAAATTATCACTTTTGCAATCTACACTTCAAAACATAGAAGCTCAGCTTTTATCTACCATGTTAGAAGGAAAATTAAAAATTGAGGCTTCATTAACCAATTTTGACGCGATTGTTGTTCCTGATAAAAATGCATTTTTTGTCGGTGAAAATTTTACTGGGAGAATTATTTTAGGAAAAAATGATCCAACACTTAAAGCCGATAAAGTAATTATTAATGGTGCTGAATTGGGTGAAGAGTCAATGCAAGAAGGTCAAACTATTATTGAATTTCCTGCTGGAGCAATTGGTGAAAGGGAAATAACAGGTGAATTTCAATTTACCGAAGAGGGTGAGTTAATTACAATCCCCGTTACAAGTAAATATGCTGTTGTTCCTAAGCCAAATAATGCAACCATTTCTGCTGATAAAATGAATACAGTATATCAGGGTGTTTCAAACCCGTTCACCATCTCATTTGCAGGAATACCTGCAAATAAGGTAACTGCTAGAACTCCTGGACTAAAAAAGGGAAAGACAATATTTGAAAGAGGAAGGAAAAAGACCTTAAATGGACCAAATGATTATGAGCTAGACCTAAGTAAGCCAATCAAAGAATTAGCTGGTAAACGTGAATTAGATATTCTAGTAATAGGGGAGCTTCCATCTGGTGAAATGGTTTCATCTAAAGTTAAGTTTAATATTAAACCTCTTCCAACACCATTTGGAAGCGTTGATGGTGCTAATCCAGAGGTTTTAACTAAGGCCAACTTTAAAGGTGCTAGAATTACAGCCGGTTTTGGGGAGTCTTTTAATTTTGAGTTAGCGTTAAGAGTTCAAAGCTTTAAGCTAACTGTTGAGGGAGTCGGCTCCTTTGATTGCACAGGTAATGAACTCTCCGCTGCTGCTAAGCGTGCCATAGATAGAGCAGGGAGAAATTCTCTTGTTAGAATTTCAGATATAAAAACAGCAGCAATAGGATCAACAACGCAGATTAAAGATGCAAGATCTACATCATTTACTTTATTATAATTTAACCTTATGAGTTTTAAAAATATCATATTATCAGTTTTATTAGTTTTTTGGT
Organism: uncultured Bacteroidota bacterium; assembly: GCA_902517895.1. GTDB lineage: Bacteria > Bacteroidota > Bacteroidia > Flavobacteriales > Flavobacteriaceae > MED-G13. The sequence goes on from CABYEA010000013.1 coordinate 7,517, forward strand.
TTTCACCGTCGTTTTCCCAGGCTAATCTATTAAATGCAAAAGACCCGTCGGATATTGGCAAAAAAGATAAAATCCAACTAAGGCAAGATGAAGATAAGAAGCTTGAATATGGTTATGTTGATGAAAGGGATATTCTTTTTTCTAAAGTTATATGGGAAGTTATTGACCTGGATCAAAAGGTTAATTTCCCATACTTATATCCAATTGACACATCAGTTGTAGGTAAGGAGAGAAGACCTTTAATTCATCATTTGCTTAAGGCGATTCAAAGAGGTGATATAACATTGATATATGATGATGGTAAATTTAATGATAAAATCACATATGATGATTTCCTTAATAAGAATACAAATTTTCAGGGCCTTTCCTATCGGGAAATAAATACGAGAGGAAGAAATATAATTGATACACAAGCCAGCGGTAGTTTAAATTTTTTCGTGATGAATAACGAAATTTCTTTGGGAGAACAATATGATAGCATTGAAGATCTGGATGATTATGTAAGTGTTTTATCCTATGAACAGCAATTTGACGAATCTAAAAGAGATGAACTACAGTCATATGAGAAAATACGTGATGAAGCTCTAATGGACTGGTTCCAGGAAAATTATGGTGATAAATATGTAGATACTTACGAGTTTACATATGATATGATAGACCATTACAAGATAAAAGGAGTTTGGTATTTTGACAAAAAGGTTTCTGAACTCAAATACAGGCCATTAGCTATCGCCCCTGTTGCTAGACAGGTGATTAATAAAAAAGATGATGCAACAGTCGTAAACCCTGTAGATTATTCACCACCTATTCCTATGTTTTGGGTTTATTACCCAGATGCTAGAGATGTCTTGAAAGGATCTTATGTCTTTAGTGATAGAAACAGTGTAGTCAGAAAATCCTTTGATGAATTAATAAATGCAAGAAGATTTCACACGATGATTTTTCTGGAGGAAAACATGTATGAAGACAGAGAAGTTGGTGATTATGTTCCAGAAAATTCTTTTATGAGACTGTTAGAGTCTGAAAGAATTAAAGAAAAAATCAGAAATTTTGAACACGATATGTGGAGCTGGTAATATTTTTTACCATTATTTATTAAACTTCTTGCTAATAATAAAAACCATTGTATATTTGTAGACCTTATCGCGGGGTAGAGCAGTAGGTAGCTCGTCGGGCTCATAACCCGAAGGTCGCTGGTTCGAGTCCAGTCCCCGCTACTAAAGACGACTCATCGATAATTTTATCGTTGAGTCTTTTTTTTGACCCTCTATCGGTTTTCAAGTCTACGATTTATTTAGGGAAAATTTATTTACAATAAGAAATGAGTAGTTTTTAATTAAATATCTCCTTTAAGACATCTTGTAAAAAAAGGAAAATCATCTGTAACAACATAATAATAAATTCCATCAGGAAATTCAGGAGTTACTCCAAAACGACCATTACATCTATCTAAATCTCCAAGACCTTCAATATATTCATAATCCTGGGTAAATGCCCCCATTGAAATAGGTGTATACGGGTTACTTCCACCACCAGGTCCTGCTAAGAAATTCAATGTAGTTGGTCGATTGCTGTCCGGTTCGCTTTTCAATCGATAACTGGGTTGTAAAGGTCTTACTTCACTCATTGGGTTATCAGCAATCGAATAACCATATCTTGCATAGATAGGAAAACCATCAGATGCCCAACCTACAATAGTTATATTTTGATCATTACCCAAAAAATCTATAAGTAATTCAGGCATACCATGGTAATGATAAGCCCCATTAGGTTGAACATGAGCATGATTCATATCATCACCAAAATTAAAAGTGTCATGCCCTAATGCTTCAATATTCCAATTTCCTTGACATTGGGCTAGGCAGCACTCTCCTTCATCGTTACATCTTCCAGCGGTTGAAGGATCAAATTTGACACTATTTAGCGCATAAGCAATTTTAGATCCAGGACCACTAACTTCAATTCCATCTTCATAAACTAATATCGGGCATAATGTAAAACTTTCATTTACCATTTGCTCACTTATTGTATTTGGATTATGATTATTAGGAAAAGTGCCAACTTCATGATTTGGAATTCCATTTCCATTTAAAATTCTGTTAACTCCATCTGTGGACCATGAATATCTACTATGATTGTTAACTGACTCATCATCATTAAATATTTCTTCATTAATATCTAATAATATTCCTGCTGTTGAATAATCTCCTGCACAATTAATGCTGTTTTCTTCATGAGAATTTCCATTATTAGTATTAGATTCATTTATATTGTCATCTTTTGTACAAGAGAAAGAAATAATTAGAATTAGTGTAATTATCTTTTTCATAATTTATTCATTTATAAAAGCGTCAAAAGTTTTTTTAGGCATCAATTCAGGATTAATTTTTTTAATGATCTTTGTATAACTTTTCTTTGCCAAGTTCATTTGCTCCTCAATGAGTGCTAAATTATCTAATTCATTAGATGAAGGCTTATCATAACTAGAAGCAACTTTTGAATAAAGATCTGCCATTTTTTCCCTTAATTGCTTTTTGGCAGCTCCGACATAATTATCACCTGTTGTAATTACTAATGACTTTTTCAAGTCATCTAGTTTTGAGGAAATCTTATAATCTGTATTTTCATTCGAGATTAGTTCATCAATAACAAATACCATATAGGCAAGTTCTTCAGTCATATTAAACAATTTCATAATAGTTTCAAATTGAAACTTTCGATCTTCGTTACTAAGTTTCGCATTATTTTTATAACTAACGTAGATTACTTTTTCAAATGTATCTCTTCCTTTTTTAATAACCACTTTATAATCTCCAGCAGGGACTGTAGGTGATGTAAATCCTCCAAAACTTAAAGTTTTGGCTTTTGCAATTTTTGGAGTTCGCATGTTATAGCTCCAGTTAACAGTATTAATACCTTTGGATTTACCTGGGTTTAAGGTTGTAATTTTATTCCCATCCATGTCTTGAATTTCCATAGTCATTTTCCCAAATGTATGTCTCTTTGGCAACAAATACTGAATTTGACAGCTCAATGACGGGTTGGCACCAAAAAACTGAGTTTCTCTACCAAAGCTATCTGAAAAACCGCCAAATTCCTGAATTTCAAATTTATCTTTTTCAAAGAAATATAATTTATTAGAAAGGTTATCTGCATTAATTTCCCTTAAGGGAGAAATATCATCAATTATAATTACTCCACGACCATGAGTCCCCATAACCAAATCATTTGTTTGACTCTGCAGTTCAATGTAGTGTATAGCTACAGGAGGGATATTTTTTGTAAACTTTGACCATGTATTACCTCCATTTATTGAGATATATAATCCAAGTTCAGTGCCTAAAAATAGAAGGTTTGGGTTTTCATAATCTTCTTGAATATTTCTAGCAAAACCTGTAACATCATTATCAGGAATAATATTAGTCCAGGTTTTTCCTAAATCGTTTGTTTTGTATGCATAGGCTTTCATATCTCCAAAAGTGTGCCCATCAAACACAACATATGCTGTGTTCTCGTCATGTGCGCTGGCCTCAATGTGATAAACCCATGTATTTTTAGGCACTCCAGAAACATTTCCAATTACATTTTTCCAGCTTTTCCCACCGTTCTTTGTTACTTGGATATTACCATCATCTGTTCCAGCCCAAATGATATTTTCGTTAAGAGGTGACTCAGTAATAGTAAAAATTGTAGTATGGTTTTCAGCTCCTGAATTGTCCATAGATAAACCTCCAGAATCCTCTTGGTTCTGTTTTGCTGGATCATTAGTTGTTAAATCAGGAGAGATTATTTCCCAAGTATTCCCCGTATCATCCGATCTGTGAACATATTGACTGCCAATGTATAGTCTGTCCGAATTATTTTTACTAGTTTCAATCGGCGTATTCCAGTTAAACCTGTATTCTTCATACCCCTCTACAGGAAGAGGCTGAATCGTTTTTACCAAATCATTTTCTACGTCATATCTCCAAACATTTTCGGCACCCTGCATTTCTGAATATATTATATTTTTAGCCGGGTGTCTTAACACTCTAAATCCATCTCCTTGGCCAACAGCATTCCAATGTTTAGCAGAAATACCACCTGATGCAAATGACGGTCCATACCAAGATCCGTTATCTTGTAAGCCTCCATAAATATTATAAGGTTGATCATTGTCAACACTAATATGATAGAATTGGGAAAGAGGTAAATTTTCTACAATTTCCATGGTGACCCCCTTGTTCCAAGATCTGTATACTCCTCCATCGGTTCCTACGTACATTATATCAGAATTATTTATATCAAATACCATATCATGGATATCAGCGTGCATATTACCTAAATTTTCAAACGTTTCACCTCCATCCTTAGAAATTGAACCGTATAATCCAGCTTTAACAACAACATTTTCATCTTTAGGGTCTACCACAATACGTGAAAAGTAAAATGGTCTAACAGTTATTCCAAAATCATTATTCTTTTGCTCCCAATTTTTTCCGCCGTCAGTACTTTTATATAGTCCTTTATCTTTATTTTTTTCTGACTCGATAACTGTGTATAAGGTGTTGGGATTAGACTTTGAAACTCCAATTGCTAATCTGCCAAGTTTTCCTTCAGGAAATCCTTTATGAATTTTGAACCAGTTTTCACCCCCATCAGTTGATTTATATAAAGCACTATTTTCTCCGCCAGAGTTAAATGACCAGGCAGTTCTTCTAAATTCCCACATCGAAGCATATAATATTTTTGGATTAGAAGGATCTATGGCTAAATCTGCGCATCCTGTCGAGTCATTAAGAAATAAAATATTTTCCCAAGTTTCTCCACCATCAGTCGATTTGAAAACTCCTCTTTCATTATTATCTGACCAAAGTGCACCTAAAACAGCTACATATATCTCGTCGGAGTTTTCAGGGTTAACGATTATATTTGCTATTCTTTCAGAATTTTCAAGCCCAATTTTATTCCAATTATTACCTCCATCAGTAGACTTGTATAAACCATCTCCAATAGAAACACTATTTCTTGGCCATGGCTCCCCAGTACCAACATATATGGTATTATCAGGGTCATTTGGATCTAATTCGAGTGCACCAATTGACTGAGTATGGTCATCAAAAATGGGATAAAAAGTTGTCCCTGCGTTGTTTGATTTCCAGACTCCACCCCCTGCTGAACCAGCATAAATAATCATTGGGTCGTTTGGGTGATTTTCCATATCACTTATCCTACCACTCATGACTGCAGGACCAATTTGTCTAGCATTTAAATCTCCAAAGTAATTTTCAAGTTTAACCTCTTTTTTCTCTTGTGAAAATAGACTTAATGATACACATAAAAATACTATACCACTAGCTATAGTAGATAATTTATTTAGCATTGTTTAAAATTTAATTATTTTCTTCTTCAGTAACTGTTTCAGGAAATTTAAATTCACTATCATCAGCCTCAATATTTAACTCAATTGATGTTATGGTAAGTGGCTGACCTGGCTGATCTTTTACCCCTTGTGACATTGAGAATGGCATATATAATCCTTCAACTTCCTGATAGTCACTCATCTTAGCTTCCATTATCATGCCTTTTCCTGGTCCGCTCATAACTTCTTCATGCATCATAATCGGAACAAAATTCTCAGTATCAAAGTAATATATTGAAACGTTTGGCACTTCTTCACCGTCAACCACCATAGGTTTTTTTGTTAGTTTAACTTTGAAAGTGTCTGAACCTTCAACAACTTCAGTACCCATTAATTCTGCAGTAAAACCATTTTTTTTATAGTTTAAAAAAGGATCTGGAAACTCGGCAAGTTCGTCTTTCATAATCTGTACATCCTCTTGGTCACTTTTTTCTGCTTTCATCGACATGAAATTTGTTGACCACAAAGTTTCTCCATCAAATACTCCCTGTTTTATTTCCTGACCTTGAACAGAAATTTTGGAATATGTTCTTTCAGGCGATAAGTATTGTTCAATTGGGATTTCCATGCCCATTTGATTTACGGTTATATTCATCTTTACCGACTCTACTTTTGCCCAGTTCTCTGCACCTCCGGTATTCTCGATGTAATTTTCAATAATTTCATCAACCGTTTGTGCATTTACCGAAAAAGAAAAAAATAATACAAATGCAGTTAATAATAAATAGTTAAGATTTTTCATTTTTTTTTTTTTTAAATATGATAGCAAACTTAGATATTTGCATATATCGTTGAAAATAAAATAAGTTAAATTTATCATAAGATTTTCAAAATGAATTCAATAAAAGTTTTTTCACCTGCCAGTGTTTCAAACGTCTGTTGTGGATTTGATGTTTTAGGATTTTCTATTGCTGGTTTGGGGGATGAATTAATTATTACTGAATCAGATTCAAATAAGGTAAATATCATAAAAGTAAATGGTTATGAAGTTCCATTATCAAATGAAAAGAATACAGCTTCGGTTGCAGCTCGGTCTCTCTTAGATTTTTTAGATATTAACAGAGGCTTTAATATTGAAATAAATAAAAATATAAAGCCTGGTAGCGGTATTGGTAGCAGCGCTGCATCTGCTGTTGGAGCTGTTTATGGAATAAATGAATTATTAGGTAGTCCCCTGAAAAGGCAAGAGCTTTTAAAATTTGCTATGCAAGGTGAGTTTGTTTCAAGTAAAACAGCCCCTGCTGATAATGTTGCTTCTTCATTATATGGAGGTTTAATCCTTGTGAATAATCGTGAAAATTACAATGTAATTAAGCTTCCAGTTCCTAAAAATTTATATGCAGTTATACATCACCCTCTATTAGAAATTAAAACTTCAGATTCAAGAGATGTTTTACCAAAAACAGTTGACTTAAAAATTGCATCAGAGCAATTAGCATCAATTGGAGGTTTTATTCATTCACTTCATAAGGGGGATTTTGATTTAATGAGATTGATGTTAAAAGACTACTTAGTGGAAAATTATAGGGCTGAGCATGTGCCTTTATTTAAGGAAATAAAAAATATTTCGGAACATAATAAAGCTATTTGTTGTTCAATTTCAGGATCTGGTCCTTCAGTTTTTTCATTGGTTAAAAATTATAATGAAGCAATAAAACTAAAATCTAAATATGATGAAATATATGCTATAAATTCGATTGAATTCAATTCATATATTACCGAATTAGATTCAAAAGGGGTTCATACTCTTTAAATTATGTTTATTTAATTTTTTCATTTTAACAAATTCCTTTTTTTACTTTGCTTTTTTTTTGATTACTTCAATAATAAAGACCCTTTTTTAGTAAATAAATAAAAGTTAATAAATCTTATAATTTATTATAAATTATTCATTAATTATTAAATATATTTATTGAATACTCAAAATAAACTAAAAACTTCTAAAAACTATTTATCATGAATTTTAACTTTTTTCTTCAATCAACCGTAGAAATTGACTTAACAGTGATGTGGGTAACTATAGCTGGCTTTCTTGTATTTTTCATGCATGCTGGTTTTACCCTACTTGAGTCAGGAATGACTCAATCTAAAAATGCCGTTAATATTGCTATGAAAAATCTAATGGCAATTTCTGTTGGTACAATTATTTATTGGTTTGTTGGTTATTCATTTATGTATGGAGAAACAACTAATGGTTTTTTCAGATGGTCTGGATTTTTTACACAAAACGGACCACCTGAGGCCTATGATCTATTTTTTCAAACTATGTTTGCTGCGACTTGTGCTACTATTGTTTCTGGTGCAGTTGCAGGAAGAACTAAGTATTCTATATTTGGTATTTTTGCTGTTCTAATAACTGGGCTAATTTACCCTATTGCTGGAGGCTGGGAATGGAACCCTGATGGATGGTTGAATACTGCAAGTTTTTTACCTAAAAATTCTATGGGTGAAACAGTTGAATTTATTGATCTAGCTGGATCATCAGTTGTTCACGCGGTTGGCGGTTGGGCCGCTTTAGTCGGTGCATACATGGTAGGCCCAAGATTAGGTAAATTCCTTAAAGGAAAAGTTGAACCAATTCCTGGTCATAACAAAACTTTAGCTACTCTGGGTGTAATGGCGCTATGGTTTGGGTGGTTTGGATTCAATGGTGGATCTCAATTAGCTTGGGGAGGAGATAATACAACGGCTGCTACAACCATAATTTTATATACCAACTTATCAGCAGCAGCTGGTGCAATTGGTGCTCTTTCAACAACTTGGATTTGGTATGGCAAACCTGATATTGTTCAGACTTTAAATGGTGCACTTGCTGGATTGGTAAGTATAACTGCCGGTGCAGCTAATATGGATGCCCTCGGTACATTTTTCGCTGGTTTTATAGGGGGTATTATTGTTGTATTTTCAATTGAGTTTATTGAAAAAAAATTAAAAATTGACGATGCTATAGGTGCATCATCAGTTCATGGAGTTGTGGGTGTCTGGGGAACTATTGTAATTGGTCTTTGGGGCATTGATAGTGATGGTCCAATTGGTCTTTTAAATGGTGCAGGTCCAGACCAGCTAATTAGTCAGGTAATCGGCGCATTAGCATACTCCATCTGGGCAGTGTTTTTTGCTTTTATTTTCTTTTGGCTTCTTAAGAAATATATTGGTTTAAGAGTTACTAAAGAGGAAGAAATAGAGGGATTGGATATAGCTGAACACGGGATTAGAGCATATCCTGGAAAAAGAAACAGATAAGTGGATTAAACTAACCCTGTGAGTATAACTCCCATCATTGGGAGTTTGTTTTTAGTTTGTTTTTTTAAAGGGTTCCAATTTGGAACCCTTTTTCTTTTGGTTCCTATTCAATTAATAGATTACCTTTGATTTGTGCACAAATCAGGATTTATAAATATTATAGGAAACCCGAATGTTGGAAAGTCAACACTAATGAATAATTTGGTGGGAGAAAAATTATCAATTATCACTTCAAAAGCTCAAACTACAAGACACAGAATTCTTGGAATAGTCAACGGAGATAACTTTCAATTAATTTTTTCTGACACACCAGGTATAATTAAACCTTCATATGATTTACAGGACTCCATGATGGATTTTGTTAAATCTGCATTAGAAGATGCCGATGTAATACTGTACATGGTTGAAATAGGAGAGAAATCTATTAAAGATTCTGAGGTTCATAATAAAATTCAAAGTGCTGAATTACCTACCATTATTTTATTAAATAAAATTGATTTATCTAATCAACATGATATAGAAAATCAAATTAATATTTGGTCAAATAAATATCCAAATACTGAAATATATCCTATTTCAGCTTTAAATAACTTCAATACCGAAAAAGTCATCAATAGAATAATTGAACTGATTCCAGAATCACCTGCATATTTTCCTAAAGATCAGCTCACAGATAAGCCTGAAAGATTTTTTGTGAATGAGAAGTTAAGAGAAAAAATTCTTCTATACTATAACAAAGAAATTCCATACTCCGTTGAGGTTGTGACTGAAGAATTTAAAGATGAAGAGTCAATAATAAAAATTAGATCTATAATTTTAGTTGAAAGAGAGTCACAAAAAGGTATCATAATTGGACATAAAGGTGTCGCATTAAAAAAGATTGGCACCAAGGCAAGAATTGATCTTGAGAAATTTTTTGGCAAAAAAATATTTTTAGAACTACACGTAAAAGTGAGTAAAAATTGGAGGTCGAACCCCAACCAATTAAAGAAGTTTGGTTATAAAAATTAATTTTAACAATTAATTAACTAGGACATTATAATATCCCTCACTTTTCAACATCAAATTTTGATATATTAGGAAGCTAATTAATTAACATAAATAAATAATGAAAAAACTAATTTTATTACTAGCTGTTGTATTTACTTTTGGTAATGCAATGGCCCAGATGACTTGGATGACTGCATATAAGGTTGACCCAGTAAAAATGAAAGATGCTAAATCAGCAATAGGCAAAAAAACACAAAAATATAACTCTAAAGCTGATGGTGAGTTAATTTACACATATGAAATAGTAGCAGGTGACAGAGCTAATTATCTTGTTAGATCTGGTTTTGCTCAATCAATGGCACAATTCGATTCTTACGGAAATCAAGGTCTTGATTACTGGATGGAAAATGTTGCTCCCCTAATGAATAATGTTGGAGGAACTGAATATTTTTCACATGCTGCCGATGCAAGTTTTGACGATGCTGAACCTGGAATAAATAAAATATGGAAGGTTCTTCATTATAATGTAAAAAGAAACAGTGGTCCTGACTTTTGGAAGTTTAGAACTAGAGTTGCAAAAGCAGCTGAAAAAGTAGGAAATCTTAGTTTACATGTTTGGGCTGGTTCCCTTGGTGGACCAAGCGGACATGTAATGGTTGGATATGGAAATCAAGATATGTCAGGTATTGATAATGAAAGCGAAGCATGGCCAAAAGTGATTGAAGCTTACAATGAACTTTTTGAAGATTCGTTTGAAGCTGATCAAAAAGCTTTTAACGAAAGCCTTGAAATGTGGGGTAATTTTTCTGAAGTTTGGAGATGGTTGCCTGAACTAAGTTCACCCGCAGTTTCATTAAACTAATTTATGATATAAAAAAGTAAAAAGATTTCAAATTTTAGAGAATTTAGAGTTTATTAATGAAATCTAAACTTTAATTCAATAGATTGAAATTAACCATTCAATTCTAAAAAAAGAGCGGTAGTAATGCCGCTCTTTTTTTAGAATTAATTTAGTATTAAATTTGTTGACCCGTTATCATGAGTAATATTATTGCAATAGTAGGAAGACCAAATGTTGGTAAATCAACATTATTTAACAGACTTATCGAGAGAAGAGAGGCAATTGTAGATTCTATAAGTGGAGTTACAAGGGATAGGCACTATGGAAAAGGTGACTGGAATGGTAAAGAGTTTTCTGTTATTGACACTGGTGGATATGTAGTAGGTAGCGATGATGTTTTTGAATCAGAGATAGATAATCAGGTTGAACTAGCGATTGATGAAGCAGATGTAATTCTATTTATCGTTGATGTTGACAGCGGGATAACTTCAATGGATTCAGAAATTTCAGGCTTGTTAAGGAAAGTTGATAAACCGGTATTCTTAGTAGTTAATAAGGTAGATAACTCTTCTAGAATAAATGATGTAAATGAGTTTTATTCACTAGGATTAAAAGAAATCTACCCAATAGCTAGTTCTAATGGTTTTGGAACAGGAGAATTATTAGATGATGTTGTTAAATTATTTAAAGATGAAAATGAAGTCTTAGATGATGTTCCTCGGTTTGCCGTAGTAGGAAGACCCAATGCAGGAAAATCCTCATTTATTAATGCACTAATTGGAGAAAATAGAAATATTGTCACCGAAATACCAGGTACTACAAGAGATTCGATAAACACAAGATATAATAGATTTGGTTTTGATTTTGATCTTGTGGATACTGCTGGAATAAGAAAAAAATCTAAGGTTAAAGAAAATCTTGAGTTTTATTCTGTAATGAGAAGTGTTAGAGCAATTGAAAACTCTGATGTATGTATCATATTATTTGATGTTTCAAGAGGTTTTGATGCTCAGGTTAAAAATATATTTTGGTTATGTGAAAGAAATAAAAAAGGTATTGTATTGATCGCTAACAAATGGGACTTAATTGAAAAGAGTACAAATTCAACAAAACAGTATGAAAATATCATCAAGAAAGAAATTGAGCCATTTACTGATATTAATATAATATTTGTATCAACAATTAATAAACAAAGGATTCATAAGGCAATAGAGACTGCTGTAAGAGTATTTAATGGTAGATCTGAAAAAATAAAAACAAGGAAGTTAAATGACACATTGCTTTCTGTAATTGCTAAATATCCGCCACCTGCGATAAAAGGCAAATACGTTAAAATAAAATATATAACTCAGTTGCCAACACATCATCCTCAATTTGCATTCTTTTGTAATTTACCTCAGTATGTAAAAGAGCCTTATAAGAGGTTTTTAGAAAATAAGATTAGAGAAAATTTTGATTTTACCGGAGTTCCTATTACAATTTTTATTAGGAAAAAATAATTACAGCTGGTCCCTTATTTCTATCAACTTGTCCTTTATTTGCCTGAGTTTACTTACTATATCTAATTTTTTGGATGTTTTTTCATTACGGATATAATCCTTAGCACCTTGAATTGTATATCCCTTTTCTTTTAATAAAAAGTAAATTTTATTGATATTCTCAATATCTGTATTTGTAAATTTTCTGTTTCCCCTTGAATTTTTTTTAGGATTTAATAATTTAAACTCTTGTTCCCAAAATCTAATTAAAGAAGGGTTTACATTAAATTTAGATGCTACCTCTCCGATTGAATAATATCTTTTTTCTTGAAGATTTATTTTCATTAATCTAGGGATTGATTAACCACAGAAGCTTGTCTTAGTAATTCGTCATATTCTTTTGCAGTTAAGTTTCCATAGTAGAAATTAATCGGGTTTATTTTTACTTTATCTTTAAAAATCTCATAATGTAGGTGTGGCGCACTAGATCTACCGGTGCTTCCAACATAACCAATTAAATCACCTCTTTTTACTTTTTGATATCTTTTAACATTGAATCTATAAAGGTGTGCGTACAAACTAGTATAACCATAACCATGGTCAATTCTTATATGGTTTCCATATCCTGATGATCTATTATCAACCCGAACAACAGTTCCGTCTCCTGTGGCATATACGGGTGTTCCTTGAGGAGCTGTAAAATCAATTCCAAAATGATGTTTTCTAGCCTTTGTAAATGGGTCAATTCTATACCCAAATCCTGAGGCAATTCTGGTTAGGTCATCATTATTAACAGGTTGAATAGCAGGAATAGATTTTAAAAAATTTTCTCTGTCCATTGCAAGTTTTGCAATTTCATCCAAAGATTTTGATTGTATAGTTAACCTTTTTTGAATTACATCAATTTTTCTGTTACTTTCCTTTATTATGTTTGAATATTCAAAACCATCAAATTTTTTGTATCTGTTAACACCTCCAAAACCTGCTTTTCTTTTATCCTCACTGATTGGAGGTGCCTCAAAATAAATTCTGTATATAGAATTATCTCTATCTTCAATATTTTCGAGAACACTTTCAACATTTTCCATCTTTTCGTCTAATTGAGAAAATTGAAATTTCATATTCTCTAATTCCCTGTTTAATGATCTTTCATGAGGAGATTGAAAATATTGACTTCCAATAAATATGAACAAAAATCCAAAAAATGCTGATCCAGTTAGATATAATAACACATTTTTGAACATAGTCCTTTTACTCGTTTTAATTTTTTTAAACGAAAGGGATTCAGAATCGTAATAATATTTAACTTTAGGCATAATTAAAATTATATCTTTGTACGTATATTTTATCTGATAAATGTAAATGCAAATATAACAATACTTTTTTTGTTCAATAAAAACAGACAATAATCCTTAAAATGAACTCAAACGAAGTAAGAAATAAATTTTTGAATTTTTTTGAGAAAAAAAATCATAAAATTGTTAAATCATCTCCGATTGTTTCAAAAAATGATCCTTCATTAATGTTTATTAACTCAGGGATGGCTCCATTTAAGGATTATTTTTTAAATCAGGAAAATCCACAAAATAAAAGGATTGTAAATTCACAAAAATGTCTTCGTGTTTCAGGAAAACATAATGATTTATCTGAGGTTGGTCATGATACCTATCACCATACCTTTTTTGAAATGCTAGGAAATTGGAGTTTTGGAGATTATTTTAAAGAAGAGGCCATAAACTCGGCCTGGGAATTATTGACTAAGGAATATGGTATTAATCCTGAGGATTTATATGTAACTGTTTTTAAAGGTTCAAAGGATGATGGTGTGTCTGAAGATTCTGAAGCGTTTAATTTATGGAGTAAAATTATCGATAAGGATAGGATCTTACTTTGCGGAAAAGAAGATAATTTTTGGGAAATGGGAGAACAAGGACCTTGTGGCCCATGTAGTGAGATTCACATAGATCTTAGAGATGAATCCGAAAAAAAGAAAGTAAGTGCTAAATCTTTAGTAAATAAAGATAATCCCTTAGTTATAGAACTTTGGAATCTTGTTTTTATACAATATAACAGGAAAGCAAACGGTAAATTGGAAGATTTACCAAAAAAACATATTGATACAGGAATGGGGCTTGAAAGGCTATGTATGGTTTTACAAAATGTCAAGTCAAATTATGATACAGATATTTTTAAAGCTATCATAAAAGAAATTGAGCAAATTACTGAGATAAATTACGGAGATAATAGTCAGTCAGATATTGCAATGAGAGTAATTTCTGATCACTTAAGAGCTGTTTCATTTTCAATAGCAGACGGTCAGCTTCCTAGTAATACAGGGGCAGGATATGTAATAAGAAGAATATTAAGAAGGGCTATCAGATATAGTTTCACATTTTTAAAAATTAAGGAACCAGTTCTTTACAAATTATTTGGATCTCTGCTTTTGGAAATGGGTGAATTTTATCCTGAACTCAAGGATCAAAAAACACTAATTGAAAATGTTATTAGAGAAGAAGAAAAGTCCTTTTTGAAAACTTTAGAACAAGGTTTAGTTCTTCTGGATGAAATAATTGCATCATCTTCTAATAAAAAGACAATTTCAGGTAAAAAGGCTTTTGAATTATATGACACATATGGTTTTCCGGTAGATTTAACCAGTCTCATTCTTCAAGAGAAAGGTTTCAAACTAGATTATGATACCTTTAATCTTGAGTTAGATAAACAAAAGGAAAGATCTAGAAAGGCAGGAGAAATATCTTTTGATGATTGGATGGTATTATTAGATGACCCAGTTCAAGAATTTATTGGTTATGATTCATTAGAATCAAATATTAAAATTGTTAAATACAGAAATATAAAATCCAAAAAGGATGGTGTTATTTATCAGCTTGTATTTAATCTAACCCCTTTTTATGCAGAATCAGGTGGTCAAGTTGGTGATATTGGCCATATTGAATCCAACGATGGTGATGTTATTCATATACATGATACAATTAAAGAGGGTAATTTGACAGTTCATTTGTGTAAAAATTTACCAAAAAAAATTGATCAAATTTTTAAAGCAGTTGTTGATCAACATAATAGATACAGAATCCAATGTAACCATACAGCAACTCATTTATTACATCAAGCATTGAAAAATACTCTTGGAAATCATGTAGAGCAAAAGGGAAGTAGAGTAAGTTCTGAAAATTTCAGATTTGATTTTTCTCATTTTTCAAAACTTGATCGAAAGGATATAGTCGGAGTTGAGAATTTTGTCAATTCTAGAATTGAAAATGCCATAGCTCTAGAGGAGAATAGAAATGTACCAATAAAAAAGGCTTTGGAAAGCGGAGCCATAGGATTATTTGGAGAAAAATATGGGGATGTAGTAAGAACAATAAAATTTGGCAACTCATATGAGTTATGCGGCGGAACACATGTTAAAAACACGTCTGAACTATGGCAGTTTAAAATTATAAATGAAAGTGCTATTGCCTCTGGTGTTAGAAGAGTTGAGGGCATAACCTATGATGCTGTCAAAAATTATTACAATTCAAAAATTGAAGAGTACGATAAGATCAAAAATTTACTCAAAAACCCAAACAATTTGTTTGATTCAGTCAATTCTTTATCTGTTGAAAACTCATTACTAAAAAAAGAAATTGACATCTTGAATAGTGAAAAAATTAATATAATTAAAAATGATATTCTAAAGCATTTAACAAATAAATCCGGACTAAATAGCTATTCTTCAATTATTGATTTAAAACCCTCAAAAATTAAAGAATTATGTTTTTCAATAGGAGCTGAAATCAAAAATGCTTTTTTAATATTAGTTTTAAAAGATAATAATAAAGCCTATTGTTCGTGTTTTATTTCTAAAGATATTGCTTCATCTATGAATTTAAATGCATCAGAAATTATTTCTAATCTTGGAAGTCATATCAATGGAAAAGGTGGGGGACAGCCTTTTTATGCTACATGTGCTGGAGATAATATCAGCGGAGTTGATAAATTAATATTGGAAGCTAAAAAACTTCAAAAACAGTTACAAAAATAATATGTCTGGTCTTAGACAGAATATTATCGAAGTTAGAAATAAGATAGACAAATATTTGATTAAGACGCCTGTTCTTAGATTTGATTTTATAGACTCTTTGTGTAATTCTGAAGTTTATTTCAAATGTGAAAACTTTCAGCATACAGGTTCATTTAAATATAGAGCTGCTTTAAACGCTATAAAAAGTATTCCAAATGATTTTAAAAAGAGAGGGGTAATTACTCATTCATCCGGAAATTTTGCTCATGCATTAAGTAGGGCTTCTCACGAATTAAATATTCCTTGCTTTATCATAATGCCATCTGATACACCAGATTTTAAAAAGAAGTCAGTTCTTAATTATACAAATAAAATTATTGAATGTGAGCCCAATCTAAAAGCCAGAGAACAAAATACAAAAACCATAATGAAAGAGAAAAACCTATTTTTTTTACATCCCTCAAATAATATGGATGTTATTTTAGGAAATTCGTCTTGTGCCTTTGAGTTTGTAGAAGATTATCCAAATTTAGATTTTATTTTTTCTCCTATTGGGGGTGGAGGTCTTATTGCAGGAACCTCTATAGCTATTGATTATTTTTCAAAGAACTGTGAAGTAATTGGGGCAGAACCTTTAAATGTAGATGATGCATATAGGTCATTGATTTCTGGAAAGATTGAAACCAATAAATCAACAAATACAATTGCAGATGGGCTAAGAACTAACTTAGGTTCAATAAATTTTCCAATAATTCAAAAAAATGTAAAGGAAATTCATTTGGTTTCCGAAGAAGAAATAATGAATTCGTTAAATATTATACTGAATAAGCTAAAACTTGTAGTTGAGCCATCAAGTGCGGTTGTTTTAGCTGCATTAATCAAAAACAAGGAAAAATTTAAGAGAAAAAAGATAGGTTTAATAATGTGCGGAGGTAATATTGATTTTAATAATCTAAAATTCTAAATATTTTTTACGGATAACACTCCATCTAAATTTTCTTATAAAGTATCCCTCTTCTTTTGTAACAATAAATGGTTTTTGTTTAAATAATGCATTTAAATAACCAATTGATCCAAATAATAATTTTGAAGGTGTGCAATTATTAATTGAAGATTTTACTAAAGACAAGATGCTTAAAACTGCTCCAAATCTCATTATATATAGCGATTGGCCTTGTAATATTTTTGATTTAATCGAATATTTATGTCCAGTTGGTTTTAAATGTTTGACCGCAAGACTCTTATCTGTATAAATTTTCCATCCTTTTTTTTGTGCCAGTAACACATCTACTGTATCCCACCCAATGGATGATTTTAGACCATTAATTTCTTTGAAACACTTGTTTCTATATGCTTTAATAGGCCCTCTGACATGTGATTTTGCTGCAATTTTTTCATATAACCATTTGCCTCTTTTAAAAATATAAAGATTTCCTCCCGCTATACCTACATTATTATTTTTTGAAAAAATATTTATAAGTCTTTCAAGATAATTTTTTGGAAGTATGATATCAGCATCAAACTTACATATAATATCATAGCTAGTATTTAAATTCTTAAGTCCAAAATTAAATGCATCAACAACCTTGCTTCCAGGTCCATGCTCCTGTTTTGATTCATGATCAATTAAATCAATCCATTCATGTTTATCGGAAAATTCTTTAATAATATTTCTTGTTTCATCTGTTGAACTATCATTGACATAGATTACTTTTTGAGGTTTAGTTGTCTGATTGATTATTGACTGAATTGATTTTTTAATAAAGCCCTGTTCGTTATATACTGGTATAATTATAGAAACTTTCATTAATTTATTTTTTCAGCGTAAATAATTAAGTATCTATAGGTAAATAGTCTTAATATGGGTCTTAATCCAATTTTTTTTACAGGATTTGTAAATTTCTTTTCTTCTACAATTTTCCATCCTGTTTTCTCTAATAATAGCCTAAATTGCCAATCCTCAAATTCATGAAAATGGTTATCTCTTTTATCACTTTCATTCATGTATGCCTTGGCAAACCAAAGTTTTAGTGGTACGCTGCATACTAGCTTATTTGCCTTTATGCTCATTAATAATTGAAATGGGTTTAATAAATGCTCAAATATTTGAAAGGCAGTAACTACAGTAGCATTAGTTTCTTTTACAGCGGACTGATCCATGTCAAGATCCTCTCCAATTGTATTAATAATATTATAGCCGTTATTTTTTAGGATTTTTGACAAAGGATTTTCAATTCCTAAATCTAATATTAGTTCGTTTTTATCAACATGTTTTTTTATGAAATCTGTAGTTATTTGATATCTTTTAAATGGGAAATTTTTAGAATACATTTATTAGTGTTGATAGACCATTGCATTGATATGCATTCCAGCACCAACACTAGCAAAGATGATTTTATCGCCGCTTTCAATTTTGTGCTCTCCGAGTTTATTTCTGACAATTAAATCATACATGGTTGGTACAGTTGCTACTGAGCTATTGCCAAACCGATCAACTGTGAGAGGCATAATCTTTTCTGGAGAATCTACATTAAATAGTTTATAAAGTCTCTTAACTATCGCATCATCCATTTTGGCATTTGCTTGATGAATTAATATTTTTTTAACCTCTGAGATGTCGGTATTTGCCATGTCTAGACATTCTTTCATAGCTGAGGGTACATTGGTCAACGCAAATTCATAAACTTTACGACCTCTCATTTTAATATATTTTGTTTTTTGATCTGCTTTAGGGTTAAAAGATTTTCCATAGAAAAGATAGAATACTTCGTCGTCAGTGTATGTGGCGGTATTGTGGGATAGAATACCTCCCTTTTCATCTACTTTTTCAATAATTGTCGCGCCAGCACCATCAGCAAAGATCATTGAATCTCTATCGTTAACATCAACAACTCTGGATAAAGTTTCTGCTCCAATAACCAAACATTTTTTTGCCATTCCAGCTTTAATAAACCCATATCCTTGAATCATACCCTCGAGCCATCCGGGGCAACCAAATAAAATGTCATAAGCAACACATTTTGGATTTTTAATTTTTAGTAAGTTTTTCACCCTAACTGATAAACTAGGAAAAATATCAATTTGAGTTGTATTATTGCTTGCATTACCAAAATTGTGAGCTAGAATAATATAATCAATTGTCTCAGGATCAATTTTCGCATCTTCTAGTGCTTTTTTTGCGGCTAAATATGCAATATCAGAGGTATTTAATTCATCTTTTGCATATCTTCTTTCACTAATCCCTGTAATTTTTTGAAATTTTTCGATTATTTCATCATTTTTAGTTTCAATTTTATTACCCTCATTATCAAAGAATTCTCTGTCTAAAAATTTAGAATTGTCCTGAACTATTTCTGGGATGTACGAGCCACTTCCAGTTATTTTTATGTTCATTTATAAATGAATTTTAAGTAAGTAAACTTATTAAATAATAGTGATTTTAGAAAAATTAATTAGCATATAATTCAATTGGAGTACAACTACAAATTAGATTACGATCGCCATATGCATCATTAACTCTTCTCACAGGTGGCCAGAATTTATTCTCTTTTACATAATCTAACGGAAATGCAGCTTTTTCTCTTGAGTATTTATAATTCCAAACATCAGATGCTACTAATTCAAGGGTGTGCGGGGAATTTTTGAGTAAATTATTTTCATCATCAGGATTGCATAATATTATTTCCTCCTTGATTGAGATCATTGCATTACAAAATTTATCAATTTCTTCTTTATTTTCACTTTCGGTAGGCTCAATCATCATTGTTCCTGCAACTGGAAAAGAAACGGTAGGGGCATGAAAACCATAGTCCATTAATCTTTTTGCTATATCAACTACTTCTATACCATAATCTTTGAATGGCCTACAATCAATTATCATTTCATGTGCAGACCTTCCAAGTTCACCGGTGTAAAGAATATCATAGCTTCCATCTAGTCTTTCTTTTATATAATTTGCATTCAATATGGCAATTTTAGTTGCATTGGTTAAACCAGATGCTCCCAGCATTGAAATGTATCCATATGAAATTATACATGCTAATGCAGAGCCAAATGGTGCTGCTGATATCGCAGGAATTGCTTTATCACCGCCGGTTTTGATTACAGGGTTTGAGGGGAGGAAAGGACTTAAATGTTTTGCAACACAAATTGGTCCCACACCAGGTCCACCTCCACCATGTGGAATAGCGAATGTTTTGTGTAGATTTAAATGACAAACATCAGCTCCGATAATTTTCGGGTTTGTTAGACCTACTTGAGCGTTCATATTTGCTCCATCCATGTATACTTGACCTCCGTGGCTGTGGATGATATTTGTAATTTTTAAAATATCAGATTCAAAAACACCATGTGTTGACGGATATGTAATCATTAATGCACCCAATCTACTTTTGAATTTGATTGCTTTTTCTTCTAAGTCTGTAATATCAATATTGCCGTTTTCGGATGAATTTACAACAACAACTTCCATTCCTGCCATTACAGCACTAGCAGGGTTTGTACCATGTGCTGATGATGGAATGAGACATATTTTTCTGTCAAAATCACTATTGTTTTCATGATAGGATTTTATTACCATAAGGCCAGCATATTCTCCTTGAGCACCAGAATTTGGTTGTAATGAAACAGCATCAAAACCTGTAATTTCTTTGAGTTGGTTTTCTAGCTTTTTTAAAATCTTTTCATAACCTAAGGCTTGATCTTTCGGCGCGAATGGATGAATATTTAACCATCTATTCCAGCTCAGTGGGAGCATTTCAGCAGCTGCATTCAATTTCATTGTACATGAACCAAGTGAAATCATTGAGGTATTTAGCGCAAGATCTTTATTTTCAAGAAACTTGATATACCTCATAAGAGAAGTTTCTGATTTATATTTTGAAAAAACTTCATCAGTTAAAAAATTTGTAGTTCTTGAATACTCTTTGGGAATTCTATTCAAACTTTCAAAATTTGAGAAATTTTCAAGTTTTGTATTTTTAGATTCAGCAAAAATTGATATGATTTCATAGATATCATTTGTTGTAGTTGTTTCATTAATTGAGATTGAAACATTACTATCACTAGGATAGTGAAAATTTACCTCTTTTTCTAAAGCTTTACCCCTAATTAGTTTAGAATCGCACTCTACTAATATCGTGTCAAAGAAAGATTTGTTTGGAGTTTTAAATCCAAGTAAGTTTAAATTCTCTTCTAAAATACAGGCATTCGAATGTATTTTTTTTGCAATTTCCTTTATTCCATCAGGTCCATGGTATACAGCATACATACCAGCCATAACAGCCAGTAAGACTTGAGCTGTGCAAATATTTGAAGTGGCTCTATCTCTTTTAATATGTTGTTCTCTTGTTTGAAGAGCCATTCTTAAGGCTCTATTTCCATTCTGATCAATACTTACACCGATTATTCTTCCAGGAAGATTTCGTTTATATTCTTCTTTAGTTGCAAAGTAAGCTGCATGGGGTCCGCCGTATCCAAGAGGTATACCAAATCTTTGTGTGCTTCCAACAACAACATCTGCCCCCATTTCACCAGGTGATTTTAGTAAAGCTAAAGACAGGATATCTGCTGCAACAGCAACTTTAATCTCATTTTCTTTACAAATCTTAATTACTGGTTCAATGTCACTTATATTTCCTGAAAGACTAGGGTATTGCAAAAATGCTCCAAAATAATTATTTTCAGAGTCAAACTTACTCAGCTCTGCAATTTCTAGTTTTATTCCAAGTGGTTTTGCCCTAGTTTCTAATAAAGCAAGCGTTTGTGGAAATGTATCAATTGATACAAAAAATGAGTTTATATTTTCCTTTTTTTGTTTTCTTGACCTTGTAGAAAAAAGAAGAGTCATAGCTTCGGCAGCGGCAGTACTTTCGTCAAGCAATGAAGCATTTGAAATTTCCATACCAGTTAAGTCTGTTACCATAGTTTGGAAATTAAGGAGAGCTTCAAGTCTACCCTGTGCTATCTCTGCTTGATATGGAGTATAAGCGGAATACCACCCAGGATTTTCTAAAATATTCCTTTGAATTACAGCGGGAAGGTAAGATCTATTATAACCCATTCCAATATAAGTTTTGTATACTTTATTTAATGAAGAAATCTTTTTTAAATGCGTTAAATAGTCAGACTCAGACATTGGAGGGTCCAACTTCATTTTTTTTCTGTTTCTTATACTTTTCGGAATAGTTTGATCAATTAGCTCGTCAATTGAAGTTGCATTAATTAAACTAAGCATTTTCTCAATTTCTATATCTGTAGGCCCTATATGTCTTCTTTCAAAAGATTCTGTATTCATTTTTAAAAAATATCAATTAAAATTAAATAATATAACGTCCATTTATTATATATTAAATAATAAATAATGAACAACATTTATGGGTTTATTAACAAAAAAATTCAAGTTACTTTTTGATTATTATATTAACTCAAGTTTACACGTTTCATTTTGTGTAATATGTTATATAATTTCGATTAACTTAATTCATCAAATCCACGTAAATTGGGAGGATATTGCATTTGTTTTTTTTACCACTTTTTTTTCATATAATTTTATAAAATTCAATGAAGATTTAATATCAATAAATAAGCCAGTCTCTCTTTTATTAAAAAGTTTTTTTTTAAAAGCTCTAATTTCACTTGTAATTTCACTTTATTTATTTTTTAATTTATCAAGCTCAAAGCAAATATTCGTAGTAATTATTTCTATTGTAACAGTTCTATACACGATACCATTAATATCAGACTACACTCTGAGAAGTAATCCAATTTTAAAAATATTGACTGTTGCTTTCTGTTGGACAATGTTAATTGTACTCTTACCATTTTTCGGAGTTTTAGACTTTGTTAATATTGTTTATTATTCATTGCTTATTTTTTGTTTAGTTACCGCACAAATGATTCCTTTTGAAATTAGAGATATGTTAAAAGACAAGGATCTTATAAAAACCATTATACATGATTACGGTATAAAATATTCTAAAAATATAGGATATTTTGTTCTAATTATAGCCTTGCTGTTTACAATGATTACAGGTTACTTATTAGAAAATTTAGTGTTTAAAAATTCAATTCTAATCATCATTTTAATTACAGCTATTTTGGTGAATTTTTCGCGTGAAAAACAAAATAAATATTACAGTTCCTTTATTGTAGAATCAGTTCCGATATACTGGCTGATAGTTGAAATTGGTTTACAAATTCTTCTCTGAGTCGATAACTTTTTTTTCAAGTTGACCTTTGTAATCAACTAATTTTTGGGAAATTTCCTGATCAGAGATACCAATAATTTGAGCTGCTAGAATCCCAGCGTTTTTTGCTCCGTTAAGGGCCACAGTGGCAACAGGCACTCCATTTGGCATTTGTAAAATTGATAATACGGAGTCCCATCCATCTATTGAATTCCTTGATTTTACTGGAACACCAATTACTGGGAGAGTTGTTATTGAAGCAACCATTCCAGGCAAATGTGCAGCACCACCTGCTCCCGCTATAATGACTTTAATCCCATTATCTCTTGCATTATTTGCGTATTTGAACATTTTATCTGGGGTCCTGTGAGCTGAAACAATATTTACCTCAGACTCAATTCCAAATTCATTAAGAATATCAATAGCATCTTGCATGACAGGCAGATCACTTTTACTGCCCATAATAATTCCTACTTTGTTCATGATACTACTTTTATTTTTTTCTTAATTTTTTTACCGATTTCAATAGCCTTTTCAATGTCTCTATTAACAACAGTTATATGCCCCATTTTTCTATTAAGTCTTGACTTTTTCTTTCCGTAAATATGAATAAATACCCCGGGAATATCAAAAATATCATTTATATTTTTATAAATGACATTTCCTTCAACCTTATTTTCCCCCACTAAGTTTACCATAATTCCGGGAATAAGTATTTCTGTTTCTCCTAAAGGCAAATCTAAAACACTTCTGATATGCTGATCGAATTGTGATGTCATACAGCACTCGATGGTATGATGTCCAGAATTATGAGGTCTAGGTGCTACTTCATTAATTAGAATTTCATCTTCTTTGGTCAGAAAAAGCTCAACAGCAAGTAATCCAACCATATTAAATTTTTCTGATGTATTCATTGCAATTTGCATTGCCCTTTTTTGAATATCATTGCTAATATTTGCTGGACACATTACATATTCAACTAAATTTGAATTCTCGTTAAATTCCATCTCAACAACAGGAAAACACTTCATTTCACCTGAAATATTTCTAGCAACAATCACTGATAATTCTTTTTGGATTGATATTTTCTCCTCAATC
>CABYEA010000014.1 GCA_902517895.1 uncultured Bacteroidota bacterium
TTTCTTTATTTTATCTAAATTTCCGTCAAGAATTTTATATGAATTATTGATTAAAGCAATATTTTCACAAAGCTCTTCAACGGACTCCATCCTGTGTGTTGAAAATATAACGGTTGCACCATCTTTATTTAATTTTAGTATTTCATCCTTTATCAAATTGGCATTAATGGGGTCAAATCCTGAAAATGGCTCATCAAATATTAATAATTTAGGTTTATGAAGCACTGTTACGATAAACTGAACCTTTTGAGCCATACCCTTTGAGAGTTCTGTAACTTTTTTATTCCACCAATCAGAAATCTGAAACTTTTCAAACCATTTTTTTAATTCTAGTATTGCTGTTTTTCTATCCATTCCCTTTAGTTGGGCCAGATAAATTGCCTGCTCACCAATTTTCATTTTGGGATATAAACCACGTTCCTCCGGTAAATATCCAATTTGCCTAATATGGCTAGCATTCAGTTCCTGGTCATTGAAAAATACTTTCCCAGTATCAGGAAATGAAATTTGGTTTATAATTCTGATAAGAGTTGTTTTCCCAGCACCATTTGGACCTAATAAACCATAAATACATCCCTCAGGAATATTGATAGAAACATTATTTAGTGCAGTAAATGATCCAAAATTTTTTGAGACGGAATCAATACTAAGAAGATTTTTCATAAAATATTTTTGCAGAAACCTAAATATAGTATTAAATGATTAAGTAATTTATTTTGTAATAAATATTTAATAAAAAATTAAGAAAACATGTCTTTGACCCTGTCAAAAAATGACTTTTCAGAATTTTCAGGCTTTGGTTCAAAATGTTCATTTTCTTTCATTGACTCAAAAAACTGTTTCTGTTTCTTGTCAAGTGTTTTTGGAGTCCAAACATTTACATGAACAAGTAAATCGCCAGCGCCATAACCATTAATGCTTGGCACACCTTTTCCGCGAAGTCTTAGGATTTTTCCAGATTGCATACCTGCCTCAATCTTAATTCTAACTTTACCAGAAACTGTTTCAATTTCTTTATTTGATCCAAGAATTGCATCAGGGATACTGACATATAATTCATAGTGTAAATTATCGCCTTCTCTTTGAAGTTTTTTGTGTGGGACCTCGTTTATAACCACTAACAAATCCCCACTGATACCATTTCCGGGCGCTTCGTTACCTTTTCCTGAAACTTTTAGCTGCATATCGTCTAAAACTCCTGCAGGTATAGGTATTTTGACGGTTTCTTCTTTAATTATCATTCCATTTACGTCGGAACTACTTGGCCTATTATCTAAAATTTGACCAGAACCACCACAATGAGGACATGTTGTAGAGGTTTGCATTCTACCTAAAATTGTATTGGTTACTTTGGTTACCTGTCCAGTACCATTGCAATGTGGACATGTTGAAAAAGTTGCTCCTGGTGCTAAGATCTTTCTCTTAACTTTTATTTTTTTCTCAACTCCATTACATATCTCTTCAAGAGTTAGGTTTACCCTGACTCTTAAATTACTACCCTTCATCACTCGTCTTCCTTGGGATCCACCAAAACCGCCAAAACCACCAAAAGCACCTCCAAAAATATCTCCAAATTGGCTAAAAATGTCATCCATATTCATTCCTCCGCCAAAACCAGCACCACCATTTTGGAAAGCCTGATGACCAAATTGGTCATATCGTGATTTTTTTTCTGGGTTGCTCAGCACATCATACGCCTCAGCAGCCTCTTTAAATTTTTCTTCAGCGGCTTTATCACCTGGATTTTTATCAGGATGATATTTGATAGCCATTTTCCGATAAGCTTTTTTGATTTCAGATGCTGATGCGCCTTTGCTAACCCCTAATGTTTTGTAATAATCTTCCTTCATAACTATTTCCCTATTACAACTTTTGGATATCTGATCACCTTTTCACCTAACTTATACCCTTTTTCGATAACATCAATAATTTTTCCTTCCATCTCTTTGCTTGGCGCTGGTATCTGAGTTACAGCTTCATGATCATCTGCGTTAAATTCATCACCTTTATTGACTTCGATTAGAGCTAAACCTTTAGATTTCAAAGAATCAAAAAGTTTATTTTTAATTAATAAAACCCCTTTAAAAATCTCATTGTCATTATCCTTTTCTATCTCAGCTGATGCTCGATCAAAATCATCTAAAATTGGTAATAATAAAACCATAACTTCTTCACTAGCTGTGGAGAAAAGCTCAATCCTTTCTTTGGCAGTTCTTCTCTTATAATTTTCAAATTCTGCAAAGAGTCTTAAGAATTTATCCTTTTCCTGCTTAACTTGATCTTCTAAATTAACTTCATCAACCTGATTTTCAACTGCATTGGTATTCTTATCTATTTCAACTTTCTTTTTTGATTTTTTCTTAGACATCTATCTGATTTTATTTGATTATTGCAAAATTACTGCCATATTGAAATTAGTGCCATAATGTCACGTAAGTATATTTTCAATTGTAGATCTTAAGTTTCGAAATTTAAAATTAAATCCTGACTGCTCAATTTTTTTACATGAAACCTTTTGGCTCTTAAAAAGAATAATGTGCATTTCCCCAAAAATCAGTCTGAAGAATAATCTTGGAATAGGAATTATAAATAAAACATATTTTCTGATCCTAGAAATTATCTTAGTAAACTCATAATTAGTTAATGGATTTGGCGCAACCCCATTGTAAACTCCCGACAATCTATTTTTAATTATATGTAAAAAGATTTGAGAAATATCGTTTATGTGAATCCATGATTGCCATTGTCTGCCTGAACCAAAATAGACTCCAAATCCAAATGACATTGGCTGCATGGTCTGCTTTAGTACTCCACCCCTACTGCATAACACAAGGCCGATTCTAACAATCGACACTTTTTCTGCGATTTTTTCAAAAGATATTGTTGCTTTTTCCCATTCTTTAATGACATCAGAAAGAAAATAATTACTTCTATCTGGCTCACTTTCATAAAATTCTTTTTCGTCGGAGCTTGGGTATGCTCCAATACCACTTGCTGAAACAATCGATTTTATTTTTATACCATTTTCAATTAACTGATCTCTTAAAAAATTCAAACTTTGAACTCTGCTTTTTAAAATAAGCTCTTTATTTTTTTTTGTCCAAATTCTAAAAATTGAAGCACCTGATAAATTTATGATTGAGTCAATTTTGTTAAAACAATTTATATCAATTATATTTTTTTGGGGATTCCAATAAAATCCCTCACATCCAGCAAGACTGCCTAGCTTATCTTTTCTAGTGGTTAAAAAATTAACTTTGATATCTCTTTCAAGACAGTCTTTAACAATTCTTGAACCAATCAAACCTGTGGCTCCTGTAATTAATACTTTCATTTATATTTTAAAGTTGGAGTAAATATAATTTAATTGATTAATTTTGTGTGAATTTTTATCCGTTTTATTATGATTCAAAAAATCGAAATCACAAGAATTGAAAAAAGTAAAATTAATGATGTAGATTTTAATAATTTCTCTTTTGGATCTGTGTTTACTGATCATATGTTTGAATGTGATTTTATTGATGGTAAATGGGTAAATCCAACAATTAAACCATATCAACCTATCTCCATTGAGCCATCGGCAAGTGTTTTGCATTATGGCCAGGCAATCTTTGAAGGTATGAAAGCTTACAAAGACAAAAATGATGAGGTGTGGTTGTTTAGACCTGATCAAAATTTTGAAAGAATTAATAAGTCAGCCGTTCGAATGGCAATTCCTGAATTTCCTGAAAAATTATTTTATGAGGCATTGACTAAATTAGTAAATATTGATAGGGATTGGGTTAAGCATGGAGATGGAAGATCATTATATATTAGACCTTTTGTTATAGGTAACGACTACGCGATTCAAGCCGTTCCTTCCAAAAATTACAAGTTCATGATTATTTGTGCCCCAGCAACTCTATACTACACCAAAAAATTAAAGGTTCTTGTTGCAGATAAATTTAGTAGAGCTGCTTCAGGAGGTGTCGGTTATGCCAAAGCTGCCGGAAATTATGCTGGTCAATTTTACCCAACCAGACTTGCAAATGATGAAGGATTTGATCAAGTTATTTGGACCGATGCAAATGAGCACAGTTATTTAGAAGAAGCGGGTACAATGAATATTTTCTTTAGAATTAATGATACCTTAGTAACAGCACCCACAACAGACACTATTTTAGACGGAGTAACGAGAAAAAGCCTAATTCAGATTGCCAAGGATAATGGAATAGATGTAGAGATTAAAAAGCTAAAAGTTGACGAATTGAAAAATGCTGCTGTAAACGGTTCACTAAAAGAAATCTTTGGAGCAGGGACTGCTGCAATAGTAAGCCAAATTAATGCTTTTCAACATAAGGGGGAATTATTTGAATTAGATGAACAGGATAGTTCATATGCAGAAAAGCTAAAGTCAAATTTAGAAGGAATTCAAACCAATAAACTTGCAGATAATCATAGTTGGAAGTTTAAAGTTTAGCAATTTAATATTCCCTCAATATCAGGTCTAAAGTAATTAGGCCCTTTAAGAACCTTTCCATCTTCACGGTAGATTGGATTACCGTCAGCACCTAATTTGCTCATATTACTATTTTGAATTTCACTAAAGATTTCATCTATTTTATGTTCCATACCGTGCTCAATTATGGTTCCACAAAGAATGTAAAGCATATCTCCGAGAGCATCAGCAACCTCAACCATATCGTTATTATTTGCGGCTTCAAAATATTCTTCATTTTCCTCCTTCATTAAATTATATCTTAATTTATTTTTATTCATTCCTAAATCAGCTTTAGGTTTATCTAGGTAATCTAGTTTAAAGGCTTTATGAAATTCTTTAACAGCTAATATTTTATCCTTCATGACATTAAATTATTTTAATATTTATTAGTTTCGCAAAAAAAATGTTTTCACAAGGTCAATTAGTTTTTGCGGTATTATTTACAATATGTTTTTCTATAGTACTATTTATAGCATATAAAAAAGATGCTAAACTTCACAAAAAGTACTATAAAGGAAGTGCTTGGGTTTTATTAGCCTTCATAGCTTTTATAGGTTTGATTGCCACTATAAAATATATATTTGTTTAAGATAAATTTCAAAAAAAGTACCAACCTTGAAACATCAAGCAATCCTATCTCAAAACTATAAAATGTTTTAGAAAATTAGATTAAAGTAATTGTATATTTATTAAAAAAATATATTTATTTATTATCAAATTATCCGTTCAATAAACCAAAACAAACCAACTGCAGCAATTATTAGAGAAGCTGGTATTTTTATCTCATTACTATACCAGTTTTTTTTCATAATTAATTTAATCAGTGTAAAGGCTAAAAGCAAAACAGCCAACTGCCCGAATTCAACTCCAATATTAAATGCCAATAGCATTGAAATAAAATTATCTTTTGGTAATCCATATTGGGTTAGAAGAGCTGCAAAACCAAGACCATGTAATAAACCAAACGCAAATACTATTGAATATCTCCATTTACTTGTCTCCTTAAATAAGACATTTTCGATGGCTACCCAAACAATTGATAATGCAATAATTGCCTCAACTATATCTCCTCTTAGTTGAACAAAACCTTGAGCCGCGAGAATGAGAGTTATACTATGAGCCACTGTAAATGCGGTTACTTGCCAAAGGAGTGCGCGAAATGTAATACATGAAAAAAACAGACCAAGAACAAAAAGAATATGATCAATTCCCTGAGGAATAATATGTTCAAAACCGGCTTTGACAAAAATGTAAAACTTTTTGTAAAATTGCATAGCTGCTAAACGCCGAATCCTTTGTCTTTTTAGAGCAGCTCCGTATTCAGCTGCAATCTCTTCATTTTCAAAATACATTTGGCCCCGTTCAATTTCAGCAATCATGAAATCTTCAGGATTATGAGAAAAAGTATTAAAACTGTTAAGAAAAATAAACGGTAAAAGAATGAACCTAATAACCTTCATAATGAAATGTTAATAAGTAAATTTATTCACTGCCGTCTAATCCTCTAACTTTTAATAACGGCTCAATAACAGGTTTTCTACCTCTAAATTTTACGAATAAATCCATTGCTTCCTCTGTTGAACCCATCGAGTAAATACTAGATCTTAATTTTGAAGAAAGATTAGGATTAAATACATCTCCTACTTCTTTGAATGCTTCAAATGCGTCAGAGTCAAGTACTGCTGCATGAACGTAGCTGTAATAGCCTGATGAGTATCCACCAGAGAAAATATGAGCAAAATAAGTGGTTCTATATCTTGGTGCTATTTCACCTATCAGACCAACTTTTTTCATTGATTCTGATTCAAACTTGTTAGCGTCTTTAAGTTGATCATTGGCAGAAATTGTATGCCAATCCATATCTAATAATGAAGCAGCTAAATATTCCGTATTAATAAATCCCTGATTGAATTTTGAGGCATTTAATAATTTTTCAATTAATTCATCAGGAATTGGCTCTCCTGTTTTATGATGAGTAGCAAAAGATTTTAATACCTGAGGCTCACTTGCCCAGTGCTCAAGTAATTGAGAAGGTAATTCAATAAAATCTCTCGGACCAGATGTGCCTGCCATACTTCCGTATTTTACATCGGTTAAAGTTCCATGCATGGCATGGCCAAATTCATGGAATAATGTAACCACATTATCAAAACTTAACAATGCTGGATCATCACCGACTGGTGCAGGAAAATTACAAACGTTTACTACTATTGGACGCTCTCTTCCATCAAGATTTGACTGTCCCTTAAAACTACTCATCCAAGCACCACCACGCTTGTTTGATCTTGTAAAGTAGTCTCCAATAAAAACTCCTAAGTGACTACCATCCTTGTCTGTTACTTCCCAAATTCTGGCATCAGGATGATAAAGATCAATATCAAAAATTTCAGTGAAGTTTAATCCCCACAATTTATTGGTAGTATTAAATACACCCTGAAGCACATTATCTAAAGATAAATAAGGTTTAATAGCTGATTCATCTAAATCGTATTTTTCTTTACGAACTTTTTCAGAATAATGCCACCAATCCCAAGCAGCAATTTTAAAATTTTGACCCTCAGCATCAGCTACAGCCTGCATATCAGCAACCTCAAGCTTTGCTCTTTTGACTGCTGGTTTCCAAAGCTTATTTAATAAGTCATATACTTCCTCAGGGGTTTTTAGCATATTGTCATCCAGTATAAAATGAGCGTGTGTTTTATACCCCATTATTTGGGCCCTTTCTGCACGAAGTTTAGCAATTTGAGCAGCAATTTTTTTATTGTCAGTATTGTTATTATTATCACCACGCATCACATAAGAATTATATAATTTTTCCCTCAGATCTCTACGGGTTGATTCCGTTAAAAACGGATACATACTGCTTCTGTGAGGAGTAAAAACATATTTATCATTGTATTTGTCTTTTTCATTGTCAGACTCAGCTGAATCCATCTTCTGCGAAGCTGCTGCTGCAGCTGCAGCTATTACTCCATCTGATAAACCTTCTAAATCTGATACTTCTAAAATAAGTTCAAAACCATTTGTTTCTGCTAAAAGGTTTTGACCAAAAGAAGTTGATAGACCAGAAATTTTAGAATTAATTTCAGAAATTCTCTCCTTTTGATCCTCACTTAATAGTGCTCCACTACGAACAAATCCCTTTCTGGTATCATTAAGCAATTTAGACTGTTCACTTGTCAAATCAAGATTTTCTCGGTTTTGCCATATTATATCAACACGATTAAATAAACCTTCATTCAACGAGATTTTATCATAATGTGCTGAAAGCATAGGGCTTAGATCACGCTGAAGTTCTTGTAATTTAGGGTTCGTATTAGAACTGGCTAAATTTGAAAAAACACGTCCTACCTTTGAGAGCAATTTTCCAGTTCTTTCAAGTTCTTCAATAGTATTAGCAAATGTTGGGGCTTCAGGATTATTGACAAGTACGTCAATTTCTTCAAGATTTTCTTTCATTCCCTGCTCATAAGCTTGCATATAGTGCTCGTCCTTTATGTCTAAAAATGGAGGCACTTCATATGCTGTATTCCATTCTTGGAAAAACGGGTTGATATTTGGATCTATCTTTGATTCTTGTTGACAGCTTACAATAAAAATTAAGGCTGTAATTAAAATTATTCTTTTCATTTTAAGGGTCTTAAGTGTACTAGTAAATATAGGGCTTTTGATATTATTTCTCGTAATAATTAATGATGATTAAACAATTAAGGTTAAATTAGTTTATACAATAATTATGAAAAGTTTTCTGTTAGTTTTTTTAGGCGGTGGTTTAGGTAGTGGTCTTAGGTATTTGATAACAATTTCAATTAACCAATACTCAAAAGTTTTACCACTTGGAACATTCACTGTTAATATGCTAGGATGTCTTTTGATTGGACTAATATTAGGATATGCCCAAAATAAAAATACACTAACATCAAATCAAACCCTATTATTAGCAACTGGGTTTTGTGGTGGATTTACAACATTTTCAGCTTTTGCAAATGAGAATTTAGAACTAATAAAAAACGGCGAAATTTTTAATTTTTCCATCCATACTATCGGCTCCGTGTTAATTGGAATTATAGCTGTTTTTATTGGCTTTTATCTCACTAATAGATAAGATTAATAATTTTTAATAAAGTTTTTAACCCCAGCTTCAACTCTAAGATTTAATAAGTTATGCCTTGGCACAATCGGACATGAAAAATTTTCATCGTATACACATTGAGGATTGTAAGCTCGATTAAAATCGATTAGTATTGAATCATTATCATACTGATATAAATCTATATATCTACCACCACCATAAGTTTCAAATCCATTTGTTTGATCAAGAAATGGAAGAAATAAATAATTTTCATACCCATCCTTTCCTATATAATCAAGATTTTCATAAGCTGATAATGTATATTGCTCATCCTTGAGATTAAAAGTTAATTTTCCATAGATTCTAAAATCAGATGGTATATTAGTAGTAGTCTTCATTTTAAAAGGTAAGCTGTTGGGTGTTTCTTGAATTTTAGCATAAACAACATATGATGAGTCAAATTCAAAAAAATCAAGTCCTTTAAAGTTTTTTAGATCTTTAGTCATTAGTGGTGAGACAGAGGCGTCTTTAAAATAATTATTAACCTGCCTTTGATAATCGGTTAAATTGAAATCTTCGTATCTCTTTTCCCCTCTGCAAGAAAAAAATAAAAAAACAATAAAAATTAATATCGATCTCATTAGGTAAAATTAAAAATATACATCCAAAACAAATCAATAAATTTTAATTATTAAATTTATAGTTCGCCTAAAATTTAAAATTATGAGATTAACCTTAATATTTATCGCCTTTACGATAGCTTTCAGTAATATAAAAGCACAGGATTATTATTTAAAAAATAATGGTCCTTATGATAAAAATATCCAAACTCCAGAAGAATTTCTTGACTATGAAATTGGCTTTGAACACACTCGACACGATCTAATAGTCTCTTATCTAAAATATTTGTCAAATGTCTCTGAAAAAGCAAAAATTGTAAAATATGGTGAGTCTCACGAAGGAAGAGATTTAATTATGCTCATCGTTTCATCTACTAGAAACCTAAATAATTTAGAAAAAATCAAAGATGAGCATCTTAGGCATACTGTTCCTGGGATCAAAACAAAAATTGAAAGTAGCTTACCCATAATTATAAATTTAGGATATGGAGTTCATGGTAATGAACCATCTAGTGCTGAGGCTGCAATACTAGCAGCCTACACACTGGTTGCATCTGAAAACAATAAAATTAAAAGATTAATTCAAAACTCAGTTATATTTATTGATCCAACAATTAACCCAGACGGAAGAGATAGGCATTCGCAATGGGCAAATCAATACAAATCAATTAATCTTGTTGCAGATAGTAATGATGCAGAACATAATGAGGTATGGCCAAGAGGTAGAACAAATCATTATTGGTTTGATTTAAACAGAGACTGGTTATTGGGAATTAATCCAGAAAGCAGAGGCAAATTAGAATGGTATCATAGCTGGTATCCAAATGTTGTTACTGATTTTCATGAAATGGGTACGAATAGTAATTATTTCTTTGAACCAATGAAAAGAAATGCATCGTTAAAACCAATGATACCTGATGAAAATTACAGTGTTTTAAGTCCAATTTTTGCTGAATACTATGTAAAAGCACTTGACAGCATTGGTTCATTTTACTACACTAAAGAATCATTTGACGAAACTTATCCAGGATATGGCTCCTCGTACCCTGATGTTCAAGGTGCTGTAGCAATTTTATTTGAACAGGCAAGTTCTAGAGGACACTTGCAGGAAACTAATTATGGAACAATGTCTTTTGGGTTTACTATTAGAAACCAATATTTATCAAGTATTGCCACGGTTGAGGCCGCGGTTGATAATAAGGATCTGCTAAGAGATTATCAAATGAGATTCTTTAATTCCTCAATCACAGAATTCAAAAACGAAAAAGTAAAAGCTTATGAGTTTGGTGATATGTTTGATCAAAACAGAAACAAAGCCTTTATTGATAAATTACTGTTACACAAAATCAAAGTATATAACAGTAAAGGAAAATTTGTTGTTCCTGTCAACCAACAACAATCTAGAATGGTCAAAAATTTCTTTGAGACACACAGCAAATATGTTGACAGTGTATTCTATGATGCTTCCGCCTGGAGCGTTTCAAATATATATAATATGAAGTCAAAAGAGCTTAAAAGTTTTTTTGGTGAATCTGAAATAAAGAGCACCGAAGGTTTTGTAAAAACATTAAAGCCAAAAATGTCTAATTATGCTTACATACTAGACTGGGATGATTATAACTCACCTGCTGCTTTGAATCACTTACAAAAAAATGGTATTGTAACGTACTCAGCATTTAAACCATTTACAATAAAAGTTAATGGAACAAATTCCTCTAAGAGATTTAACTATGGTTCAGTTTTAATACCTGTTAGTAAACAAAATATATCCTCTAGAAAACTATTTGAAATTATAATTGAAATGCAAAATAAATTTGAGGTTCCTGTTTATAATTCAGAGTCTGGTTACAGTCTTAAAGGAATTGATTTAGGAAGTAATAATTTTAAGATAAATAAGCCTGTGAAAGTTGCATTATTAATTGGTGAAGGGGTAAATTCATATGAAGCAGGAGAAGTTTGGCACCTATTAGACACTAGAATCGGTCTGCCATTAACTAAATTAAAACTTAGTCAATTTTCAGGGATATCGTTAAAAAAATATACTACTCTTATTATGGTTTCAGGTTCCTATAACCAATTAGGGAAAGATGAAGTAAAAAAGATAAAAAAATGGATTGAGGAAGGAAATACCTTAATTACAATAGCCAGAGGTTCAAGTTGGGCAATTAACAGCAAATTAATAAATGAAAGTTTGGTGGAGTCAAAAAAAGATTCAACGCCCTCTAGAAAAAGTTATGTTGATGCAAGAGAGTTTATTGGAAGGGAAAGAATAGGTGGTGTTATTCTAAAAGCTGAGATAGATTTAACTCATCCAGTTGCTTTTGGTTATAACGATCATTCTATTCCAGTGTACAAGAATAATAATGTATTTATTAATAAAACAAAGAACGATTATTCGTCTGTTGCTACATACTCAAAAGATTTTCACATTGATGGATATATTTCTGAATTAAATAAAAAAGACTTTGTTCCGGGAGCTGCATCATTAATTATTTCTAAAGTTGGATCTGGTAGAGTTGTAGTATTTGCTGATAATCCAAACTTTAGGGGTTCTTGGTATGGAACGAATAAATTATTCCTGAATGCTATATTTTTAGGCAGTAATATTTCAGTTCCAAATAATTAAATTTTAATGTTATAAAAAAATAGATTTAGTGACAGCCAAAACCCCATTTTTTTAATCTGTAGTAGTTATAAGGAAGAGGAGTTATAAATCCAGCGAATAACATAATTGGAATAACCCACCATGTCAATTTAGCCCCTCCAGTGAGAATAACATCTATTATGTTCATCGCAAGTTCCATCGCGATCATACTTATAAAACTCATACCAATTGCAACTTTAAAGGCCTCCTTTAAAATCATTTGTCTTGACAATATGAAGGTTTCGAGTAAAATACTGGTCAACAATCCATTTATGATGGCCAAAGTCATTATTTGCCATGTCAAAAGGCTATGATCAATATTTTGAAAGTAAAAAATAGTTCCAAAATCCCCGATACTGCAGCCTAATAAACACCATAAAGTATTTACTGATGCTTTTCTCCAAGTATGCTTACAATTCCAATTCATTTATTACAAAGATACAATGCGCAGTGGATACCCAGCATCATGTGCGATAGCTAATACCTGAGTGTAATCAGATTCGCTTGTCTGTGAATATGTAAAAAAAGCTAAAAAAATCAGCGAAAATGAAAGGGTAAATACTTTCATGAATTCTATTTTCTTTCTGATAATATTACCTTCATTTTATTTTGAAGAATCATCGCCTGGTCTGCTGCAGCAGACGCATATGTTTCATTGTCTGATGCGTAAATAATAGATCTTGATGAATTAACAATTATTCCGATATTATCATTTAGAGCATATTTACAAATTTCATTTAAGTCACCTCCCTGAGCTCCAACTCCAGGCATAAGTAAAAAATGATCAGGAATAATTGATCTGATTTTTCGAATATGCACTGGTTTGGTTGCTCCAACAACGTACATAATGTTATTTTTATCTCCCCAATCTTTAGATGATTTTATCATTTCCATAAAGATAAAATCATCATTATTAGTGGTTTTAAGCTGGATATCATTGGCTCCAGTATTTGATGTTAATCCAAGTAAAATTGCAATCCTATTTTCAAATTCCAAAAATGGTTTTACAGAGTCAGAGCCCATGTAGGGATTAATCGTTACACTGTCAAAATTCATTTCTACAAAAAATGATTGAGCATACATTTTGCTTGTATTTCCAATGTCTCCTCTCTTTGCGTCAGCAATTGTGAATATTTCAGGATAGTGATTATTTATATAATCAACAGTTTTTTTCATTGACACCCAACCCTTAGCCCCCAAAGACTCGTAAAATGCAGTATTAACTTTATATGCAACACAGTATTTATTTGTGTGATCAATGATTGATTTGTTAAACGAGAAAATAGGATCATCTTCATTTAATAAATATTTTGGGATTTTATTAATGTCGCTGTCAAGACCTATACATAAGAAAGAATCCTTATTTTTTATCTGATATATTAAATCCTCTAATTTCATTTAATTATTTGCTTTTAATATCTCTGAATTTTCTGCTAACATCAGCTCGTCAATTATTTTTTGAATATCCCCGTTTATAATTTTTGATAAGTCATACAGAGTTAAACCAATTCTATGTTCGGTTACTCTTCCCTGAGGGTAGTTATAAGTTCTGATTTTTGCACTTCTATCACCTGAGGACACCATACTTTTTCTCTTCAAAGAGTCAGCCTGTCTTCTTTTTTCAACCTCTAATTCATATAACCTTGTTCTTAATACTTTCAGTGCTTTATCAAGATTTTTATGCTGTGATTTTTGATCTTGACAACTTACTATAATTCCTGTTGGTTCATGGTGAATTTTTATGGCAGAATATGTTGTATTGACTGATTGACCACCAGGACCAGTAGAGGTAGTTCTTTCAATTCTCACATCCTGCATATCTAGTTCAACATCAAACTCTTCTGCTTCAGGTAAAACGATTACTGTAGCAGCACTTGTATGTACTCTTCCTTGTGTTTCGGTCTGAGGGACTCTCTGAACCCTGTGAACTCCTGCCTCAAATTTTAAATTTCCATAAACATCTTCTCCATTAACCTCAAAAATTATTTCTTTATAACCTCCGGAGGTACCTTCATTCAAATCAACTAGGTTTACGGACCAATTTCTAGATTCAGAAAATTTAGTATACATTCTATATAAATCACCAGCAAAAATACTTGCCTCATCTCCACCAGTTCCGGCTCGAATTTCAACAACAACATTTTTGGAATCATCCGGATCTTTGGGAATAAGTAAAACCTTAAGTTCTTCTTCTGTTTTTGGGAGTTTAGCTTCTACTTCTTCTAATTGCATTTTAGCCATTTCAATCATTTCATCATCCTTATCGTTAGAAATTACTTCTTGTGCCTCTAATTTATTTGCAATTAGATTTTTATAAACTTCCCCCTTATTAATGATTTTCTTAGTGTCTTTATATTCCTTGGAAAGCTGAATATATTTTTTTTGGTCAGAAATTATGTCTGGCTGAATAAGTAATTCACCTAGTTCAGCAAATCTGTTTTCAACTAATTTTAATTTTTCTAACACAACTTTATTTTTTCAGATCATTTCTAATTTAATAATTAAACTCGCCAAATTCTGATTTTACCGTAAGTTTTTTTTCGTCTGATTTGACTACTTTTCCAATTATTTTTGCTTCAATATTGAAAGAATTAGAAATGTTAATTATTTCATCTGCAAACTCTTGATCAACATATAATTCCATTCGATGTCCACAATTAAATACTTTATACATTTCTGCCCAATCTGAGTTTGATTCTTCTTGAATCATTCTGAATAAAAATGGAACATCAAACATATTATCCTTGATAACATGTAAATTATTATTAATAAAATGAAGTATTTTTGTTTGAGCTCCACCACTGCAATGTATTATTCCATTAATATTTTTATTTCCAATTGACCTAATGATTTTTTTAATTACAGGGGCGTAAGTTCTAGTCGGTGATAAAACAAATTTTCCAGCATCAATATTCATTTCGGTTAATTTTTCGGTTAATTTTTTTGTTCCAGAATAAACCAATTCATCAGGGATACCATTATCATAGCTTTCGGGGTATTTTTCTGCTAGGACCTTACTAAAAATATCATGTCTAGCCGAAGTTAACCCATTACTACCCATTCCACTATTATAGTTGGTTTCGTATGTAGATTTTCCGAATGATGCTAATCCTACAATAACATTTCCGTCAGAAATTTTTGAATTATCAATTACCTCTTCTTTTTTTATTCTAGCTAGGACAGTACTATCAACAATAATTGTTCTTACAAGATCACCAACATCAGCTGTCTCTCCCCCGGTCATATGGATTTTAACATCAAACTTTTTTAATTCATCTACTAATTCTTGCGTACCATTAATTATTGCAGAAATTACATCTCCCGAAATTTTATTTTTATTTCTTCCGATAGTTGAAGAAAGCATTATATTTTCAGTAGCACCAACACAAATGAGATCATCAATATTCATTATTAGTGCATCTTGAGCAATTCCTTTCCAAACCGAAAGATCACCCGTCTCTTTCCAATACATGTATGCTAAAGAACTTTTAGTTCCAGCACCATCAGCATGCATAACAATACAATGGTCATTGCTTCCGGTTAAAAAATCAGGAACAATTTTACAGAATGCTTTTGGGAAGAGTCCTTTGTCTAAGTTTTTGATTGCATTATGCACATCTTCTTTAGAAGCTGATACTCCCCGCTGCATATATTTTTCTGAATTATTAAAATTTGACATTGATGAATTTGA
This sequence comes from uncultured Bacteroidota bacterium, assembly GCA_902517895.1. GTDB lineage: Bacteria > Bacteroidota > Bacteroidia > Flavobacteriales > Flavobacteriaceae > MED-G13. Next base: position 15,508 of record CABYEA010000014.1, read on the forward strand.
AGACAAAAGTATTAAACAAAACACAAAAATTTTAGTGTAGAGACGATAAGATTTTTAAAATAGAAAAAAAAGAAAATTGCGTTATTAACAATAAGTAGTTCTAAATGTATCATATTACATTATTCATATGAATAAACACCTGTTGTTGAGATGTTTATAAATATATTTCAAAATCAAAAAATAATCCTCAACGAATTTCAAATTTATTGATATATTATGCACTTGATTTTATACAACAATTAATTATTATATTTTTAAAAAATGAGCACAGCAAAATTAGAATATATTTGGCTTGACGGATATGTTCCTACGCAAAATATGCGTAGTAAAACAAAAATTTTAAAGGATTTTGATGGAAAAATTGAAAGTTGTCCCATATGGGCGTTTGACGGTAGTTCTACTCAGCAAGCTGAAGGAGGTTCTTCAGATTGTTTGTTAAAACCTGTTGCAATCTTTCCAGATCCAACGAGAGAAAACGGATTTCTTGTGATGACTGAGGTGATGAATCCAGACGGATCACCACATGTGTCAAATGGAAGAGCTACCATTGATGATGATGATGATGACTTTTGGTTTGGATTTGAACAAGAATATTTTATAATGGATACTGATACAGATTTACCACTTGGTTTTCCTCCAGGTGGATATCCAGGTCCTCAAGGTCTATATTATTGTTCCGTAGGTGGAAAAAATACTCATGGTAGACAAATGGTAGAAGATCACGCTGACATCTGCCTTGCCGCAGGAATAAACATCGAAGGAATTAATCAGGAAGTCGCATGTGGACAGTGGGAATTTCAAGTTTTCGGTAAGGGTGCGAAAAACGCTGGTGATCAACTTTGGGTAGCAAGATATATCCTTGATAGACTAACTGAAGATTATGGTTACTATATTGATTATCATCCAAAGCCGATTAAGGGTGATTGGAATGGATCTGGTATGCATGCTAATTTTTCAAATGAGACCTTAAGAACATGTGGTTCTAAAGAAACTTATGAAAAAATTTGTGAAGCTTTTAGGCCAGTAGTTGATGAGCATATAGCTGTTTATGGAGCATATAATGATCAAAGACTAACAGGTTTACACGAGACCCAATCTATCGATCAATTTAGCTATGGAGTTTCGGATAGAGGTGCATCTATAAGAATTCCTATAATCACTGTTGAAAAGGGTTACAAAGGATGGCTTGAAGATAGACGTCCTGCGTCAAATGCTGATCCGTATAAAATTGCAGCTAGAATTATTAAGACAGTAAAGTCAGCATAGAAAATCAACTATAGTTTTTTAGAAAAAAGGGAATATGAAAATAGTTCCTTTTTTTTATGCAAATGCTTGAAATATAAAAACAAAGTAGGCTAATAGCATAATTAGACCCTTATATTTTGAAATCCTATTTTTTACTGGGAGAACAGACAAAACCATTATCATTAGAGCAAACATCAACATCCATACAATATCTCTTTGAATTATTTCCTGAGCAATAGGAATCTCTTTGATCATTGCTGTAATTCCTAATACGGATCCAATGTTGAAAATATTTGAACCAATCAAATTTCCAACAGAGATACCCTTTTCATTTTTTGCTATTGCTACCAAAGAAGCTGCAAGTTCCGGAATACTAGTTCCAATCGCTACAATGGTAACAGAGATAACCGCCTCGCTGATATTAATTTGTTTTGCAAATTTTACAGCACCATCGACCAAAAATTCAGCTCCAAAATAGAGGGTTACTAAAGAAATAAGCAGCCAGATAAAGATTTTAAAATTTGAAGTCAGCTTAAGTTTATCATCAACATCATTGTACGATTTAATTGAATCAGATTTTTTTAGAATGTTGTAAACAAAACTAGATAGAAATATAATTAATAATAGTCCTTCAAAGCCATTCAATAAATTATCTTCAACCATAAATAAATACAGAATAATTGAAAGAAAAAACATCCATGACCAGTCTCTCTTGAAAAACTTATCATCAACCGAAATATTACTGAGTATAGCGATAAGTGCTAAAACAAGTCCAATATTAGCAATATTTGAACCTACTACGTTATTTATGGCAATAGATGGCGAACCATTAACTGCTGCATTAATACTGACTATTAATTCTGGTAATGAAGTTGCGAAAGAAACAACTGTCATTCCAATTACAAACTTTGAAATATTAAACCTAAGAGAGAGGGCTACCGATGATCTAACAATAAACTCACCACCAATTACAAGTAAAAAAAATCCTATAAAAATCAGCGTTAAATTCATTTATCGAATAATAATCTTAGAGTGCTTAACATTTAAAGCATTTGAAATTTTTAAAAAATAGGTTCCAGATTCTAAATTTAAACTTATTGAACTAGAATTGACTAGCAATTTATCCAAAATTAAATCACCCCTAAGAGAAAAAATTTGTACTCTTTCATTTAATAATGATCGACTAAAATTTAAAACGCCTCTTGATGGATTTGGAAAAATAAAAGTGTTATCGATTCTGACGTTATTTAATCCTAAGTTTTCATTCCATACCTCTCCGAGATTTTCACCCCATAAAAAGCTAACAAGATCTGGATGATCTATGAAAGGATTTCTGTTTTGTTGAAATCCATAAATAATTTCATTGCGATTAATTTCAAAATCGTCCACGGGGTCGTTAAAATGCCATTGAATCAATGATGATAATTTCCCAAGGATTGTATCATTATTCCCAGGAGTAGTATAGTCAACCAACTCTAAATCAAAGGCATTATTATTGTGATCATATCCTGGGTCGTATCTGACGACCATGTAAAATAGAATTCTAGCAATATCACCCTTTACGTGATCTGGTGGTTCCCAGCTGTCAGAATCCATTAAACAATCAATAGCTTCTGAATGTGCATTACCCCCAAAATCAAAATCTTTTGTACCTCTAGCTGAATTCACTGATCTATCAGCTGGTTTCAAATTGTGAACATCAGTGTAAGCGTTATCATCTTGGCTTGGAAACCCATGAGATTTTGGCCAGACATGTTCCCTATTCCATGAATTATTATGACTTCCATTTCCGTTTTCAAATTGTGAATAATTACCGGTACCATCCCTGTAACCCTTGTCCTGAGAGCGACCGGTATAAACTAGAATCATATTATCGTGGTTTTGAGGATCCTGGTCAGATAGCTGAATAATATCCCATGTATCCGTAGAGGAATTTGTATATGGATATACCACATGATTTGAAATAATTTGAAATAATGCCTCTTTTAGATCTTCGTATGATTTACCATATGCTTCATCATAATAATTTTGAGGTATATCAGATTGAATTATTCCGTAAGTTGGGTTATTAGGGGGTCCGAAGTCAGATTGAGGAAATACATTTAGGTGTATGGTTGTAAAAAAAAGAATTAGATATCTCATTTGATCAAAGATAATGCATTTAAAATACTTTTATAACTTATTAATTTCAATGAATTAGTTTAGTTTAAAATCAAAAAAATAATCACTAAAATTTTTATTGTTATTTTACATAAATTTTTGTGAAATTACTGGCACAAGTTTTGATTTGCTAACGTTGTGATAAATAAATCCTTAACATTACTTTTTTTGTTGTTCCTCTTTTTCTCATGTGGAACAACAAACAGTACAATATCAAAACCTTCATCCAGTTTGTCAATTTCACCCGCAGCTTCAACAATATTAGATGTAATTGTTGGTAAATTCCCTGGAGTAAAAGTTATCGGTGATAATGTTGCGAATAGTAATCCTAGAATTTTGATTAGAGGCGGTAGTCTTTCTATTAACAACCAAGCCTTTGCTGTATATGACGTCGATGGGTCTATACAAACCGAATTTCCCTCATATATCGACCCTCAGCAAATCAAAAGTATTACTATTTTGAAATCATTAGCGGCTACCAATAAATATGGTGGAATTGCACGTGGAGGAGCTTTAATAATTAAATTAAAAAGATGAAAAAAATATTAGTTTTATTGTTTACATATAACTTTTTATTTAGTCAAAGCATAAATGAAGATTTTTTAGATGGAACCATTATGTTTAAGCTAAAAGAATTTGTTGAAATCAACCACGATAATTCATTCAAATCATTTGACGAAATTGGATTACAAATATCATTGGAGGATTATCCTGAAATATCAGAAATTTTCAGAGATATTAATATTTTAAAATTTGAAAGACCAAGTTTTTTTACTGGAAACAAAGAATTACAAAAAATTTACAGGATTACTTTTCAAGATTATGAAAAAATAGATCAATTAATTTATGATCTTGAAATGCTTGACATAGTTGAATATGTTGAAAAGGAACCTATATATAAAAATACTTTAATTCCGAATGACACATACCACGCAGGACCAGAAAAATGGTATCATGATCTAGTCAATTCTGAGGATGCTTGGGATATTTCTTTGGGAAGTGACGGAATCAAAATTGCAATTGTAGACAATGCAATAGCCACCGGCCATGCGGAATTTAGTGTATTCAAACAGATAGATATTGTTGATAATGACTATGACGCTTCCCCACCAGAGTATTATGGTGAAAGTTTTGATTGGTCTCATGGTACCCACTGCGCTGGGTTAGCAACAGCTGAAACAAATAACGCAAATGGAATAGCTTCGTTGGGTGCAAATAGTCAATTAATTGCAGTTAAAGCAACTGGTGATGCACAAAACCCAAGATTCACATATAGCGGCTATGCAGGAGTTCAATGGGCTTGTGTTAACGGTGCAAACATAGTAAGCATGTCCTATGGCTCTGAAAATTCATCTAGTGCAATGCAAGAATTAATTAATGCATATCCTGAAGTTACATTTCTTGGTGCTGCCGGTAATGACGGTGAAACAGTTACAAATTATCCAGCAGGTTATGGAAACGTAATCGGAGTTGGTTCTGTAGATATTGATGATACAAGATCATCATTCTCCAATTACAATAGCCCAACAGATCCCTTCCCTTGGGTAGACATTGCTTCACCCGGAGGTAATTCAAATGGAGGGCTTTTAAGTACAATATATACCGAAGGATTAAATGGCTATGCTAGGTTTGGTGGTACTTCAATGGCCACTCCATTCGCAGCTGGACTAGTTGGTCTTATATTAGCTGTAAATCCAGGTTTAACCCCAAATCAAATTTTGGATTGTTTAACAAATAGTGGTGTTGATATTAGCCAAGGTATTGGACCAAGAATTAATCCTTATGAAGCACTCTTATGTGCACAGCCAGAGGATAACAGCCCAATTCCGGCCTTTACGGCATCTCCACAGATTACCTACCAAAATCAACCAGTAACATTTACAAATAATTCGATAAATGCAAATAATTGGATTTGGTCATTTGAGGGCGGTAACCCCAGTACATTTGAAGGTGAAACGCCGCCGGAAATAACGTATTTTAATGTAGGATCTTATGATGTAACCCTAACGGTTTCTAATTCTGATGGCACACAGGAAGTTATAACTAAGGAAAACTATATTGATGTTTATTTTCAACCTAGCGGGGATTGGATATTACAAAATACAGAATTTGAGACTCAAAGTACAGGAATTAATTATATTTCAATCGCCAATGAAAATGTTGTTTGGGCTACAGGATATGACGGAAGCGGAACTGGGCAAAATATGCAACAATTCACTAAAACTTCTAATGGGGGTGACAGTTGGGAATCATCTGTTATTGACATTGGTGATACCAATTTAGGAATATCAATGATTCATGGACATAGCGAACAAATTGCGTGGCTTGTTGCTTTTCCACGAGGTGCTAATCAATTTGGAGGTATATATAAAACAACAGACGGTGGTGATAATTGGACAAAACAAGAGAGTGCTAGCTACAGCACAAGTTCATCATTTGCTAATGTAGTATATTTTTGGGATGAAAATGTAGGATTTGCTCAGGGTGATCCCATCAACGGCGAGTTTGAACTCTATGTAACTACTAATGGCGGAAATAATTGGAATCAAGTGCCCGGCTCCTCAATCCCCAACCCACTTGGAGGTGAATACGGATATACAAGACAAATGGAGGTGGTAGGCGACAATGTATGGTTTACAACCAACAGGGGTAGAATCTTCTTTTCTCCTGATAGAGGTAACAATTGGGATGTATATGAATCACCATTATCAGATTTTGGGTCTGCTGAAGAAAATGGAAGTCTATCCTTTAGCGATGTTCAAAACGGAATAATCATTGACAATAGCGCCAATGTTTACAGGTCTTTTAATGGAGGATTCTCTTGGGAACAAATTTCTACTGAAGGTAATATATACACCTCCGGACTATGCTTTATTGAAGGAACTGACATTGTTTTTTCAACCGGTGCAGGTTCATCTTTTAGTCCTGATGGAGGGTATACTTGGGCTCCAATTGATATTGCAACTCATTTGTATGTTGACTTTTTTAGTCCAGAAATTGGTTGGTCTGGTGCATTTACTAACGTTGAAGGTCCAAACTCGATTGGAGGAGTATGGAAATGGGAAGACTTTTCTCTAAGTTCTAATTTTAACGATATTATTGAAATAGATTATTATCCCAACCCAACCGATAACATAGTAAATTTCAATTATGACGGAGATATTATTATTTCTGTCTATAATATTTTGGGAAGAGAAATATTAATAACAGAAAATAAATCAGTAAGTCTAAAAGGATATGAATCTGGAATATATCTCTTCAAAATTCAAGATCAATCAAATAAAAGATCAACAACAATAAGAATAATTAAAAAATGAAACAAATTATTTTAATATTACTCATGATTTTTACAGCAAATAAATATGAGACTCAAAACTATGATCTAATACTTTCAGATGAAAATTTTGAAATTAGATTCTATCCATCCACATTAAAGGCCAAAGTAATTTCTGATAAGAGTGCAAACGGAAATTTTTACAAACTATTTCAATTCATCAGCGGAAATAATTCTAAAAATGAAAAGATTGAAATGACTACCCCTGTATACATGAAAAATGACAAAACTAGTAATACAATGGAATTTGTTATGCCTTCTTCTTATGATATTGAATCCATTTCCAAGCCAAATGACAACGATATTGTTATTTATGAAGCCGAAGCAAAATACTATGCTTGTGTAAGGTATGGAAGGTATTCAAACTCTAATAAATTTGATTTGCATTCAAAAGAACTTGTTGAGAAATTGTCCGAATTAAGCTTAGACCCTGTAGGTGATATTTTTTATGTATCCTATAATAGCCCCTACAAGATATTTAATCGAAGAAACGAGGCCATGGTGGAAATTAGTTACTAAAAAAATTAATTTTCCTTAATAGCTACTCCATCAGCAATCATATTTATCATGTATTCAGGGGTTTTGATCGCTAATATCTCCGATTTTGGTTTATTTGCATCTTCTGCATAGTGTCTTAGCCTTTCAACTGATATTGAATCTTTGAAGATATCCCCAGTCATGTAAACCTTCTTACCCTCAACTCCGGTTGTTGGAACAAAAAAAGCATAATCTTTAAATTTGACAAAAACAGTGTCTTTGTCAACTTTAACATTCATCCAACATCCTTTTTTGGGACAAACATCAATTATTTGACCTTCTATATTTGATATGTTATAATTACCCTTAATTGAGGAAGCAAATATTTTTTCGTCCTTAAGATTAATCTCACTGCCATAATTAAAATATATATCTTGATTACTACATGAAAAAATTGTTAACAAAGTAAAAAAAACTAACAGGTAAGTGAATCTCATTTTGATTATTTTTGATTTTCAAATTTATCATTTTTTGATGAGAGATATTAAAAAAATTAAAAATAAATGGAAGGCTCAATTTGAGTTGAAAATTGATGCCAAGGTGAATCAAATTTGGGAATTAATTTCCTCCCCGTCAAATTTGGAATCATTTCATCCATTTTGTAAGTCAAATAAGACAATTACATGGCCTGGCAAGAAATCAGTTGACGAGCTTATCTATTTAAATGGTCTTACATATATAAGAGAATTTTATACTTGGGAAAAGTTAAAGGGATACAGCTTATTCATTGGAGAAAAAAACAAAAAAAAATCATTTGTTATTTGGGAAATTTTTTCTAAAAATGAATCACAATTCTTAAAAATCACAGTATATCCCTATTTCTTAAGAAACTTACCAAAGTGGATCAGTTATCTTCCTTATAAATTAATCGTAATACCTGCTTTGGAAGCCTATTTAAAAAGTGTAATTGGAGGAATTAATTATCATTTAAAGAACAAAGAGATTACCCCTAAAAACTATTTTGGTGAACATAAATGGTTTTCATAAGAGAAAGCAAATTTTGGTACAAATTTTGGAAGTAAAAAAGTTTTACTACTATTAATATGAAAAAAGTAAATCTGTTCGAAGAGTTATTGCAGGAAAGAAATAAAGAGATTAGCTCTGAAGAACTAAAATCCTTAGTCAAGAATATTTGGTCAAAAGAGGATGAAAACAAAAATCGTATTTTCAAGTCATTAAGCAAGAAGAATAATAAAGAATTCAATAATTTAAAGTTTAATGAAATGGAATCAAAAAATATATTTCACAAAAAAACTATAAAAAAGATTGCGGTCAGATATCGTCTTAGGTTTCTAGATTCAAAACTATTTAAAGGAGAATATCCAAAGAACATTACTAACATCATTTCAGGTTTAGAAAAAAAACATAACACGACACTAAACAATTTTATGATTATGGCTCCATCAAAGCTGTTTAAAATAAAAAGCCCAGACGACCCAATACTTTTTGTCCCTATAGGAAATGATTATTATTATTTAATTCATAAATGGGGAGAGGAGTTTAACAGCTTTAGAAGATTATTAGTCCTTCCTTTTAAAAATATTGACAACCTAACAATATTTTCTGTTTTGGTTAGTGTTGTATTTGCTCTTCTTGGTAAACTAATCATGCCTAGTTTAACTTTATCAGAGGTTTTTATTCTGTTTTTATTTCTTGTTAAAGGATTTATATTTATTTTCTTCTACATGTTCTTTTTAACAAGAAGAAATTTTAGCGAAAGTATCTGGAACAGTAAATACGATTCATTCTAAAACTAAATAGCATAAAAAAAGGGAAAGAAAAACAATTCATTCCCTAATATTTTATGTGACCTCGGAGGGATTCAAACCCCCAACCTTCTGAGCCGTAATCAGATGCACTATTCAGTTATGCTACGAGGCCTATTTTGGCTTACAAAAATAGTTTAAATAGATATAAAAACTAATTTTTTATAACTTTTCGAATTGTGGTTTGATTATCTTTTTTGAATCTAAAGTAGTATACTCCAGATTGTAATTCAGAAATATTAATCTTTCTATCTGTTTTACCCTCAGATATTTTTTGACCTATAGAACTATAAACTGTGAAATCCATTAGAAAATCTGTATTCAAGTCTCTAGTTTTTTAACTACAATTAAAGAAAAATGAAGATAAGAAACTATAGTTATTACAATATCAGGTAATGCTATATCAAACAAGTCATATCCTCCCCACAGCATTGTGGAGATTTAATCTTTCCTTCACATTCAGGACAAATTGAAATCTGAACCATTGATCCGTCATCTAGTTTTAGGTAATCGTTTTTAAGTGGCTCATCACATGAGGCGCAGCTAGCATTAACCGCCATTCCACATTTATCGCATTTGTAGGTTTCCATGTTTATTAATTTTCACGTTTGTCGAATTTTTCATTATCTGTTTGATTGACTCTGTTAATAATGAGATATATGATTAAAATTATTATAACTATCCAAAATATTGTACTCAGCATAAACATTATTTTAATGTGACTGCAGTGCCATAGGCTAAAATTTCTGAGGTTCCTTGAGCAATGACCGAGGTTGTAAACCTGATATTCAAAACCGCATCTGCCCCCAATTTATTTGCATCAGACGTTAATCTTTCCAGGGCTTGTTCCCTTGCATAAGCCTGTAGTTTTGTATACTCCTCGATTTCCCCACCGATTATATTTTTAAGTTGGGCAACTAAATCTCTAGCAGCATTTCGTGATCTTACTGTTGATCCTCTTGCTATTCCAAGAATTTTATCAATTTCTTTATCAGGTATAAATTCAGTTGTTGAAAGTATCATATTTAATTTTTTATTTCAGTTGTTTCAATCTTGAACATCGAGGACAATAAAATTATTGGCTCCCAGTTTTTTGATCTGTTGCAATATATGGCATGTTCAGTGCTCTTTGGCTCAAGAAGATCTGAACTTTTTCCAAAATTTATTATATATTCTTTACTTAATGCATTCTTTTTGCCAGTTCTTATCGAGTCACTTTGATAATCAATAAGTGTCACAGGGACCTTTTTAAAACCCAACTCCATCATAGCAAAATATCTGTGGTGTCCATCAATAATTAATAAAGTCTGATCACAACAAACAATCGAAGATATTATGTAATAATTTTCATAAGATTTAATAAATTTTGCAAGTAAAGTTTTCTTTTTTTCGATAATTTTTTCATGAGGATTTAACATATTAATATCTAATAATTCAACCCCTTTAACCAGACTATTATCGAAATCAATTGAATACATTATTTATTTTTAATAAAGATATTAAAAGTTTCGTTAGTAAAGATTTGTAAATTTATAAGATGAAAATAATTTCAATATATATATTAATCGCGGGTAGCTTGTATCTTCTTACTAGACCATACAAGGAAAAAATTGATGAGATGTTAAAATCTTTAAAATTATCCACCTTCGACGCATTATGGCTTTCTTATGTTGAAGGTATGGCAGTTGGAGGAATAATTATGCTATTTATTTCATAATTTTGCAAATGATGAAAATTGAGCAAATTTACACATCCTGCTTATCTCAGGCGTCGTATTTTATTTCAAGCGATGGTGAAGCTGCAGTTATTGACCCCATTCGTGAGGTAGGTCAATATATTAAAATGGCTAAATCAACGGGATGTGAAATTAAATATGTTTTCCAAACTCATTTTCACGCAGATTTTGTAAGTGGCCACATTACATTATCAAAAATGACAGATGCACCAATTGTCTATGGGCCAAATGCTAACCCCTCCTACAAGTGTATTATATCATCTGATGGAGATTTTTTTGAAATTGGTAAATGTAAAATTAAAGTTATTCACACCCCTGGGCATACATTGGAAAGCTGCTCATTTCTAATTTTTGATGAAAATAACGAGCCTCATGCTATATTTACAGGCGATACCTTATTTCTTGGTGATGTAGGAATCCCGGATGTAGCCCAAAGATATGAAGACACAACAAAGGAAGAGTTGGCTTCAATTCTATATGACTCTATCAATACCAAAATTAAACCTTTAAATGATAATCTTATAGTATATCCTGGCCACGGAGCTGGATCAGCTTGTGGTAAAAAGATGATGAAAGAAACGGTTGATACATTAAAAAATCAAAAAGCAAATAATTATGCTCTCAGTGGGAAGCTTAATAGAGACGAATTCGTTAAAGAATTAACAGAAAATTTACCTGAACCCCCAGCCTATTTTCCCTCAAATGTAAAATTAAATCAATCTGGCTTCAGAGACTTTGATTCTGTCCTAGAAAGTTCACTTAACAAAATATCAGCAGAGGAACTAAAAGAACATGTAAAAAATCCACGTATTACAATTCTAGACACTAGAAACACCAAAGATTTTATAAAATCGCATATTAAAGATTCCATTTTTATTGGGTTAGAAGGTAGGTTTGCACCATGGGTAGGTGAAGTAATAAAAAACATTGAGACTCCAATAATCTTAGTTTGTAATAACGGAAAAGAGAAAGAAGCCATAACAAGATTATCAAGAATTGGTTTTGACAATTGCTTGGGCTTTTTAGATGGTGGAATTAGAAAATGGATCAAAGATGGTAATAAAACTGAAAGTTTAGAAACCATGCCCTCTAAAAAATTTATTGATATTTTAAAATTAAATAAAATTGATGTTTTGGATGTTCGAAGAAAATCAGAGTTTGAAAACAAACACATCGAAGGTGCTATCAATATTCCACTAAGTAATTTGGGTGAAAATTCTCATGATATTTTACAAAATGAGAAAGTGTATATCCACTGTGCAGCTGGCTACAGGTCAATAATTGCAATTTCTATTTTAAGAAAAATGGGGTTAAAGAACCTGATTAATATTTCTGATGGATTTAACGGAATATTGAAATGTAATTTAAATGAAAATTGTTTTAACACAATTGAGGGAACTACATGCGAAAATAAGTAGATGCTGCCCAGTTATTTCTGACCTTATAACTTGACATTTTAAAGTTTAATTTTTCGAGCATTTTATTAATAACTGCCAAATCATTTTCATAAAATCCACTCAAAATCATAATGGTTTTCTTGTTTGAGATTTTTTTAAAGTTTTCAAAATTAACTTTTAATTTATTCAGGGTAATATTTGATAAAATGAAATCGTAAAAGTTTCCGACAAGCACATCAGAAGAAGAGTGCCAGCTTTTAATTTTAAAACAATTGTTTCTTATAATGTTATCAAGTGTATTTTTATAACAATTAATATCAATATCAACCGCCTCAATTGATTTTGCTCCTATTTTTTCAGAAATAATTGATAAAATTCCTGTACCACATCCGATATCGCATATTTTTTTATTTTTTAAATTTTGTTCAAATAAAAAATCAATCATCAATCGAGTAGTTTCATGATGACCTGTTCCAAAACTCATCTCAGGCTTTATGATAATATCAAATTTTTTTTTAGATGACTTATGAAATGGAGCTCTTACAGTACAATTTTCATTTATATCTACCGCATCATAATTTTTTTCCCATTCTTCATTCCAGTTTTTATTCTTAACCTGTTTAATTTGATAATCAATATTAAACTCATTTGAATTTAATATTCTTACTTTATCGAATAGTTTATCAGAAAAATCAGAGTTTTTAATATAGGCAATAAGCCCATCATGTTTTTCTACAAACATTTCAAATCCCAAATGGCTAAGCTCGGCTAGCAAGATCTCTATTCCGTATGATGGTTTGATTTTAAAATTTACAGAAAGATAGCAATCATCCATTTGCAGCCTGAACAATAGAATTAAAATCAGAAATGTTTAAAGATGCGCCGCCAATCAACCCACCATCTACATCATCAAGTGAAAATATATCTTTTGCATTTATTGGTTTTACACTACCACCGTATAAGATTCTAATCTTTTCTGAAAAACCAATTCCATATTTATCTTTAACTAATTGCCTTATGAATTCGTGCATTTCTTGAATCTGATGATTATTTGCAGTTTTTCCAGTACCTATTGCCCAAACGGGTTCATATGCAATAACGGTATTTTGAATTTCTTGTTCACTTAGATTAAATAGACCCGTTTTTAGTTGATTTTTTATCAACTCAAAATGGTTCCCATTTTCCCTTTCAGAAAGCTCTTCACCAATACAAAAAATAACTTTTAAGGAATTGTCTACGGCTTTCTTTACTTTTTTTGATAATATAGAGTCTGTTTCATTAAAATATTTTCTTCTTTCGCTGTGTCCGATGATCACCGTTTTTACTCCAATATTTTTTAACATTTCAGCTGAAATTTCTCCTGTAAAGGCACCCTTATCCTCATAGTGAATATTTTGAGCAATGACTTCAATTTCTGACGAATCTAATAATAAAATTGCATTATATAAGTTAGTAAAACTTGGTGCAATTTTAACATCCACATTTTTTACTAATGTTGATTTGAGCTGATTTATGAAATTAACCGACTCATCATTAGTCATGTTCATTTTCCAGTTACCGGCAACCATTTTTTTTCTATTCATTTTAATCAATTTTTATCCTTGGGTCTAATTTTACATATATAATATCTACCAATATATTTATCAATATAAACATAAATGCAATAACTAACACCGAACCCATTATTACAGGCATATCAAGAAGATTTAAAGCATTAACAATTTCTTTTCCAATTCCATTCCAACCAAATATAAATTCAACAAATACAGCTCCAGCTAAAAGAGATGCAAACCAACCTGAAATTACAGTTA
>CABYEA010000015.1 GCA_902517895.1 uncultured Bacteroidota bacterium
TGTGGGCTGTGGCGCACAAGGTTTGAATCAAGGTTTAAACATGAGAGACTCAGGTTTAAATATTTCATACGCACTTAGAGATAGCGCAATTTTTTCTAAAAGAAAGTCATTTGTAAACGCTACCAGTAATAATTTTAAAGTTGGATCTTTAAATGAATTGATTCCAAATGCTGATATGGTAATCAACTTGACCCCTGACAAGAATCATACTGACGTTGTCAATACTGTTATGCCTTTAATGAAACAAAATTCGATTCTTTCATATTCACACGGTTTTAACATCGTTGAAGAAGGAATTAAAATTAGAGAGGACATAACAGTAATTATGGTAGCTCCAAAATGTCCAGGTACGGAAGTTAGAGAAGAGTTTAAAAGAGGTTTTGGTGTTCCAACATTAATAGCAGTACATTCTGCAAATGATCCAAATAAAGAGGGTTTAGACTTAGCAAAAGCATATGCATATTCACTTGGTTCACATAGGGCTGGTGTTCTTGAGTCATCTTTCGTTGCAGAAGTAAAAAGTGATCTAATGGGAGAGCAGACTATTTTATGTGGAGTGCTTCAGACGGCATCAATATTATTATTTGAAAAATTGGTTGGGGAGGGTGTAGAAAAGAATTATGCCGCAAAACAAATTCAATATGGCTGGGAGGTTATAACTGAGTCATTAAAACACGGAGGTATTTCTAAGATGATGAACTCTATTTCTGACAGTTCAAAAATCGAAGCCAACAGAATTGCTGAAGAACTTAAAGATATCATGACGCCACTTTTTAAAAAGCATATGGATGATATAATGTCTGGAGAGTTTTCTAAAGGTATGATGGAAGATTGGAATAACGACGATAAAAAACTCCTATACTGGAGGGAGGAAACTGGTGAGACAGCATTCGAAAAAACACATTCAACCCAAAAGGTTATTTCTAATCATGAGTATTTTGAAAAAGGAATTGCCATGATAGCATTTATAAAATCGGGTGTAGAATTAGCTTTTGAAACAATGGTTGAAGCTGGTATCATTGACGAATCAGCATATTATGAATCTTTGCATGAATTACCCTTAATTGCAAATTTAGTCGCAAGAAAGAAGTTATATGAAATGAACAGTATAATTTCTGATACAGCCGAATATGGATGTTACTTATTTGCAAATGAAGCAAAACCCCTATTAAAAAATTATGTTGGTAAATTAAGCTTATCCTCTTTAGGTGTAGAGCCTAATATTAATAAGGAAATTGATAAAGACTTACTTAAAAAAATTAACTTTGAAATAAATAATCATCCTATTGAAAAGATTGGACTAGAGCTTAGAAAATCTATGACAGCGATGAAAAATTTATTTTAGTGGGTAATTTTATCGGATTAAATGAAATAAAAAAAGCTAGCCAAATACTGCAAACAGTGGTTATTAAATCTCCTTTCAATAAAATTGAAAGTTATTCTCAAAAATATAATTCAAACATATTTTTTAAAAGGGAAGATTTACAAGAAGTAAGGTCATTTAAGATAAGAGGTGCTTTTAATAAAATTTCATCTTTAAATCAATCTCAAGTAATAAACGGAATAGTTTGTGCTAGTGCTGGAAATCACGCTCAAGGTTTTGCTGTTAGCTGTAGTACTCTAGGTTATAAGGGGAAAGTATTTATGCCTATAACTACTCCAAATAAAAAAATTGAACAAGTAAAAAAATTTGGAAAAACCAATGTTGAGGTTGTTTTGTATGGTGAAAACTTTACTCAAGCTTATGAAAAAGCGTTAGAGGAATGTGATAAATACGATAAGACTTTTATTCATCCTTTTGATGATAAAAAAGTGATTGCAGGACAGGCTACATTATTTTTAGAAATAATTAATCAATTTAATGATCATCTTGATTATCTATTTATACCAATTGGAGGCGGTGGATTAATTTCAGGCGCAATAAATGTTTTCAAGCAACTAAGTCCTAAGACAAAAATTATAGGAATTGAACCTAAAGGAGCCCCGTCAATGTCCAAATCTATTAATAAAAATAAGTTAATTACTTTGAGTAGAATTGATGGTTTTGTTGATGGAGTTGCGGTTAAAAAAGTTGGCAATTATAGCTTTGATTATTGTAAAGAACATTTAGATGATTTAATAATTTTAGATGAGAATGAAATTTGTAATTCCATTTTAGAACTAAAATCATATGAAAATATTATTGCTGAACCAGCAGGTGCAATGTCAAGTGCTGCTCTAAGACATTACAGATATAAAATCATAAATAAAAATATTGGTTGTGTAATTTGTGGAGGTAACAATGATAATTCACGAATGCCTGAAATAATAAAAAGAGCTGATATTTGGAAATCTAATAATCTAAAAAACTAATTTTTTCTTGCTGTCCAGTGAAATGAAAATATTTTTCCAATACTAATAATGAAATCAGATTTTCACGATTCTTATTTTTAAACTGTGAAATATATCGATTAGCATTTTTAATTATCTCTTTACACTTTTCTGGGCTGCTAACGTAAAATTCAATTTTATTTTCAAGGTCTGAATAATCTTCTTTTATTTCGATAAAGTGTTTATCAGGGATTAGTTTACTTTCCATAAACCAAGATTCAATTTTAGGCCTGGGCATCACAGCTATTGAATTTGAAGACATTACCCATTTTAGATTTGTAGCAACATCAACTCCCTCTACACACATAACAAATTTATATTTTAAGTGTTCTTCTATTGATATTTTATTTTTAAGCCATTCTGGGTGTGGAGTATTTTTATTTATTGCTCCAAGGTCGCATAACCGATTATTAAAGTACATTTTAAAAAAATCAATTCTTTTTTTATGCTTTTTAGTTATCGCAGACCTTCCAATTAGTTTATTGATTTTATTATCAAATTCATTACAATCATTTGTATATGTAAAATGTCTTATTTTATTTAGCTTTAGCAAAATTGAATTTTGATTATTTTCATTGATTGGTCTACTTTTTACAATCGATGGGATATTAGGGCTATGAGTGATATCTCCAAATAGCATTTTTAACTTTAATCTTTTTTCAAAGAATCTAGTATGCTCGTAAGTATCAAAAAAATAGGTTCTATGGAAGTTTTTAATTTTAAAATTATTAAGACTTGCAACATCCCTATTTAGTTTACTTTTTTTGTTTAGTTTGTTATAATAGTTTACCCTGTTTTTTATATATTCATAATCATAATTAGATAGAGAGTTTAATTTCTTTTTTAAACTATTTCTATAAATAAAATCAGGGACCAATAAGCCTAAATAATTTAATAAATAATACTTCTGTTTATTGTTGCGATGTTTAATACTTGAAAGCATCAAAAAAGATAATTAATAAATTTCAAACATAGTGATTTATTTTTTTGGAATGTAAATTGATACGTAGTAAATTTATAACTATGGAATTTAAATTTAATCCTATACCTTCAGAATTTGAGATAATCGATAAGATTAAACAAGAAAATTATCTGGTTAACGGAAATTTAGTTAAATGGGAGGGTGAATTTTCACCTGTTTATTCTACAATTTCATCAACTCCTGAATATAAGCCTACTTTACTTGGGGAAATTCCAAGTTTGGGTAAGGATGAAGCTATTAACGCACTGGAATCTGCGTGTAATGCATTTGATAAAGGAAAGGGTTTGTGGCCAACAATGAAGGTTGTTGATCGTATTAATGCTATGGAAAACTTTGTTGAAGAAATGAAACAGAAAAGAGACATAGTTGTAAAGTTATTAATGTGGGAGATTGGAAAAAAACCATACTGATTCCCAAAAGGAGTTTGACAGAACCGTAGATTACATATATGATACAATTGAAGCTTATAAGAAAATTGATAGAGATTCTGCTAAATTTCAAAAACACAGCGGCATTAATGCACACATTCGAAGGGGGCCACTGGGTGTTGTTCTTTGTTTAGGGCCATATAATTATCCATTGAATGAGACATTTTGTCTTTTAATACCAGCCTTAATTATGGGTAATACAGTAATCTTTAAGCCAGCTAAACACGGTGTGTTATTAATTTCCCCATTAATGGAAGCTTTTAAAAAACATTTCCCGCCTGGCGTAGTAAATATTTTATTTGGAAGGGGTAGGATTTTGGCAACTCCTATCATGGAGTCTGGTAAAGTAAATGTTTTGGCACTAATTGGACATAGCTCTTCAGCAAATTCTTTACAAGAATCCCATCCAAAGAAAAATAGATTAAGACTAGTATTGGGGCTTGAGGCCAAAAATCCTGCCATTATCTTACCTGATGCTGATTTAGACTTAACAATTCAGGAATGTATTAATGGATCCCTGTCTTATAATGGACAAAGATGTACAGCTTTGAAAATAATTTATGTCCATGATGAAATTAGAGATGAATTTCTCAAAAGATTTTCTAAAGCAGTTGACGAACTAAAATATGGAAATCCTTGGGAAAAGAATGTTAAGTTAACCCCTTTACCAGAACCTAATAAGCCTGATTATATTCGATCATTAATCTCAGATGCAAAAGATAAAGGAGCTAAAATCATAAATGAAAAAGGAGGTATTTATTGTGAAAACTTTGTTTACCCAGCTGTATTATACCCTGTTACAAAAGACATGAAAGTATATAAAGAAGAACAGTTTGGCCCTATAATTCCAGTTATTTCTTTTAACGATATTGATAAGCCGCTTAATGATATGGCTGAATCAAATTACGGACAGCAGGTAAGTGTTTTCGGAAAAGAAGCTAAAAAATTAGGTCCGCTTATTGACACTCTTGTAAATTTGGTTTGTAGAGTTAATATTAATAGTTCATGTCAAAGAGGACCAGATATATATCCATTTACTGGAAGAAAAGATTCAGCATTTAGTACATTAAGTGTTCATGATGCCCTACGATCCTTTTCAATAAGAACATTTGTTGCATCAAAGGATAATAATGAAAATAATGAGATAATTAAGGATCTATTGGGTTCTAATAATTCTAACTTTGTTTCGACTGATTATATTCTTTAGTCAAATTTTCTTTTTTTTCATAAATATTATTTACATTAGACACAATAAATTATTTGATGTGAATTTATTTTGCTTCAGTTTTAGCGCTTATTATTTCTTTTATTTTGAAGGGGAATAGGGACTGTTGTAATTAAATTATATAAAATTAAATATGGTCTCGAATTTTCGGGACTTTTTTTATGAAAAAAAATATAGGAATACAAGGGATTAAAGGATCATTTCATCATATAGTTGCAAATAACTTTTTTGGAAAAGAAATTCACTTAGCTGAATTCCTTTCTTTTGAAGAAATGATATATAATCTTGATGACGGAAAAATTGATTATGCTGTAATGGCAATAGAAAATTCTACCGCTGGTTCAATTATACCAAATTACGCATTAATTGATGAATATGATATTAATATAGTTGGTGAGTATTATCTTCAAATAACTCATAATTTAATGGCCTTAAAGGGGCAATCTTTGGAAGATATCAAAGAAGTTCAGTCACATCCAATGGCTCTTCTTCAATGTAGAGATTTTTTTAAAAATAACTCTAGTATAACCCTTGTGGAGGAAAAAGATACAGCTCAAATTGCAAAAAAAATTGCCGATAATAAGCTAAAGGGTTTGGGAGCAATTGCTAGTGAATTAGCATGTAAAACTTATGATCTTGAAATAATTAAAGAAAATATACAAACCATTAAAAAAAATCAAACAAGATTTGTAATACTTCAAAATACTAGACCCTCTGAAAATAAAAATATCAATAAAGCATCTTTGAAGTTTGAATTGGACCACAAAAGGGGCAGTTTAGCAACTATTTTAAAAGTATTATGTGACTGTAAATTAAATTTAACTAAGATACAATCCATGCCAAAGATTCAAACACCTTGGAGATATTCTTTTTTTGTAGATGTTACATTTGACAATATGGGGCATTACTTTAAAGCAAAATCAATTGTTGAAATTATGGCAAAAGAATTTAAAGTTTTGGGTGAATATAAAAATTCTAAAGATGATTAAATTTTCACAAAGACTTGATAATATAAGTGAATACTATTTTTCATCAAAACTAAGAGAGGTAAAATATCTAATTGATTCCGGAAAAGATATAATAAATCTTGGAATTGGAAGTCCAGATTTATCACCACCTAAGATGGCTATCGAAAAATTAAAAGAGTCCTTAGACAAAAAGGGGGCTCATAAATATCAAAGTTACACAGGTGTAAGTACTTATCGAAAACAAATATCAAAGTTTTATAAACTCCATTACAATTGCGATTTGGATTTTGAATCTGAAATCTTACCATTAATTGGCAGTAAAGAAGGTATTTTTCATATTTCAATGTCATTCTTATCTGAAAACGATAAGGTGTTAATTCCAAATCCAGGATATCCTACTTATTCTTCTATAACAAAACTGATTGGTAATGAAATTATATATTATGATTTAAATGAAAAAAATAACTGGTTACCCAATTTTAAGCAATTGAATAATCTTGATTTATCAAATGTAAAAATAATGTGGGTAAATTATCCTCATATGCCAACCGGAGCAACAGCTTCAATTTCATATTTTGTTGAATTGGTCAATTTTGCTAGAGAAAATAATATTTTAATTGTCAATGATAATCCTTACAGCTTTATTTTGAGTGAGAAACCACTTACTATTATGAATGTAGAAGGGGCAAGGGATGTTTGTATTGAATTGAATTCATTAAGTAAAAGTTTTAATATGGCAGGTTGGCGTTTAGGTTTTGCTGTAGGAAAATCTGATTTTATTTTAAATATTTTAAAAGTTAAAAGTAATATAGACTCTGGGATGTTCTATCCCTTACAAATGGGTGCAATATCAGCATTAAGTCAATCAAAAGATTGGTTTTTAAATCTAAATGATGAATATTCAAAGAGAAGAAATTTAGTATGGAAATTGGCTGATAAATTAAATTGTAGATATTCAAAAACATCATCTGGAATGTTTGTTTGGGCTAAAATTAATTCAATAAAGAATTCAAAAGAATATATTGATGATCTTCTTTATGAAAAAGGGATATTTATTGCTCCAGGCTCTATATTTGGTTCAAACGGAGAGGGCTATGTAAGATTTTCTCTTTGTAATTCAGAAAGTAACATTAAAAAGGCGATTGAAAGAATATGAAAATGAAAATTTATATAATTGGTATTGGACTTATCGGTGGTAGTTTTGCAATGGAAATGCGAAAATTATTTCCCAATTCAGCAATAATTGGAATAGATAAGTCGGAAAACAACATAAATAAAGCTTATGAATTGGGTATAATTGATAAAAAGTCTTGTCTTTCAGAAATATCTGATGCAGATATTATTCTGGTTTCAGTCCCGGTTAAATCCATAATTAATTTACTTCCAAATATTTTGGATAAGGTCAATAAAAATAGCTTAGTGATTGATTTTGGTTCAACAAAAAACAGTATTTGTGATGTGATTAAAGATCATCCAAATCGTGAAAATTTTCTAGCTACTCACCCAATCGCTGGAACTGAATTTTCAGGACCAACGGCTGCACACAAAGGCTTATTTGCTAATAAAAATATTATTATCTGTGATAAACATAGAACAAATCAATCCAGGTTAGAAATTGCATTAAAGATATTTAAGTCAATGAAAATGAAGGTTAGTTATATGAATCCAGATTCTCATGATAAACATATTGCATATGTTTCACATTTGTCGCATTTGAGTTCCTTCATGCTAGGAAAAACTGTTATGGATGAAGAAAAGAATGAAAAAAATATTTTTGATATGGCAGGTAGTGGATTTGAATCAACGGTTAGACTGGCAAAAAGTTCTCCAGAAATGTGGACTGATATATTTGAGGATAATAAAGAAAATATTATTAAATCCTTAGATGATTATATCGAAAATTTAATTCAGATCAATAACCTAATTAAAGATGATAGATTTAACGAAATTGAGTTGCAATTAAAATCAACTAATTATATAAAAACAATATTAAAAGGAATAAATTAAAATGAAGAATAATAAAAATTTGAGAAAATGGTTAGATGATATGAGCCTTCCCCACCCTCTTTTTATTGCTGGCCCATGTAGTGCTGAAACTGAAAATCAGGTTTTGGATATTGCTTATCAACTTAAAGATTCTGATGCAACTGTATTCAGAGCTGGTATATGGAAACCTAGAACAAGACCAGGAAATTTTGAAGGTGTTGGATCTCTGGCACTACAATGGATGAAAAAAGTAAAAGAACAAATAGGAATATTAACCACCACTGAGGTTGCAAATGCAAACCATGTTGATTTAGCACTTAAAAATGATATTGATATTCTGTGGATTGGAGCTAGAACTACAGTTAGCCCTTTTATTGTTCAAGAAATAGCTGAAGCTCTTCGAGGGACTAAAAAGATTGTATTAATTAAAAACCCAGTCAATCCAGACTTGTCTTTGTGGATGGGCGCAATTGAAAGATTTTATTCTTCAAATATTAAAAATATTGGGGCCATACACAGAGGGTTTTCAACATATGAAAAAACAAAATACAGAAATAATCCAGAATGGCAAATTGCTATTGATCTTCAAAGAAAACTTCCTGATTTACCATTAATTCTTGATCCCTCACATATAGCTGGTAGAAGAGATTTAATTTTTGATCTATGTCAAACAGCACTAGACTTAAATTATGATGGCCTTATGATTGAAACACACAATGATCCTGAAAATGCTTGGAGTGATTCGAAACAACAAATTTCTCCTAAAAATTTAAAAGAATTAACGAAGAATTTAACAGTAAGGAGGATTACTAATAATGATGAGGTATATTTAGACAATTTAGATAGTTTAAGAGCTCAAATTAATGTTTACGATAATCAATTAATTAATATTTTAGGAAATAGAATGAAGGTAGCAGAAAAAATTGGTCTCTTAAAGAAAAAAAATAATGTTGCTGTTTTACAATCCAAAAGATGGAATGAGATTTTAGGTAATATGATACTAGAAGGTGAAGAAAAGAATTTAAGTGAAGAGTTTATTTTAAAAGTTTTTAAAGCAATTCATCAAGAATCAATAAATCATCAAGAAAATATATTAAAAAATAATTCATAGTTGAAAGGTCTAGTTTACAAATCAACAGGCTCATGGTATTCAGTAAGGTCAGAAACTGGGGACATGTATGATTGTAAGATTAAGGGAAAGTTAAGACTTAAGAATATAAACAGTACTAACCCAGTAGTTGTTGGGGATATTGTTGAATTTGTTGTTGAAGAACATGATTTACAGCAAATTGGGATAATTCAAAAAATTCACGATAGAAGAAACTATATTTTAAGAAAGTCTGTAAACCTATCTAAGCAAACACATATTTTAGCTTCAAATATTGATCTTCTTTTGTTAGTTATAACTATAAAAAACCCGATAACAACAACGAGCTTTATTGATAGATTTTTAGTTAGTGCTGAGGCTTATTCCATTAAAACAATATTAGTTTTTAATAAGTATGATATATATGACAAAAATGATGAAATCTTATTGAATTTATTAATAAACACTTATGAAAGCATTGGATATGACACAATTAAAACCTCTACTTTTTCAGAAATTGGAATCAAAGAGCTTAAGAAAAAAATTAGTGATAAAACTATAATGCTTGGAGGCCATTCTGGAGTAGGAAAAACTTCTTTAATTAATTCAATTGATATATCATTAAACTTAAAGGTTGGTAATATTTCTGATCAACATTTTCAAGGAAAACATACGACTACATATGCTGAACTTCATGATTTAAATAATGGTTCAAAATTGATTGATACTCCCGGGATTAAAGGATTTGGATTGGTAGGTTTTAACAGGGAAGAGATTAAAGATTTTTTTCCAGAATTTGTAAAGTTAAAGTTAAAATGCAAGTTTAATAACTGCATGCACTTAAATGAACCAAAATGTTATGTTAAGCAGAAAATTCAAACAGATGAGATTTCAAAATCAAGATATGATAGTTATATTCAAATAATTAATGACAATAATTTAAAACACAGATAAATTGAAATTAGTAGTTCAAAGAGTAATTAAATGTGATTTAAAGATTGACAGAAAGATATTTTCTTCAATTGGTTGTGGGATGGTTGTTTTTATTGGAATTTCGAAAGAAGATAATTTTAGTTTATTGAATAAATTAGCAACTAAAATATCAAAGCTACGCATATTTAATGATGAATTTGGTAAGATGAATAAAAATATAAATGAAATTAATGGTGAAATATTATTGGTAAGTCAATTTACCTTATGCGCAGATACTAAAAAGGGAAATCGTCCAAGTTTCATAGGGGCAGCTAACCCGGAATATGCAATTAAAATTTACAATAGCTTTATTGAAGAATTAAAAAAAATTATAATTACAAAAATTCAAATAGGAAAATTTGGTGCTGATATGAAAATCAATTTAATTAATGATGGACCCGTAACTATAATATTAGAAAATTAAAAATATAAATATGGAAATAAAAAGTTTGCAAACAAAAGTTGATAATTGGATTAAAAATCACGGTGTAAGATATTTTAACGAATTAACAAATATGGCACAGTTAACTGAGGAAGTGGGAGAGGTCGCTAGAATTATTTCTCGTAAATATGGCGAACAAAGTTTTAAAGAATCTGATAATGAGGTTGATTTGGCTAGTGAGCTTTCAGATGTTTTATTTGTTTTACTATGTCTTGCAAATCAAACAGGGGTTGATCTTCAAACTGCCTTTGATGACAGGTTAGATATGAAGGCGAATAGAGATCACGATAGACACCACACAAATGAAAAGCTTAACTAAATTATATTTAAATAAGACTGAGCCTAGGCACGCGAATATAATTATACCAGGTTCTAAAAGCGAATCAAACAGGTTAATTATTTTGAGCTCATTATTTGAAAATATTTATTTAGAAAATATCTCAAACTCAGACGATACAAATTATTTGCTTAACGCAATTAATACAAAATCTGAGATTATTGACGTAGCTCACGCAGGAACTGCGATGAGATTTTTAACCTCATACCTTTCCTTAAAAACACAAGTCGATATTCAATTATTAGGGTCAGAAAGGATGCATAATCGTCCAATTAAAATATTAGTTGACTCTCTAAGACAAATAGGCGCATCAATTGACTATGTAGATAAAGAGGGCTATCCACCTCTTTTAATTAGGCCGTCAAAATTATTTAAAAATAAATTACAGATTGACACCTCTAAAAGCAGTCAATACATATCATCTTTATTATTAATAGCCCCAAAGATAAAAGGGGGATTAGAAATAGAGCTTGTAGGTAGAGAAACCTCTAAACCTTATATTGATATGACAGTTAGTTTATTAAACAAAATTGGCGTAGAAATTATTTCAAAAAAAAATTATTTTAAAGTATTTGAACTTCAAAATATAAATCCAATTAAAGTTTCAGTTGAATCAGATTGGTCTTCAGCATCATATTTTTATTCAATTGTAGCTATGGCTGAAATTGGATATAGCCTGACATTGTCTAGTTTCAATATATCTAGCATGCAAGGGGACTCAAATATAGCAGAGATTTATAAATTATTTGGTGTGAAAACGATTCGTATGGGAGAAAAAATAAGCCTTGAAAAAGTCAAGTCTAATATTGACAAATTTTCATATGATTTGAGTTCAAATCCTGATTTAGCACAAACAATTTCTGTTACCTGTTTGGGGCTTGGCTGCTCTTGTCATTTAAAGGGTCTTCATACATTAAAGATAAAAGAGACTGATCGATTAGTTGCTTTGAGAAATGAACTAGGTAAATTTGGTTTGAGAGTAACAATTAATGAGGATTCGATTTCCTTTGCTGCTAATAAAGGTTTTTTTAAGCCTAATGTTATGGTTGAGACTTATGATGATCATAGGATGGCTATGTCTTTTGCATGCTTAGCAATGAAAACTAATATAATAATTTGCAATCCTTCCGTGGTAACTAAATCCTATGCCTCTTTCTGGTTAGATTTAGAAAAAATAGGCATTACCCCTCAATAAATATCTTTAATTACTTGACATCTCCTATTTCAAGATTGTATATTTGCAAATTCTAAATACATCAATATGAGAATGAAACTTTCAGATTTTAATTATGAATTTCCAAAAGAAATAGTCGCCGAATACCCAAACAAAAATCGAGATGAAGCTAGATTAATGGTTATTGACAGAAAAGACTATTCAATCCAGCATCGGCAATTCAAGGATATCATTGATTATTTTGATGAAAATGATGTAATAATTTTAAATAATACAAAGGTTTTTCCTGCAAGGTTATTTGGAAATAAGGAAAAAACCGGAGCTAGAATTGAAGTATTTTTATTACGTGAATTAAATGCAGAACAAAGATTATGGGATGTCTTGGTTGATCCTGCAAGAAAAATAAGGATAGGTAACAAGCTTTACTTCGGTAATGATAGCGCCCTAGTTGCTGAGGTTATTGACAATACAACATCAAGAGGCCGAACATTAAGGTTCTTGTGTGACGTAGCTTACGAAGATTTTAGAAAATTATTAATTGATTTAGGAGAAACGCCGTTACCCAAATACATTAACAGAGAAGTAGAGCCAGAAGACAAAGTCAGATATCAAACTATTTATGCCAAACATGAGGGAGCAGTTGCTGCCCCTACTGCTGGTCTACATTTTTCGAAGCATCTTATGAAAAGATTGGAAATAAAAGGAATTAAATTCCCTGAGATAACATTACATGTCGGATTAGGCTCATTTAACCCAGTTGAAGTAGAAGATTTATCTAAACACAAGATGGATAGTGAGAGAATAATAATTGAGCAGAATTCTGCCAGTTTGATTAATAAAGGTCTAGCCAATAAGAGGAGAATATGTGCTGTTGGAACAACTGTAATGAGAGCAATAGAAAGTTCGGTTTCATCAATGGGGACATTAAATGAATTTGACGGATGGACTAATAAATTTATTTTTCCTCCCTATGAATTTAATATTGCTAATTCAATGATAACTAATTTTCATATGCCCAAATCAACTCTGTTAATGATGAGTTCTGCTTTTATAGGTAATGACTTTATTAAAAAAGCATATGAAGATGCCATAAAAGAAAAATATAATTTCTTTAGCTACGGAGATGCAATGCTAATTATATAAATATTTTGTCTTCCAAAAAGGATATCAGATCATTTAATGAGGATCAGTTAAAAGAAATTTTAATATCAAACTCCTTTAAATCTTTTAGAGCAAAACAAATTTTACATTGGATTTGGGAAAAGTCAGTACATGGTTTTGATGAAATGTCAAATATTCCATTAAATCTTATTGAATTTCTTAAAGAAAATTTTGTGATTAACCATATCAAGTTGCATCGTATTCAAAAAAGCTCTGATGGTACAATAAAGAATGCTATTGAGCTTTATGACGGGTACATAGTTGAGTGCGTATTAATCCCAACCGAAGATAGGATTACCGCATGTGTTTCATCGCAGGTTGGCTGTAGTCTGAACTGTAAGTTTTGTGCAACAGCAAAACTTAAGAGAATGAGAAATTTAAATCCTGATGAAATATATGATCAAGTTGTTTTAATCCGTAAGCAAAGTGAAGAGTATTTTAAAAGGCCATTAACAAATATTGTTTTTATGGGAATGGGTGAACCCTTAATGAACTATAATAATGTTTTAAAATCAATTGAAAAAATATCCTCTAAGTCTGGGTTGGGGATGTCTCAAAAAAGAATTGTTGTTTCAACCTCAGGAGTTCCAAAAATGATAAAAAAAATAGCTGATCAAGCAGTTAAGTTTAAACTCGCAGTTTCTCTTCATTCAGCAATAAATGAAAAAAGAACTTCAATAATGCCCTTTAATGATAAAATGAATCTAAAAGAACTTGAAGAATCTTTAAGCTATTGGTACAGTAGGACAAAAAAAATAATAACATATGAATATGTTGTGTGGAAAGGTATTAATGATACTGATGCTGATATTTCAGCACTAGTGGAATTCTGTAAAAAAACCCCAAGCAAGGTCAATTTAATTCAATATAATAATATTGATGATCCAAATTTTGTTCAAGCACCATTACACGTTTTAAATAAATATGTTAGAATTCTTGAATCTAATAAGATCAAAGCAACCATAAGAAAATCGAGAGGTGAGGATATTGACGCTGCATGTGGTCAACTTGCAAATAAGACGTAAAACCAATTATTTAATTTACAATAAATAAAGAATAATTCCTTAAATTGTTTGGTCCAAATAAATTTTATTTTGATTTCTAAAAGAACCATAGAGAAAGTTTTTGAAACCGCCCGAGTGGAAGAGATAATCGGAGATTTTGTTCAACTTAAAAAATCAGGTTCAAATTATAAAGGTTTAAGTCCTTTTACAGAAGAAAGAACTCCAAGTTTTATGGTTTCACCCGCTAAACAAATTTGGAAAGACTTTTCAAGTGGAAAAGGGGGAACCGTCATAACTTTTTTAATGGAGCATGAACAATACACCTATCCAGAGGCCATAAAATATATTGCTAATAAATATAACATTGAAGTTGAAGAAACCGAAAGAACGACTGAACAAATTTCTGAGGATAATGAAAAGGAGAGCTTATTTTTAGTTTCTGATTTTGCAAAAAATTATTTTAAAAAGAACCTTTTTGAAGAAGAAGGTAAAACAATTGCATTAAGCTATTTAAAAGAAAGAAAGTTTAAAAAGGATATAATTGAAAAATTTGAGATAGGTTATTCTATAAAAATTAGGGATGATTTTTCTAAAGCTGCTGTAAAAACAGGTTACAAGTTAAATTTTTTGGAAAAAACAGGATTGACAATTGTTAAAGATTCTGAAAACATAGACAGGTTTAGGGGTAGAGTTATATTTCCGATTAAAAGTATGTCTGGTCGAATTTTGGGTTTTGGAGGTAGAATTTTGGGCTCCTCAAAAAATATTGCAAAATATATAAATTCACCTGAAAGTTTAATTTATCAGAAAAGTAAAGTTTTATATGGGATCTATGAAAGCAAACAAGCTATTGTCAAAAATGACAATTGCTTTTTAGTTGAAGGATATACTGATGTTATTAAAATGCATCAATGTGGAATTTCAAATGTGGTTGCATCTTCTGGTACTGCCCTTACTGAAAATCAAATTAGACTAATTAATAGATTAACAAAAAATATCACCGTTGTATTTGATGGTGATGCTGCTGGATCTCGAGCTGCTTTGAGAGGAATTGATCTGATCTTAGGTCAGGGGATGAATGTAAAGATTTGTAATCTTCCCGAAAATGATGATCCAGATACATTTGTTTCAGAAAGAAGCTTAAAAGAAGTCAAATCATATTTAGTCGAAAATTCTAAAGATTTTATTGTCTATAAAGCATCCTTATTATTATCAGATACTCAAAATGATCCTGTAAAAAAAGCTGGTGTAATTCGTGACATGGTCGAAAGTATTTCCAAAATCTCTGATCAAATTAAACGTGAATTATATATAAAGGAATGTTCTTCTATAATGGATATAAGTGAGCAGGTCTTATACAGTACTCTTGCTCAGATAGTAAAAAAAGATTTCAATAATTTAAAGAAAAGTCCAAGAAGGGAATATGAACCAATAAGTATCATTAAAACTGATAAAGATAAAAATCTGATTGATGAGTTATATTTGCTTGAGAGAAAAATAATTGAAATATTAATATTATATGGTAACGATTCAATAGATTTTAAAGAAGAGGTTTTTACAGAAAACGATGAAGGCAACACAGATATCAAAATAAAAAATCGATCTGTTAAGGTATTTGAAAAAATATATATGGATTTACACACCGATGAAATGGAGTTTTCAAACGAAGATTTTAAAAATATTTATTATCAAATAATTGAGTCTTTTAATGAAAACAAGGAGATTAATATAGATAAATTTATCAACGACTTGAGTGAAAAGCAGCAGCAGGTAGTTGCTAATTTAGTTATGGACAACGAAAAATACTTCTTACATGATTGGAAAAAAAATAATATATATCCTAAGTCTAAAAAAGATACACTCGCACAATTAACTATTGAAACGATTTTGAATTTTAGATGCTACCTAATTGATAAAAAAGTAGATGGATTTAAAGATCAAGCTAATACGGATCAAATAAATAAAA
The DNA here is from genome assembly GCA_902517895.1 of uncultured Bacteroidota bacterium. Lineage (GTDB taxonomy): Bacteria > Bacteroidota > Bacteroidia > Flavobacteriales > Flavobacteriaceae > MED-G13. The sequence goes on from CABYEA010000015.1 coordinate 16,103, forward strand.
ATAATCTAGAGGAAGTAATTAATTATTCAAAACTTAAGAAATTATTATCAGATAAATTAAATAGAGTATTATGATTTTAGCTCATTTGGAATTTTGCATACGGGGATACTAATCATCTTATGTTTATTTGCCAGGTGATGTTTCTTGTAAACAGTGTATTTTTCTTTCATTTCTTTATTAAATTTTTCTGGATTTACCCCATTTTCTAAACTCTTCATTACTTTTTCTAGATCATCATAAGATGCTCCTATTTGATCTTCATCTGATCTGTCATCATCCCATAATCCATCAGTTGGTTTAGCTTCTAAAATATCATTATTTATATTTAGTGCTTTTGAAATTTCAAACACTTCGCTTTTCATTAAATCAGCAATTGGACTAATATCAACACCTCCATCTCCGTACTTTGTATAAAATCCAACCCCAAAATCTTCAACTTTATTTCCTGTTCCGACAACTATAGAGCTATTAATGCTAGCATAATAATATAAAGTCATCATCCTAATTCTTGATCTGGTATTTGCTAATGCTAATTTATTCATCGATGAGCTAATTTCAACTGACAACTTAAATTGATTAAAAACTTTAGTCAAATCAATATCAATAGATTCTACATTATCAAATTTTTTCTTTAACCATTGAATATGTCTTTCAGCACGTAGGTATTGGTTTTCATTTTGTTTGATTGGCATATTAAGGCATAGTGTTTTTATTCCTGATAAACCACATAGAGTAGAGGTTAAAGCTGAGTCAATGCCTCCAGAGACCCCAACAACTAATCCATTTAAATTATGAGTTTCTTTATAGTTTTTTATCCAATCTACTATAAATTTTACCGTTTCAAATGTTTTCATTTAACAAAATTAGCTCGAAAGTATATTATATTTGTATTGCAAAAATAAAACAAACTTATGTCAATTTCTTTTTTAAAGCACACAAAAAAAATATTAATGATTTTATTTTTTTTCTTCTGGATATCTTGTGATCAAAAAGTTACTTCAAAAGATAATGAGATAGAGATAGAAAGATTTGAAAAAGTATTTTACAATTCAAACCCAAGTGATTTAACTCAAATTAAAAATAAGTACCCTTTCTTTTTCCCAGATTCATATCCTGATTCAGTATGGTTAAACAGGCTTAAAGACCCTATTCAGCTTGAAATTTTTGATGAAATCCTTATGCAATACGAATCAGTAATTTTTCTTAAAAGAGGCCTTTTCGAATTTTTTAAAAGACATAAAGAGCTTGACAATAAATTCATAATACCAAAGGTTATCACTGTTAATACAGATATTGACTACACAAATAAAGTTATACTTGCAGATTCTCTATTATTAATTGGATTAGATAATTATTTAGGGTCTGATCACAGATTTTATGATGGAATTCCAGACTATATAAAAGAAGATTTTACAATTCCTAATTTATTCTCTGATATTGCAGAAAAATTCGCTTTTGGTATTATACCAAGAATTGAATTTTACACATTCCTGGATAAAATCATTTTCCATGGAAAGGTTCTATATTATAAAGATTTTTCCTTAAATATAGAAGATAGATATAAAATTGGTTATTCAAAAGAAAAAATAAAATGGGCAAAAGAAAATGAATATTTTGTGTGGACTTATTTTATTGAAAATAATATTTTATTTAATCCCGATAATAATTTAGAGAACCGATTTATTAATGATTCTCCATTCTCAAGATTTTACTTAGAAATAGACAATGAATCTTCAGAAATGATTGGTAAATATATAGGTTGGCAAGTAGTTAAGTCTTATATGAAAAACAATGATACATCATTAAATGAAATGCTGATCACTAGCCCAATACAAATTTATAATAATTCAAAATATAAGCCTCAAAAATAATGAAAAATAAAAAATCTAAAATTGAAATTGTAGTAGAATTAGACGATAATAAAATACCCGAAAACATCTTTTGGTCTGCTACTGATGCTGGAATAGAAAATAGCCAAACTAAAGCTACATTTGTGTCTGTTTGGGATTCAACAAAAAAAGAAAGTTTAAGAATTGACCTTTGGACCAAGGATATGCCATTAGATGAAATGAAAATTTTCTTTTATCAAATACTTACAAGTATGTCAGCCACTTATAAGAGAGCTACCCAAGACGAAAAAATGTCACAAACTATGCTGGATTTTTGTGATTACTTTGCAGAAAAATTAGAATTAAAAAAATAGTTTTACCATTCATTTTTTTTATTTCCGTCTAGTCTTACAAATATTGATAATAGAAGAGTAAATGCTATTAGACTAGAACCACCATAACTTAAAAAAGGAAGTGGAATTCCTATAGTTGGTGTAAGACCGAGAACCATTCCAATGTTTATTAAAAAATGAATAAATAATATTGATGCAGTACAATATCCATATACTCTGCTAAATTTATTTTTTTGATTTTCAGACAAATAAATTATCCGAGTAATTAAAATTGTATATAATATAATTATAAATACACTACCTAAAAACCCCCATTCTTCCCCTACAGTACTGAAAATATAATCACTATGTTGAGCTGGAACAAAATTACCCATTGTTCTAGTTCCTTTTAAATAACCTTTTCCTGAAATTCCCCCAGAGCTAATAGCTTTTTTTGATTCATTTAAATTATATAAAATCGTTCTTTCCATTTGCCTAATTTTTTCTGGATCCTTCTCTAAATTTAGCCACACCTTTATATAATTTTGTTGATGGTTTTTTAGAATATTTTCATAAGTGAATATTGTACCAAAGCATGTTACAAAGCATAAGAATGATACCGAAATAATTTTAATAATTTTATTTCTGACTTTTTTTTTGAATGAGTAATAAAAAATAATTAATAAAATTGATATAACAGCTGTTACAGGTGCTGAAACCTTTAAAGATAATATTGAAAGTATTATAATGCTAAAAATAGATTTTACATAATTTTGAGATATCCCTTCACGATATAAAACAAAAAATAACGATAAGAAAACAATTGAACTGCCTGTGTCGTTCTGAAAAATTATAATAACTATTGGTATTAATATGATTAGAAATAACTTAAACTGGTCAATAGTGTTTTTTAAATCAGTTTGAAAATCACTTATATATTTTGAAACTGCTAAAGCAACAGTTATCTTAACAAATTCACTCGGCTGTAGATTAAAACTGGCTATTGAAAACCACGAAAGTGCGCCATTTACCCTTTTTCCAAAAAAGAATAGACAAAACAAAATTATAATTGACAGAATATAAAAAATACTGGAAAACCTTTCGTAAAATTTTACCTCAATTGATATTACAATAAATCCTGCAAACACAGAAATTATAGCGTAAATAAATTGTTTACCATAAAGAGTTGAAAAATCAAAAATATTTATTTCCTGACCGGAAACGCTTGATGATAAAATATTCCCAATTCCAAATCCCAATAATAAAAAGTATATTAGAATTATTACCCAGTCAAGTCTGAGTATATTTTTTCTTTGACCAATCACAAATTGTTAATTTTAAAGGGTTTGTTAGAGAACGGTTTTTTATATTCGTAATCTAAGCTTTTATTTACAACAAGTTTTTCAATTCTTTTATTACTTATACGCCCCTTTAAATATTTTTCAATCATAAGGCTGGAAATACGTCCAGCCCAAGTCGATCCATAGTATCCGTTTTCCACTAAAACAGCAATTGCAATTTGCGGGTCATTTTTTGGAGCATATGCTACGAATATGGAATGATCAGTTAGCTGTGTTTTTTTTCCGTTTATTTTTGTAAAATTTTCCGCTGTTCCCGACTTACCGCAAATTTCAACTCCTGGAATTTTTAAAAGTTTACCTGTGCCACTTTTGTAAACTTTTGATAGACCGACTTCTACAATATCAAAATGTTTTCTTTCAATTTCAATAATATTTTTCTGCCTAAATCTCAATGGTATTGAGTCCCCTTGAATTTGTTTAATAATATGAGGCGTATAATAGTAGCCTTTATTTGCAACTGCAGCAATCATATTTGCTAGTTGAATTGGAGTTACAAGTATTTCTCCTTGACCTATAGAATTTGAAAGATTAGTCGTTGGACCCCATTTAAAGTCAGGATACCATCTATCATAAAATTCAGAAGTTGGTATCATTCCTTTTTTTCCGATAGGTAAATCGTTATTTAAATAATTTCCTAGACCAAAGCTTTTTACTTCTTCGCTCCACATATCAAAGTTTTCCGAAATATTTTTATTTTTATTTATGGTATTTCTATAGGCATCAGCGAAATAAGAATTACAGGACTCAGAAATAGCATTATATATATTTCGATAGCCACCACCACAATGGCATTTCATTGATTTTTTATTTCTACCATAAATATATTCTCCACCACAGAAGATTGTTTTTTTATCATTAATCACATTTTCTTGTAAAGCGATTAAACCTACAATTACTTTGAATGGAGATCCGGCGGGAAATGTAGACAAGAGGCCTTTATCTATAAGTGGCTTGTAAATACTGTCTTTGTACAGTTCAAAATAGTTCTTGGATCTTTCCCTCCCTACAAGTAAATTAGGGTTATAGGATGGGGCAGAAACCAATGATAATAATTCACCAGTACTTGGTTCTATAGCGACTATTGCCCCTTTTTTATTTGACATTAATAGCTCGCCATATTCTTGAAGTTCGGAATCAATTGTTATAATTAGATCATTTCCAGCTATTGAATTTTTATCATTTAAGCCATCATTATAACTCCCAATATCTCTGTTAAATCTGTCCTTTTGTATAAATTTTATTCCTTTTTCACCTCTTAAATATTTTTCATAAGATAATTCCACGCCTTGTTTGCCTATTATATCTCCCTGTGAATAGTAATTATCTTTTTCCAAATTAGACCTATTTACCTCGGCCACATATCCCAATACATTAGCACCTATTTTTGTGTTGTATTGACGTAAATTTCTTTTCTGAATGTAAAATCCGTCAAATTTTCTAATTTTTTCAGCAAGAAAACCATAATCCTCTTTTGAAAGGTGAGCCAGAAACACAGAGGGTAGTCTTCTAGAGTATTGTGAAGTCCTTTCAATTTTATTGTAAAAATATGTTTTTGAAATTTTTAATAAATCACAAAATTCTAATGTGTCAAGTTCTTTTACTAGTCCTGGAATAATCATAACATCATAAGATGGTTGATTTGATACAAGCAAATGATTATTTCTATCGTAGATGTAGCCTCTCTTGGGGTATGTTAAAACTTTTCTAACTGCATTATCCTCATAAATAGAATACGGTTCCGAGTTATAAACTTGCAGATAAAAAAGTCTTAGTATAAAAACCACAGATGTGGTGATGACAATAAGAAATAAAAGAATCTTTCTCATTTAGCCCTTTTAATTATTAGTTCAAAAAGAATGTAAACAGCAATAAATGTGAATATTGCTGTGTTGAAAGTGTTTTTTATAACTAATGATATTTTAGAAATGTCAAATATTTCCATGCTAAATAAAATCAAATGATGAATTAGAATAATTGAAAGAAGATAAAATAAATTTTGCTTTAATTCAATCGAATTAAATTTTACAACTTGATGCTCATACGCCATACCAAAATATAGCTTTAAAAAATAAGGTCTGAGATATGCAATTGTTAAGCTGGCAGCTGCATGAATAGCATGTGTATCAGAAAAAAAATCAATCATTAGTCCAAAAATGAATGCACAAAAAATAAAGAATATTCTGTTGTTTTTTAATGGGAAGTATGCAATGAAAAATATGTATACAAAGGGATTAATTGAACCTAAGAAATTGATGTTATTAAAAAATAAACCCTGAGACAGAATTAAAATTAGCGCTAAAATTATATTAAAAATTACTTTATTCATCCAATGAATTTATTTCTTTAATGTTATTGTTCTTTAAAACATAAAGATTTTCAATGTTAGTCATATCGGTTGCCAAATTTATCTCTAATTCAAGATAATTTTCTGAATTATCTAATTTAAAAGAGTCTACATATCCAATTAAAATTCCTTTTGGGAAAATCAATGAATTACCACCAGTAACAATCGTATCTCCAATTAAAACATTTGCTTGTTTTGGTACATCTTTTAATTGAACCTTATTAATATTTATTCCATTCCATGAAAGGACACCAAAGTAATTGGATTTTTTAAATTTTGCATTAAGTAAAAAATTAGTATTCAAAATAGAAATAAACCTTGAATAGTTGGGAGATATTTTATCAATAATACCAACAACCCCAATAGACGAAATTACTCCGTTGTCAATCTCAATACTATCCTTTTCTCCAACATTGATCGTTACAAAGTTATTGGAGTATGAATAACTATTTTTTATGACTGATGTTGAAGTTACATTGAAATTTATTTTAAGCAGGTCTGATTCTTTTATTTGTTCATTTCTAGAGTTATAGACTAGAAATCTCAAATTTCTGTTTTCTTCAGCTAGTAATTTATTTTGATATTCTAAATTAAAATATTTTGAAATTATCAATTTGGTATCATAAAGAGATGAAAATAAAGAATTACTGGAGTTTAGAAATTTACTCTTATTGTACTCGTTGTAGTTAATATTAATTGAAAGTGAAATAGTTAGCAACGAAAGAAATAAAATAAAATCCTTATTTCTAATTAAGAAATAAATAATTCGTTGCATATACTTCTAACTATTTTATGAGAACACTTTTATATTTCGGAATATTTTTTAGTACAATACCAGTCCCTCTAACGACAGCCCTTAATGGATCTTCAGCAATATATACTGGTAAATCTGTTTTTTTTGATAGTCTTTTGTCCAATCCTCTAAGCATTGAGCCTCCTCCAGCTAAGTACATTCCTGTGTTGTAAATATCAGCAGCCAGTTCAGGAGGTGTTTTTGATAAAGTTTCCATAACTGAGTCTTCAACCCTAAGAATTGATTTTTCAAGTGCTTTAACTATCTCTCTGTATGAGATTTCAATTTGTTTAGGTTTACCCGTTAATAAATCACGGCCTTGAACACTCATTTCATCAGGCGGATCATCTAAATCCTCAGTGGCAGCACCTATTTGAATTTTAATTTTTTCTGCGGTTCTATCACCAACATATAGGTTGTGTTGAGTTCTCATATAATATATTATGTCATTGGTAAACACGTCTCCAGCAACCTTTAAAGATTGATCGCAAACAATACCCCCAAGAGCAATAACAGCTATTTCAGTAGTACCTCCTCCAATATCAATAATCATATTTCCTTTAGGTTGCATTATATCTACTCCAATTCCAATCGCAGCTGCCATTGGTTCATGAATTAAATAGACCTCCTTACCGTTTACTCTTTCTGCGGATTCTTTTACTGCCCTCATTTCAACTTCGGTAATACCTGAGGGAATACATATTACCATGATTAAAGAGGGTGAAAAGATTTTATTTTTCAGGGTAGGAATACTTTTAATAAACAGATTTATCATTTGTTCAGAGGCATCAAAATCGGCTATAACACCGTCTTTTAGCGGTCTGATAGTTTTGATGTTTTCGTGAGTTTTACCCTGCATCAAATTTGCTTCATTTCCTACAGCAATAATTTTACCAGAAACCCTATCTTTTGCAACAATTGATGGGCTATCAACAACAACTTTATCATTGTGAATTATAAGAGTGTTAGCAGTTCCTAAATCAATTGCAATTTCCTCAGTTAAAAAGTCAAAAAATCCCATAGGGTTAAAAGAAAAAAAATAAAGTTATTAATACTAAGGCCTGCTATGTAAATCTATGAATAAAAAAACAATAAATCAATATCAATGTTTAAAATGTCTTACACCAGTGAAGACCATTGCTAAATTATTATTATCACAATATTCAATACTCAAATTGTCCTTAATTGACCCACCCGGTTGAATGATAGAATTTATACCTTTTTTATGAGCTATTTCAACACAATCTGGAAAAGGAAAAAACGCATCGCTAGCCATACATGCGCCATTTAAATCAAACCCAAACTTTTTGGCTTTTTCAATAGCTTGATTTAGAGCATCAACCCTGCTAGTTTGGCCAGTTCCTGAAGCTAGAAGTTGTTTGTTTTTAACTAATACAATTGTATTTGATTTAGTATTTTTAGAAATTTTGGAAGCAAATAATAAATCTTCAATTTGATCCTCGTCAGGTTTAATATTAGTCGGGTAAGTTAATATTTCTTTGCTATCTGTAATATTATCATTAGTTTGAATCAAAGTTCCATTTAAACAAGATCTTATAAGTTTATTTTTTAAAGGGTAGGAATTCAGCTTTAAAATGATCCTATTTTTTTTTCCTTTCAATATTTCTAATGCTTCAAAATCATAATCAGGAGATATAACAACCTCACAAAATAAAGAATTAATAGATTCTGCTGCTTCTGAATTAATTTTAGAATTCGAAATTAAAATACCTCCAAACGCAGAAACTGGGTCAGCCGCTAATGCATTTTCGTATGCTTCCTTGACATTATTTCTAATGGCAATTCCGCAGGCATTATTGTGTTTTAAAATTGCAAAAGTAGGTTTGTCATCTTTAAAATCAGACATCAGATCCATAGCAGCATCAATATCCAATAAATTATTATAACTAAGATCTTTACCATGAAGTTTTGTAAAAATTTCATTTATTTTTCCAGAAAATACTCCATCCTGGTGGGGGTTTTCTCCGTATCTTAAACTAAGGCTTTCAGATGCATCAAAATAATTGAATATTGCTTTATCATAGCTTGATGAAGTTTGAAAAGATTTTCTGGCAAATTGTTTTCGTTCATCCAAATTGAGATTACCTTGATTTTTAATATATATATTTAAAAATGTCGTATAATCTTTAACAGATGAAATACAAACAACATCATTAAAATTTTTAGCCGCGGCTCTTATTAAAGCGATACCTCCAATATCAATTTTTTCTATTATTTCTGACTCATTACCACCGCTTCTAACCGTTTCTTCAAAAGGATATAAATCGACAATTACTAAATCAATATTTGGAATTTTATATTTGTCTTTTTCGCCAATATCATTTTCATTATTTCTTCGGTAAAGGATTCCACCAAAAATTTTAGGGTGTAATGTCTTTACTCTTCCTCCAAAAATAGATGGGTAGTCTGTAATATTTTCAACTTCTGTGACATCGTGTCCAAGATCGGATATAAATTTATAAGTTCCCCCAGTTGAATACAGCTTGACTTCATTTTTAACTAATTCTTCAACGATTGGTCTAAGTCCATCTTTTGAAAAAACAGATATTAAAGCAGATTTAATTTCTAAATTATTCACAATTTCAAAAATAAATAAATTGATAATTGATTTATCTTTATTTTTGTGTAAAGAATCCAATTTTGTTAACAATATGTGCAAAAGGTTATTAATATTATTTTTTTTATTATTTGTTTCCAATCTTACTATTTCTCAGGATATAAAGGGAAAAGTTTTAGAGTTAATTGATAATAAAAAAGTGCCGATTATTGGCGCAAATATTATTTGGAGTGATAATTCAGGCGGAACTACTTCAGACATGGAGGGAAATTTTATTTTATCTAATCCAAATAATTTAAAAAACTATATCGTTAGTTATGTGGGTTATAAAAATGATACATTAAGTGTTAGCTCAATAAACCCTAAGATTTTTTTAATATCTGATACAGAATTGGATGAGGTTTCATTAGAATATAATTCAAAATCATCTTCAGTTTCCCTCTTAAGTTCTGCAAATATTATAAATATTTCATCAGAAGAATTATTAAAAGCTGCATGCTGCAACCTCGCTGAAAGTTTTGAAACGACCCCTTCAATTGATGTTAACTTTTCTGACGCGATTTCTGGAAGAAAGCAAATAAATATGCTGGGTCTTAGTACCCCCAATATTTTAATGTCTATTGAAAATATTCCTTCTATTCGAGGGTCACTTCAGTCCTACGGACTAACATTTATTCCCGGAACTTGGATTGAAAGTTTGCAAGTCGCAAAAGGGTCAGCCAGTGTGGTTAACGGATATGAAAGTGTTTCTGGACAAATTAACGCTGAGCTAAGAAAGCCTTTGACAGACGACAAGTTTTTTTTAAATCTTTTTGCTAATTTAATGGAGCGTTATGAATTAAATGCTCATTACACCTCCAACCTTAATAATAAACTTGATCATGGTTTGTACTTTCATGTTAATAAAAAAGACAACAGTGCAGACAATAATAACGATGGTTTTAGAGATAGTCCTACCGGACAACAATTGAATATTCTGAATAGGTTTCAATATACAAACCTAGAAAAGGGTCTGGTGGGTTTCTTTGATTTCAATTATGTTTTTGACGAGAGAGTTTATGGGCAAAATGAATATATTGATGGGATAATTTTTCCTGAAAATCAAAGTTATTGGGGAGGGAAAACTGACTCAGAAATTCTAAAGACAAATTTTAAATTCGGATATGTAGACCCGCTAATTACTTATAGATCTTTAGGACTTCAATTTGCATACACTGGAATTGATATGGGTTCATCTTTCGGAAATAGAAACCATGACACTAAGCAAACAAGTATTTACTCAAATCTAGTATATAATTCCATTATTGGTGATACAAGAAGTAAAATTAAAACTGGTATCTCTCTGACATATGATGAGTATGATGAATTAATATTCAATAATAATCTTAGCCTTAATAATTTTGATATTTCTAGGACTGAAAAGTCAATTGGGGCATATTTTGAATATAACTACGATGATCTAGATAAAATAAATTTATCAGCTGGTTTAAGATTTGACAATCACAATAAAATTGGAAATTTTATTTCACCAAGATTTCACATGAAATATCAAGCATTTGCAAAGTCTACTATCAAACTATCTTTTGGTAAAGCAACACGTGTAGCAAATATCTTTTCTGAAAACCAAAAATTATTTTACAGTTCAAGAGAAATTATTTTTACTGAAAATTCAACCCCTACGGATTTTTCGACTATGAAAGCCGACCAGGCTTGGAATTATGGATTATCAATAATAAATAGTTTTAAATTATTTAATCGAGAATCTCAATTGATATTAGACTATTATATAACAGATTTTCAAAATAAAGTAGTAACAGATTGGGAAACTCCATCACTAATTAATTTCTATAATTTGACCGGTAAAAGTTATTCAAATAGTTTTCAAGCTCAACTTTCTTATAACCTATCAAATTCTGTTGATTTACTGTTTGCTTATAAAAATACTGTTGCTGAAACAGACTATATTTCACACGGAAGATTAAAAAATCCTTTGACTCCATCGGATAGACTGTTTTTTAATTTATCCTACAATGGAACCACAAATGAAAAGGGTAGGAGTTGGAAATATGATTTTACATTTAATCATGTTGGGGAACAACGAATACCATCTATGCAAGATAATCCACAGCAGTACAGGCTGCCAAATATTTCTGAGAGATTAAATTTAATTAATACCCAGATAACCAGAGCTTTTAGTGAATCTTTTCAGGTATATTTAGGTGTTGAAAATTTAACAAATTACAGACAAGAAAATACAATTATAGCATCTGACGACCCTTTTGGTCAATATTTTGATGCAACCTATGTGTATGGTCCAATTTTTGGTCGAATGACTTATATTGGTTTTAGATATTATATAAAATAAATTTTAATAATTATGAAAACAAATCATCTGTTAGTTGTAATGATATTATTTTTCTCTATTAGCTTCTCTCAAACTAAATCCCAAATGATTTTTGTAGATGGTGTTTGTGGAATGTGTGAAAAGAGAATAGAGTCAAATTGTTTGGCTACTAAAGGAATCAAGATGGCCGATTGGAACAAAGAAAATAGAATGCTTAAGGTTATTTTTAATGAAAAAAAAATATCATTAGATGAAATACATAAAAAAGTTGCTTCGATTGGTCATGATACAAAATTAGAAACTGCTACTGATGAAGCTTATAATAAGCTTGATATGTGTTGTAAGTATCGAGACGAGGAGGTTGTAAAAAATCATCAATAAAAAAAAGAGCTGTTTATTAAAACAGCTCTTTTTTTTATTCTGAAATATTTTACATCATTCCTGGCATTCCACCACCACCCATTGGTGGCATAGGAGCAGGTGTTTCTTCTTTAATATCAACAACTGCACATTCAGTTGTTAAAATCATACCAGCAACAGATGCAGCATTTTCTAATGCAATTCGTGTTACTTTTTTAGGATCGATAATTCCTGCTTTAAGCATATCCACATATTCTTCGTTTTTAGCATCGTATCCAATACTATCTTTGCTTTCTAAAACCTTTGAAATAACAATACTCCCTTCACCACCAGCATTTTCAACAATTGTTCTAATTGGAGCCTCAATAGCTTTTTCAACAATCTGAATTCCTGTTTTTTCATCAGCATTTTCAGACTTAATTTTAGCTAATTTATCTTTTGTTCTTACAAGGGCAACTCCACCACCGACAACAATACCTTCTTCAACTGCTGCTCGTGTTGCATGTAGTGCATCATCAACTCTGTCTTTCTTCTCTTTCATTTCAACTTCACTAGCTGCACCCACATATAAAACCGCTACTCCACCGGCTAATTTAGCAAGCCTTTCTTGCAGTTTTTCCTTGTCATAATCACTTGTTGTGGTTTCAATTTGTGCTTTTATTTGATTTACCCTAGCCTTGATTTCAGAAGCTTTACCTGCGCCGTTTACGATAGTAGTATTGTCTTTATCAATTGTAATAGTTTCTGCAGTACCTAGCATAGATAAATCTGCATTTTCTAACGAAAAACCTCTTTCCTCAGAAACAACAGTTCCTCCAGTTAGAATTGAAATGTCTTCAAGCATTGCTTTTCTTCTATCTCCAAAACCAGGAGCTTTAACCGCTGCAATTTTCAAACCACCTCTTAATTTGTTTACCACTAATGTTGCAAGAGCTTGCCCTTCTACATCTTCAGCTATTATTAATAGAGATCTTCCTGATTGAGAGACGGGTTCTAATATTGGTAAAATTTCTTGTAGATTTGATATTTTCTTATCAAATAATAAAATATAGGGGTTTTCCAATTCTGTAATCATTTTATCTGCATTAGTGACAAAATATGGTGATAAATATCC
>CABYEA010000016.1 GCA_902517895.1 uncultured Bacteroidota bacterium
TAAACATGTTCTATGCAGATTTAATCGTTCCCATTTTTAATAAATTAACCCCTTTGGAAGATGGAGAGCTAAGAAAAAAAATTGAAGCTTATTCTAAAAAAGTCGGATATTCTCTAAAAAATATTTTTGTAATTGATGGTTCTAAACGTTCATCAAAGGCAAATGCCTTTTTTAGCGGACTTGGTCCAAGAAAGACAATTGCTTTATATGATACTTTAATTGAGAAACATACTGATGAGGAGTTAGTATCTGTACTTGCACACGAGGTCGGACATTATAAGAAGAAACATATTTTATATTCTATGATTATAACAATAGTTCAATTGGGCATAATGTGTTATTTATTTGAAATCTGCATGCAATATGATTTAATTGCTAACTCATTAGGATCTTTAACTATGAATTTTCATATTGGAATTATTGCATTTAGTTTTTTGTATTCCCCTATTGGATTAATTACCGGAATTTTTATGAATATTTTAAGTAGAAAAAATGAATTTGAAGCTGATGAATATGCTAGGGATACCTATGATGGAAATGCTTTAAGTTTAGCGTTAAAAAAGCTTTCGGTTGATTCTTTATCAAATCTTTACCCACATCCATTGTATGTTTTTATTCATTACTCACATCCACCTTTAATAAAAAGGTTAAAGGCACTAAACAAAAAAACCCCACTTTCGTGAGGTTTTAATTTTTTGCTTAATCTTCAATTTCGTCAATAGGGTCATCTTCATAAGCTTTAGATATCTCCTTTCGATCATAATAATTGTAGGCTCCCTTTATCATTCCGTCATCATTAAACCATAATACTGAATGATTTCTGATAGTGTACTCTTCACCAGAAAATGACTTGTAAGAGTACGGAGACCATCTCATTAAAAATTGTCCTTGCTCTCCAGAAGTTGCAAGAATAATTGGGGGCTCTTCATCACCACCAGAGTCCATTTTCATTTCATCCCATAAACTGAAAACATAATTGAAACCTTGTCTAGCTTCTTCTTTTCCTTCAAATTTTTCACCATTTGGAAAAACCCACTCCATATCATCAGTGAATAGCTCTAACATTGTCTCAACATCCTTATTTTCAAATGCGGTTTTCATAATCTGAGCCTTTTCCTCAAGCGGGGAATAATCAATAATAGTTGCTCCGTTAACTCCACAATCACATTCTTCACATGAAGTAAATAATAACGGGAATATCATTATTGCTAATAGAATTTTTTTCATTTTGTTTAATTTAAATTATTTATTTTTCAATATATAAATTATTTTTTTTCAAAGTATCCTTTTAATTTATTTTTCTCAACCTTATCATAATCAAAATATTGACCATTAATAGCAATATATACACCATTTTTAAGTGTTTGGACAAAAGACAATGCACTACCAAGATTAAAAAATCCATCTGAGGAACTTCCAAATGCATAAGGTATCATTGCCCCAGTTAAAACAATGGTTTTGTTTTTAATTTTTTCTGAAATTTTTTTTGCTGTATTTACCATAGTGTCTGTACCATGAGTAATAACAATTCTTGAAGATTTAGTTTTTTTGCATTCTTCAATTATTTTTTCAATGTCTTTTTGAGTTATTTCAAGGCTGTCAATCATCATTAGTGTTTTAACATCAACATTTAAACGACACTTACTTCTTTCTAGCATTTCTGGGATATGAGTTTTTTCAAAAAATAAATCTCCACTGATGTGATTATAGCTTTTATCAAATGTCCCCCCAGTTATTAAAATTTGTATCATTTTATAAAAAATTTAATTTGTTCTAACATAAAAAGAATTATCTATATTTTCCCAATATAATGGCTCTGACATTGTATAAAGACCATCAGCTACTATATCAATATCCCCGTCAAAATCAATGTCATATAAATGCAACCATTTAATCCAGTTATTATTTCCGTAAAAATTAAAATGGTCTAAATAATCAGTTGTTTTATTAGTAAAGTTTCCCCCGTCATTAATATATAGCTGAATAGACGATGAATTATAGCCTTCTCCAACCATATTCAAAAGTAAATCTGTTAATCCATCAGAATTAAAGTCATAGAAATCTATATCTAATGCAATATTTCCACCTGTATCTTCTGTTAATAGTATTAATTGAGAATTAGACATATCGTATTTTTCTTCGTTGTTTCCGTAAAGAATTAGCAAGACATCATCTGAAAAATTATTCCCGGAGTAGAAAATATCTAGAAATCCATCATTATTAATGTCAAAGATTTGTGTTGTGTAATAATTCCCAATTACATTTGATTCAAACGTGTTATAATTTAATTCAAATTCACCATTTCCGTTATTTATCAGAGCAATAGGAGTATGGCTTAAACTAACTTGACTATAATTAAAAAAAGTGATTATGTCTAGGTCAAGATCATTGTCAATATCTCCTAAAGCTCCGCCATGCATATATCCAATATTGTCTGTTAAAAAATATTGGTATTCTCTTGAGTTTGGATAAAAAATTGCAAGTGAATCTCCAGGAAAAGGTGGTGCATCAACTCCTGATGAAAACAATACAATTTCATTATAACCATCTTGGTTTACGTCAGCCAAAAGTTGAGTTCTGATCTGAGTAAGTGAATTTAACACATCATATGATGAATTTGACATAGTCAAATTATCTGAGTAAAAATCTTTTCCAATCTCATCTTGGGGCCAAGGACTTTTCATAAAATGTTGCCATAAATCTAAATTCCCATCTTTATCAAAGTCATGATGAATGTAACCACCAGTTTCCTTAAAATATTCATTATCATTTCCGTAGCAATCATCTGAAAGAAATAATTGTTCATTTATAATTTTTAAACATTGAAAATTGGAATTAGTTAAATCATACATTTCTTTATAAAATTTATTAAAGCCAAGATTATTCGAGTACCACGAGGTTCTTTTATTTAAGTTGCTAAGGTTTTCAAAGAATGAATAGGTAATCGGTGAAAAGTTTGCTGTGATTGTAAGATTTTCCGTAACAGTAATGGTTATTTCAGGTTCAGCAAGTCCATTTGACCAACCAGTAAAAATATAACCATCATTCGCAATAGCCGTTACCGTGAATTGGTCTCCAAGTTGATAATTACCACCACTGGTTGAAACAGATCCGCCAGGACTAGCAACAATCACCACTTGGAAGCTTTCTGGCTCAGAACTTTCATTTGATTCACATGAAAAAATCAATAAAATAAATAAGGCAAATAAAAAACTTCTCATAGTAAATAGTTTATATTTCTAAAGATATTATTTATTTTAGAAATATAATGGGTCATTAACTCAGTTGGTTCAGAGTGCTACCTTGACAGGGTAGAAGTCACTGGTTCGAATCCAGTATGACCCACAAAAAAATATACACTGATTATCAACGCTTTACAAAAGTAAAAAGTGTTCCCAAATGTTCGAATCGAACTAGTGATGTGATTTTAGTCGAACAATTTTTTTTGGCCACGGATCTTTAAAGGAGTAACCATTTCTCCACTTTTGAATTTCTTCCTTTGTCAAAAAACACGATTTTAATTTATCAGTAAATCTATCGATATGATCTTTATCTCCTATAACTGTTATATCGCAACAACGATCTCCAAAACGTCCTTTTTGATTTGAAATAATTTCTTTGAGTGCCTTTAATTCTTCAGGTAAAAGGTTATTTTGTTCATCCTCCAAAATTGAAGCACGCCAGGTGCCAACAAGTTCAAGGTTTATTCCTGATGCTGCCTGATTCCAAAGCAATGACTGGCTCTTTCTGCTAGCAAGCCAAAAAAACCCTTTACTTCTATATATTCTCTTGTCAAGAAATTTATGACAAACTCGCCACAGTCTTTCAGGATGAAATGGTCTATCATCTTTAATAACATTTGAGGCCAAATTATAAGGTTTATCGATTTTTTCTTCTTGATCTAAAATTGGCTGTAATTCATTGAATAGTTTGGCAACATTAAAATAGTTATACTCCTTTAGATTAAATAAAAATTCAATTGAAAGATTTCCATGAACGACTGAATTTATAAGTACATACGGGTTTATTTGTTTGACCTGATTACATATTTCTTGAATATCATTGTCATCAACTTTGTCAGTTTTGGTAAGAATTATATTGCTACTAAATAATATTTGTTCTACAAGTAAGTTAATAGGACCTCTAATATTATCAATCATATTTTGCTGCATTTCAGGGATAAGATTTATTCCACAATTAAAATCATGAGTTATCATTTGACTATCTAACAAAACAAAGACACCTGTTAGTTTAACTTTGTCATGACCTTTAAAGTATTTTATCAAAGGCATCGGGTGACAGCTCCCAGATGTTTCAATTATAATTACCTCAGGATTATTTTCAATTGAATTTAATATTGATTGATCTAGTTTTTTTATTCCCTTTTTACTACTTAATACACATGAAGAAATAGAATTAAATATTTGTGAATTATCTTCCTCTAAAATATTAGAAATTAATTCCCCATCAACATCAAGTTCACTCATGTCATTTACAATTGCAGAAGCAACTATATTTTTATTTATACACTGAGATAAAAGACTTTTAAACATTGTAGTCTTTCCGGATCCAAGAAATCCATTTAAAATTACGACAGGTACTTTATTTGACATATAATTTTTTTCAAGTCCAAATATAAATAAATGTGGACAGAATCTGTCCAAATTAATTTTCATTGGTTTAGTTTAAAGGAAAGTGATACTGATGGTAACATAAAGTGTTCCCTTGGGGAACACCCTAAAAAATTAAGCTATTGGTAATGATTAGCTTAAGAGGTAATTTCGAATCCAGTATGACCTACAATACAATAACCAATCTTTTATTGTATTTATTAATAAAAGTTGTAGATTTAGCATAAAATAATTAGATATGAAAAATTTTGTTTTAATGATGTTAACCTTAATTTTAGCATCTTGTACTGGTAGCGTCCAACATCCAGAGTTTGAAAATAACGTTAAACTTGGACAAAAATTCTTCCAACTTCACGGAGAGGAAAATTTTGAAGCAATGGTAAATATGCTTTCTGATGATCTTCAATGGACTAGTCCTAAATATGGAGAGGGCATGATAAATAAAGAAACCCAATTAGGCTATATTAAAATGTATCAGGATTTATATGATAATATAAATTTTGAAGCAAATTATTGGTTACCTGGTGTTGATACTCTGTCTTTACAAAATGATGGTAGTATCAGAGTCTATGGCTCATGGACCGGTGTTCACACTGAAACTGGTAATGAATTTAATCTTGGTTCTTATCATACAATGGCGTTCCAAGACGGAAAGATTGTTGGAGGCGGAGATTGGTTTGATTTGACTGGTTTTGTTCAAGAATCAACTAAACCAGCCATAACTGAGTAAACTATAATTCACTTAAATTATAGAAAAGGCGCCATTTGGCGCTTTTTTTGTTTAACTAATTTCATGAAAATTATTATTTTAACTTCTTTAATTACGAACCTAATAATGGTAGGTGTTTCACTTATAACCCATTTTATTACATACCCTTCATTTAGGTTAATAAATCCGAGTATTTTTTCTGATTTTCATAAGAGTTATACTAACAAAATGCTTTTTATCGTAGCCCCCGTGATGGTTCTTGAGTTGATCAGCACATTATTATTAGTGATCTTAGATAATAGTGACAAAAAAGTATCAATCTTTTTATTAATTGTGCTTATTTTCATATGGCTTCTGACCTTTTTTTCTATTGTGCCGATACATAGTAAGCTTACTGAAAGTTATAGCAAAGATTTAAATCAAAAATTGATCAAATACAATGGTTTAAGAACTATTTTATGGATAGTAAAATTTATATTATTTATAGGATTTTGTTATAATCTGACCGCTAATTTTCATTAGTGCCACCTCTGAAAGCTTTGTGTTATATTTAGCGGAGTTTTTTTGTAATTTAGCTCTTTGTAATTTTAGTTGTGCATCTCTGAACTGAATTGAGCTAAGCCCTCCTAAATTATATTGTACCAGGTTTCGTTCAAAGTTAATCTGATTTGTTTCTAGATTTTTTTCCTGAGCGTCTAATATATATATATTGTTGGTATGGGTTTGATATAGATTATTCAATTCATTGAAAAATGCATTAATTCTTCTTTCCTTCTCAATTTTTGAATTCTCATAATTTATTTTTGCATTTTTATTAGCAATTATTTTTCTACCAGAATTGAAAATATCCCAAGAAAGATTTATTCCACCTGAAAGCCCTTCATTGATATTTCTATTAAAAAATGCATAAGGATTATCATTTATACTTTCATTCCAGCCGTATGACCCTACCAATCCGATAGTAGGTAAATATGTTGATCTTGAAGCTTTCATTTCATTTTCACTTATAGTAACATTCTTGTCATCAATTTTTAAAGATGTATTATTTTCTCTTGCCTTAGAGTAGGCAATGTTTAATTCATCAAAACTTAAAAATTTTATCTCTGTAACAAGTTCAAAAGTTTTATCTGAATCTACATTCATAATTAAGTTAAGATCACTTTTTACATTAGATAAATTACTTATTGTTTGTAAATAGTTTATACTGTCATTTTTAAAATCCACTTCGGCATTTAATAGCTCTAGACTTGTTGATTGGCCAAACTCCATTTCAAGTATTTTTCTATCCAGCCTAGTCTTTGAAATATTGAGATTGTTTAAATAAATTCCCTGCTCTTCTATTAGTCTACATGCCTCAAAATAGACGGTATACAATTGAAAAATCGTATTTTCAATAACTTCTAAAACTTCTAATTTTGATTTATTTAATAATTCCTTAGATTTTCTGTAATTGAATTTTCTGCCCATACCATCTACAATAACAAAATTCATCGAAATGTTAGCGGAATTAGAATCACTTTCAATATTGTCAAGTCTTCCTTCCACCCCTGACGGGGTTTTTATTTCTACACTTTGATTGGATTTTATAATATCAGTTCTAGCGTTAATTTTAGGTAAATAACCACTATTTAGAATACTTGCGTTGTTTTCACTGATCTTTTCAAAATTTTCAAAAATTTTAATATCTAAATTATTTTCAAGCGTGATTTTTGTAGCATCACCTAGGCTAAGTGTCTCTTGTGAATTAAGCTGTGAAAAAAAAAATGAAATAACAGTAATTAAAATTTTATGCTTCATTGCTTTATTTTTTGTTCAATTACAGGTGCTTCAATATCTCTCTTTTCAATTTTTTCGCCATAATATAGCCAGTGTAGTAAGACTTTAATCGAATTTGTTAAAGAGAGTAAAATTGGCAACAAAATCAGAGTTAGAAGAGTTGCATATCCAATTCCATAAGCAATTGAAATTGCCATCGGTTTTAGCAGTTGGGCTTGAAAACTTTTTTCTAAAATAATCGGTGCTAGACCTGCAATCGTAGTTACTGATGTTAAGAAAATAGCCCTGAATCTTTCTCTGCCAGCTATATAAAGAGATTCTTCAAAATCCATGCCTTCTTTTAAATTTGAGTTAAACTTGGATATAAAAACAAGTCCATCATTTACTAGTATGCCAATCAGCGCAATGATTCCTAACAGAGATATTACATTAACAGGAAAATCGTGAAATAGGTGTCCCCAAGCAACTGTTGTTAAGCTAAATGGAATTAGCATAAGTAGCAAAAAAGGTTGACTATAAGTCCTAAAAGTAAACCCAATCACTGTAAAAATTAAAAATAATGCTAACGGAAATACAGTATAAGCTGATTTAATAGTTTTGTTAGCTTCTCTGTATTGACCTTCAAATGAAATGTCAATCGAAGAAAATTTATTTTTAATTTCAGGAATAAGACTATTTTGTAATTCAAAAACGATATCCGCAGCACTTATATTTGGGTCACTTAAATTAGAATTAATTTGTATTTCCCTTTTTCCATCAAGATGGTTAATCGCAACATCTCCTCTTTTTATCTCATAACTGGCGATTTCTCTAAGTGGAATTCTACTCCCAACGGGTGTAATAATCTTCATATCATCAAGAGATTGGATAGATGATCTGGATACTTTATCAAACCTAATCCAAATTTTAACTTCATCTTTACCTCTCTGTAATCTTTGCACCTCATTCCCAAAGAATGCTGATCTAACCTGCCCCATTACATTACTTAGATTTAGACCTGCTAAATTTGCATCTTCTTTTAACTTTATATTAATTTCTAATGTGCCTTCAGGATCATTATGTGATACATCAATCAGATTTGGATTGCTTTTTAATCTTTCAACAAGTTCTGTTTTTGCGCTTTTTAGTTCTGCCACATTATTACTCATAATAGATATAGAGACGGGGCTTCCTCCAAAATTTGCAGCATCGTTAACAATAAACTTTTCAGCACCAACAATTTCACCTGTCTTTTCTCTGATTAATTTCGCCAACATTGATGCCCTTAGTGATTGCGGTCTTTTTTCACTATCAAGCATATAAACTTCCAATGATGCAGTTGATGAACCTCCAACATCTCCGAAACCTACAATCATAGACATATTATCAGCTGATAACCCAATATTTTTATTCATGTATTCTATAAGGCTTCTTTCATCATCCTTCATATAAATTTCTTCTAGCTCTTTACCAGCCTCAATTACTTTACTTTCCACATATGAAATTATTGAATCGGTCTTTTTTTCGTTTGTCCCATAAGGCATTTTTAGATCTATTGTGACTATATCACTTGCAATTGTCGGAAAAAAATCAAGGCCAATAACACCTCCTTGTACAGAACTAATTGTTAGCATTAGTGCAACAATAAAACCAGATAAACTAAAAAATCTATACTTTAAAGAAAATTTAAGCAATGGGGTATAGATTTTATCTCTTAACCAATTCATTATTTTATATCCTCTTTGATTAATATTTCGCATGTAAGAAAAGAAATCAAAATTATTATTATTTTTTTTGTTACTTTCCCTTAATGCCTTTGAGTTTGCTAAGTGTGCAGGTAGTAATAGTAGAGCTTCAATTAATGAAATTAGAAGAGTTAATATTACGATCATTGCTACTTCGCCAAAATAATTCCCCACATCTCCATCAAGCAGTAGTAGAGTAGAAAAGGCAATAATAGTGGTTACAATGGCTGAAACAATTGCTGGTAAAACTTCTAATGTACCATCTACTGCTGCTTGTTTAGCTGTTTTACCTCTTTCATAATGTCTATATATATTTTCAGCAATTACAATACCGTCATCAACTAATATTCCTATGACTACAATCATTCCAAATAGAGACATTAAATTAATTGTAATATCAAATTGTTCGGCAAATATTAACATACCTAAGAACGAAATTGGTATACTGAACGCTACCCAAAATGCAAGCCTAATATTTAAAAAAATTGACAATAATATTAATACCAGTAAAATCCCTATACCTCCATTCTCTAAAAGTAGGTTTGTTCTTTGTTTAAGTACAATTGAATAATCCCTAAGCAATGTAAGCTTTAGCTGATTATTTTTTTCGTTAAAATCATCGATGTATGTATTTATTTTTTTTGCAGAATCCAATAAGTCCTCACTATTTGTGCTAGAAACAGAGATGATAACAGCTGATTTAAGATCTACGAAACTTGAATTAGATGTTTCTGAAAATTGATCCTTTATTTTCGCAACATCACCAAGTCTAATAATTGCACCTTCATTATTATTTTTTAAGACTATTTGGTTCAACTCATTTGCGTAGTAATTTTTGTTATTAGACCTGATTAAATATTCTTCTCTACTGGTTTTAATATTACCTCCACTAATTAAAATATTAGAACTATTAACGGCTTTGGAGATATCTGCAAAAGTCAAATCATATTCAATTAGTTTTTTATCGTTAATCGCAATTTCGATCTCCTCGTCTGGAAAACCAGAAACTTTAATTTGCGATATTCCATCAATATCTCTCAAGTCGTTTTCTATTTTTTTCGAAATATTTTTAAGTGAAATCAGGTCGATATCATTTCCGGTAAGTGAAAATATAACAGTTGCCTCTTGTTCTTCTATTTTAGAAATAATAACAGGTTCTAGCCCCACAGGAAATGAGGAAACTTTATCTACTGCATTGTTAACCTCTAATATGATTGCATCGATATCATAATCAGTGTTGGTCTCAATTAAAATACTTCCAGAGTTCTCTCTAGAAGTTGATGTAACACGCTCAATTCCTGCAATGCCCTCCAAATTATTTTCGATTTTTAAAACTACGCCTTCCTCAACCTCACTAGGTGATCCACCTGGAAGAGCAAAATTTATTGAAATATATTTTGGTTTTATTAGTGGAAAAAATGAGGATTTTAATGCCAGAGTACCAGCGATTCCAAAAACTATAAAGAAGATGATTAATATATTTACGGGTATTTTGTGGTTAACAAAATATTTGATAATTTCTCTCACTTCACAACTACTTTAATTTTCATACCCTCATATATATCACTTACATTAGTTGTTATTAATCTTGAACCGTTCTTCAGACCAGTAACGATAACGTCTTTTTTGTTGTAGAAGACAGGAACAACATAGGTTTTGGAAATTTTGTTTTCTGAATTTGCAACATAGACATAGCTATCGTTAATTAATAAGGATCTTGAAATTAATTGACTATTAGGAATAATACCCATTGGAATTCTAACCTCTATGAATTTGCCTTCAAACAAGGATTTATTATTAAATTCTATGAATAACTTTACTGTTTGGGTTGATTCATCAACTTTTCTGTTAATCCTTTTAACTGTTCCAAAAATTTCATTATTTGAGTCAGAAATAACTGATACACTTTGATTCAATTTAATTTTTTCTACATGTTCAACTGGAATATTAACACTAAGTTCAAAATTATTTGGATCAATAAACTCACCCAATTTTAGATTTGGAATAATATAGGCTCCATCTGAAATGTTACCATTCACAAGAACTCCGTCAAACGGGGCTCTAATTTTGAATTTTGAAAGTCTTTCTTCCAAATTTTTTACTTTGTAATATGTTGATTCAATCCCTCTTCCAACTAAAAATAAACTTTCTTTTTCAGAAGATGATTTAGGCATCGCAGAGATTGGATTTTCAACCGAAAAGTCATCAAAATACTTTTTCCATTGATTGAAATTTTCATTGTAATCAATTTTGATATCTGGAAGTACTGATGCAATTAAGTTTTTTAATTCACTTCTTGACTGTTTCACAATGGAATTAAATTCATCGGAATTAATCTCAATAAGAGTTTCTCCTTTGAAAAATGTTTCTCCCTCCTTGAAACTTTTACCTGTACTTTTTTTCTTTGTTCCTTGGACCTCGCTCATAACATTAATGCGATTGGTGGATTTTAACTTACCACTTCTTTCAATTTCGATATTATTTGAATTATTTCTAACCTCCTTGACATGTACGGAAGTGAGAGTATTATTATTGTATGATGGTTTAGACTCATTCAAACTAGTTATTAGATTAGAAAGGACTGTGCCAACGATCAATAAAACAAAACCAAACGCAACGGAAACTAAAGATTTTCTCATGATAAAAGGATTTGCAAATTTAATACCAAATGGCAGTATTTCCTTTTTCTTATTGTTAATTATTACTTAAATTTTGTTTTACTTAGCAGTATGACTTTTCAAAAAGAAATTATCATAGGCCCTTTTGAAAGAGGGTTTCATATCATAAGTAATCAAATTATTAATGAGCTTCCCATAATGTCTGGAATTGTCAATGTTTTTATAAAACATACTTCTGCTAGTCTTACGATAAATGAAAATGCAGACCCATCAGTAAGAGAGGATTTTGAAAATCATTTTAATTTAATGGTTTCAGAAGATGGTAATTATTTTAAACACACTTTGGAGGGACCAGATGATATGACCTCTCATATAAAGAGTAGTTTATTAGGTTCATCAATAAATTTCCCCGTAAAAAATGGTATCCCTCAACTTGGTACGTGGCAAGGAATATATCTATGTGAACATAGAAATAATGCATTAAAAAGAAGATTAATTATTACTGTTACAGGAGATTAGTTATGATATAAAATCAACTATTTTTTCAAGTTTTATTCCGCGAGACCCTTTAATTAGTATGTTGCAATTTTTAATTTTCATAAACTCCCTGTTTTGCAATAGTTCTAAATAATTTAAATAGCTTGTGAATTTTTTTGAGAAACGTGTCTTAGAAAATATTTCACCAATTAAAAACACCTTTTCAACTTTTAAGCTTTGACAATAATCTACAATTTCTTGATGAAATTTATTCTCTTCTTTTCCAAGCTCATACATGTCACCAATTATTAATATTTTATTTTTTAAATTATATTTCTCAAAATATTTAATAGCCAAAAGCATACTAGTTGGGTTTGCATTATAAGCATCAAGAAATATTTTATTGTTATTTTTTTCGATTATTTGTGATCGGTTGTTTGAAGAAATATAGTTTGAAATACCGCTTTTAATTTTCTGCATATCAATACCAAAATATATTCCAATGGAAACTGCTGAAATAATATTTTGTACATTATAATTCCCAAAAAGCGAGCTTTCAATATTTGTATTTTTAACTTTCAGTTTTATTATTGGATCTTCAGAAATAACAGAGTATTTTAAATCTGCATCTTTTTGCCCAAACCCAAATTTATTATGGTAATCACACAGGATGGTTTTTTGTGTACTATCATCTGAGTTAAAAAAAATTAATCCTGAGCTACTTTTCAGAAAGTCATATAATTCACTTTTACCCTTAATAACACCTTTTTCATTTCCAAATCCTTCCAAGTGAGCTTTGCCAAAGTTTGTTATGTAACCATAGTTAGGTTGTGCTATTTTTGTAAGTAATTTGATTTCACCTAAATGATTTGCTCCCATTTCAATAATTCCAATTTCAGTATCACTGGAAAATTTAAGAAGTGATAATGGGACTCCAATGTGATTATTAAGGTTTCCCTCAGTACAGATGCAGTTGAATTTAGTTTTTAAAACAGAGTATATTAGCTCCTTTGTCGTAGTTTTTCCATTACTACCTGTTATTGCAATTATTTTAGTGTCAAGTTTTTTTCTATGAAAATTTGCAAGATTTTGAAGGGACTGTAGACAGTCATTTACCAAAATGTAATTATGTTTTTCATCATAATATTTTTTTTCATCAATTACTGCGAAATTTGCACCATTTTCAAGAGCAGATTTTGCAAAGTGGTTACCATTAAAGTTTGGGCCTTTTAAAGAAAAAAATAAAGAATTTTTATTTATTTTTCTTGAATCGGTTACAACACCAGATGATTTTAGAAATTTTTCGTAAAGCTCATTAGTTGACATTAGGTAAATGTATAAAAAAAAGGCCTAATCGTTAGAAAAGACCCTTCAGCTTAAATAACTTTTTGATATTAATTTCTGGTTTTTTGAGAATTAAATGTTTTGGCTCCAATCCTAGACATTGCACATCTAAATCCAATAAAGTCAGTAGCTTGATCTTGAGGATAAAACCTTCTCTGTGCAGGGTCAAGCCAATATGCTCTGTCTTTCCATGACCCACCTTTGTAAACTCTAACTTGATCGCTAATTAGGGTTGTAGCATTGTTTTCCATCTTGTCTGGATCTCTTTCTTGCATATCCGGAGACATGTACATCGTCTGAGTTTCACCTTGTTCATCTTCTGCTCTATTATATCTATCAACCATGTAATTTCTTGATGATCTATAGTCTCCGTCCCTAAAATTAATGTTATAGCTTTTATCATATTGTGTTCTTGCCATAACATCTGATGAGTCTAGTTCTTCTGTGAGTAGTTCACCAGGTTGTACAACGGCTACTCTTTTACCATTGGATAAAACCTTGAATTGCGTTTCTGTAGCAACTTTAGCTTTTCCGTCTTCGCCAATCTGAAATTTTTTGTAATCATTCCCTCTGAAATAATTAAAGTCATTGAATTCATCATCCACAATAGGTCTGTAAACATCAGCAACCCATTCTGCTACATTACCTGCCATATCATAGAGGCCAAAGGCATTTGCATCATACGATGCAACTTGATTTGTTATATCAGCCCCATCATCTGACCATCCTGCAATACCCCCATAATCACCATCACTGTTTTTAAAATTTGCTAATTGATCACCTAAATTTTTTCTTTTTCCCGTTCTCGTATATTGACCTTGCCAAGGATATTTTTTTCTTCCTCTATAAACGTTAAAGTCTCTGACTTCTTTTAAGCCAAGGGCAGCATATTCCCATTCTGATTCGGTTGGAAGTCTAAATTTTGGAGTTATGAATCCAGATTCTCTGTTTGCTGTCGATGGTGCAAGTGAATCCGGTGTCCTACTTCTTTTGCCTCTTAAAATTTCCTGATTCTCGCCATAAGTTTTTTCTGGATTGATAACATATGTATCTATATTAAAAGTGCTATTATTACTAACACTGTCAAGTTTTGCGTCTCTAACAATAAAACCTTCTCTTTCAAGAATTAATTCCTGATATCTGTCTGATCTCCATTCCGCATATTCGGTAGCTTGAACCCATTTAACTCCAACAACAGGGTAATTGGCAAATGCAGGATTTCTTAAATAATTATTAACCATGTCTTCAGCATAACCAAGTTTATTTCTCCAAACAAGTGTGTCTGGTAGTGCTCCTAAATAAACTTCGTTAGTTCGATTTCTCTTTAACCAATCTAAGTATTCTAAATACATAACATTAGTCACTTCAGTCATGTCCATGTAAAATGATTGAACATGCTGCTGATTAGCAGAGTTATTCCAATCTTTCATCGGATCATCTTGAACCCTTCCTTTAGTGTATGTACCACCATCGATTAGCACCATATTGGGTGGAGTTAATTGCCCTTTAAAGTTTGTATTGTATTGGAATCCACCTTTCTTAGAGTTTATTGCCCATCCAGTTGCAGAAGACACATTTCTGTTGTTAGAAAACTGGGACTTGTTACAGCTTTCAAAAGAGATAAGCATAAAAATGCAAAAAACTAGGGAAAGGTAAAAATTGAATTTCTTTTTCATAGTAAACATTATTTACTCATAAATAGCTTCCAAATATAATAATTAATACTTATTAAACAATTATATAAATCATATTGATTTCTATTACAAAACGATATTTAGTTCTTGTTATTATATTATTTTTGTTAAAATCATGAAATAATATATGTTGTTTTTAAACGTTTTCTGATTTATGAGAATTGTAATCTTATATTGTCTCATTTTATTTACAACTAGCTTCTCTAGCCAATCATTAAAAATCGATATAAATTGGCAAGGGGAGGAAAGTTATTCAACAGGTAAAAGTTCATTTGTTATACCAAAATCAAAAAATTTTAAAAATAATTACAGTTACAGAGTACATTTTAAAATAGTAAAACAATGGGAAGACAAGAATATAATTGATATTAACTCTGTAAAAATTACAAATGTTCGTTATTCCAATATAAATGTTGATTCATACTCAGGTTTGGAAAAAATACATTTTAATACAAAACCAGGAATCGTCCTAAAATCCTCAACCTCTAAAAATAAAATATTTTCATTTTTAGAGGTTGATCCAATAGTATACATTGATGGTAATCATAAAATAGTTCAAAGCTTTGATGTTAGCTACAGATTTTTAAATAATTCGGATACTCAAAAAAGCATGACCCAACCATCTGTAATGAGAAGTGGAGATTGGTATCAATTTTTTGTACGGGAGTCCGGCATTCATAAAATTGATAAAGATTTTTTAGAAGATCTTGGGGTTGATAGTGAATTAGTTGACCCAAAAACAATTAAAATTTTTGGCAATGGTGGCGAAATGTTAACAATGCAAAACTTAGACAGTTATATGCTTGACCCAATTGAAAACTCGATCAAAATTATTGGAGAGGAAGATGGTAGTTTTGATTCAGATGATTACATAATTTTTTACGCATCAGGACCAAAGGGTTTTAATGCAGAAAGTAATACCAATTTAAATTTATTTGAAGAAAAAATATCTTATTTTCTATCTGTTGGAGATGAAGATGGACTTAGGACAACTGAATTTAATGAGCCTAACGGAGAATCAATATTTCCAATTAATTTTTATACTAATTATCAGTTTCATGAAAATGATGATTATAATCTCGCAAAAATTGGCAGGAGGTGGTTTGGGGATAGATTTGACTTTGAAAATACAAAATCATTCAATTTTGAAATTGACGATTTAATTTCGGATCAACCAGTTGAACTAAATATTTATGCGGCTGCCACTTCGGAAATATCAACAACTATGTCCATACAATTAAACGGTTCCCAATTATCAACAATGGCTTTTGGATCTATAGGAGATCCAATTTTAGCATCAGGAGATAGTTATTCCTCAAATATTAATTTAAACTCTTCAGAAGCAAATATTACTTTGACTTACAATAATAATGGAAACCCAAATTCATCTGCTTACTTAGATTATATTTCAATTAAGGCTCTTTCAAGATTGATTTTTAATACTGGACAATTGATTTTTTACAACAACAATTTAGATTTTGAGTCTGAAATTATTAATTATGAGGTTTCAAATTCTCAAAACATATTTAGTATTTGGGATATTTCTGATATTTCCAATATTTCTGAAATTTCACCAAATCAGTTAAGTAATTTTTCATTTAAATCAATTTACTCAGATGAAAATAAGTTTATTGCATTTGACGGAATTGATTATCATAATCCAATAATTGAAGGAAATCCTGAAATCTTAAATCAAAATATTAAAGAGAACTTATTTATAAACTATGAAAATGAAATTGAGCCTGTTGATTATATAATAATAGCTAGGTCAGAAATGATTTTTGAGGCCGAACGACTCGCAGAAATTAATAGAGAAGTATATGGTTTAAATGTAAAAGTTGTAGATCTACAAAAAATTTATAATGAGTTTAATAATGGTAATCAAGACATCTCTGCAATTAGAAACTTTATCAGATATGTTTATAGTAATGCCAACAACGATGATTCATTAAAATATTTATGTCTTTTTGGTGATGCATCATATGATTATAAAAACCGAATTCCTAATAATACCAATATAATTCCATCTTGGAATTCACAAAACAGCTTTAGTTTGTCAAGTTCTTACGTGTCAGATGATTTTTTTGGAATGATGGACCTGGGTGAAGGTACAATGGCCACCTCTGATAAATTAGACATTGCAGTTGGGAGAATTTTGGCAGACACAAACCCTAGAGCAACAGCATTAGTAGATAAAATTGAAAATTACTATGATCAAAGTTCATTTGACGATTGGAGAAATAGAATTATTGTAATTTCAGATGACGTTGATGAGCCCTGGGAAAATATTATTCAATCCACCTCCAATAATATTGCAGATTTAATCACCTCCAATAAACCATTTTTTAATGCAAAAAAAATTTTGTCAGACGCATATAGTCAAGAAACATCATCAGGTGGTGAGAGGTATCCTGAAGTCAGGAGTCAAATCATAAATGGAATTAAAAAAGGTGCACTTGTGGTTAACTACTTTGGACATGGAGGAGAGGATGGTTTAGCAAGGGAAAGAATATTTAACAAAATAGATGCTGCAGAAATATCCAATGAAAAACTGAATTGTTTTGTTTCCGTTACATGTGAGTTTACCAAATTTGACAACCCAAATAGGGAAACTGCAGGTGAATTTTTGTACTGGAACAAAAATGGTGGTTCAGTTGCTCTAATCACAACAACACGTCAAATTTTTGTTTCAGTTGGAGTTGATTTTAATTTAACCCTCGAAAATTATCTTTTTTCATTAAACTCAAATTCTTATACCTCAATGGCAGAGGCACTAAGATTAACTAAAATTGATCCGTCAATTTCTAATTCTGATCAAAGAAGACTTGTTTTTTTTATTGGTGACCCCGCAATGAAACTACCTATTCCAGAACCACAAATTAATATTACAAAAATAAATAATATCCCCGTTGAAGAATTTAATTCTAACATCAGGGGACTTGATTTAGTAAATATTAAAGGGGAAGTCCAAAATTTAGACGGCACTTTGATCAATGATTATCAAGGGGAATTAACGGCTACTGTTTTTGATAAAGAAATTCAAAGATCTACAATTGGAAATGATGGAACTACCGACAACCAAGGCAATCCAATTTTATTGAATTTTAAATCAATTGGTGAAATGCTGTTTAGAGGAAAGTCTAGTGTAAATGATGGTGAATTTGAATTTAATTTTGTTATTCCAAAAGATGTAGGAATGGAAATCGATTTTGGTAAGTTCAGTTTTTATTCTAAGAATGATAATAGTTCATTCGATAATAATGGATATAATCTTTCCATATTAATTGGAGGTATTAATGAAAACGCAGAAGAAGATAACATTGGTCCAGAAATTCAAATGTTTATGAATGACGAGACATTTATTAGCGGTGGAATAACTAATGAAAACCCAAATTTAATTGTAAAGTTTTTTGACGAGAACGGAATAAACACTTCGAGCGGAATAGGTCATGATATAATTGCAACTTTAGATTATGACCAATCAAAATCTTACGTGCTTAACGAATATTATCAAGCAAATTTAGATGACTATAAAAATGGCACTTTAACCTTTCCTCTAAATAATATTAGTTCAGGAACACACATACTTACTCTAAAGGCATGGGACGTTTATAATAATTCATCGGAAACTGAAATTGAATTTACTGTGTTTGATCAGGATCAAGAGCTAGTTATAGAAAATGTACTTAATTACCCAAATCCATTCGTTGATTACACTGAATTTTGGTTTAATCACAATAGTTCTACCCCTTTGAACGTTACTATACAGGTATTTACTATTTCCGGAAAATTGGTTAAAACAATTCTAGGCACAACCGAATCATTTGGAAATAATAGTTTTTCTAGGGACTTTTTTTGGGATGGCCGGGATGATTTTGGGGAAAAAGTAGCTAAGGGGGTCTACATTTACAAATTAAATGTCAGATCAGAGTCAATAAATAGAAGTGTATCAAAAATTGAAAAACTTGTAATATTATAAAACATTATATTTACCAACAATATGAAAATGAAAAAATATACTTTATCTCTTCTGATAGCTTTTTTTGCTGTTAATATCAACTCTCAAACATCTACCGAGGTTATTCAAAACCCTAACGACAGCAGGGTAATTACAACAGGTGTGCCATTTTTATTGATTGCATCTGACGCAAGAGCTGCAAGTATGGGAGATATGGGTGTTGCAACATCTGTTGATACATATTCTCAGTTTTGGAACCCTTCAAAATATGTTTTTTCAGAGACAAAATCTGGGTTTGGTTTAAGTTACACACCTTACCTTAGTAAGTTAGTCAATGATATTTCTCTTGGTAATTTGACTTATTTTAATAGAATTAATGAAAGAAGTGCATTTGCAGTAAGTTTACGTTATTTTTCTCTAGGTGAGATCGAAATTATTCAAGATGAATTTTCACAAGCTCTAATTGAAAAGCCCAATGAAATGACCATGGATATTTCA
Organism: uncultured Bacteroidota bacterium; assembly: GCA_902517895.1. GTDB lineage: Bacteria > Bacteroidota > Bacteroidia > Flavobacteriales > Flavobacteriaceae > MED-G13. The sequence continues at coordinate 19,430 of CABYEA010000016.1, forward strand.
TATTCTTTGAGATTAGCTGATCAATTTTCAATGGGTGTCGCTCTTAGATATCTGAGATCTGACCTCAGAATACAAGCTGTGGATGAAACTGCCAAGGCTGCCAGTTCATATGCTGTGGATATATCAGCTTATTATCAAGGTGAAGAACAAAGTTATGGAGATGTAGATGGAAGATGGAGAGCAGGTTTGATAATTCAAAACCTTGGCCCTAAAATTAAGTATGATGAATCTGGATCAGAAACTTTTTTGCCAACTAATCTCAGGGTAGGCGGTGGATTTGATTTTCTTCTTGACCAGTATAATAAAGTTTCAGTAACTGCTGAAGTAACCAAGTTATTAGTTCCCACACCTCCAGTATATGGTACTTTTACTGATTATAATGATAATAATAATAATGGAATATTTGATGAGGGTGATGAGCAAATTGGAACCTCTTATACTGGTATAATCGATGGTCAATCAACCAATGTCGATTTCCTTTCTGGACTATTTCAATCCTTTTCTGATGCACCAGGAGGATTCAGTGAAGAATTGAAGGAATTTACCTGGGCAGTTGGTGCAGAATATGTTTATGATGATTCTTTTGCTCTGAGAGCTGGGTATTTTAACGAAAGTGAAGATAAAGGAGCTAGAAAATTTTTATCATTAGGCGCAGGATTTAAATTTTCTGGAACACGAGTAGATTTATCATATCTCTTCTCAGCTTCAAGAATACCAAGTCCACTTGAAAATACACTTAGATTTTCCCTAACTTTTGACTTTGGTAGTAATGAATATTTAGAGTATTAATTTATTATGAAAGAAATCAAGATATGTTCAAATTTTAAGGTTTTTGATTCTGCAGATGAACTTAACGACACAACAAAGCTTTTATTTCATGAAGCCCAAAAAGTAAGAAACTCTGCCTATTCTGTTTATTCAGGTTTCAGTGTAGGGGCTGCGGTTTTGCTTGAGAATGGAAAAATATTGAGTGGCTCAAATCAGGAAAATGCTTCTTATCCTCTGGGCTTATGCGCAGAGAGAACGGTTTTGTTTTACGCAAATTCTAAATTTCCAGATATTAAAATTAAAGAAATTGCAATCATAGCTGGATCAGTTCGTAAGGTTAATGAAGAACCAGTAGCCCCATGTGGTGCGTGTAGGCAAGTTATTTCTGAATTTCAAACGAATCAAAACTCCGATATTGGTTTATATTTTAAGGGCCAAAGAGGTAAAATTATATACACAAATTCCGTAAATAACCTCCTTCCCTTTAAATTTGACAAGGCTTTTTTGTAAAAATTATAAAATTAACTTTCTACAATAGAAAACATTGTCTTATTTTTATGATTCACTTTTAGCATAACGATGAATAAAATTACAAAGGAAACATATTTGTCATGGTATAAAAACATGCTTTTTTGGAGAAAGTTCGAAGATAAGTTAGCTGCCGTCTACATTCAGCAAAAAGTTAGAGGTTTTTTACATTTATACAATGGCCAAGAGGCTGTTCTTGCTGGTTCATTACACGCAATGGATTTATCCAAGGATAAAATGATTACCGCATACCGTAATCATGTTCAACCTATTGGTATGGGTGTTGATCCAAAAAAAGTTATGGCTGAGCTTTATGGTAAAGCCACCGGAACTTCCCAAGGCTTAGGAGGTTCAATGCATATTTTTTCAAAAGAGCACAGATTTTACGGGGGACATGGAATTGTCGGAGGACAAATTCCTCTAGGTGCTGGTATTGCCTTCGGGGATAAATATCATGGAAGTGATGCGGTAACTCTTTGTTATTTTGGTGATGGAGCTGCTAGACAAGGTTCATTACATGAAACTTTTAATCTAGCAATGCTCTGGAAATTACCAGTTGTTTTTATCTGTGAAAATAATGGGTATGCAATGGGAACGTCTGTTGAAAGAACCTCCAACACAACTGATATATGGAAATTAGGATTAGGCTACGAAATGCCTTGTGGACCAGTTGATGGCATGGATCCAGTAAAGGTTGCCAAAGCTATAGATGAAGCTATAATGAGGGCAAGAAACGGAGATGGCCCTACATTTTTAGAAATGAAGACCTACAGATACAGAGGTCACTCAATGAGTGATGCCCAACACTACAGAACAAAGGATGAAGTTGCCGACTACAAAAAGATCGATCCAATCACTAAGGTTAAGGAGATTATTTTAAAAAAGAAATATGCATCTCAAAAAAAACTTGACGAAATCGATTTAAGGGTAAAAGAGTTGGTTAAGGAATGCGAAAAATTTGCTGAGGAATCCTCTTATCCTGAAAAAAATCTCATGTATGATTCAGTTTATGAACAAAAGGATTATCCATTTTTAAAACATAAAATTTAATTATGGCTGAGTTGATTAAAATGCCTCGTTTGAGTGATACCATGGAGGAGGGTACTGTCGCAGCCTGGTTTAAAAAGGTTGGGGATAAAGTTCAAGAAGGGGAGATTTTAGCTGAAATCGAAACCGACAAGGCAACAATGGAATTCGAGTCATTCTATGAGGGAACTCTTTTATATATCGGAATACAAGAAAATGAAACTGCAAAAGTAGACGCTCCACTTGCCATCATTGGTGACCCAGGTGAAGACATTAATTCTATTTTAGGAAATCAAACAAATAAATCAGAAAAACTAAACGAGATTAAAGAACCTGAACCTTCTAAAAAGTCTTCAAATGATTCTGAAAAAACAGTTGAAAAACCCATGAATGATGATTTTCATGTGATCACAATGCCAAGGTTAAGTGATACCATGGAGGAGGGAACTGTTGCTTCTTGGTTTAAGAAAGTTGGAGAGGAAGTAGAAGAAGGTGAAATTTTAGCAGAAATTGAAACCGATAAAGCTACCATGGAATTTGAATCTTTTTATTCAGGCACTCTTCTGCATATAGGTTTAAATGAAGGAGATTCAGCAAAAGTAGATTCTTTGTTAGCTATTATAGGACCAAATGGAACTGATGTATCACAGTATTTAAATAGTTCTATAAAAATCGAATCCGAGGATAGTCAAAAAGAAGAATTAAAAATAGAACAAAAGATTGAAAGCAAAATTATCGATGAGAAAGATATGTCTGCGGAAATACCTAAGACTGTCAAATCCGGAAGAATTTTTATTTCACCCCTTGCTAAAAAATTAGCTAATGATAAAAATATTGATATTTCGACTATTCAAGGCTCTGGTGAAAATGGAAGAATTATAAAATCTGATATTGAAAATTACAAAGAACCTGCAGTTGAAGCTATCGCTCAGCCTATAATTTCTTCATCTGATAAACAAGAGTTTTCAGAAGTTAATCATTCTCAGATGAGAAAGGTAATCGCTAAAAGATTGTCGGAGTCTAAATTTTCAGCACCACATTATTACTTAAATGTTGAGCTTGATATGTCGGAGACCATTGTATTTAGAAAGCAATGTAACACAATTCCAGACACAAAAATTTCTTTTAACGACATTATTATCAAAGCATGTGCTGTTGCGCTTAGAAATAACCCAAGTGTTAATTCTCAATGGTTTGACGATCGAATTAGATATAACAATTTTGTTAATATTGGAGTGGCTGTTGGAGTTGATGATGGTTTAATTGTACCGGTATTAAAAAATGCTGATAAAATGAGCGTTGCAGAGATCAGTGCAATGGTAAAAGAGATGGCTGGATTAGCCAGAGACAAGAAGCTTACTCCAGAAATGATGCAGGGCAGTACATTTACTATTTCAAATTTAGGAATGTTTGGAATTGAAAGTTTTACATCAATTATAAATCCTCCAAATTCTGTTATTCTTTCTGTAGGTGCAATAATTCAAAAGCCTGTTGTAAAAGAGGGTGAAATTGTGGTTGGTAATACTATGAAATTAACTTTAGCATGTGACCATAGAGTCGTTGATGGGCTAACAGGATC
>CABYEA010000017.1 GCA_902517895.1 uncultured Bacteroidota bacterium
AGGACCTCCAGGTTGGGATTAATTTAGTCTTTTTCTACAGAAAAAATATATAGCTCTAGTCTTTTAAAAAAAGACTAGAGCTATTATTATTTTGTGGCATATCATTTGATGCATAAACCATATGAAATCTATTTTTATTAAGTTTCTCTTTTTTTTATTATTTTTTTCATGTGATCATAGTTCAGATAATAATATTGAAATAGTTGACTTTAAGAAATTTTACAGCAAAATTGACTTATCAGAAAACACAACTTATGTTATAAACTTCTGGGCCACATGGTGTTCACCTTGTATCAAAGAACTTCCGTATTTTGAAAGTGTTAATAAACAATATGAAGGCAAAAATGTGAAGGTTATATTGGTAAGTTTAGACTTTCCTTCCCAAATTGAAACAAAGCTAAAGCCGTATTTAAAGAAAAATAAAATTAAATCTAATGTTATCCTTTTAAATGATTCTAAGTTAAATGCATGGGTTCCAAAAGTTTCTGAAAAATGGGACGGAGGAATCCCAGCTACATTAATTGTAAATAAAAGTAATTATAATTTTTACTCTAACCCTTTTGAACAAGATGAGCTCCTTAATGAAATTAATAAAGTCCTAGATTAATATATATTTAAAACCAAATGGATCTGGATCAATTATCTTGGAGAAAAAAAATACTATCAGAAGAGAATGTGTTCATTTTGGACGTAAGAACAAGTGAAGAGTTTGAAGATTCTCGTATTCCAAATTCTATTAATATTGATTTTTATAACCCACAAAATTTTATGTCAGAGCTAAGTAAACTAGACAAAAACAGTAAATACTTTGTTTATTGTAGATCTGGCGTAAGAAGTGCTAATTCTTGTTCATTAATGGTTGAATTGGGGTTTAAAGAAGTCTATAATTTACTTGGTGGTATTGTTGAATGGAGTGGCAAATTAGTTAATTAAAAAATGAAAAAAATTGTTTTTTTGTTTTTATTCTTGTTTATTACTTGCGAGTTTCTAAATAAATCAGAGGTTGTTTTAATTTCTAACTTAGATGAAATCGGATCTGAATACACAGATCATATCTTAATAGATGTTAGAAGTCAGGATGAATATGACTTTGGTCATATTCCAAATGCACTTAATTTTGATTTTTACTCTGAGACATTTCAGGATACTATTCTTACACTTCAAAAAAATAAATCAATTATTCTTTACTGCAGAACAAATAATAGAAGTATAAAAACGGCTAAATTCATGCAAGAAAATGGTTTTAAGGATATTTCGGTGATAAAGGGTGGACTAATTGAGTGGGTTAAAAACGGAAACGATATAAATTATACAACATACTCTAAATAATTTCACCAAAGTGGTGAAGGGTATATCCCTTCCTCAGTGAATGAATTTAATCTTTCAACGCTATTTTCTTTGTCTTCTTTGTAAGTCACACCGAACCATTCTGAATCAGAATCTATGGCATCAATAGAAATTATATTCGTAGTTAGTAGTTTTTGTGCAGCATATGGAATGTAAATTTCACTTTTCTTGGTATCTTCTAAATTTTTAATTTCGTTCGAAATATAATCCTCTAGATAATTGAAAAAATTTGCTCTGCAAAGCCAAAAATTCATTGAAACAAAATCATTTTCACTTAGTATATTCCCTGTTGTTTGATCTTTTATAATATTATTAGTTTTTTCAATGTTTAAATGTTCATTTATGGAGATAAGTTTTCCGTTAGAAACCTTGCATACCCCTCTTGAAACTGAACCGAATTTAGATAAAGTATTTTTTAATCTGTAACTGACCAGCCCATAATTAGTGTAATCATGAGAGGTCTTAAAAAATTCACTAGCATTTTTAAATGCATTTTGCCCATAATAATCATCTGCATTTATTATTGCAAAATCAGTGTCAATGTAATTTCTAGCACACCAAACTGCATGAGCAGTTCCCCAAGGCTTTTGTCTATTTGGATCTGCAATTATATTATTTGGGAGATTATTAATTTCTTGAACGACAACATCTATTTTAATTGAGTTGTCAATTTTATCTCTTAGATATTCGTGTAGAAAGTCTTTATTCTCTTTCTTAGTAATTAGCACTATATGATTAAATCCATTATGAATTGCATCATAAATACTAAATTCCATTAAGAACTCCCCTTTAGGGCCTAATTCATCAAACTGTTTAAGTTTTCCATATCTGCTTCCACTACCGGCAGCCATAATCAGTAATACCATTATTATAAGATTTCGTTAATCATTTTTAGGGCTTCATCATTATCATTGTATGTTAAATTATAAAACATACTTGATTTTACCCAAGTAATAAATACCTTAGCATCTTTAATATCATTTGAAATCCAAGCATCAGGTAAAATTTTTTCTAAGGCTTTTCCCTTATTTATTAATTTCATTTCATTTTTTAAACCAGTACCAAATTTAACATTTAAAATAGTGTTACAAGTACTTTTAAGTATCAATTGATTTTGATTATCAGGTAAATATTTTACGTTACCCTTTATATCATTTATATAATATCCATCCAAATCTTCAAATGATTTAAAAAGACTTTTAGCTGTATTATAAAAACCTTCTTTAATTGAAATTGCAGAAGGAAAATTATAATGGAATCCTTTATCGTTCATCGGGCTAAAGTCATCAGCGATAAGGGCAAAATTATTAGCCATTAATATCGCACTTAGTGAGCTTTTACCGCTTCCAGAGTCTCCTGTCAACATTAAACAATTATCCCCCCTAAATAGGGTAGATCCGTGAAAAACTGCCGTCCAGTCTGAATCACTCATTCCATGAAAAAATGAAGTTAATTCCATTGATACCTTCCCTTGAAATTCATGCATTTTTTTATTACCCCAACTGCCTAAAAATTTTTTGTTTTTGAAAAGATTGATTTTTTTATCTTTTTCTTGAACTTTATATATTATTTCTTCCTCATCATTACATTTTAAATGATTAAATTTTGGATCAATCAACGATTTAAGTCTTTCATCGCTGTACTCTACTTTTACAACCCTTCCATTAAATTTGAATTTACTCTGATGAATATATTTATCTGCTATTGAATGTGACTGTTCAGGATTTATCTTATCATAATCTTGATTACACTCCTTTAATAAGTTTTTTATATTATCAATTATTGGTTTTAATTTTTCTGAGTTTATTTTATTTTGTTTTAATAATGATGCATTAATAGGGAATTTTTCAGAGTCAATCCTGTTTAAAATTAAATTATTTAATAAATCATTTACAACTATGTACTTGTTTGATTTTTCAAACCACATAATATGTGTATTTAAATCAATTTCTTGAGAGATAAATTGAGAGGAATTGGTAGTCATTAATGAATTTACAAATAAAAAAAACCCTCACAAGGAGGGTTTTTTTATAATAATATTAAATACATATTACTTCCCTTTAAGGAATGGAAGTCCAGTTTTTGTATTTTCAACTACAGTTTTACCTGCAGGAAGATCACAAGCACCAGCTTTAGCTTCTTTTGCAAAGTAATAAATAGTTTGATTTCTTCCTCCTTTTAATACTACGTCTTTTGAGTGTAGGAAGTAAGTTTTTCCTTTACTGTTTTGGTGTGAATAACCCATGTCTTTTAGTTTTTAAATTATTAATACCTAAATATAGGGTATTTTTTTACAAAAAAGAAGATTTTACTCATATAAATCTCAATTTTATTAACAATTTTAAGTAAAATGCAACTTTTTTTCTTCTCTGTTAACAATTTTAAAAATGTTTTATGAATTTAGTTTTTTACCAAATTATAAAAACTTTCTACTCGATTTTTGGCATTTTCGGATATATCCTTCCAGAACAGGTTTACATCTCCAAAATGATAATTATTTATGAGTTTAAGAAGGAAATTGCCTTTTATCCCTTTGGGAACAGACGACCATAACAATCCATCATATATTCGAATATGAATAGAATTTGAATATATCTTCTCATCGTAAAAGAATAATCCTTTGTGATCATTAATTGCCCCTTCTCTTGATTCATTCCATTTTATTGGGTTTGTAACGAATTGATTTTTTTTCCATGAAAAATGGGCAGGATGTTTATCTTTTTTTGGTTTTTTGTTCATTCTAAAAGTATTCCATGACAAATATCCCTTTACATCATCTGGTTCTTTGAGGGCATGAATTGTTTTAAATTCATCAATATCAACTCTTGTTCCAGGGATATATGCTGCAATAAGTTGATTTTGAAGATCTTTATCATCAAAAAACTCTTTTAGCAGATTCTTACAATGATAAGCCCCTTGACTGTGACCTGCGATAATTATGGGTCTTCCTTGATTAAAATTCTTTAAGTAGTATAAAAATGCTCTTCTAATATCATCGTATGCTATTTGCCCAGCTTTGATGCCACCATTTGAGGTGTATGGTTCGTAAAATGATCTGTAGTGAACTTGACGATATAGTGGGCTGTAAATTTTCCCAGCATTTGCCCAAGCTGAAGCCTGATATTTGATGGCTATATTTCTTACGGTACTTTTTTGTTTAATGTCAAAAACATCAGCGTTCCAAGAATCATTTTTATTATCGGTTAGAAGAGTAGGGTATATATAAAATACATCTGCTTTTAAATTTTTTTTATCAGTCGTATAAAATATGTCAATTAATGAATCATTTTTTTTTGGATGGGCAGCCCAATTTTCTAGATCACTGTAATCAGGACTTGCAGGCGCATCGGAAAGCCTAAAATCCTTTGAAACATATGTTGTCTTACAGCTAAACATTGTAATAGAAAATAACAAACTAATTAGTCGAAACAAATTCATTGGGCGTTGAAGAGTATTATTGTATATTATAATATAAAAATGAATAAGTTTATATTTACATTTGTCAGACAATAATTATACCATGTTTAGATTTCGATTTTTATTGATTTTTTTACTCCTATATAATTTTACAAAATCTCAATCAGTAAGGATTAACGAATTGTCTTCATCCAATTCAATATTTTTTGATGAAGACGGTGATTCCCCTGATTGGATTGAACTTTATAATTATGGAGCAGATGAAATTTTTTTAAATGACTGGAGTATTTCCGATATTGATGATAATAATGACCCATGGCTATTTCCTGATATCTCCATTAAACCCAACGAATATTTATTGATATGGGCTTCTGACAAAGATGATTCAGGAATTTATTTTCCCAGAACATTAATTAATGAAGGCGAATCTTTCAAATACATAATACCTGATGAAAACACCGATAGTCAATGGATGAATACAGACTTTAATGATGATGATTGGCAAACTGGTGCTTCAGGTTTTGGTTATTCCGACGGAGACGATAATACTAATATTCCACCGGGGACTATTGCTGTTTTTTTAAGGAAAGAATTTACAATTGAAAGTTCTGAAAATATTGATCAATTAGTGCTTGATATTGATTATGATGATGGTTTTGTAGCATATATTAATGGTTTTGAGGTTGCAAGATCAAATATAGGTGGTTCACCTCCCATATATAATACAACTACTGGCTTTGAGCGCGAGGCTCAGATGTATCAAGGTGGTTCACCTGAAAGATTTATCTTAAATGATATTAACCAGTTTTTAAATGATGGTGAAAACATATTAAGTATTCAGGTCCATAATATTTCAGACACCTCATCAGATATGACCTTAATTCCATTTTTATCTGCATATTACAATGCACAATCTGAAGAAGGTATATTTCCTCCATCAATTTTAAATTTTGAAGAAGATTTAGTTTTATTACATACTGATTTCAAATTGTCCTCATCTGGTGAATCAATTTTTCTTAAAGATGATAATGGTAATAATGTTGACTCAATCACATTTGGTTATCTACCAACTAATATCTCTTATGGGGTATCAATTGAAAATGAAGAATTTGCTGTATTTAATAACCCTACACCAGGTTTCCAAAATGATTCTGATGAATATTCCGGAGTTTTAGGAACTGGTTTAACATTTTCTCATGACGGCGGCATACTAGAAAGTTCAATTTTACTTGAGATTACAGGTGATGGTAATGAGGATCAAATTAGATATACACTCGATTATACTGAGCCAGATTTAAACTCTAACTTATACACAGGACCTATTACAATCGACCAAACGTCTATTGTTAGGGCAAAGGCATTTAAAAACAATTACATATCGTTATTATCAGAAACCAGAAACTATTTTTTTAATATTCAAAGTAATCATCCAATAATCCATCTCGTAACAGATGAATATAATCTTTTTGATTCAGAATACGGTATTTATTCATATGGTAATGATTACAATTCAAACTTCCCTTATTTTGGTGCAAATTTTTGGCAGGATTGGGAAAGATCTGTAAACATTTCATATTATTCTGGCAACACATTAGAGTTTACTGCAAACGCTGGATTAAAAATTTTTGGAGCATATAGCCGAGGAAATGATCAAAAATCATTTTCTCTTTTTGCAAGAGGTGAATATGGAGCAGGTGAGTTTGATTATCAATTTTTTGATAATCTTGAATATGAATCTTTTGAATCTTTAATTTTAAGAAATTCAGGAAATGATTGGATGAGATCAAATATGAGAGATGTTGCAATCACCAGTTTGATGACTGATTCAAACATAGATTATCAAAGTTTCAAAACTGTTTCTTCATACTTAAACTCAACATATTGGGGAATGTATCATTTGAGAGAAAAAGTATCTGAGAATATGGTGGCATCTAAGCATGGTATAAACCCAAATGAAGTAGATATGCTTACTGTTTCACCTGAAGGAGTAAGTGTAGTTGATGGTGATGATGATGAATATATGCAATTACGACTTTTTATTGAACAAAATAGTTTACATATAGATGAAAATTATGATTATGTGATTAATCAAATAGATATTGATAACTACATGGAGTATCATATAGCTCAGATTTATATGGACAATAGAGATTACCCAGGAAATAATGTAAAATTTTGGAAATATCCTGAAGGTAAATGGAGATGGATATTATATGATACTGATTTTGGATTTTCGGGTCAATGGTGGTCGGAGTGGGATCAAAATTATGCATATTTATTTAACACCTTAGATTTTGTACTTTCTGGAAATCAAACAACCTGGGCCAATCCACCTGGAGCAACTCTTTTTTTAAGAAAGTTAACAAGAAATGATCAATTCAAGATAAAGTTTATTAACAGATTTGCAGATGAAATGAACTCTAGATATTTACCCTCAAATGTTACAGCTCACTTCTTAGAAATTTATGACAATATTTATGATGAATTAAATAATCACATTGATAGATGGTCAGAAAGCCAGCCGTGGGCAGATTTAAACAGCGTTTATTATTATGTTGATAACATGAATAATTTTGCTATTAACAGACAGCCTGAAGTTAAGCTGCATATTCTAGATCATTTTTCTCTAAATTCATATAATGAAATTATTTTAGTTAATGATGAGCCAGAAAAGGGTCACATAATAATAAACAATAATCTTAAAGTTCGACTTAATGAATGGAGTGGAGATTATTTTGAGGATATTCCCGTAACTCTAAGAGCGGTAGCAGAGGAAGGCTATGAATTTTCCCATTGGAGTGGAGATATTGATTCATTTGATTTCGAGATTCAAATCAATGTTGATCAAATTACAAATATTGAAGCTCATTTTTCTAATGCTTCAACATTAAATATTGTAATCAATGAGATTAATTATAAGTCATCTGAAAATTTTGACGCAGGTGATTGGATCGAACTTTTTAATCCAAATACTGATGCTGTTGATATTTCTGGTTGGATTTTGAAGGATAATAATGATAATAATCAATATGCATTCCCACAGGGAACATTTATAAATGGAGATGATTATTTAGTTATTGTTAGAAATTCAGATAATTTTTTACAATTTTATCCAGAAATTGATTCATTCATAGGGGAATTTAGTTTTGGTCTCTCCTCATCTGAAGATGCTGTAAGGCTTTTTGATTCAGATCTTATAATTCAAGATGAGGTGTATTATTCTTCATCTTCCCCTTGGCCACCATTAGCCAACGGTCAGGGTTACACTTTAGAATTAATTGATCCTTCTTATGATAACTCATTAGCCCAAAGCTGGAGTAACATAAATTACCATGGCAGCCCTGATGCTATAAATTCTGCAACTGCATCGTTGAATGATGAAGATTTATTTTATACTCGTGTATATCCAAATCCATTTGTTCAAACTTTGTTTATACTATTAGAGTTAGACTTAAGCGAGTTTGTGACTATTGATATATTTGATCTAAAGGGCTCACTAGTTAATAATATACACTCAGGAGTTTTGAACTCTGGGATTCATAGGATTAACAAAAATCTTGAAAAATTAAATGCAGGGATTTATATTTTAAAAATTAAAACAACCTCTGGGCTTAGCCAAACCGAAAAAATTATAAAGTTCTAAACTGAATAATTCATTTTTAATAGGTGTGGCCTTTCATCATTGATTTTGATTATTAGCTCACCAAACAATGTATTAGCCCAAGCAAACCATGATCTAAAGTAATTGCTTGGATCATCTTTGTCGAATGCCTCATGCATAAATCCCGTGCCAGCATGTGTGTTGACTAGCATCCCTAAACACTTTATAATTTCCTCATCGTCTTTACTAGTCATTGCTCTTAAAATGATCCCCATAGGCCAAATTTTATCTTTTCCTGTATGGGGACTAGCTTGACCCTCAGCAGCTTGACCTTTTAAGAAGTAAGGGTTATTGTCGCTAAGTAAAAAACTTCTGGTGTTTTGATATACTTTTTCATTTACAAATTTAGAATCTAAATATGCAAGTGACATTAATGATGGTACATTTGCGTCGTCCATATACAAGTTGTTTCCAAAACCATCAATTTCATAGGAGTAAATTTCCCCAAAATTTAAATGCTCTTTAATAGCATATTTTTCTATTGCTTCATCTATTTCAATAGACATAGACATACATTTTTTAGAAAAAATTAAATCAATTTTTTCATCTGAATATATCTCTGAGAGTTGTTGCATCGAAATAGAAGCAAAAATATTTGAAGGAATTAAAAAAGGATACATAGTTGCATCATCTGATGGTCTAAACATAGAACATATCATACCATTTGGTTTAAAAGGTCTTCCTGTGCCAGAAAAAACTGGTGCATCTACCATTGCGATACCATTTCTGATGAATTTATAAGGCGACTTACCGTTTTTTCTTTGTTCTGTCAAAAAGGTTTCATAAATGAGTTTTGAAGATTTTACCCATGTCTCATCAAAAATTGAATTATCACCTGTTAACTTGTAATAATTATAACTTAATCGGATAACATAACAAAGAGAGTCAACCTCCCATTTCTGTTCGTGAACTCCTGCTATTGGTGTTGGAATATCTTTGTTGTGTGCTGAAACCTTTGATAAATCTTTGTAAAAAGAATTTGCATATGGATCTCTAATAACGCATTTGGCTTGACGATTTATCAGCCCTTTTATTAGATTTTTAATTTTTTCATCTTTTTTTACTAAAGGTAAATATGGCCATACCTGTGCAGTTGAATCCCTTAGCCACATAGCATCAATATCACCTGTAATAATAAATGTATCAGGCTTGCCGTTAATTACTTCATAGTCTACAGTTGTATCAATTGTATTAGGATAACAATTTTCAAAAATCCAGAACAGCTGAGGATCTTTTATCTGAGATTTAATATAAATAATCTGATCTTCAACAGCTTTACTTGTGTAAGTTCTTTCATTAATTGGTGGTCTATTTGAAATGTAAGTATCAAAACTTTTGTTATCAACACTAAATGAATTAAGTCCTGACAATCCTATTCCAGCTAGGCCGATATTTTTTATAAAATTTCTTCTTTTCATAAAATTCTCCTTTTTTAAATTTAATTATCTTTAGCTATCAAAACAAATAAATAAAAATGAATAACATAGCTTTATTAATATTGAGATTGATTTTTGGTGGATCAATGATCTTTGGTCACGGACTGAGTAAGTTAAATAAATTAATTTCTGGAGATTTAAGTTTTGCAAATCCGATTGGGATCGGGGAGGCTCCTACATTAGTTCTTGCTGTTTTTTCAGAATTTTTAGCTCCTATATTTATTATTATTGGATATAAAACAAAATTTTTTAGTTTTTTTCCTGCAATAACAATGTTTGTTGCCGCTTTTATTGTCCACTTAGGTGACCCTTTTGTAAGGATAGAGAAAGCATTACTTTATTTATCAGTATTTGTTATTTTGATGTTAACTGGCCCAGGGAAATACTCTGTAGATAAATAATTTGTATAAAATTTCAATTTTTGAGAAAAATATTTTAAAATTTCTCATAAATGTGATCCAATATTTATAAATTTTACAAAATATAGTAGAAATATTAATTTTATTGTAAAATTAAATGTATCATATTGTTAAGATCTAAATTAGTGTTATTTTTGTTCAGAATTAAACAAAACCTATATTCTAAAAATGAAACATAATAGTATACTTCTATTTTTTATATTGTTTTCATCTTTTTTCTATTCTCAATCGATTTTAGTTAGTGGAATTGTTGTTGATGAAGGAGGAAACCCTCTTCCCGGAGTCACAGTTCTAATCGAAGGTACAAATAATGGTGCTTCAACAACCTTCGAGGGAACATATGCTATAAAGGCTGATGATACAAACCAAAGAATACAATTTTCATATATTGGCTTTGAAACTCAATCCATTTTAATTGGCAGTCAGAAAAATATTGATGTAATAATGTTAGAAAGCCTTGAATCCTTAGAAGAGGTACAGGTTGTTGCTTTTCAAAAGCAGAAAAAAAATAGTGTTATCGGGTCTATTAATACAATCAATCCTTCTGAATTAAAAATCCCGACTTCTAATATAACTAATGCCATGGCAGGTAAATTGGCTGGTATGATCTCATATCAAAGATCTGGTGAACCTGGTGCAGATAACGCAGAATTTTTTATTAGAGGTGTTACTAGCTTTGGGTATGCAAACAACCCTCTGATATTAATTGACGGACTAGAAGTAACAACCAATGATTTAGCTAGAATTGAGCCTGATAATATTGCCAGTTTTTCAATAATGAAAGATGCTACAGCTACCTCTTTGTATGGGGCGAGAGGTGCAAATGGTGTAATACTAGTAACAACTAAAGAAGGTAAAAAGGGGAAAGCAAAAGTTTCTTTCAGATATGAAAATTCAATATCCGCTCCCTCACAAACCAATGAATTTTTAGGCGGAGTAGATTATATGAATCTATATAATAGAGCAACAAGAACAAGAGACCCATCAGCTCCCCTTTCTTACAGTATTTCGAAGATTTATGGAACAATCAACGGTGGTGACCCAAATATTTTTCCTAACGTTAATTGGTATAATGAATTGTTTAAAGATTATACATTAAACAGAAAAGCAAATTTAAACGTTAACGGTGGTGGAGATATTGCTCAATACTATCTTTCAGTTTCTCATAATAATGATACAGGATTGCTAAAAGTTGATCCGCTTAATAACTTCAATAACAATATTGATATTAAAAGATCCAACCTTAGAGCTAATATTAATATTGATCTAACAAATACTACAAAAATAGCTGTAAAATTTTATTCATTGTTTGAAAGATATAATGGTCCATCTGTCTCTGCAAATGATATTTTTGGTTCAGTTATGCAGGCTAACCCTGTCAATTTTCCTAAATATTTTTCATATGAAGACAATTTAGGTTATAATCATACATTATTTGGAAATAAAGGTAATGGTGGTTTTCCAAACCCATATGCTGATATGGTCAAGGGATATAAAGATAGATTTACCAACACTATTTTTTCGCAGGTTCAAATTGAACAGGATCTAAAGTTTATAACAGATGGCCTAAAGTTTAGAGGAATGGCATCTGTCAGAACATATACCATGAATGAAAATTCAAGGGAATATACACCTTTTTTATACGGAATGGCTGAAGTAGAGAGTGATGAAGGGGTTTTAAATTATTTGTACAGGATTCAAGAGGGTACAGAATTCCTAAATAATCCAAGTGTGAACAACCTTGGTACCAGTAGGTTTTATTATGAATTTGTAACCGAGTATAACAGAAAGTTTAATGACCTTCATGATATCGGAGGACTTTTAGTCTTTAATTTTAGTGAATCATTAAATACCATTGGTGGAAATAGTGCTTTTGCAACACTACCTTCTCGAAATATGGGTCTTTCTGGAAGATTCTCTTATAATTATGATTCCCGATATTTTACGGAACTTAATTTTGGTTATAATGGTTCTGAAAAATTTGCTAAAAATAATAGGTTCGGGTTTTTTCCATCAGTTGGACTTGGTTGGATATTGTCTAATGAAAATTGGTTCAATGAAAAATATCCTAACGTTAACATGCTAAAACTTAAGTTGACACACGGATTGGTTGGAAATGATGGAATTTCAAGCGCTGATGATAGGTTTTTCTATTTATCTGAGGTCAATTTGCAAAGTGATAGCTATGGTTTTACTTGGGGTTCGGATTTTAACAATTATTATCAAGGTTATGTTATTGATAGATATTCTAACCAAAATGTTACTTGGGAAGTTGCAGAAAAAACAAATTATGGATTAGAATTAGGATTATTTAACTCATTAAATCTACAGCTTGATTACTTTACTGAACACAGGTCAAAAATTTACATGTCTAGAGACTACATTCCTTCAACCATGGGATTGACCACCACGATTAGTAGTAATCTTGGTGAGGTGGACTCAAAAGGTTTAGATTTATCTATTGACTACAACAAAGCTTTTGATTCAGGTTTAATTCTCTCAGGAAGAGGTAATTTTACATACTCAACAAATGAAGTTTTGATTAATGGTGAACCGGATTATACTTATGACTATTTAAGTAGGATAGGATACCCCGTAAACCAAGCATGGGGTCTAATTGCTGAGCGTTTATTTATTGATCAGGCGGATATTGAAAATTCACCAGAACAATTCAATGGTTTTTCATCATCAGCTAACTCTTACATGCCTGGAGATATTAAATATACAGATATAAACAATGATGGTGTTGTTAACGAACTGGATAGAGTACCTATAGGAAAACCAACCGTCCCTGAAATAGTTTATGGATTTGGTTTTTCAGCTTCATATAAGGGATATGACCTTTCTGTTTTTATGCAGGGAGTCGCTCGAACCTCATTTTTTATAAATCCAAATGATATTTCACCTTTTGTAAATGAAAGAAATGCATTGAACGTTATTGCTGACAATCATTGGTCATTGAATAACCCAGACCCAAATGCTTTTTGGCCTAGACTTTCAACTTATTCCATTGCTAACAATGAACAACAATCTACCTGGTGGCAGCGGGATGGCGATTTTTTGAGATTAAAAAATGTTGAAATTGGATATACTTTTCCTGATAACGGAAAAGGTTTATTTTCAGGACTAAACACAAGAGTTTATTTTACAGGGTTGAATTTGTTAACTTTTTCAAAATTTGATTTGTGGGATACGGAAATGGGTGGAAATGGTTTAGGTTATCCTCCACAAAAGGTATATAATATTGGATTACAAGTAAATTTTTAATATAAATTATGAATAAAAAAATTATAATTATTGGTTTATTATTTGGAATGTTTAGCTGTGATGAGTATTTGGACATAGTTCCTGATCAAACTCAACAAATAGATTTGTTATTTGAAAGGCAGGAAGTTGCCTACACTGCCTTGGCAACTTGTTATGCATATTTACCAAAAAATGATGGAGTTTATACTTCATTTATGATGATGAGTGATGAAGTTACAACTCCTATTTCCAAAGAAACAGATGGTATTAGGATTATGAAAGGGCAACAATCAGCATCCAATCCAAAATTTGGATTATGGTCTGGTTGGTCTGATCAAGGTCCATTGTGGGAAGGAATAAGGCACTGTAATATTCTAATTGAAAATATTTACAACGTGGTTGATATGACTCAAGACGAAATGAATATTTGGGCTGCTGAAGCAAAATTTTTAAAGGCCTATTATCATTTTCTGCTATTTACATATTACGGCCCAATTCCTATTGTTGATGAAAACTTGCCAATCTCGGCAACAGATATTGAAGTAAGGGTTAAAAGAATGACTGTTGATGAGTCAGTGAATTATATTGTTGAAACCATTGATGAGGCTTTAGTTCACTTACCTGCAAGAGTTTTAAGTTCAAATGATTTGGGGAGAATTGACCAGGTAATTGCTAAGGCAATTAAATCAAGGGTTTTAACATATGCTGCTAGTCCTTTATTTAACGGTAACTCCGAAATGTACTCTGGTTTTGTGAATGAGGACGGAGAACATTTTTTTAATCAATCATATGATCAAAACAAGTGGGATCTTGCTAGAGAAGCATCTCTTGATGCAATTAATACAGCTGTTGAAAATGGTGTAAGCTTACATGATTTTAATTCTACACCTCCAAATTTTGAAGACGAATATGATGATGAAGAATTTATTCAAACGCTGTATGATCTCAAATACACAATCGTTGACAAGTGGAATTCTGAACTAATTTGGGGTAACTCAAACCCTGTTCGCGGAAATGATTGGTGGCAAATGCAAGCTGCTTGCATGATGAAAGATCCTAACGGTTCATCAGTTGAGGCAGCGTGGCAATGGATAGCTCCAACAATGAGAATTGCAGAGCTATTTTATTCAGAAAATGGATTGCCTATAGACGAAGATTTGACATATGATTATCAAAATAGATTTAATGTTGTATCTGTTAGTGCCAATCAGAATTTACAGGCTCAATACGGAACCAGTACAGCAAAATTAAATTTAGATAGAGAACCAAGATTTTATTCCTCACTTGGATTTGATAGAGGTTATAATAGAACATGGGGAAATTTATGGCAATTGAGAATGAAAAAAGGTGAAATCCATGGAAGAATTGCTAATTCTGATGATTACTTAATGACCGGATATGCATTAAAAAAATTAGTGCACCCAGACTCTGAAGGGGATAGTTATTCAAAAATTGTAACTTATGCATGGCCAGTCATCAGACTTTCTGAGCTGTATCTCAACTATGCAGAGGCTGTCAATGAATCTAATGGGCCAAGCTCAGATGCATTTGATGTGCTAAATTTAATCAGACAAAGAGCAGGGATTAAATCGATTGAAGATGCCTGGGGTGACTCAAACATCTCATCAAATCTAAATAAACATACAACTCAAGAGGGATTAAGAGATATTATTAGACAGGAAAGACTAATTGAACTTTCATTTGAAGGAAATAGATATAATGATTTGAGAAGATGGAAATTAGCAGATGAATATTTTAACTCTCCAGTACTTGGTTGGTCAGTTGATGAAACAACGGTTAGTGGTTATTACAATATAACCCAGGTTGGAATAAGATCATTTAACAATCCTAGGGATTATTTTCACCCAATCAGTATTAATGAATTAACAATTAATCCAAATTTAATTCAAAATCCAGGCTGGTAACAATTATAGATATGAAAACAAACAAAATTTTAAGAATATTTTTAGTCTTTATTATATGCTTCTCAAGCTGTAAAGATGATGAAAGTCAAGATTCGATTGCTCCTGGAATTTTAAATATCGAAAATATTATACCAACCAACGGTGGTGGAGTAATTTCATATTCTCTTCCAGATGACTCAGATATTTTATTTGTCAGGGCTGAATATACAAACACTCTTGGTGACGACGTTTATCGTGTTTCTAGTTCTCACAATAACTCAATTGAAATCGACGGTTTGAACCAGAACTATCCTATTCAAGTGAAGCTTTTTGTCGTTGATGAAAACGAGAATGTTTCCGATCCAGTTGAGATAGAATTTACCCCCTTACCATCATTTATATTTCTTGTTCAGGAGAGTATTTCTATTACCCCTGATTTGGGTGGAGTTAAGCTTGAATGGGAAAATATAGCTGAGAAAACTGTTTATGTTCATTTACATATAACCAACGGAAATGATGTGGAAACTAGAATAATTTCATCAAACTTACTTTCCGAAAGTGTTTTTGTTAGGGGACTAGAATCAGTTGAAATGATATTTTCAACCAAGGTAGAAGATTTTGACGGTAACATTACTGAATTAGAGGAAAAGGCTACATTAACCCCGTTATTTGAAGAAATGATTGATAAATCAACATGGACCCTAATTAGTCAGCTCTCTGTTAATGGAAATGCATGGGAGGGTGAAACAACTGCTTTTTGGGATGATGTTGTGGATACTGCTGAAACAAATTCTGATAATAGTTATTTTATTATTTGGAGAGATGAAAATGGTGGAACTCTGGACTGGCCACTTGATATAGTTATGGATTTAAACAAAAACGTAAGGGTTCACAGATTTAAGGTTTGGCAAAGAGCTTTTTGGTACGGTGGTCCAACTGGTGTACCTTACTACTATCAGGAGGAAAATATGAGGTCATTTGATCTTTATGCAAGTAATAATACAATTGATTGGACTCTTTTAGGTCAATTTGATATAGGGGACCCAAGTGATGAAAGTGGTAATATTGGTCAGGATTTTATCGATGCTGCCGCTAATGGTCATGACTTTGATTTAGATGGAGTTTCTGATGCGTTTAGATATTTAAAATTTTCAATCACATCAAATTACGGAAGTGATACATATGTACATGGTTCTGAAATCACTTTATGGGGATTAGATAATCTTGACTAGTAAATGAAGAAATTTTTTACTCTTTCATTTTTTTTATTATTTTTTGCAATACATACACAAAATTTATCTACCCAAGGTGCTTATTTACAGGACGATAATAACAGTAATGTTATATTAAAAGGTATAAATCTAGGGGGTTGGATGCTTCAAGAACCGTATTTGTTTCAATTTACAGGCGCAGCTAATTCACAGCATGAATTCAAAGAAAAATTAGTTGACTTTATTGGTCAAGAAAATACAGATAATTTCTATAATGCATGGTATGATAAATTCATTACAGAGGGAGATATCAGTTTATTAGCTAGTCTTGGTTTCAACAGCGTCAGGCTTCCAATGCACTATGATTTATTTACTCTTTCAATTCAAGACGAACCTGTTTCAGGTGAAAACACTTGGCTTGATTTGGGCTTCAATATGGTTGATAACTTACTAGATTGGTGTGAGGCTAATAATATGTATTTGATATTAGACTTACATGCCGCTCCCGGAGGCCAAGGATATGGTTCTGATATTAACGACTACAACCCAGAATACCCTTCACTATGGGAAAGTGAAGAAAACAAGAATAAAACAATTGCACTATGGGGTAAATTAGCCGAAAGATACGCAAATGAACCGTGGATTGGAGGTTATGATTTACTGAATGAAACTCATTGGGAATTGAATGAAAATGAACTAAGAAATTTCTATATTTCTGTAACTGATGAAATCAGAGAATATGATCAAAATCATATAATATTTATTGAAGGAAACGATTTTGCAAATAATTTCTCTGGCCTCACGCCACCATGGTCAAACAATAATATGGTTTATAGTTTTCATAAATATTGGAGTTATAATGATTCTCTTGATTGGATTACTTGGATCAGAGATCAATATAACATTCCATTATGGATGGGTGAAGCAGGCGAAAATTCAAATCAGTGGTTTACAGAGGCAATTAAAATGTTTGAACAAAATAATATCGGATGGGCATTTTGGCCGTGGAAAAAGCTGGAATCAATTTCAGCACCACTAGAGATCAGCTCTAACTCAAATTATGAATCTCTAATTGAATATTTTAGAGGTAATACTAGTGCTCCCCTAATTAGTGATGCTGTTAACGGATTGATGCAGTTGGCAGAAGACTCTCATGTCAATAATAATAAATTTCAAAAAGATGTTGTTGATGCCATGATTAGACAAATAAATTCAAATGAAACATTACCATTTGAAGAAACAAATCTTATCCCCGGATATTTACACGCTCCCAATTATGATTTAGGGCCTATGGGCTATGCATACTCTGATAAGGATTATGCTACATATCATGTTAGTCCAGATAATGATTTTCAAGCATGGAATCAAGGATGGCAATATAGAAATGATGGAGTTGATATAGAAAATAGTAATGATTGGATGGGAAATGGTTATCATGTAGCATTCACAAGTGAAGATGAATGGATTTTATTTACTGTAGAAATTGAAGAGTCAGGTTTTTATAATTTAGTTACAAGATATGCTTCTACCTCGAATGGTACTATATCCCTAGAGTTAGATGGAAGTCCAGTTACAGATAATATTTCATTATATAATACTGGTAATTATCAAAATTTTGCAAATAAACTTACCCAGGGTATATATTTGCCTCAGGGTAATTTTAAGTTAAAGGTAAAAATGGTAACAGGCGGATATAATCTTTCAACTTTTTCTTTTGATATTACTGATGAAATACCTGAATTTTCTATTGAATATGCTGAAGCACAAGAAGATCTTTCAACGATTTTAGTTTTATTAAATCAACCATTAGAATTAGATCAAGAAATTAATTCTTCTAATTTTGAAATTTCTATAAATTCTCAAGAAGTGATTATATCTGATATTGAAATTAGTGAAGAAAATCCACAAATTATTTTTATTTCAATTGATGAGGATTTTAACTTTCTTGATGATATAACAGTAAGTTTTAATCAAGAATCTGAATTAATATCTATTTTTGAAGAATTCCTAGCTGCTTTTTTGGATTTTCCAGTCTTTAACAATATAACAGAAAGGATAATAATCCCTGGAATTGTAGAAGCAGAAGATTTCATTTCTCAATCTGGACTTTCAACTGAAGAAACATCTGATGTAAACGGGGGTCTTAATATAGGATATACTGATTCGGGTGATTATGCGGATTATTTAGTATTGGTGACTGAATCGGGCGAATATGATGTGAATTTTAGATTCGCATCTCAGGATCAATATGGTTCAATACTTTTACAAATGATTGATGGATCAAATGTTCAGAATTTAACACAGGTTTCTTTACCAGTTAGTGGGGGTTGGCAGTCTTGGGAAACAGTATCAACGACTGCTAGTTTAGATGAAGGTTCTTATAAGCTAAGGATGAATGTTGTTCAGCCTGGCTTCAATTTGAATTGGATTGAATTTGACTTTATTGGAAATTCAATGGGAGCAGATGAAATTGAAATGAATAGTATAAGAATATTCCCTAACCCTGCAAAAGAAATATTAAATATCCAATCAGAATACCAAAATTATAAAGTTGAGATTTATGATATGATTGGTAAAAAAATATTTGATGCTGATAATTTAAATTCAATTAATGTCAAAGATTTTGAAGAAGGTATATATATATTAAAATTATTGTCTGGAAATTACAATCAGTCAAAATTATTTATAAAAAAATAATTATTGTTTTTAACTCTATTGATATTTCTGATTTATTACCCAGCGGCATTTATTCAGAAGTCATTGGGAATGGAGAAAGAACTAAAGCAAAAAAGATATTAGTTAAATAAGTTTTTTTCTGATTTTGTTCCAGTATTTAAAAAAGGATAAATATTCATCTTCAATTTTGAAAAGCCACTCTCGTTGGTCTTCAAACCCTGAATAGTGTTTATTCAAAGGGTGTTCTTTGAAAATGAAATTTGAAATATTATACTTTGAACGAAATTCTTCAAAATTTCCGTTGAATATCTGTATGTCTTTAATATTTTTTGAAAGGTTCAAAGAAAAATCTATGCACTTTTGTGAAACCGGATATTTACTGAAAACTTTAGGCTCAAAAATTAAAACTCTGTTTGCCTTTTCATTTTTTCTCCAATTAGGGTCAATATTGTAGTAATTGTAAATTAAAGTTGGTATTGAATTATCAATTTTAATTTCTTTATTATTTTGAAGGTTTGAGTTAAGCTTTAAATCATATTTCTCTTCAACTTCATTAGGAATATTCATTGATGAAATAAACTCATAGCTATTATCTAAAAAGGTGTTTTTTTGATTGCTATTAAAGTACTTGTTGATGTTATCTTGGTTTGCATAGTACTTTTTCTTTGAATTAGAACCTGCAACCCATTGCCAACTAAGTGCGTTACTAGCCCAATCACCATCTAATAAGTGGTAATACATCCATCTTGCTGGAATTTTCCAGTGACTTTTAGCAATATTTGTAGCGATCGATGCAACATACATACGCATATGATTATGCATGTATCCATTCTCATAAAGATTACTTATTTCTTCATCAACAGAATTAATACCGGTTTTAGCTTCAACCAAAGATTTAGATATTTTAAAATCATTTACATCTTCTTGAGGTCTTTTTAAATCTTTATCGATGAGGGAGCCTTTATTTACCCATATTTGTTGCCAGAAATCCCTCCATGCTAATTCTTGAATAAACTTTTCGCACTTTTTTAAGTTAATTCCATTTTCAACTAGTTTTTCATAAATAAACCTTGTTGATATTACACCTCTTGAAATATAGGGGGAAAGTTTAGTTACATTTCCGTTTTTGTAGTTCCTTGTACTAGCATATTTGATTACATCAATTGAATCAATTTTTTCTAAAATATAATCATAATTGGTAGTAAATAATTTCATGTCTACGATTTAAACAATAATTATACCGTATCAATAATCAATTAATATAAATTATTTATAAATTGATATTTCAAATAGATTGATCATGAAAAAACTATTATTGTTAATTTTGTTGCTTGTATTTTCTTGTAGTGACTCTGATTCTAATCAAGATTGTTGCTCCATTGATCCAGAAAATCAACCTTTAACATACCAAGCTCAAACTTCACTAAAAGATTTAGCTTCATTCCCAGTTGGAAATATAGTTTCGGCAAATAAAATTCAGATAAATAATCAGTTTATTTCGACATTGTTAAATGATTTTAACAGCATAACTGCTGAGAATGATATGAAAATGCGAAATATGTTTATCGGCCCAAATGAATATGATTTTTCTGATGGTGATGTTATTGTCTCATTCGCTAAAGAAAATGGAATTAGAGTTTTTGGTCATGCATTAATCTGGCATAGTTCAATTCCAGATTGGCTTCAAAATTTTAATGGAACAGATTCTGAATTTGAGGGTCTTGTTGAAAATTATATCAAGTCAACTGTACTTCATTTTTCTCAGGAAAAAATGATTATCAATGGTCAGGAAGTCTCAGTTGTTTCAGGATGGGATGTTGTTAATGAGGCTTTTACTAATCAGGCAGATAATGCAATTTTTAGACAAAGAATAGGTTCAGACTATGTCGAAAAATGTTTTATATGGGCAAGAGAGGCTGACTCTGACGTTAAATTATTTTATAATGATTATGGTTTGGAGACTAACTCTAATAAGGTAAATCAAGTTTTGAATATGATAGATTATTTTAGAAATAATAATATTCCTATTGATGGGGTTGGACTTCAAATGCATATAGATCATATAAATCCTTTACTACAGCAAATTGAGGACAATTTACAGTTATTTATAAATAAAGATGTTTTAATTCATTTTTCTGAACTAGATATAACTGTTAACAGAAATAGTGACATTTCTACATTAACATTTGAAAGAGCAGAAAGCCAAGAAAATAGATATAGAGATATAGTAAATCTTTATCTTAATGTACCTATTACAAATAGGTTTGGTATCACTTTGTGGGGTATGAGAGATATTGACAGCTGGTTGTTAAATCATCATAACAACCCAAATGAATATCCTTTGCTTTTTAATACCAACTACGAAACTAAAATTTCTCACAGAGGATTTGCAGAGGGGCTTCAATGAATTACTGAATTATCTCAACTCTTTTTATGTAGATATTTTGCAGGGGCCAATCTAAATCGTCAGTTGGCGTAGCAGCTATTTTGTCAACTGTATCCATTCCAGAAATTACACTTCCAAAAACCGTGTAATTCCCATTTAGATGATGTGCACCAGTTTTGCTTTGAACAATAAAAAATTCAAACGGAGAGGCCATTTTATATGGGTTATCGACTAGACTGCTGGGCATACTTATCATTCCTCTTTTGTGTGTGTAGCCTTTGTCTAAATCATTAGGTAACAGGTATCTTCCAATTTCTTTTCTTTTTTGAGAAATTTTTCTGTTATCGCTGTTTCCTGCTTGAATAACAAAATTATCAATAACTCTATAGAACTGAGTATCT
>CABYEA010000018.1 GCA_902517895.1 uncultured Bacteroidota bacterium
ATAACAAACTTTATGAAGCAAGCCAAATATGATAGGTTTGATTTAGGTTTTCAATATGTTTTTGATAGATTCTCATTTGCATTAACTGCGGCTACTAACCCAATTCAAACATCTGGTGAAAGTCATTTTATAACCTCAATAAATCCAATAGTTGGAATGGCGTGGGAAGGATTTAAATTTGGGTACTCATACGATTTTAATTTGAGTAAAATTGGCGGAGATGGAGGTATTTCTGAATTCTCAATAACTTATGACTTCCTAAATAACAAAGATTGTTTTGGATGTCCTGAGTACTAGGTCAAATTTATTTAAAAAAAAATATTTGATCTAATCAAAATCAAATGTATATTTGCTCACGCAAAAAAGGTCTGGTAGTTCAGTTGGTTAGAATACATGCCTGTCACGCATGGGGTCGCGGGTTCGAGTCCCGTCCAGACCGCGATAAACCTTCTCAAATTGAGAAGGTTTTTTTACTATTGCTATTATGATAAAAGTTAAACTTTTTTCTTTTTTTTTATTTGTATTTATTTATAAACCTTCCTTTTCACAAGATTTTATAAGTCAAACAATTGAATACGATGGAAATACAAGGGAGTATCAATTATATATTCCTGAAAGTTATTCTGAAAATTTATATTCACCTCTAATGTTTAATTTTCATGGTGGAAATGGTACCTCCCAAAGTCAGATTGCCATTTCTGATATGAGAAGTTTAGCTGATGATAACAATTTTATACTTGTTTATCCTCAAGCAATTGCTGACCCAACAGATGATGGATCGTTAAATTGGATTTTTAAAGGTGATTCTGATCATGATGACATATACTTTATTGATGCCATAATATCTGATCTTTCAGCTCAGTTTTCAATTGATCTTGAAAGAGTTTATGCTTGTGGCTACTCATTAGGTGGTGAATTCGTATACGAATTACTTTGCCGTTTAAATGATAAAATAGCGGCAGGTGTTGCAGTTTCAAGAACTATGGGCCAATACCAATATGAAAATTGTAATCCTGAACATCCTACCGCAATAATGACTATTCTTGGAACTGAAGATTATGAATCCAATTATAACGGAGTTGTGTATAACGGTGTGACATATTACATTTCTGCTGATGAAACTCACCAATACTGGGCAGATTATAATAACACTGATTATGATCCTCTTGAAATTGAATTACCAGACATTGATAATACAGATGGTTCTACTGTGACTAAAAGAATATGGGAAAATGGAGATTCATGTGTTTCAGTTGTTGAACTTAGAGTAAATGGAGGTGAGCACGATTGGCCAGGTAGCTTTGGAAATATGGATATAAATTCAGACAATGAAATATGGAATTTTGTGTCAAATTTTTCAATTAATGGTTTAATTGAAGAATGTAGTTTAAATACAGAAACTTTAATCGATTATAATTTACGTTTATATCCAAACCCTGTTGTAAATCATTTAACCATAATAAATACAAATCAAGAGACTAGTTTGAAAATAAATGATATTAAAGGGAGTCTAATCCATAAATTTGATTTGTTTTCAGGAACAAATATTATTAATCTTGAGGATATTCCGGCAGGAAACTATTTTATAGTTATAGGAAATCTAATTAAAAAAATTACCAAAATTAATTGATGTGTTAATTTGATCAAAGAATTAAGACTATTCGATAACCGTTACACTTCCATACATGTGCGACTCGTGAGGGTCACAAACATAAGTAGTTGTACCAACCACTGTGAATGTGTGTGAAAAAGAAAAACCATAGGTTGAAGAATATCCACTATCAAATGTTTCAACTCCACCGGTTGATCTGAGGTTATGTGTGCCACCACCCCACGTCCATATTATTGTTTGCCCGACCTGTATTGTTGTATCATATGAAGTTCCACTGTGCCAGGCTAAATTATAATCTAAATCATGATTTACAGGTTCGGACTCATTAATATTTTCTTTTGAGCAAGAGCAAATAATCAAAATAATTAAAAAGAATATTTTATATGTAAATGATTTTATATGCATTCCAATGATTTTCAATTGTAAAATTTGGTATAGATATTGCGAATATATATACAAACAATATAATATGAAATACAAATTACTATTTTTAGCACTATTCACTAATATTATTTATTCTCAAACAACTCACCAATATAATTGGGGGATGAGTAGTACAAATCAACAGATAATGATAGACGTAGGAGATACTGTAGTTTGGACATGGGGCAGCGGTACACACAATCTTGTTTCCACAGGTGGAGTTGAAACATTTGACAGTGGTTATTTCACAGGTCCCGGACCAACATTTTCGCATACATTCAACAATCCAGGCGTTACAACTTACATTTGTGATCCTCATCCAAATTCAATGTATGGGACTGTGACGGTCACCGGAACAGCATCTCTGGAAGATTTAAATTCTCTAGATTTAATATTATTCCCGAACCCAGCATCAGAAACTATAATTTTATCCTTAAATAATGTAGTTTCTGAATCTGTAAAAGTTGAAATATATGATGTTCTTGGTAAACTCAGCAAAAAACAAACGGGATTGTTAAATAATAACAAAATATCTATCGATATTTCTGATTTAAGTAGAGGAATATATATTGTAAAAGTATACTCAGAAAATACAATTTCGGTCAAAAGATTTATTAAAGAATAATATTTTTAGAAAACTCTTAGAATATTAAAACCAAAATAAACTTTTCGTTGTGCCCAATTTCCTTCGGCGTCAGTCAAAACTGAGATATCATCAATGCTTTGAGTATTTGAAAATATAAGCTGGAATACATGACCTCCAGTTTCTAAATCAATTCCAATACTCAGGGCATTTGTGTTATTTGATATTGAAACCCTATTTAGATTTGCAAAGTATTCAATATTGACTGCAGTTCTTCTATTTATTTTATAACTTGATGTAATACCTAAAATATAATTATACTCTCTTTCGTAGGTTGTGTATACTGGTAAGCCATCTTGAAACACTACCTCGCCGTCTTGAAAAAGAATTCTTTCCTCATTATAGTTTCTTTTAATGAAAGATGGTGAAAGCTGAAAAGAAAGTTTTTCATTAACTCGATTAGATATTAGAATTTGCGAAAGAAACAGTGACCTTTGTGAAAAGGACAGATTATAACCAGGAGCAAGAAAATCTGATGAGTTGTAGTTAAAGCTATTGTAAAATGAAATATTTAAGGGAAAGTTGGAGCTTTGGTTTAATATTTTATTTTTGAAGTTAAGTGTATATACTTTTTTAAAAGATTCTCTGCTAAAACCAATCTGAAATTTTTCTGAAACACCATAAAGCATTTCAATTTTAGTATTTGCAATATCTAAACCAAATAAAGTACTGATTCCTTCATTTATATTTCCAAAACGATGAGCTACATAAAGGTATAACTCATTTTTTTTTGACTGTTTAGTTGACTGCCCATTTATTACTTTATGAGCTTTGAAAGCAGTTAAGCCAACTTTATATTCTTCATTGTCAAAATCAATTTCATCGATAAGATTATTTTGGCTGATAGTCAAATTAGCAAATATGATTATTGTCAGACTCAGACTTATTTTTAGCTTAAATCTTTTTTTCATAAACGAAATTTAAGTTAATTTTTACTTCTTCGTCTATTTTTTTAAAAACAATTTTAGGAATTTTAACTCCGTAGTCGCTTAACATTATTGAAAATTTTGATTTTATAAAGATTTTGCCTTCACTTTTACTTATTTCAGCAATTGCTTTAATTTTATTTTTGACCCCTTTAATTATTAATTCTCCGGTTATTTCATAGTCACTAAAATCTTCACTAAGCTCATTGATATCAAAGTTTTTAATTTTTCCTTCAAATTTAGACTTTGGATAAATATCACTCTTTAAATAATTTTCGTTAAAGTGCTCTTGCATCAAACCAAGTCTAAATTGAAATTTTTCAATATAAA
Organism: uncultured Bacteroidota bacterium; assembly: GCA_902517895.1. GTDB lineage: Bacteria > Bacteroidota > Bacteroidia > Flavobacteriales > Flavobacteriaceae > MED-G13. The sequence continues at coordinate 3,935 of CABYEA010000018.1, forward strand.
TAACAGCAGCAATTTCACCTGTTCCTACATCAATTATAGAAATAGTTTTATCATTAACTGCTTTTATGGGTTCAAATGCAGCCTTTGATCCATCAAAAGTTGTTATACCATTTTCTGTATAGAATTTTTGTGCTTGTAGGTTATTCGTAAATAAAAATAACACTAATAATATTGAAATTGCCTTTAAATTTTTCATTGGGTACGGTAAATTTTTTGCTCTATCACAGGTAAAATTCTATTTACAAATAAAGTATGGGCGGTAGCTGATGGATGAAGCCCATCAGGAGCAACCAGTTCAGGCTGATTAAGACCTAATCTTGTTATATCAGTAATATATACATAGCTAATGTTATTTTCATAACAATAATTTTGTGCAAATTGGTTATATGATTCAATTTGGCCAGAAATGAATTCTAGATTATAATTTTGGCCAAGTGATGTGTAAGCCCAGTCTGGGATAGAAATCACTATCAGATCATCACTATTTTGAGATTTAGTCAAAGATATTGAGGTGCTTATTAGCTCCTCAAATTCATTTTCATACTGATCAAATGGTAACCCCCAATATTGATTGTTTACCCCTATCATTAATGTCACAATGTTCTTTTTTTCAATTTCTGAAACCTCAATATTACTTAATAGAGAAGAGGTGGTCCAGCCATTTTGAGCGATTACTTCAAGGTTAAAAGTATCAAGACTGTGCAATACTCTCAGAGAATCAATAAGTTGCCTTGGGTAGCCACAATCTTCACAAACTCCTTGACCTATTGTATAACTATCTCCCAAAGAAAGAATTTCAAATTTATGAGCAGAAATTTGGACTTCATCAAGTTCTCTTTCTTCACATGAAAAAACAAAAATTACAAAAAGAAAAAAATATCTCATTTCAAAAAAAACCCAAATATTGTACCAAAAAAAATTCATATTTTAGTAAATAAGCAATCAATAATATGAAAAAAGTTTTTGTTAGCGGTGGTTCTGGTTATATCGCTATGTACTGCATAAAAATTTTAATAGAAAAGGGATATCATGTTTTGACATCAGTTAGAGATGAAAGCCAAAAGGAACTGGTAAAAAAATCCTTTAAAATACATAATATAGCTCAGGAAAATTTAACTTTCACAATTTTGGATCTTTTAAAAGACGACGGTTGGGATGAGGCATTAAAAGGTTGTGATTATGTGCTCCATGTTGCATCCCCTGTTATCCCTGGTAATGTAGATGAAGATTCTATTGTAAAGCCGGCGGTTGATGGAATGACTAGATGCTTAAATGCAGCTATTAAAAATGGTGCTAAAAAATTTGTTCAAACTTCTTCGTATGCTGCCATATATGGAAATAAAAAATCTGATCACGGAGATGATGATTGGACTGATTTGTCAAACAAAAACCTGCTTCCTTACGAGATAAGCAAAACAAAATCTGAAAAAAAAATGTGGGAAATAGTTGCAAATTCACAAATAGGAGCCTGTGCTATTAATCCAGTTTTAGTTTTAGGCCCATCTTTATCAGGCGTTTTAAGTATGTCGAACAGATTAACAATAAAAAAATTATTCAGTCTTCCATTTGTTCCTGATATGGCTATCAGTGTTGTTGGAGTTCAAGATGTTGCAGATGCCCATATAAGAGCAATGGAGTCATCAAAATCTAATGGAAAAAGATTTTTACTTTCCGAAAAAACAATCAAACTTATTGAACTTTCTAAGATTTTGAGACGTGGTGGTTTTAAAAAAGCACCAAAGAATGTAATTCCAAATATTATTTTTAAATTTCTTGCTTTATTTATACCATCATTGAGATCAATAGCTAAGAGACTGGGCACTTTTGAAAAATTAAGCACTAAAAATGCTAATAACATACTTAAGTGGTTTCCAAAAAGTGCTGAATCAGAAATAATAAATTCTGCCCAACAATTACATGATGTTGGCATATTAAAAAAATAACTATCTTTGTACTGTGTTGAACTTGTATTAATTTACAAGTGGTTTATAACCAATGAAAGCTTTCCTTTTGGGAGGCTTTTTTGTTTCAATATATCGAAAACGTTTTCGTAGTAGAATATATTAATATTATTGTATTCTTAAGAAATTGTTTTTTTTATTGAATAATTATCAAAGAATAGTTTTTTTTTGTAAAAATTCAATAATCGTTATTTATTTTTTGGTTTTTTTAAAATAAATAGTGTCACAAATTATTAAATTAACGTTCTAATAAATTAATCTTAAAATGAGAAAATCAATATTAAACTTTATTATTGCTTTTATCGCTGTTTGTACAGGTTTACAAGCACAAAGCATTTCAGGTTCTGTTACTGCTTCTGAAGATGGTGAACCTTTGGTAGGTGTTAACATCGTTGTTCAGGGACAAAATCAAGGTGCAGTTTCTGATTTTGATGGTAATTTCACAATATCAAATTTTGAATCTGGTTCAACTTTAGTTTTTAGCTATGTTGGTTATAAAACTTTGAATTTAAAAATTTCATCAACCGATATAATTTCAGAAAACATTTCAGTTTTGCTGGATAAGGATCTAAGTGAATTAGATGAAGTGATTGTAATTGGATATGGATCACAAAAATTAAGTGATATTTCTGGTGCTGTTTCTACAGTCAATGCTGATGCTATTGAAGCTTCATCACCTGTTAGAGTGGAAGATGCATTACAAGGTCAGGCATCCGGAATAAATATTATTTCAAGTGGTTCTCCAGGCTCAAAACCAACTGTTCTAATTAGAGGTATTACTTCATATGCTGGAAATGATCCACTTGTGGTTATTGACGGAATTTCTGCTTCAATTGACGATCTGAATTCCCTGAACCCTAATGATGTAAAATCTGTAAATGTTTTGAAAGACGCTGCATTAGCCTCAATCTATGGTGTTAAAGGTGGAAGTGGAGTTATTGTAATCACTACAAAATCTGGTGAGAGAAATTCAGATACTGAATTTAGTTTTAGTACATCCATTGGTTCTCAGGAGGTTTTAAAAACCATAGATGTTCTTAATGCAAGTGAATATGCAGCTATTTTAAATGAAGCTAGTGTAAACGCTGGCGAAGGTATTGTTTTTCCTAACATTTCGGGATTTGGAGTCGGAACAAATTGGCAAGACGAAGTTTTGGAAGATGCGCCAATTGTAAATCATTCAATTACAGCATCAGGTGGTAGTGAAAAGACATCATATTACGTTTCTGCTGGTTATACAGGTCAAGACGGTGTTGTCGCTGGAGGAGATAAATCTTTCTTTAATAGAACAAATTTTACAACAAATATTAATACAGATTTATCCTACAAAACAAAATTGTTAGTCAATACCAATTATTCTAATATAAAAGGTAAAAGTTTAGCTGAAAATGGGATTACAAGTGTATTGTCAAATGCTTTAAACTTTGATCCTACTGTTAATCCTTATGAAAATGGAACTTTTGGAATAAGTGAAACTATAACACAAGAGATTATAAACCCTCTAGCTCAGATTGACAACACTTACAATGAAAATCAGGTAAACAAAATTCAAGGAAAAATAGAGCTACAGCATGAGTTAATGGAAAATTTTAACGTTACTTCTAGATTTGGATATACTTACGTTGATATTGTTGGAAAAGCTTTTATTCCTTTTCGGTTCTACGGGACTGGACATAACCAGACTAATTCAAACCCAGATTTATCTCCAATAGTAACTGTTGACAGCGAGGGTGAAATAACATCTACTCACAACAGGGTAACCGAAAATTATACCAACTATTTTAATTATACATATGAATTATATGGAAACTATGATTTTACAATAGACAAAAATCATAATTTTCAAACTGTTGCTGGTTTTTCGATAGGGGAAAATAAAGGAAGTAACATTTCTGCAACTAATGAAGATGTTCCTTTCAATTCCTGGGAATATGCTGACGTTAGTGCAGCCACTGGAAACGCAATGCAGCAAACATCAAGTTCTTGGCAATATGTTGCAAGAAATTTATCATATTTTGCAAGAGTTCTGTATGATTTCGATAAAAAATATTATGCATCTTTCACTGGAAGAATGGATGGTAGTACATCTTTTGGAAAAAATAATAAGTTTGGATTTTTTCCATCGGCTTCGTTTGGATGGGTAGTTTCAAAGGAGGACTTTTTTGATGATGTTCCTATTTTAGATTACTTAAAATTTAGAGCTAGTTATGGTACTTTAGGAAATGATAACATAAGCCCTCAATTTTCATTGATTTCAACATTTCCAAGTTATGTATTCAATGGTACAATCACACCAGGATCTTCTTTAGGTTCAATTCCTAATGATGATGTTTCCTGGGAAAACCAAGTGCAAATGAATGTTGGAATTGATACAAGATTTCTAAATGATAAAGTTTCTCTTTCATTGGATTATTTCAAGAAGACAGTTAATGATTTATTATTTAGCCCTAATCTTTCACTTTATCTTGGTGTTCCATCGTTCCCTACAACAAATATCGGCAGCACTGAGAGCACAGGTATAGATGCTACAATTTCATTAAAAACTTCAGTTGGTGCTCTAGCGATATCATCTGATTTAAACTTTACTACAGCTAACAATAAAGTTATTGCAATTAATAATGGAGATAGATATATATGGGGAGCTGGATATGGAATTCCATATAGAAATATCGTAAGGTTTGAAGAAGGTTTTTCTCCTGGTTACTTCTTTGGATATGTAACTGATGGTATTTTTCAGTCACAAGAAGAAATAGATAATCATGCAATTCAAAATATAGGCACTTCACCAGGAGACATAAGATTTGTCGATATAAATTCAGATGGAATAATCAATGACTTTGATAGAACTCAAATTGGTGATCCATTTCCAGATTTTACAATAGGTTGGAACTTAAATCTTGCTTACAATGCTTTTGATCTAAGTGTTTTCACATATGCTTCAGTTGGAAATGATATTTATAGAGCTTATGAGAGAAATTTAAATTATACTAATAGATTTGCTTCAACACTAGCAAGATGGACTGGTCCGGGAACTAGTTTTGAGGAACCTAGAGTCACATTTGTTGATTCAAATAATAATAACAGGGCATCTGACAGATATATAGAGGATGGAAGTTATCTAAGGATTAAAAATATTCAATTTGGTTATCAATTCCCTAAATCTCTTACAGATGTATGGGGATTTGACGAGGTTAGAGCTTACTTTCAAGTAAAGAATGCTTTTACATTTACTGAATATACAGGCTACGATCCTGAAATTTCTGTTGGCGGAGTTCTGAATACCGGAATCGATTATGGAACATACCCACAACCAAGAATATGGTCAATGGGATTAAATATTAAATTTTAAAATATAACGTTATGAAAAATTTAAAAACAATATTATTACTGGTTTTTATAACCTCAATTTTTAACAGATGTACTGACCACGTAGATTATGAGGCAATTGAAGGTTATTCGATAACAGCAGATGTTTATTTTCATCAAGAATCTGATTATGACGCTGCATTAGTTGGAAGCTATGATGTTCTTCAATGGCTATTTTTCAATATCCAGCTAGGTGCAATTGCATCTGAAATTTCATTGTGTGGTGGTGAAAGTGCAACTGACTATATCGGAATTCAGCAGATTGATGATATGACACATTACCCTGAAAACAATGTGCTTAGACAGATATGGCAATTCTTATATGAAGGGGTTAACAGAACTAATTACATGCAAGAGAACAAGGATAATATAGATTTTGACGGAAAAGAAGCAATGTATGGTGAGGTTTATTTTCTTAGAGCTTATTACTATTTTGAACTAGTAAAGTTTTTTGGAGATGTTCCTTTATTTACAGATGCAAGACTTACCGCTGGTCAGGCCGGTACATTAACGAGAACACCTAAGGAGGAGGTATATGCTCAAATTGAGTTAGATCTTCAGAATGCTATAGCTAGTTTACCAAATTCACAAACCCAAGTTGGTAGAGTTAATAAGTATACTGCATATGCATTATTAGGTAAGGTTTTGCTTTATCAAGATAAATTTATCGAAGCTGCTTCTGCATTTGACAATGTGATAGGTGTCTATTCATTAGTATCTGATTATGGCAGCCAGTTTTTGAGATTTGGTGAAAATGGTCCAGAATCAGTATTTGAAATCCAATATTCAAACCAATCAAATTGGTATGATTGGGGATGTGTTCATTGTAGCGAAGGAAATTACGCTATAATTATGAATGGACCTAGAGGATGGAGTGGACCCGAGTACGCTCAAGGATGGAGTTTCAATGTTCCGACTGAAGAATTTTATAATTCTTTTGAGGATGGTGATACAAGAAGAGATGCAACAGTTTTAGATATAGAAGCTTTTGCAAATTTGAATAATGCAACATACTCCGAAGGTTATGACCATACAGGATACTTTAATAATAAATACATTCCAAGAGCAGGAGAGTCTGGAGGTCAAACTGAATTAAATTATCTTTCTAATTTTAGAATTATAAGATATTCCGACGTATTATTGATGGCTGCTGAAGCCTATAATCGTGGAGGAATTGATGATGGGCTTGCTCAGGAATTTTTGAATCAAGTTAGAAGAAGAGCATTTGGAGATGAGGATCACGATATTTCTGCTTCTGGTACTGCGCTTACAGATGCGATTTGGGAAGAAAGAAAGTTTGAACTTTCTCTTGAGGGTCATAGATTTTTTGACCTAGTTAGAACTGGAAGAGCTTCCTCATTAATTGCTGGATTTATTGAAGGAAAGCACGAAGTATTTCCAATTCCACAGCAGGAAGTTGACATTTCTGGATTGATACAAAACGCAGGATATTAAACTAACAATAATAAATATGAGAATTTTAAGAAATTTTATAGTACTATTTTTATTAACCTCCTTTATTTTTAGCTGTGTTGATGAAAATGAAAGTAATGCTGATTTTGTTGGTTCCATTTCCAACCCGGCAAACATATCAGCAATGGTCAATATTACTCAAGATAATACGGGTCTAGTTACACTAACACCAACTGGAGAGGGAGTTGTTTCTTTTCATGTTGATTATGGTGATGGCTCAGATATTTCAGGATCGATTAATCCTGGTAATAGTACAGAACATTTTTACTCTGAAGGAACATATCAGGCTATAATAACTGGAACAGCTCTTGACGGTTCAACAGCCCAGGGAACTGTAACCGTTGTGGTATCTTTTATTGCTCCTGAGAACCTGATTGTTGATATAGTAAGTTCGTCAGGCTCTTACAATATACTTGTATCAGCTACAGCCGATTATGCTGCTTCGTTTGAAGTTTTATTTGGTGATGAGGCTGCAAATGATGCCACCCCAATGCAAATTGGAGAGCAGCTATCACATTCATATGAAGGACCTGGCACCTACAATGTAACTGTTACTGCTTTAAGTGGAGGCTTGGCAACAACTCAATATTCAGAAGAAGTTATTATAACTGATCCACCAGTTTTTGACGGTTTCTCAACGGTTGAAGATTTTGAAGGAGAAGCTCCTGGAAGTTTCAGCTTTGGCGGAAATTCAGCACAACAGCTTGGTGTAAACCCTGACAATACGGGAATAAATAGCTCAACAAATGTATTTCAGTTTACAAAGAATAGTGGCGCTGAAGTTTGGGCTGGATCAGGATTTGGAGTTAACGGAGGTCATATTAATTTTAACGGAACAAATGTTCTTAGGATTAAATCATATGCACCTGCTGCTGGAAAAATTGTAATGGTAAAACTCGAAACTAGTGCAGGTAATCAAGAAGGTTTAGTTTGGGAAGTACAAGCAACCACTACGGTTGCTAACGAATGGGAGTATCTAAATTATGATTTTACTGGAGCACCTGACTTAGATTATGTTACTGCTATCGTATTTTATGATTTTGGAAACAGTGGTGCAGGAGAAACTTATTACTTCGATGATTTAGAAGTAGGTATTGGAGAATATGTTAAGAGTATTGAAGATTTTGAGGGCGAAGCACCTAGCAGTGGTAATTTTGGAGGAAATGTAGATCAAGGCGTTGTTGCTAATCCTGATCCATCTGGTGAAAATACCACTGAAAATGTATTTGAATTTGTAAAATCAGAAGGCGCAGAAACTTGGGCCGGCACCTATATGGGGGTTGATGTAATTGATTTCAATGGAGCAGCTCAAATACAATTAAAGTCTTATGCGCCTGAAGCAGGAAAAACTGTATTGGTAAAACTCGAAACTAGTGCAGGTAATCAGGCAGGCTTAGTTTGGGAAGTACAAGCAACCACGACAGTTGCTAATGAATGGGAAACTCTGACTTATGATTTTTCTGAGGCACCTGATCTTGAATATGTAACCTTTATTGTTTTCTATGACTTTGGTAACAGCGGGACGGGGAGTACCTATACCTTTGATGAAATTCAATTAATTGATTAATAAATTAAACTATGAAAAGAATAAATTTTTTACTAATTATTTTATCTCTACTTATTTTTTCCTCCTGTGAACAAGAGGATTATGAATTTGGAAATATTATAAGTCCTACAGGATTAACTATTTCTGCATCACTTCAAGGTGCTGATGCAGACAACCCATATGGGGACGGAAGTGGATATGTGACTTTCACAGCTACTGCTGCTGATGCAATAACATATAAATTCATTCAAAATGGTCTAGAAATTATGGTTCCTAGCGGAGTTTTCACAACCAGATACACAACAACCGGAGTTCATGTGTATTCAATTGGAGTTATTGCATCTGGAACAGCTGGGGCAATGTCTAATAGCTCAACATCTGTTGAGGTTCTCTATACTTTTGAACCACCAGCAGAACTCGTAACGGCACTAACAACCGGAAGTTGGAGAGTTATGGCAGAGTCACCGGGTCACTTAGGTGTTCATAGCGCAGATTCTAATCATACTGGAGTTGATAATGATTTTCCGGTTTGGTATAGTGCCGCTCCCTATGATAAGGCAGAAACAGGAATGTATGATGACAGGCTTGTTTTTTCTTCGAATGGGAGTATGGAGTACCAAGCCCAGGGAAGCATTTTAGGAAAAGATGTTCCTTTGGAAAATGAGTTTAACGGACCGCAAGACAGAACGGAACAAGAAATAGATGACGGAGAATATAATTTTTACGCAATAGATGACTTTACTTCAAATTGGAGTATTTCCGAGCAAGATGATTATTTAGTTTTAAATTTTATAGGAAATGGTTTTGCAGGATTTTATGTTGGAGGTGATCATACCTACAGAATAACGTATTGGAGTTCAAATGAAATTTATCTAAAGACAATTGGTTTTGACAATAATGCTTGGTATACTAAATTAACCAATACACAATAAATAAAAAATTTCTTAAATTTTAAGAGAGAAGTATTATAATACTTCTCTCTTATTTTTATATTTGTCAATTACTATTCAAAATGATGTATAAAACATTAAATATTTCTTTTTATGTATTATTATTTTTATTTGCATGTTCATCAGATGGGCCTGCAGACTCTAATAATAATTCGGATGATGGTCCTGAAGTAATAGTTCCATCTAATTTAATCCTTGATATTAGTATAGTTGGTCAGAATAATTCAAATCCAAACGGTGACGGCTCGGGTACAATTACCTGTACCGCTACAGCTACTGACGCTATAAATTATGAGTTTAGATTTGGAGGTGGTGTTACTGAGCAATCAGCCGACGGCAATATTGAATATAGTTATAACACTGTGGGTACAAATTCATATACGGTCTACGTTTATGCATATTCTTCAACCGGTCATTACATTAGTGCGTTTCACACATTTGATCTACTTGTCCATGGTGAAGAAGCTGAAGCTACCTGGTCGGAAGAGTTCAATTATAATGGTGCAGTTAATTCAAATATATGGACTCATGAAATCGGAAATGGTGATTGGGGCTGGGGAAATGGTGAATCACAATACTATACCAGCAGTTTAAATAATGTTAGAGTTGAGGACGGGCTTTTAAAGATTACGGCAAAAAGAGAAGACATAGCAGGTTTTGAATATTCATCGGCAAGGATTATCACCAGAGATAAATTTGAATTTCAATATGGCCGGGTTGATATAAAAGCAAAATTACCAACTGGAGCAGGTACATGGCCAGCACTCTGGTTACTGGGTGCAAATTTTAATGAAGTTGGATGGCCTACTTGTGGAGAGATTGACATTATGGAACATTGGGGTCACGATCCGACAGTTATCGCAGGATCAATTCATACGCCAATGAGTCACGGCGACACTTGGACCCATGGTTACACGACTGTTAATGATTACGATCAAGAATTTCACATATATTCAATCGATTGGAATGAAAATAGAGTTCAATTTTTTGTTGATGATGTACTTTATTACTCATATTCCCCTTCACCTCAAGATTTAAATAGCTGGCCATTTGATCAAGAAATGTTTTTTATTTTAAATATTGCAATGGGTGGTAGTTGGTTTGATATTGATCCAGCATTTAGTGAATCAACCATGGAAGTTGATTATATAAGAATTTATCAGTAAAAATTATGAAAAAATATATTTACACAATTTTAGCTTTATTATTTACTGTATCCTGTCAAGACTCAATTGATTCAGAAAAAGAAAAATTTATAGAAAATTTAATTTCTCAAATGACCTTGGAAGAAAAAGTTGGTCAAATGACACAAATTAATCTAACGGTTATTGCTAAGGGACCTGACAAATGGTCATCATCATTCCCCATGGAAATAGATAATAATAAAGCTCAGAAGGCATTAGTAGATTTTAAAGTGGGATCTGTTCTAAATACGATTAATAACACAGCCCAAAAACCAAGTGTTTGGTTTAAAAATATATCAAAAATTCAAGACATTGCCATGAATAACAATAGATTTGGAATTCCAGTTATTTATGGTATCGATGCTATCCACGGTACTACTTACACCGATGGGGCAACAATGTTTCCTCAGCAAATTACAACCGCAGCAAGTTGGAATCCAGAAAATGCCTATAACATGGCAAAGGTTTGTGCTTATGAAACAAGAGCATCTGGCATCCCATGGAATTTTTCGCCTGTACTTGACCTTGGATTAGATCCCCGATTCCCAAGACAATTTGAAACTTTTGGCGAAGATCCTCTTTTGGTTGAAAGATTTGGGGTTGAAATGATTAAAGGTTACCAAGGATTAGACAATGATTTATCCAATATGCATAATGTGGCAGCATGTATGAAGCATTTCGTCGGGTATCATGCAACAATTTCTGGAAAAGATAGAACCCCTGCTTACATCCCGGATAATGTCTTAAGTGAATATCACATTGAATCTTTTAAAAAGGCAATTGACGTCGGTGCCAAAACAGTTATGATTAATTCTGGTCTAATTAACGGAATACCAGTTCATGCAGATTACAACTTACTAATTAATGTTTTGAGGAATAGATTAGGTTTTCAGGGAGTCATCTTAACCGATTGGGAGGATATTAGAAAGCTTCATGACAGGGATAAAGTTGCAAAAACACAAAAAGAAGCAGTTAAAATTGCAATAAATGCTGGTATTGATATGTCCATGGTACCATACGAGTATGAGCAATTTTTTAACGATTTAGTTGAACTTGTTGAAGAAGGGGAGGTTAGTATGGACAGAATTAATGATGCGGTAAAAAGAATTTTAGAACTTAAGTTTGATCTTGACCTTTTTCAAAATCCGGTTACCAATTACGAAGATTACGAAGATTTTGGCTCAAAAAAGCACCACCAACTTGCTTATAAAGCTGCTTCTGAATCGATTACTTTATTAAAAAATAATAACAATATATTACCAATAAAAGGAAAACCAAGAATTCTTGTTGCTGGACCCAACGGAAATAATATGAGAACTCTAAATGGTGCTTGGTCATATTCTTGGCAGGGTGAATTAACCGACAGATTTGCTGGAGATTATAATACTATTTTTGAGGCTTTACAAAATAATTTTGGAAATAATAATGTCAAATATGTTCCCGGTATTTCATACAAGGAAAATGGAAGCTATTATGATATGGTAGAGGATAACATAAATAATGCAGTTCGTGAAGCTAAAAATTCTGATTACATTATTCTCTGTTTAGGTGAAAACACCTACACAGAAAAACCAGGAGATTTAAATGATCTTAATTTACATAAATTACAACTTAAATTGGCAAAAAAACTGGCCGAAACCGGAAAGCCAATTATTTTAATTTTAAACATTGGAAGACCAAGATTGATTTCTGATATAGAACCACTTATGAGTGCTATTGTTAATATTTATTTGCCTGGAAATTTTGGAGGTGATGCACTGTCTGATATTTTATCTGGAAAAGTAAATCCATCTGGAAAATTACCTTACACATATCCCGCTTATCCTAATTCTTTAATTCCTTATTACTATAAGCCATCTGAAGTTCAAAATAATTCTCAAGGTGCTTATAATTACGTTGGTGAAGTAAATAATCTATATGATTTTGGTTTTGGTTTAAGTTATTCTGAATTTACTTACAGTGATCTTGAACTAAATAATGATCAGTTTAATTTAGATGATTCAATAAAAATATCAGTAAATGTCAAAAATTCTGGTAATATTGATGGCTCTGAAACTATTCAGCTTTATTCGTCAGATTTATATGCTTCTTTGACACCTGATGTAAAAAGACTTAGAGATTTTGAAAAAGTTGAAATTAAGGCAGGTGAAAGTAAAACAATTACTTTTGATTTACCTGTTAGTGAATTGGCATTTGCTAATTCTGACAACCAGTTTGTTGTCGAATCAGGAAAATTTAAGTTATCCATTGATATTCTATCCAGAGAGATAACCGTTAGATAATTAAAATAATAAATGATAACATTAAAGGAATTAGCTAAACAACTTGAGGTTTCGGTTTCAACGGTTTCTAAAGCACTAAACGACAGTACAGAAATCAGTACCCCAACTGTAGAAAAAGTAAAAAGTCTAGCAAAGAAACTTAACTATAGGCCTAATAAAATTGCATTAAGTCTAAAAAGTAATAGGACCCTTACAATTGGTGTAGTTATTCCTGATATTTTAAATCGCTTTTATTCAAAAGTTCTGGACGGAATTCACGATGCTGCTGATAAAAATGGTTACGATGTTATTACGGTAACCACACGAGAATCTATTACTAAAGAGGTTGATAGTTTACAGATATTATCAAGTGGTAATGTAGATGGTGTAATAATTGCTATGTCTGAAGAGACTTTAAATAAAAACGATTTCTCTCACATAAAAGAATTTACAATGAAAGAAACTCCGATAGTGATGTTCGACCGAGTAACCGATAAAATTAATTGTGATAAAGTTATAATTGATGATTTTGATGCTATATACAATGAGGTTAAAAGTTTAAAGCAACTTGGAAGAAAAAAAATTGGATTTATTTCAACTATTAATGACTTAAATGTTGGTAAATATAGAGCAAATGGTTTTAGAAAAGCTTCCTATGATTTTTTAGGGAAGTTTGATAAAAACTTAATATTAAAAATTTCAAAAGATTTGGACAAACATTTTAAAATTCAAAAATTTATCCAAAAAAATAATCCGGATGCGATAATCTCAGCTGATATTTTATGTGGTGTTATTTCAATAAATATTGCTCGAGATTTAGGAATTAAAATTCCAGAAGAGTTATCAGTTGTTGGCTTTGGTGATAAAACAATTTCGGAGTATTCTAGTCCAAAGTTGACAACAATTTATCAGCATGGATCTGAAATTGGTAACAGATCGTTTGAGCTACTTATAGACAGAATGCATTCAAGGTGGTTTGGTTTGGAAAAAAATACTAATTCATTTACAACTGAAATTATTCCTACCATTACCCTAGGCGGTGGGTCAAAATAAATTACTAAAATTATTCAAAAACAGATTGATGTAAATTACAAGGTAAACTATTGAAATTAATGCTTTGGTAAATCCTGATACTACCAAACCAAGAAAAACTCCTGCAGCAGCTTTAAGTGATTTTTCAAAGTTTTTATTTAAAAATAATTCTCCTGCTATTGCTCCTGTTAAAGCACCAAATATAATTCCAAAGGGAGGTAAAAATAATCCGATTAAAGTACCAATTGATGCTCCTATAATTCCAAACTTACTGGCCCCAAATTTTTTTGAGGTATATATTGGGATTATATAATCAAGAATAAATATAATTAAAGCTATGATGAGCGTAAAAACAAGTAATTTGCTATCTATTTTAACAGTAGAAATATTACTAAACATAAAGAGTCCTAACCATGAACTTAGAGGGCCAGGTAAAACAGGAACCACACTTCCTACTATTCCTGCTATTATAATTAAAAAAGATAAGATTAGTAAAAACAGATCCATATTTTTTTAAATAAAATCAATTAACTTTATTAAATTAATTAATAAAATCAATTGTGAGAAAAACTCTGATTATTATTTTTTGTTTTTTATTTATTTCATGTGAATTTGACATCAAAATTGATAAAAAAATTACAGCAGATGAATTTATAACAGAGGAGCTAAAATCATTTAATTGGAATGATGTTGATCAGTATCCTGTTTTTGAAAGCTGTTTGAATATTAATATTGTAAAAAATAAAAATAATTGCTTTGTAGAAACAATTACTAGTTCATTTAGAGAAAATTTAAAAACCAATAATTTAGTTCTTAATAGAACCCTTATTGATACTGTTAGAATGGTTTTAAAAGTGGATAAGATGGGTGAAATTTCAATTGAAAATATGATAATTTCAGATCAAAATAATAAATACAAGGAAGTTATTACCAAATCTTTTGAAAACACAGTTTCAAGTTTACCTAAATTATATCCAGCAATTAAGCGCGGTCAAGAGGTTGATGTGATATTTAATATTCCAATAATAATTTCAACTGAGTATTAATTATGAGTGAAAAAGTTATCTTAGGAATTGACCCAGGTACTACAATAATGGGTTTTGGAATTATAAGTGTTATTGATAGAAAAATGAATTTAATTGAGATGAATGAATTAAATCTGAAAAAACACAAAGATCATTATCTAAAATTAAAATTGGTATTTGAAAGAACGATTGCTTTAATCGAGGAATTTAAGCCTGATGAAATAGCAATTGAAGCCCCATTTTTTGGCAAAAATATTCAAAGTATGTTAAAACTTGGAAGGGCACAGGGGATAGCAATGGCTGCAGGACTTTCGAGGGAAATTCCAATTACCGAATACTCCCCAAAAAAAATAAAAATGGCCATAACAGGAAATGGGAATGCAAGCAAGGAACAGGTTGCAAAAATGTTACAAAACATACTCAAAATAAAAGAATTGCCAAAAAATTTAGATTCAACAGATGGATTGGCTGCAGCAGTATGCCATTTTCACAATTCAAAAAACATCATTGGGGGATCAAAATATTCTGGATGGTCAAGTTTCGTAAAACAGAATAAAGGTAAAATCAGAAAGTCATAGGCAGTATTTATATTCATATTCCATTTTGCAAAAAAGCATGTCACTATTGTGATTATCACTTTTCAACGTCTTTAAAATCAAAAGATTCAATTATTGA
>CABYEA010000019.1 GCA_902517895.1 uncultured Bacteroidota bacterium
CTAAGATATAATATTGTTTCAGACAATGAAATTGAAACTCTACTTACTAAATCAGATAATGAATTAGAAACATCTGCTGAAAGTCATAAACCAATTTTACATGGTATAAATGGGAGAATTATTAAAGCAAGAACTTTAAATCAGAGAAAAATAATTGATAGTGTAATGAAGAATGATATGGTATTTGCAATAGGCCCTGCAGGTACAGGAAAAACATATACAGGAATAGCATTAGCGGTTAAAGCTTTGAAAAATAAAAATGTTAAGAGAATAATATTGACAAGACCAGCAATAGAAGCAGGTGAGAATTTAGGGTTTCTCCCTGGTGATTTAAAAGAAAAACTAGATCCATATATGCAGCCATTATATGATTCTTTAAAAGACATGATTCCATCAGAAAAACTAAAGAAATATACGGAGGATGAAGTAATACAGATAGCCCCTTTAGCCTTTATGAGGGGTAGAACACTCGATAACGCATTTGTTATACTTGACGAAGGCCAAAATACTACTCATTCACAAATGAAAATGTTTTTAACAAGAATGGGTAAGAACGCGAAATTTATAATTACTGGAGATCCAGGTCAAGTTGATCTACCAAGAAATTCAATTTCTGGAATCAAAGAAGCGATATTAATTTTGAAAAACACACCAGGTGTTGGTATAGTTCATCTAGATGAATCTGATGTGATTAGAAATAAGTTGGTAAAGGAAATAGTTGACGCATATAAAAACATCGAAAATAATAGCTAAAAATGTCAGAAACATTAACCAGCTCAGATTTCAATTTTACATCTCAAGAGAAATTTTACAAAGGTAAAGTAAGAGATGTTTACTACTTAAAAAAAGATATTGTTGTTATGGTGGCATCAGATAGAATTTCTGCATTTGACGTAGTTATGCCGAAAGGTATACCATATAAGGGTCAAATCTTAAATCAAATTGCTATTAAAATGATGAATGAAACTAGAGAATTAGTTCCTAATTGGTTGATTAATAGTCCTGATCCCAATGTTTCAGTAGGTCATTTATGTGAGCCATTTAAAGTTGAGATGGTAATTAGAGGTTATTTGTCAGGCCATGCCGCCAGACAATATAAAAAAGGTGAGAGGACTCTATGTGGAGTTAAAATGCCAGAGGGAATGAAAGAAAATGATAAATTTCCAGAGCCAATAATTACTCCTGCAACTAAAGCTGAGTTTGGTAAGCATGACGAAGACATTAGTAAACTTGAGATCATCAGCAGGGGTATTGTTAGTTTAGATGATTATGAAATCCTAGAAAAATACACAAGATTGCTGTTTAAAAAAGGATCAGAATTAGCAAGGGAAAGAGGTCTAATTCTGGTTGATACCAAATATGAATTTGGAAAAACTAAAGAAGATAAAATTGTGCTAATCGATGAAATACACACCCCAGATTCATCAAGATACTTTTATTCGAACGGATACTCAGAAAGACAAATGAAAAATGAACCACAAAAACAATTATCTAAAGAATTTGTAAGACAATGGTTGATTTCCAATAACTTTCAAGGTCTTCCTGATCAAAAGTTGCCGGAAATGACAGATGAATATATAAAATTAGTTTCAGATAGATATATTGAGTTATATGAAAATATAACATCTGAAATATTTATCAAATCTGATTTAAAAAATATCAAAAACAGAATATTTACAAAGACTGAAAACTATTTAAAAGAATATTTTGGGGTTAGATAAAATTATTTCCGAAATATCTTCTTTTGTTTGGGGCTATCCACTTCTATTTATTTTAATCGGGGGAGGATTATATCTTTTATTTGTTTCAAGATTTATTCCTTTTAAATATTTTTTCCACGCAATTGATATTGTTAGAGGTAAGTTTAATGATAAAAAGTCTGACGGTGAGATTAGTCATTTTCAAGCTTTAACAACTGCACTTTCAGCAACTATTGGAATGGGTAATATCGCAGGTGTTGCCGTCGCAATTTCAATTGGTGGGCCTGGTGCAATATTTTGGATGTGGGTGAGTGGAATAATTGGAATGTCAACAAAATTTTTTACATCTGCATTAGCTGTAATGTATCGAGGAGTTGATTCTGCTGGAAATAAGCAGGGTGGTCCAATGTATTTTATCGTAAACGGATTAGGAAAAAAATGGTTTCCTATGGCATTGTTTTTTAGTTTTTGTGGTATGGTTGGCGCATTGCCAGTTTTTAATGTTAATCAGCTGACTCAGGCAATAAATGATATTGTTCTGAAGCCAAATGGTTTTGAAGTAAGTCTGTTTTCAAATGCAATAATTGGCTTAATATTAATAATCTTTACATCAATTGTTATAATAGGAGGCTTAAAAAGAATTAGTCACGTAGCTGCAAGATTGGTCCCTATCATGGTGGTTCTTTATATAATATCAATACTAATTATTCTTATAGTTAATTATAATAATGTTCCCCAATATTTATATTTAATTATTTACGATGCATTCAATGCAGATTATTACTCAGGTAATTCTGCTTTAGGTGGTGTTTTAGGTGCTTTGATAATTCTAGGGATAAGGAGAGGTGCCTTTTCAAATGAAGCTGGTATTGGGATGGCTCCAATGGTACATGGCGCTGCAAAAACAAACAACCCTGTTAAAGAGGGGCTTGTTGCTATGTTAGGCCCATTCATTGACACACTAATAGTATGTACTATGACAGCTCTAGCTATTCTTGTAACAGGAGCTTGGAAAACTCAAGCGGATGGAGTGTCATTAACAGCTACAGCTTTTGAATCATCTTTTTCTGGTATCGGAAATTACATTTTACTTGCTTGTGTTTTTGTGTTTAGTATTTCTTCTCTATTTTCTTATTCTTATTATGGAGCTAAATGTCTTTCTTTTATTGCTGGGGATAATAACAAAAAAAAATATAATTACATTTATATAATAAGCATTATGCTTGGAGCTACTACGTCGTTGTCAATGATGATTAATTTAATTGATACTTTTTTTGCATTAATGGCTGTTCCAACAATGATTGCAACAATGATTTTAGCTCCTAAAGTTTTAAATGAATTGAAAAAATATGAAATCAAAAGATAGATATAATAATTATTGGAGAACAAATATTAAATATGTCTCAATCCTTCTTTCAATCTGGTTTACCTTTTCTTTTTTATTTGGTATTATTTTAAAAGATTTTTTTAATCAGTTTTCGATTGCTGGTTTTAAATTAGGGTTTTGGTTTGCTCAGCAAGGGTCAATATATGTTTTTGTTATTTTGATTTTTACATATGTTAGATTAATGAATAATCTTGATAAGAAATTTGGATTTAAAAAATAAAACATGAGTATTCAATCGTGGACATATATCTTAGTAGGAGTTACTTTTTCCATCTACATCGGAATTGCAATTTGGTCTAGGGTTCAATCAACAAAGGATTTTTATGTAGCTGGAGGTGGGGTAGGTGCTTGGGCAAATGGAATGGCTACTGCTGCTGATTGGATGAGTGCTGCTTCATTTATTTCGATGGCTGGTATTATTTCCTTTGCTGGTTATGACGGGGCTGTTTATTTAATGGGTTGGACAGGCGGGTATGTTCTTTTAGCCTTATTGTTGGCTCCGTATTTGAGAAAGTTTGGAAAATTCACTGTACCAGAATTTATAGGCGATAGGTACTATTCAAATAATGCAAGGTTAGTTGCTGTATTTTGTGCTTTGTTAGTTTCGTTTACTTATGTGGCTGGTCAAATGAGGGGAGTTGGAATTGTTTTTTCAAGATTTTTAGAGGTTGACATAAATACAGGTGTAATTATCGGTATGTTAATCGTTCTTTTTTATGCTGTTTTGGGAGGAATGAAAGGTATAACATATACTCAGGTTGCTCAGTATTGTGTTTTGATATTTGCTTTTATGGTTCCAGCAATTTTTATTTCCATACAGATGACAGGTAATCCAATACCTCAACTAGGTTTCGGAAGTGAAATATCAGATGGGTCGTCAACTTATCTTTTAGATAAACTGGATAATCTAAATGTTGAATTAGGTTTTAACGAATATACTGACAACACAAAACCTTTAATAGATATTTTTGCAATCACGTTAGCTTTGATGGTTGGTACAGCTGGTTTACCACATGTTATTGTAAGGTTTTTTACCGTAAAAAAAGTTGCAGATGCTAGGAAATCAGCAGGTTTAGCATTACTGTTAATAGCAATACTATACACAACAGCTCCAGCGGTAGCTGCTTTTGCAAGAACAAATTTACTTGAAACAATTTCTACAAAATCTTATTCAGACATACCTCAATGGTTTAAAAAATGGGAAAATACAGGATTAATAAAATTTGATGATTTAGATAATGATGGTATGATTGATTACACTAATGATGATTCAAATGAATTATATGTTGACAGAGATATCATGGTTTTGGCCAACCCAGAAATAGCTAATTTACCCAACTGGGTTGTTGCACTTGTTGCTGCAGGTGGATTAGCTGCCGCTTTATCTACTGCTGCTGGTCTTTTACTCGTTATTTCTGCATCTGTATCTCATGATCTAATTAAAAGAGTGTATTATCCAGAAATAAGTGAAAAAGGTGAATTGTTAGCTGCTAGAATTTCAGCTTTTTTTGCAGTTTGTATAGCAGGATATTTTGGAATTAATCCACCTGGTTTTGTTGCTGCTGTTGTAGCTTTGGCTTTTGGTTTAGCTGCTGGATCTTTTTTTCCTGCTATTGTAATGGGAATTTTTTATAAAAAAATGAATAAGGAGGGGGCAATTTGTGGAATGCTCGCAGGAATAGGGTTAATGCTGTTTTACATGCTAAAATTTAAATTTGACTTCTTTGGAGGTGGTTCGTCTAAAGATTATTGGTTTGGAATCTCACCTGAGGGATTTGGTAGTGTTGCAATGATATTGAATTTTATAGTCTCTTATACTGTAATGAATTTCACCTCCCCAACCCCAAAAAAAATAAAAGATATAGTAGATAACATTAGAATTCCTGAATATGAGTAGATATGAAATAGATAGCCCGGAGAAATATTCTCAATTATATAAAGATTCTATTGAAGAACCAGAAAACTTTTGGTCTGAATTAGCCTCAAATAATTTTTTATGGGAATCAAAATGGTCAAAAGTTTTGGATTGGGATTTTAGAAAAGCTAAAGTTTCGTGGTTTAAAGATGCTAAATTAAATATTACAATTAATTGTCTGGATAGACACGTAAAAAAACATCCCGAAAAAACTGCAATAATTTTTGAGCCAAACAACCCAAACGAAGAACATAAATCATATTCTTATTCAGAATTACTGATAGAGGTCTGTAAAATGGCTAATGTTTTGAAGTCAATGGGTGTTAAAAAAGGGGATAGGGTTTGTATTTATTTACCAATGATCCCTGAATTGGCATTTTCTGTTCTTGCTTGTGCTAGAATTGGTGCAATTCACTCAGTTGTTTTTGCTGGTTTTTCATCTAATGCCTTAGCCACGAGGATAGATGATTGCAAAAGCAGTATAATTATAACTTCTGATGGTTCATTTAGAGGCGAAAAGGTTTTAAATCTTAAAAAAATTGTAGATGTAGCATTAGAAATGTGTAAATCTGATCAAAAAGTTTTACTAGTAAGAAGAAGCTATGAGCCTGTTAACATTATCAGTAAAAGAGATTTTTTAATAGATGATTTGATTATTGATGCTGATGATTTCTGTGACGCTGAAATCATGGATGCAGAAGACCCATTATTTATTTTATATACATCAGGTTCTACAGGAAAACCAAAAGGGATGGTTCATACATGTGGTGGCTACATGGTATACACATCGTTTACATTTAAAAATGTTTTTCAATATGATGATGGAGATATTTATTGGTGCACTGCAGACATAGGATGGATTACTGGTCATAGTTACATATTGTATGGTCCATTATCAAATGGAGCAACAACAATTATGTTTGAAGGTATTCCTAGTTTTCCTAATTACAGTAGGTTTTGGCAAATAGTTGAAAAATTTGGAGTAAATCAATTTTATACAGCTCCAACTGCTATTAGAGCTTTGGCAAAACAAGGGAATAGCTTTCTTAAAAACTGTGATCTTTCATCATTAAAGGTTCTTGGTACAGTTGGTGAACCTATAAATGAGGAGGCATGGCAATGGTATAATAAATATGTTGGAAGGAATAATTGCCCCATTGTAGATACATGGTGGCAAACTGAAACAGGTGGTATATTGATATCATCAATTCCAAAAGTAATTCCACAAAAGCCAACATTTGCAACAAAACCTTTCATAGGAATTCAACCAATATTGATAGATGAAAACGGCAATGAATTGAAAGAATTTAATACTGTAGGTAAGCTATGTATTCAATATCCATGGCCTTCTATAGCAAGAACAATATGGGGAGATCATAATAGGTATATTAATACTTATTTTTCAGCTTTTGAAAACAAGTATTTTACAGGAGATGGCGCGTTTATGGATGAGGATGGTAATTTTAGAATAATCGGAAGAGTTGATGATGTTATAATTGTTTCAGGACATAATCTTGGCACTGCTCCAATAGAAGATGCAATTAACGAACACGAAAAAGTTGCAGAATCTGCAATTGTTGGTTTTCCTCATGATATTAAAGGTAATGCACTGTATGGTTTCATTACTTTAAATCAACGATATGAAAACCTAGAGCAGATTAAAAAAGAAATTAACATATTAATTTCTAAAAAAATAGGTCCAATTGCTAAACTAGATAAGATTCAAATTACTAATGGTCTTCCAAAAACCAGATCTGGAAAAATAATGAGAAGGATTCTGAGAAAGATTGCTTCTAAGGAATTTAATAATCTAGGAGATATTAGTACCCTTTTAAATCCTGATGTCGTTAAGGAAATTATTGATAATTCTCTTTAGTTATTTTTGAAATTGCTTCAAAAACATCTCTGTAGTAATTCTTGTTTTTTCCTATGAATATATCTTTATTGTTTTGGTTTAATAGAGAATGCATTTCTTCTAATGAAATCAACTTTAAATCATCAACTTCATCATTTTTATAGTTTAGATTTATTTTAACTTCATCAATTTTTAGAACATAGGTGTGATGAAACTCTTTATCAATTATCTGTGGATAATTACTTACACTTGTATAAATACCGAGTTTTAATAAATCCTTTTCTTTGATATGTATGCTTGTTTCTTCTAATGTTTCTCGAATAGCTGCAACATTAATATCTTCTTTGTATTCAACATGTCCAGCAACTGAAACATCCCAAACACCAGGGTTTAATTTTTTTTTGGTTGACCTTTTCTGAATTAAGACATTTCCCCTTTCACTGAAGATCCACACATGAACTGTTGCATGAAATAAACCTTTTTTGTGAATATGTGATTTGGTTGCTTTTTTTCCAGTTTTTTTTCCGCTAGAAGAATATATTTCTAGGAACTCTTCATTCATTATAAAATTTAAATATTTATTTAAAATAGCTAAAGTCTTCTCCAGACTTAATGTTTAATAGTGTATTATAAATCAATTTAATTACATTTTCAACATCATTTTTATGAACCATTTCAACGGTTGTGTGCATATATCTAAGTGGTAGAGATATCAAAGCTGAGGGAACTCCACCGTTACTGTAGGCAAAAGCATCAGTATCAGTCCCTGTGTAACGACTAGAAGCAGCTCTTTGAAACGGAATTTTATTCTTTTTTGCAGTATTAATTATTAAATCCCTAAGTTTTTGTTGAACTGCAGGAGCATATGTAACTACTGGGCCTTTGTTGAGTTCGCAATAGCCTTGCTTCTTTTGATTTATCATTGGAGTTGTGGTGTCATGAGTAACATCGGTAACAATTGCAACATTTGGTTTTATAGTCTGTGTTATCATTTCAGCTCCTCTTAGGCCAACTTCCTCCTGTACAGAGTTAGTAACATATAAGCCAAAAGGTAATTTTTTCTTATTTTCTTTAATTAGTCTGGCTACCTCAGCAATCATAAAACCACCAATTCTATTATCGAGTGCACGACATACAAAATTATCCTTATTTAAAATATGAAACGGATCAGGGTAAGTTATTACACATCCAACATGAACACCAAGTTTTTCAACATCCTTTTTGTTTTTGCATCCAACATCAATAAATATATTTTCTAACTTAGGAGGTTCTTCTTTTGAGGCTAATCTAGTATGTATCGCAGGCCATCCAAAAACACCTTTTACAATTCCTTTTTCAGTATGAATATTAACAATTTTGCTTGGAGCAATTTGGTGATCGCTTCCTCCGTTTCTTATAACTGATATCAAGCCTTTATCCGAAATATAATTAACATACCATGAAATCTCATCTGAATGTCCTTCAATAACAACTTTATATTTGTGATCTGGATTTATAACCGCTACAGCTGAACCGTAAGTGTCTGTTATAAATTTATCTGCATATGGCTTTAAATAGTCCATCCAAATTTTCTGACCTTCCCATTCGTATCCAGTAGGAGAGGCGTTATTTAAATATTTTTCAAGAAATTGCATGGACTTTTTGTTTAATATGCTCTTGCTACTCATCTCGGTTTGATTTTTAAATGTTATATATGTAAAAATAATAATGATTTCTTTATTTATTATATATAATTTTATCAATTATTAAATAATTATTTTTAATTGAAACAATTCTTATTTTTATTAGTTTTTTTTACAATTGTAAATACTTACACTCAACAGGTTAAAAATGATTCAATTTCTGAATATATAAGAATTTCGGGTGATACAATTGTTAAAGGATCAATAGGATTAAATGAGGTTTTATTATTACCAAAAAGACCATTTTATAATTCTGATCAAATCAGAAAATATTTAATTATAAAAAGAAAAACTCTAAAGGTTTACCCTTACTCTGTAATGGCTTCAGATAGGTTAAATAGTCTTAATGAAAGGTTGAGTCTTATAAAAACTAAGAGGGGAAAAAAGAGATATACAAAAATGGTTCAAAAATTTTTAGAAGACGAATTAACTCCGGAACTAAGTAAGTTTACTCAGTCAGAAGGTAGAATTTTAATAAAATTAATTCATCGTCAAACAGGGATATCAACCTATGATTTAATCAAGCAATTAAGGAATGGATTAAGAGCGTTTTTTTATAACGCTACCGCTAAGTTTTTCAATATGAATTTAAAAAGTGAGTTTTTGCCAGAAACTAATATTGATGATTATTACATTGAGGATATAATACAAAGATCAATTAGAGATAATCTGATAGAATACAGAGAACCAGCTAAACCTCATGATTTATTTAAATTGAAAAGTTTGTGGGATAAACAGAAAAACTAAGAAGAATATGAGTGAAAATTTTAAAATGATAGCTAAGACTTTTTATGGTTTTGAAGATATTCTTGCAGAGGAGTTGCTTGCTTTAGGTGCGCAAAAAATAGTTAAAGGAAATAGAAATGTAAGTTTCTTTGGTGATAAAGGTTTTTTATATAAATCTAATCTTAGTTTAAGAACCGCTTTAAAAATACTTAAACCCGTATGCGAATTTAGATTTAAAGACATAAATGAATATTATAATAATATTTATAGTTTTAAATGGGAGGATTATATAGATTCCACAGGTTCATTTTTAATAAATTCTGTTGTTTTTCATTCTAATGTTTTTAATAATTCAAAATTCACCTCATTAAAAGCAAAGGATGCGATTGTTGATCGATTTAGAGATAAATTTAAGAAAAGACCTAGTATAAATTCATTCAATCCTGAATTGAAAATAGAAATACATGTCAGCAGAAATACCTGTACTATTTCTTTGGATAGTTCTGGTGAATCGCTTCATAAAAGAGGTTATAAAAAATATAATTCTGCTGCTCCGTTAAATGAAGTTCTTGCCGCAGGTATTATTTTGATGTCAAATTGGGATAAAAAGTCTGACTTATTAGACCCTATGTGCGGAACAGGAACCTTTCTTATTGAGGCTGCAATGATTGCTAAAAATATTGCCCCTAATTTAAATAGACTTTCATTTGCATTTGAAAAATGGAAAGATTGGGATAATGAATTATTTGAAATAATTGAAGAATCAGTAAGAAATAAAGAGATTGATTTTGAATATAAATTATACGGATTTGATATTTCGAATGCAATGGTGAAAAAGGCTGAAAAAAATATTGAAGTTGCTGAAATAGATATTGATATTGAAATTGTAAAAAAAGACTTTTTAAGCTCTAAAAAAACAGATGAAGATAAATTACATATATTAATCAATCCACCTTATGATAAGAGAATATCAGCAGATGTTAATGAATTATATAAAAAAATTGGTGATACTCTTAAGAATAGTTATTTGTATTCCGATGTTTGGATAATAACCGCAAATTTAGAGGCTATTAAATCGATAGGACTAAGGTCAAACAAAAAAATTAAGTTATTTAATTCAAACCTTGAATCAAGGTTGTTGAATTACAATATTTACCCTGGTTCAAAAAAAAATAAGGAATGATTTTATTTTTTTATAATTGGTATCAGGTAAGAAACCGTATAACTAAATCCAGCTCCTAAACCTGAACTATCATATGTTCTGTTAAATCCTGGAATATAAAGGTTCGAGATATTTTGAATGTTTTTTTGTTTTATAACGTTCTTTAATTGCAGCTCAAAACCCAAAAAAAGATTATTAAATATCTCTGTCTTTAGTCCGAATACTAGCTCAACCCATAATGCATTTAAGTTTGACAAATTTTTAGGCTCATTAATCGTTGATTCTCCCCAGTAAGTACTATTTGTGTTATAAATGGTGTATCTGCTTATATTTTGATCAAAATTGCTGTAACCAAAATTAAAACCAGAATAAACAATATTCTGAGTTCTAATGTCATTATTCATTTTAAAATTTACTCCAAACTTCAGATAAGTCCCTTTTACCGATGAATTTAAGTAATCGCTGTTAATTTGTTTTTCCTCATTTCCAATTTCAGAATATACATAAAAAGACTCCTTTAGTCTGATATCTCCACTTATAGATAATCCCTTGTAATCATCATCTGTAGCAGACTTAACAATCTTATTAATATCTATTCCTGCTCTGACGCCAAACTTTTCGATTGTGTCATTAACTAAACTAACATTACCAAGGGTAATATTCATAAATAAAAAAGAAATTAAACTAATGAAGTATTTTGACATGCGATTGATTTTCGTTAGTTACAGAATCATTTAAAATAATGACCTCAGAAATCCAATTCGTGGGCCCTGGGGTGTCTAATGGGTCATATGGGAGGGCAACTGATAAATTGTAATTATTTATAAAACCACATGCTCTTGAAACGAAGGATTCATTAATTTCATAGTCAAAATAGACGTGATTTGTCAAGCCACTTGGAATTACGGTTATATCTTCTGAAAAATCTTTACAGAACTTAAAATTTGAGATAGATTCATCATCTCTTAGTGGAATTGCAATAGAATCAGTATTAATACCGTTTATTTCGTTGATTAACATCAACTCACTATTTTTAACAATATACACCCCAAGACTTTCAATATTTTTTCTTTCTTCCGGATTGTCTACATCATAAAAAGTAACTATAAGTCTGGGAGTTGTTAATGTTGATTCGGGACAAATATCATCACTCTCACAATTATATATTGTGAGAATAATTAAAAATAAAAATAAATATTTACTCATCTATATTTTTTCCAAAAGTACAACATTTTCCACATGATATGTTTGTGGAAACATGTCAATTGCTTGTGAAGTCTTTATCTCATAAAATTCTTTCAAATCTATAATATCTCTTGCTTGAGTTGAGCTATTGCAGCTCACATAAATGATTTTATTTGGTGAAAGCTCTATTATTGATTTAATAACTGATTTTTCTAATCCATTTCTTGGAGGGTCCACTATAATAATATCAGGCTTTTCGTTTACTTCAATAGGCTTTGCAATAATATCTTTAACATCTCCGTGGATAAATTTACAATTTGATATATTATTTAATTTTGAGTTAGATTTTGCTGCTTGAACAGCGTCCTCAACAGTCTCAATACCAATTATTTTTTTTGCCTCTTTAGAAAGGAATAATGAAATAGTGCCAATTCCGCAATACAAATCATAAACAATTTCACCTCCTTTGAGATTTGCAAATTTCTTAACTATATTATAAAGTTTATTGGTTTGATACGAGTTTGTTTGAAAGAATGCTTTGGCAGATATTTTAAATAAAAGTTCACCAATTTTTTCAGTTATATAATTCTTACCGCTAAAACAAAGTATCTTAAGATCATAAATTGTATCATTATGCTTGTTGTTAATTACATACATGATTGAAGTTATTTCATTAAATTCATTTTTAATTAATCCTAAAAGATTCTCGGCCTTTTTGGAGTATTTATAGAATTGAATTAACACCATTATTTCATTTGTAGTTGTTGTTCTGATCATTAAATTTCTAATATCTCCTTGTTGCTTAATTAAATCAAAGAAATCTAAGTTTAATTCTTCAGATTTTTTCTTAATAAAATTTCTGATTTTATTTGAAATATTTGCTTGTAAGTAGCATTTTTTAATATCGATAACTTTGCTCCACATTCCAGATTTGTGAAAACCTAGAGCATTTTTATCTAAAATATCACCTTCTTCTCTTATCTCCTTTTCGGTTATCCATCTTGAATTACTAAAAGAAAATTCCATCTTATTTCTATAGTAATAGGTCTTCTCAGATTTAATTATAGGGAGTTTTTTGTGAGATCCAATCTTACCAATCCTACTTAAATTTTCATTTACTTCTTTATCCTTGTATTTGAGTTGTTCTTCATAATTCATATTTTGCCAACTACATCCTCCGCAAAGTTCAAAATGTGAACATTTTGGATTTGTTCTTTTAGAGGAGTATTTATGATATTTAATTATGTCGCCTTCTAAATATGATTTTCTTTTCTTTCTTATTCTGATGTTCACTATATCTCCAGGGACACCATTTTTTGTGAAAATTATTTTCTCCCCTTCTTTTTTTGATATACATTTTCCGAGAGAACCTGCATCAGTCAGTTCAATATTTTCTAAAACTATATTTCTTTTCTTTCTGCCCAATTCAAATTAAATTTTACTAAATATAATTCATTAAATTTGGACAAAATATAACCAGCGTAAAATTATTATAATGTTAACTTCAAAAAGTATAATTGATCTAGAATATAAGTATGGAGCACATAATTATCATCCTTTACCAGTTGTTTTGGAAAAAGGTGAGGGAGTTTTTTTATGGGATGTAGAAGGGAAGAAATATTATGATTTTTTATCTGCCTACTCTGCAGTTAACCAGGGGCATTGTCACCCCAAGATAATCTCGGCATTAGTTAATCAGTCGAATAAATTAACCCTAACATCCAGAGCATTTCACAATAATATTTTAGGTCAATATGAAAAATTTATTACTGAATTTTTTGGGTATGATAAAGTATTACCAATGAATACTGGAGTGGAAGGTGGTGAAACTGCGGTTAAATTAGCAAGAAAATGGGGTTACGAAGTTAAAAAGGTTCCCAATAATTGCGCAAAAATTATTTTTGTTGAAGGAAATTTTTGGGGTAGAACTTTGGGTGCTATTTCCTCTTCAACTGATTCTAGTAGTACTAACGGTTTTGGTCCGTTTATGCCGGGTTATGAAATTATTCCATATAATGATTTAGACTCTCTTAAAGATTCTTTAAAGGATCAAAATGTGGTTGCCTTCATGGTTGAACCAATTCAAGGTGAAGCTGGGGTTGTAGTTCCTGATGACGATTATTTAAAGAAAGCATATGATTTGTGTAAAGAATCAAATGTTTTATTTATTGCAGATGAAGTTCAAACTGGTATAGGTAGAACAGGGAGAATGCTTTGCTGCGAACATCATGGATTCAAGCCTGACATATTAATTTTAGGAAAGGCTTTGTCTGGTGGTGTATTTCCGGTTTCTGCAATATTAGCATCTGATGAAGTTATGCTTACAATTAAACCCGGTGAACATGGATCAACTTTTGGGGGTAATCCAGTT
Source organism: uncultured Bacteroidota bacterium (assembly GCA_902517895.1). Lineage (GTDB taxonomy): Bacteria > Bacteroidota > Bacteroidia > Flavobacteriales > Flavobacteriaceae > MED-G13. The sequence continues at coordinate 13,984 of CABYEA010000019.1, forward strand.
GCTTGCGAGGTGGCCATGGCTGCGTTGAATGTTATTAAGGATGAGAAATTAGCTGAAAACGCAGGTAAAATGGGGGTTATTTTTAGGGAAAAACTCCAATCATACATTAATGGAAGCAAAATTGTTGAAAAAATCAGAGGAAAAGGATTGTTAAATGCCATAATAATAAATGATGAAGAGAATAGTGATATTGCTTGGAATATATGTTTAAAAATGGCTCAAAATGGATTGCTTGCTAAACCCACACATGGTAATATAATCAGATTTGCACCTCCTTTGATCATTAATGAGAAGCAGTTAAATAATTGTATTGATATAATTATATCGTCACTTAAAGATTTTGAATAATATTTTAATAAATTAGTATTGCTAACCATTCAATATGTCTACAATTTATCTTGATAATGCCGCTACTACAAAGGTGAGAGAGGAGATAGTTGATACAATTTCATCTATCATAAAAAATGAATACGGAAATCCCTCATCTGCACATAGTTATGGCAGATCATCTAAATCTTTAATTGAATCATCGAGGAAAGAAATTGCAGAAATTTTAAATGTAAAAACATCCGAAATAATATTTACTTCTGGTGGCACGGAAGCTGATAATATGATTATCAGAAATTGTGTTAATAATTTAGGGATTTCCCACATAATTACAACAAAAATTGAACATCATGCCGTAACTCATACAATTGATGATCTTATCGAATCAAATAATATTAAGGTTTCATATGTCAAGGTATCAAAATCTGGAGATGTTGATTTAAATAATTTAGAGGAAATATTAAAAAGATCTGATGAAAAATCTTTAGTAAGCATAATGCACATAAACAATGAAATTGGAAATATAACTGATATTCAATTGGTTTCTAAAATTTGTCAAAAATACAACTCTTTATTTCATAGTGATACAGTTCAATCTGTTGGGCATTATGATTTAGATTTTGAAAATATAAAAGTTGATTTTTTTGTTGCAAGTGCTCATAAATTTCATGGCCCTAAGGGTGTTGGATTTGCATTCGTAAGAAAAAATACAAACCTAGGATCATATATTACAGGGGGGATGCAGGAAAAGGGGCTCAGAGCAGGAACTGAGTCAGTCCATAACATAGTTGGGATGTCTGAGGCATTAAAAATTTCAACTAAAAATCTCAAATCTGAAAAAGAATATATTACTGAATTAAAAACCTACTTTATTTCAGAACTAAAAAAGAAGGTGAAAAATGTCAAATTCAATGGTTTGTGTGAAGATTTAAATAACTCAACTTATACATTGTTAAATATATTATTACCAATAGAGCGTGAAATTGGCGGGTTGTTTATGTTTAAATTAGATTTGAAAGGAATTGCCTGCTCCAAAGGAAGTGCTTGTCAGAGTGGGAGTGACACTGGTTCACATGTTCTAAAAGAAATACAAAATGAACAAGATAATAAGAAGGTGTCTCTAAGATTTTCATTAAGTATCTATAATACAAAAGACGAGCTTGACTTTGTCATCGATCAAATTAATGATTTGATGAATTAGAATTTAATATCCATATTAAGGTTAAATATTCTTGGGCTTAGATAGTTTGGAATACTATACTGTCTTTTTGAATATACATCTCTTACCCATGTATTTGTAATTGTATTTTGCATGTTAAACATATTAAATATCTCCATTCCAATTGAGACTTCCTCTACATTAAAAAGTTTTTTAGCATCCTCAATCAAATACATAATTCCTATATCAGCTCTTTTATAATCTGGCAGTCTGTTTTGATATTCATAAGGATCTGCATAGCTAGGAGAACCTCCAGGTAATCCAGTATTGTATATCAGATTAATAAACATCTTTAAATTAGGCATATTGGGAACATAATCTTGGAATAAAACTCCAAATTTTAATCTTTGGTCAGTTGGTCTGGATATGTAGCCTCTATCATCAATATTTTCTTCAGTTTTTAAGTATCCAAAACTAAACCATGATTCGGTTCCTTTAACAAACTCACCGTTTAACCTTAAATCTAGCCCATAGGCGTATCCAAACGCATTATTATTAGCCACATATCTAATCCTTACATTATCGATAGTGTATGTATTTAAATCATCTAAATCCTTGTAATACAGCTCTGAGTTTAACCTAAAAGGTCTATTCCATAAATCAAACTTATATTCATTTGATAAGACATAATGTGTTGATTTTTGAGCTTTTAAAGAAGGGTTAATTTCCCCAGAAAAATTTCTCAGTTCTTTGTAGAATGGGGGTTGGTAATATACACCATATTTTAAATTGAAAATCATTTTTGGATTCCAGCTTGGCACATATCCAATTTGAAATCTGGGGCTTATCACTATTTTTTTCTTAATATTATTTGACCAATCTTCGCTGTAATTTAGGGACCAATTGTGTACTCTGATCCCTAGGTTGTAATAAATTTTATTGTTATTTATATAGCTTTCACTCTCCCATTGGGAATAAAATTGGATTCTTTCTATTGAAGTATCAATTGTAGATCTAATGTTCTGAAATGGTAGTATTGGCCCCTCATTAGCTTCATAAGGTTGCTCAGAGATATTAGTAATGAAAGGTGGATCAATTAAATACCCAGCAGAGTCAATAACTTCCCATTCAACAATTCTGTCATTTATATCTTCTTTTGTGAATTTAAACGAGAAATTGAATTCGTTTTTCTTTCTTATTAATTTAAGTTTAGACTCAATATTAAAAATTTGAGCATTTAAATCATTTCTAGCATGATTTAGTTGACTTCCAATTCCCTGACTAAATTCTACTTCCCCAAGATCCTCACTACCAATATTAGTATTCACTTCTGCTAGGTTGTATTGTGCAAGAATATCAAAATACTCTTTTTCAGTTGTGTTGTAAAAAGATGAGTTTATTGTATAGGTATCACGTTGATTTGGTTTATAATCAACGGAAATAGAGTTAAAAAAAGTAGCATATTTATCTTTTTCTTCTCCGTC
>CABYEA010000020.1 GCA_902517895.1 uncultured Bacteroidota bacterium
CTTCAAAATAATTTATATAGCTTGCATGGTGAACTAAACCCATTTGATCCGTTTCACAATAACGTACTTTAATTTTAACGGAAAAAATTTTCATGATCCACAAAAAAATCAATTAAAAAACTAATAATTTTTCAATGATTAAAACCTCGAAAAAAAAAATTTAAAAAACAAGCCCTTTTAATTTTTTTTTTAAAAAATTTGTTTACATATTTGTTACTCACGTTTCGGATTTAATATTATTCAATGTTAAGCTGAAATAGGACTAATTTCGAAAATTTAATTTTTTTATAAATGAATGTAAATGCTAATTCTGTGTGGTCTGACTGTCTTAAGTTCATCAAAGACAACATTCAACCACAGGCTTTCAAAACATGGTTTGAACCTATCAAAGCAGTAAAGTTAGACGACAAAGTTCTTAGCATTCAAGTTCCAAGTAAATTCTTTTATGAGTGGCTTGAGGAACATTATGTAAAAATTTTAAAAGTTTCCCTTCAAAAAACTTTAGGAGATGATGCAAAGCTTGTTTACATAATAAAAATGGAGAACACATTTGGCAATTCACAAGCATTTACCGAAAAAATACCAAGCTCAAATTCGTCGTCAATCCTAACCCAAAATGCAACAACTCCTATCAATAGATCTGTGCCTGAGTTAAAAAATCCTTTTGTAATTCCAGGTATCAAAAATGTTAAAGTAGAATCTCAGCTAAATCCAAATTATACATTTGAAAATTTCTTGGAAGGTGACTCAAATAGGTTAGCAAGAAATGCTGGAATTGCAGTTGCTAATAAACCTGGAGGCACATCTTTTAATCCATTTTTAATTTTTGGAGGCGTTGGACTAGGTAAAACACACTTAGCTAACGCAATTGGAATTGATGTTAAGAAAAATTACCCTGAGAAAACAGTACTATACACCACAGCTGAAAAGTTCACTCAACAGTATATTGAGGCTGTAAAAAAGAATAACAGAAATGATTTTATTTATTTTTATCAAATCATTGATGTCCTGATTATTGACGATATTCAATTCTTTTCTGGCAAGCCGGGAACCCAGGATGTCTTTTTTCACATATTTAATCACTTGCATCAAAACGGCAGACAAGTAGTTTTAACAAGTGATAAACCACCTGTTGACATGCAGGATATTGAACTAAGACTTTTATCAAGATTTAAATGGGGATTGTCAGCTGAGCTACAAAAACCTGATTTTGAAACAAGAGTTTCTATCTTGAAAAATAAACTATACCGTGATGGAATTGAAATGAATGAAGAAATTATTCATTATGTTGCAAAAAATATTAAAAGTAATGTACGTGAATTAGAGGGAGCGATTATATCCCTTATAGCTCAAGCTTCATTTAACAGAAAGGAAATTAATATATCTTTAGCTAATGAAATTATTGAAAATTTTGTAAAAAATACTAAGCGTGAAGTATCGATAGATTACATACAGAAAATTGTATCTGACTATTTCCAAATGGACATTACTACACTTCAGTCTAAAACAAGAAAAAGACATATTGTTCAGGCTAGACAGCTAGCAATGTTCTTTGCAAAAAAATACACAAAAGCATCATTAGCTAGTATCGGGTCTCAAATTGGAAAAAGAGATCATGCAACAGTTTTACACGCATGCAAAACAGTCGACAACCTTTCTTCAACTGACAAACAATTTAGAAAATTTGTGGAAGACTTGGGTAAAAAACTTTCTGTGTAAACCAACATAAAATTAAAGGAAATCTTTACATAATACCTAGTTCAATTAGTGAAGAAAATCTTTTCCCTGAAAAGAATATAACTATAATTAACTCGATTAATCACTTTGTTGTTGAAAACAGCAAAGTATCTATAAGATTTATAAAAAGCATTTGTCCTGAAAAAGAAATTATTTATGAAAATATAAAAGAACTTGATGAAGAAAATACTATTGTTACATCGAAATGTTTAGAGCCTTGTATAAAAGGTCAAAATATTGGACTATTGACTGATGCCGGATGTCCAAATATTGCAGATCCTGGAGCTAAACTCATACTACATGCTCATGAAAATAATATAAATGTAATTCCTTTAGTTGGTCCCTCTTCTATTCTTTTGGCAATGATGAGCTCTGGATTAAATGGTAATAGTTTTAGCTTTAACGGATATTTACCTATTGATAAAAATGATAGGTCAAAAAGAATTAAAAAACTAGAAATACATTCAAAAAATAATGAACAATCACAAATATTCATTGAAACTCCATACAGAAATCAACCACTTTTTGAAGATTTGAAAAAAAATTTAAATAAAAATACATTTCTGTGCTTAGCTACAAATATTGGATCAAAAAATCAAAAAATAAGTACTATGCAAATTAAAGACTGGAGAATGAAAAAAGTAATTATTCAAAAACAACCAACAATATTTATTTTTCATTCGGGTGTAACTATTTTTTAATACCCTTACTATTCAAATACCTGTGAAATTTTCTAGCATTTTTTTTATGTTGAGAAAGTGATCTTGCAAAAGTATGATAACCAGGCCTCTTAGGATCAGCAGCAAAGAAATAAAAGTTATGCTTCTCATAATTTAAAACTGCATCAATAGCCTGTACAGATGGCATGGATATGATTCCAGGTGGTAAACCATTGTATTTATATGTATTGTAAGGTGAATCGATCATTAAATGTTTATTTAAGAGTCTTCTTATAATAGTATTTTTATATTGATTTAATTGATAGGCTGCGAATTTTACTGTTGGGTCAGCTTGTAACTTCCAATTATTTTTTAGTCTGTTAATATAAACTCCTGCAATTTTGGGAAGCTCAATATTACTCTTAGATTCCTCATAAACAATCGATGCGAGAATCATAACCTCTTTCTTGGAAAGACCAATTTTGTTGGCTATTTCAACTCTGTTATTTTTTTGCCAAAACTTGATGTATTCTTCAAACATTCTCTCGTTAAATTTTTCTGCCCCTGTATTCCAAAAAAAATTGTAGCTATCTGGAATATACATTGATAAAATATTTTCTTCATCAAAACCTTTTTGAATGAAAAAATCTAACTTGAAAGAGTTTAAAAATGAAATACTATCAGCTTCTATTTGATTTGAAATTTTTCCGGCTAAATCATTTAAGTTATTAATGTTATTAAAGGTAACATTGACAGTGATATTATTTGATCTTAAAGACTTTATGATATCATTATTACTCATACCTTTATTTATTATATACTTTCCGGGTTTTACATTGTATTTTTTTCTTTTAGCCAATACATTTAAATCATCAGTATTTAACAAATAAGAATCTACTTGATTTAAAAATTGATCAATTGTTGTGCCTGTTTTGATGTATATATATACGTAGTCATTTTCAAAAGAAGTATTAGACATAAACATTATTTTGTAAACATAAAAAGCAAATGAACTCATAAAAATAAGGCCAACTCCTATTATCAGTATTAATATCCTTCTTATATACATTTTAATTGAATTATGGATTCATAATTATTGTCAGGTGAAGACACATATAGATTGCTATTTTTGAAAATTTCTTTAAAACCAAATGATTTGAAAAAATTTATACTTGATAAGTTATCGTCAGAAATATTACAATATAAATTTTTGATATATAACTCTTCCTTAGCATATTTGATTAATTTTTTTAAAGATAATTTTCCATATCCTCTAGATCTATTCTTTGTGTCTGAAATTAATATTGAAATTCCGGTTTGTGATTTAGTAAAGTCTATTTCAAATAAATCAACAAAACCTAATTGTTCATTTGTTTGAGTTTTACAAATTACAAATCGGATTTGATTTGTTTGTTCGACTGGGAGTTGAGAATCATGAATAAACTGAATTAGTTCGTCATTAGAATAATATTGATTTTGAAATGAGTATTTCCAAAAAGACTTATTATTTTCAACAGATTTTAAATAATCAAAATCATCCATTGTTAATTTTCTTAAATAAATCATGATTCAAATTTATTATAAACCCCCTTAAAGACCATATTTACTTGTCCTGAAAGCCAAATATCTGAAAATAATTTTTTTTCCTTATTTAATTCAATACAAAGCAAACCACCCTTCATTAATATTTCTATTTTATCATGAGTTATTAAACCAGAATCTTTTAAAAAAATTGCAGATGACACTGCACCTGTGCCACAAGATAGAGTTTCATCCTCCACTCCTCTTTCATAAGTTCTTAACTTAATTTTAGAATTTGAAATCTCACAGAAATTTATATTTAAACCATTTGTGTATTCTGAATATATTAATTTTAATTCTCTTGCTTCTTTAACTATATCAATTGTGTCAACATTTTCATATAATCTAATTAAATGAGGAGATCCCGTGTCGATAAATGTGGTGTTATATTTATCATTATACTTAAATATTTCGGACTTCAATATATCATTCATTTTAACGCTAATTCTACCATCTATAATTTTTGACTCATGAATACCATCAATTGCGTTGAAAATTGCCTTTTCATCGATAATATTTAGTTGACTTGCAAGATGAGTTACACATCTTGAACCGTTACCACAAAATCCTGATTCTGAACCATCAGAATTATAATATATCATATTAAAACTTAAAGTATCATGATTTTCTATTAGGATGAGGCCATCAGCGCCAATTCCTACTTTTCTATCACAAATATTCTTAATCAATTCATTATTATCTTTTTGAAATTGTAAATCTCTATTATCAATAATTACGAAATCATTACCTGTACCCTCATATTTGAAAAAATCAATTTGCATATGGGCAAATATAGGAATAAATAGACCATGTTAAATTGTTAATTATGAGTTAAAAAGATTAGCATGAAAATTGATATTGTTTAATTTTAAATATTGACTTTTAAATATGAAAAAATTTATTGTATACTTTTTTGCATCGTTTATTTTAATAATCTCAATAATTCTTATTTCAAATATTATAAGAAATAATATACAAGAAGAAATAAGCAAAATAAAAGAGGCAAAAAGCAAAGATTTGGTTTTAAAAGGCTTTAAAACTCAGACTCAAAACACGGATTATAATTATCTAAACGTGCAAAGACCTGATTTTGTTGAAATTGCTAAAAAATCTATTAATACAGTTGTGCATGTTAAAAGCTCATCATCTAATAGTGATTACAGTATTGAAGATTTTATTTTTGGCAGATCACAAAGAAGCCCTCAGATTGGATCAGGATCAGGGGTGATAATTTCATCCGATGGATATATAGTCACTAATCACCATGTGATTGAAATAGCTGAAGATATACAAATAACGACTAACAACAACCAGTCTTTTGACGCTTCAATTATTGGTAGTGATGAGCAAAATGATATTGCACTTCTTAAAATTGAAACTCAAGATGAATTACCCTATGCTATTTTTGGTGATAGTGATACTACACAAATTGGAGAATGGGTTTTGGCGGTTGGGAACCCATTTAATCTAACTTCCACCGTAACCGCTGGTATTATTTCTGCCAAATCTAGAAGCCTTGACCCAACTGGGAGAACAACCCAATCATACATACAAACTGATGCTGCGGTTAACCCTGGAAATTCAGGTGGAGCATTAATTAATGATCAAGGTGAGTTAATTGGAATAAATACTGCTATTCAAACTCAAACAGGTTCTTATGTTGGTTATTCATTTGCTGTTCCTAGTAACATCGCAAAAAAAGTAATTGAAGACATTTTAGAATATGGAAATGTACAATATGGGTTTCTTGGAGTTACAGGGACTTCATTGAATAGCTTAAGGGCAAAAGAGTTAAAAGTTGAAGACACTGAAGGATTTTTTATAAATGGAATCGATAAAGAATCTGGAGCTAATTCAGCAGGAATAAAAATCGGAGATATAATTAAAGATATTGATGGTATTAAAATTTCTAAATTTTCAGATTTAAAAGGCTATCTTAATACCAAGAGGCCTAATGATATTGTAGAGGTAAATCTTAAAAGAGATAACCAATCCAAAAAAGTGAAAGTTCAATTGAATAGAAATGAAAGAATAAATTTTTATTTAATCGGAATACTCAAAAATATGAGCCCTGACGAGTTATTAGCAAGAAAATTAGACGATGGTGTAAAGATTTCAGAATTTAATTCTGATTATAAATCTTATTGGCAAGATTATGGTGTCAAAGAAAATGATGTGATAAGAAAAATAAACGGAGAAGATATCAAGTCTATTTCAGATATTGATGAAATTGTAACATCTAGAAAATATTATGATCCTATAAGTATTGAAATATTAACTCAGGAAAATAAACTAGAAAGATTTAACTTTAGATAAATTTTTCAATGCGAATAGATATAATTTCAGCTGTACCCGAGCTACTTTATGGGCCTTTCAACTCTTCAATTATAAAGAAGAGCACTGAAAAAAATATTAGTGAGATACATATACATAACTTAAGAGAATACACAAAAAATAATTATAAGTCTGTAGATGACTATCAATATGGTGGTGGAGCAGGTATGGTAATGCTTATTGAGCCGATTGATAAATGTATCTCAAAACTAAAAGGCGAGAGAGATTATGATGAAATAATATATATGACACCTGATGGATCAAAATTAAATCAATCCTTAAGTAATAAATTGTCATGTATGACCAACATAATAATATTATGCGGACACTATAAGGGTATTGACCAAAGAATAAGAGAAAATTTAATTACAATGGAGATTTCAATTGGTGATTATGTTCTTACCGGTGGTGAACTTCCTGCTGCAATACTTACTGATAGTATAGTTCGGCTTATTCCAGGAGCTTTAGGAGATGAAACATCAGCACTTACAGACTCCTTTCAAGACAATCTTTTATCTTACCCTGTCTATACAAGGCCTAAAGAATATAAATCATGGAAAGTTCCAGATGTTTTAATTTCAGGAGATCAAAAAAAAATCGAAAAATGGCGAATGGAAAAATCTCATGAAATAACCAAGAAAAAAAGACCTGATTTACTATAAATTAAAGTTTCTATTAATTTTAATATAATTTATTTTTTTAGTTATATTTGCACGCGTTTCTGTCCAACCTCTTAGTTAAAGTAATTAACGTTGTATAGGACTAATATAAAAAAGCACACATGAGCTCATTAGTTAAATTTGCAGAAGAACAATTTGTAGAAACAAAAGATCTTCCATCCTTCAGTTCTGGTGATACAATTACTGTTTATTATGAAATTAGAGAAGGTGACAAAAAAAGAACTCAGTTTTTTAAAGGAATTGTTTTACAAAGAAGAGGTTCAGGTTCGACTGAAACATTTACTATAAGAAAAATGTCTGGATCAATTGGTGTCGAAAGAATATTCCCTATAAATTCTCCATCGATACAAAAAATTGAAGTAAACAAAAGAGGTAAAGTAAGACGAGCACGTATATTCTATTTCAGAAATCTTACCGGTAAAAAAGCAAAAATTAAAGAAAGTAGAGGTTAATTAATAGTTTTCAACAAATGTTAATATCGTTGGTTTACAACAGGTTAACATCTTTTTTTAAAAATTTATTCGAAAACCCAACTTTTAATCTATATTAGTGTCAGGATTTGTTTGTAGTGGATCCCAAAAGGAGAAACGAATCGCTTTTTAGTGTAAACAAATTCAAGAACGTTCTTTAACAAATTACTTACATAGCAAACAGGCAACTGTAGGCTAATAAAAACAGAAAGAAACTAGATTTTAAAATGTGTGCCTGCACAATTTTAAAATAAAAGACTTTCTCTCCGCAGAGTATAGCTCCGCAGAGTCCCGAAGGCCTAGCCCAAAGGAGAACCCAAAGAGCAACCAAAGTAACCTAGTGTGAAATTAGTAGCCTAGAGTGAAATAAACGTCTCTAAGGGAACGTCATTTCGAAAGAAAAGATGAAAAAGTAAGTAATTAGGAATCAAATAAGGGAAAAGCTCTTAGGAGCTGAGTAACAAAATGATTCCGAAAATAGCGAAGATGTTTGCTAGCTCAATTCTTCGGAAAAGAGCAATCCCGAAACGGAAGTAAACACATTCGATATTTAGAAAGCCGTACGTAAGTAGTAATACTTTAGTACGGCTTTCATTTTTTGATAACTATTCTTCATTTATTCTTTTATTTTATAGTCATTTTTTATATTTGAAACACCAAATATTCAGAAGAAAATTAATGTCGAAGATCATATACACAATGACAGATGAGGCGCCTGCTTTAGCAACAGTTTCACTTTTCCCAATAATACAAGCTTTTTCTAAATCATCAGATGTCAAATTTGAAATTAGAGATATATCATTATCATCCAGAATCCTGGCTACTTTTAATGATTATTTAGGAAGTAAAGTTAAATATGAAAATGATTTAGAATTTTTGGGCAAACTTGTTAAAGACCCCAATGCTAATATTATCAAATTACCAAATATTAGCGCATCGATTCCTCAACTTAAAAAGGCTATATCTGAACTACAAAACCAAGGATATAATATTCCAAATTATCCTGAGAAAGCGGAAAATGACAATGACCTGATTATCAAATCAATATATGATAAAATCAAAGGTAGCGCAGTTAACCCTGTATTAAGAGAGGGTAATTCTGACAGAAGAGTTCCAAAAGCTGTAAAAAATTACATAAAGTCTAATCCACACAAACTTGGAAAATGGACTAAAGATTCCAGCACTCACGTTTCATCTATGCATCAAGGTGATTTTAGAAATAACGAAACTTCTTTGACCAGTGATAAACATGAACTTTTAAATATATATCACTACGATAAAAATGAAAAGAAAACCATACTTAAGGAGAATATAACCGTTCATAAGAATTCAGTTATAGATTGTAGCTATATGTGTATTTCTGCATTACAAGATTTTGTTGCTAAACAAATTAAAGAATGTAAAGAAAAAAATATGCTTTTATCATTACATCTTAAGGCATCAATGATGAAAGTTAGTGACCCAATAATTTTTGGTCATGTTTTGAAAGTATTTTTCAAAAATTTTATAAAAAACAACAAAACAGTTATTAATGAAATTAACGTGAATTTTAATAGTGGTTTATCTAATATATTTGAAAAATTAAATCAATTAGATAATATTAGTAGGGAAAAATTAGTTAGTGAAATAGAATTAGATATTAAAAATGGTCCAGATTTAGCAATGGTAAATTATGAGAAAAATATAACAAATTTTCATATTCCTAGTGATGTCATAATTGACGCATCAATGCCTGCAATGATAAAAAGCTCTGGTAAAATGTGGGACAAAAGTGGTGAACTAAGAGATACTAAAGCTATAATTCCTGATAGTAGCTACTCCACAATATATCAAGCAACAATAGATTTTTGCAGAGAAAATGGACAATTTGATCCTGCATTGATGGGAACAGTTCAAAATGTTGGACTTATGGCTAAAAAGGCTGAGGAATATGGTTCTCATGATAAAACTTTCGAAATCAAAAATGATGGCAGGGTATGTGTAGAAACAAAAGATGGTAAAATTTTATTTACTCACAATGTTATTAAGGGTGATATTTGGAGAATGTGCTTAGTTAGAAATGAAGCCATAATAGACTGGGTAAAATTAGCAGTTGAAAGAGCAAGATCTACAAACTACCCTACTGTATTCTGGTTAGATGAAAATAGATCTCATGATAAGCAAATTTTAAAAGTTGTAAAAGAAGAGCTTAAAAACTTTGATGTTTCTGAATTAAATATCCAGATACTTTCTCCTTATAAAGCAACTTTATTTACACTTGAAGAAATTAAAAAAGGCAATAATGTAATCTCAGTGTCTGGTAATGTCCTTAGAGACTATTTGACTGATTTATTTCCAATTTTAGAATTAGGCACTAGTGCTAAAATGTTATCAATTGTTCCTTTAATGAACGGGGGTAAGCTTTTTGAAACAGGTGCTGGTGGATCTGCACCAAAACATGTGCAACAATTAATTGATGAAAACCATTTAAGATGGGATTCATTGGGTGAGTTTTTAGCAATCTCTGTTGCATTAGAAAATATTGATAAAACGAATTTAAAAAGTAAAATTCTTTCAAAATGCCTTTCAAAAGCAATCGAAAAATTATTGTTAAAAGAAAAATCTCCATCTAGAAAAGTAGGTGAGATTGATAATAGAGGCAGTCATTTTTACCTTGCATTATATTGGGCTGAACATTTGTCAAAACAAAATGAAAATATTGAGTTAAAAGATGAATTTGAAATGGTATATATTCTACTTTCAAAAAATGAGAATAAAATAATTAATGAGATTGATTCTAATCAAGGTGTTAAGGTGAATCTAGAGGGTTATTATAATACTAATGATGATATAACTGATCAGATAATGAGGCCATCACACATATTTAATGAGATCATTAATAATATATAAACTTACTGATTATAAAAACTACAGAAAAAGATTCAAAATATTCAAATCTTGAAAAAAAATCAGTTCAAGAAATTCTATCAGAAATAAATCTTGAAGATTCAACTATTGCTGATTCAGTAAAAAAATGTTTACCCCAAATTAATAATTTAATATCAAAGGCTGTTAATTTAGTTAGTTCAAAGGGTAGAATTTTTTACATAGGCTCTGGAACAAGTGGTAGATTAGGAATTGTTGATGCATCTGAATGTCTACCCACTTTTGGTATTGGAGATAAAATTATCGGAATAATTGCTGGAGGAGATAAATCTATTAGGATTTCTCAAGAATTTGCAGAAGATTCTACCTCCACTGCATGGTCTGATTTAGCTAAACATAATGTAAATAAAAATGATTTAGTTATTGGTGTTTCTGCTTCTGGATCAACTCCATATGTAGTCGGAGGACTAGAAATGAGTAAAAAAAACAAAATAACAACTGGTTGCATTACTTGTAACCTGCATAGTAAAATTGCTAAAAATTCAGATTTTCCAATTGAAGTTATTGTTGGACCTGAATATGTTACTGGTAGTTCAAGAATGAAAGCAGGTACGGCCCAAAAAATGATTCTTAATATGATATCAACAACTGTTATGATAAAGTTGGGTAGGATTCATGACAACAAGATGATTGATATGAAATTATCAAATAACAAACTTTATGATAGAGCCATAAGAATCTTAAAAACAATTCTTGATATAGATACAGAAACTGCAAAAAAATTGATTGAAGAGCATAAAAATATTAGAACTGCTTTTGAAAATTTCAAAAAAAATAAATGAATAAAAAAATTGCTAATTGCATAAAACTTTTAATTTCATCTCTAATTCCAATATTTATCGGGCCAATATTAATTCATTTTGGAGGACTAAAGGAGACATACGTTTTGACAATTTTAGGTGTAATAGTTTGTATTTCTGCTGTAGTAATGATATTTATGTCATTATTTGGAATAATAAATGAACTATTTAAAAAATGATTCATAATTTTAGCAATTAATTCTCATCAATGATAAATATTACTTTAAAGGATGGTTCTGTTAAAAAATACAGTGAAGAAACTTCTGTAATATCTATTGCAAAAGACATTAGCGAAGGTCTAGCAAGAAATGTAATATCTGCAAACTTCAAGAACAAGGTTGTTGAAACAAACAGCATGGTTCATGAAGATGGAAAATTAGAATTTTACACATGGGATAATGATGAAGGAAAAAAAGCCTTTTGGCATTCATCTTCTCATGTAATGGCACAATCAATAAAAGAACTATTTCCTGGAGTTAAGCTTACAATAGGACCTGCGATTGATAGTGGTTTTTATTATGATGTTGATTTAGGCAATAATAAGATTTCTGAGTCAGATTTTGAAAAAATTGAAACAAGGATGATTGAAATATGCAGAGAAAAGCATGATTTTAAACTAAGATCTGTTTCAAAAAAAGAAGCATTAGAATTTTACAAGCAGCAAAGTAATAATTATAAAATTGAATTAATAAATGATTTAAATGACGGAGAAATAACTTTCTGCGATCATTCAAGTTTTACTGATTTATGTAAGGGTGGACATATCCCAAATACATCTATAATTAAAGCAGTTAAAATATTAAATATTTCAGGGGCTTTTTGGAGAGCTGACCAAAATAACAAACAGCTTACAAGAATTTATGGTATTTCTTTCCCAAAACAAAAGCTCTTAAAAGAGTACTTGTATAACATTGAGCAAGCTAAACTTAGAGATCATAGAAAAATTGGAAAAAATCTAAAACTTTTTTCATTCTCGAATAAGGTTGGTCTGGGATTACCATTATGGCTTCCTAAAGGAGTTGAATTAAGGGAAAGACTTGAAGGTTTTTTAAAAAAAGCACAAAAAAAAGCTGGTTATGAAATGGTAATTACTCCACATATCGGAAATAAGGATCTTTATGTTACATCGGGTCATTATGAGAAATATGGTGATGACAGTTTTCAGCCAATAAAAACTCCTAAAGAAAATGAGGAGTTTTATCTAAAACCTATGAATTGCCCCCATCATTGTGAAATTTATAATTCTCAAAAATTTAGTTACAAAGATTTACCTGTAAGATATGCAGAATTTGGAACTGTATACAGATATGAGCAAAGTGGTGAACTCCATGGGTTAACAAGGGTAAGAGGATTTACACAAGACGATGCGCATATATTCTGTTCTGAAGATCAGTTAGATAGTGAATTTAAGAATGTTATAGATTTAACACTTTACGTATTTGAATCTTTAGAATTGAATGATTTCAGTGCTCAAATATCCATTAGAGATCCAAAAAATATGCAAAAATATATTGGAGATGTTAAAGCTTGGGAAAAATCTGAAAAAGCTATTATTAAGGCTGTTCAAGATAAAAATCTTGATTATAAAATTGAAGAGGGAGAAGCAGCATTTTATGGTCCAAAGCTAGATTTTATGGTAAAAGATGCTTTAGGAAGAAAATGGCAGCTTGGAACAATTCAAGTGGACTACAATTTACCTGATAGATTTGATTTGACCTATATTGACAGAAATAATGAGTCCAAAAGACCGGTAATGATTCATCGTGCACCTTTTGGAAGTCTTGAAAGATTTATAGCTATTTTACTTGAAAATACTGCCGGAAATTTACCACTATGGTTAACACCTAACCAATTTATTATTCTTCCAATCAGTGAAAAACATGAGAAATACTGTGAAAATGTTTTAAATTTGTTAGAAAATGACGAAATTCGCGGCCTGATTGATAACAGAAGTGAAACAATTGGAAGAAAAATCAGAGATGCGGAAGTGGAAAAAATCCCTTACATGTTAATAATAGGGGAAAAAGAATCAGAACAGAAAGTCATTTCTGTGAGAAGTCATGGTGGAAATGATTATGGTAAAATGAAAGTTGAAGATTTTGTTAAAATCATAAAGGAAAAAACAAAAATTTAAGTTTAATAAAAAACAATTAATTATAGCTATAAGAAGAACAGGTAGAGGAAGAAGACCATGGAGAGTCATAAAAACTAATCCACATAAAATTAACGGTGAAATTACTGCATCTGAAGTTAGATTAGTTGGAAATAATGTTGAGATTGGTGTTTATCCAATTCAAAAGGCATTAGAAAAGTCAAATGATCTTGAGTTGGATTTGGTTCAAATATCCCCTAATGCTGTTCCACCTGTTTGTAAAATAATGGACTACAAAAAGTTCCTTTACGAACAGAAAAAAAGAGAAAAACAACTTAAATCTAAAGCAACTAAGGTAGTTGTAAAAGAAATTAGGTTTGGACCCCAAACAGATGAACATGATTATGCGTTTAAAAAGAAACATGCTGAAAAATTTTTAAGAGACGGTGCAAAACTAAAAGCCTTTGTTTTTTTTAAGGGAAGATCAATCATTTATAAAGACCAAGGCGAAATATTATTATTAAAACTAGCTCAAGAGCTAGAGGAATTAGGAAAGGTAGAACAGCTTCCAAAACTAGAAAGCAAAAAAATGATAATGATAATGTCACCAAAAAAAAGTAAATAATTATGCCAAAAATGAAAACTAAATCCAGTGCAAAGAAAAGATTCAAAGTAACTGGTACGGGAAAAATTAAAAGAAAGCATGCTTTCAAAAATCATATTCTGACAAAAAAATCAAAGAAGAGAAAATTAGCACTAACTCATTCAGGTTTAGTTCATGAGAGTGATATGAATAGTGTTAAACAACAATTAAGATTAAAATAATACGGGAGAATTTATCCCATAAATCTAGGTAAAAAAGAGTAAATATTTTACCACCTAATTTAAAATTATAAATTATGCCAAGATCAGTAAATTCGGTTGCTAAAAGAGCAAGAAGAAAAAAAGTTTTAAAACAAGCCAAAGGTTATTTTGGAAGAAGAAAAAATGTATGGACAATTGCAAAAAATGCAGTTGAAAAAGGGTTACAATATGCCTACAGAGATAGAAGAACTAAAAAGAGAAACTTTAGAGCATTGTGGATAATGAGAATCAACGCAGCAGCAAGACTTCACGGAATGACATACTCACAGCTAATAAATAAACTAAAGTCAAACAATATTGAAATAAATAGAAAGGTTTTAGCGGACTTGGCTGTAAACAATCCTGATGGATTTAAAGCTATTGTTGAAAAAGTAAAATAAAATCTTAGAAAGGCAAATCACTCTCGTCATTGGAATCATTAGCATTCCCAAGATCAGACTTAAATGTATCATCATTTGCAGCAGCATTCATTTTTGAATGAAACTCATATGGCGAATCATACTGCTCAATATCCTCAAACTTACCAAGTGTTGGGATAAATCTAAGTCTAATGTTGTCCAATCCACCGTTCCTATGCTTTGATACAATAAATTCAGCTTCACCTTCCGTAGATGATCTTTCATTATCGTCCCAAGTATCAATTTTATAATACTCAGGTCTGTAAATAAATGATACAATATCAGCATCTTGTTCAATTGCACCTGACTCTCTTAAATCAGATAATAATGGACGTTTAGATGTTCTTCCCTCAACCATTCTTGATAGCTGTGAAAGTGCAATCACTGGGATATTTAATTCTTTTGCTAAAGCCTTAAGATTTCTTGAAATTGTTGAAATTTCCTGTTCTCTATTACCAGTTTTAATATTTCCGCCGGTCGTCATGAGCTGTAAGTAATCAACAATAATTATTTTGACACCCTTTTGCGACACTAATCTTCTTGCCTTTGCTCTCAAATCAAATATTGAAAGAGATGGTGTATCATCTATAAATAAAGGTGCTTTTTCTAGGTCTTTAACTCTAACATTAAGCTGTTCCCATTCATGTTTTTCAAGTTTACCAGTTCTAAGTTTGTCGGAATTTAAGGCTGTTTCTGAAGAAATTAATCTAGTTATTAACTGAATTGAAGACATTTCAAGTGAGAAAAAAGCGAGAGGAGTTTGCTGGTTTATGGCGATATTACTAGCCATTGATAAAGCTAAAGCCGTTTTACCCATCCCAGGTCTTGCTGCTATGATAACAAGATCACTTTCTTGCCATCCAGCTGTAAGTTTATCAATTTTACCAAAACCTGACGCTATACCACTCAAACCTTTTTTATTCGAAATAGCTTCAATTTTAGATTTTGCCTGAATTACTAAACTTTGGGCGGTTTCTGATGATTTTTTAATGTTTCCTTGAGTGACATCATATAATTTTGATTCAGCGTTGTCCAATAAATCAAATACGTCTTTGGACTCATCATATGAATCAGTTATAATTTCATTTGAAATTTTAATTAAACTTCTTTGAATAAATTTTTGAAGTATAATCCTTGCATGAAATTCAATGTGTGCTGAGGAAGAAACTTTTTGAGTCAGAGAAATCAAATAAAAATCACCACCAATTCTTTCATGATTATTATCTTTTTTTAACTGGTTTGAAACGGTTAAAAGATCAATAGGTTCGCTTTTTTGAAATAGGGTAAAAATCGCTTGAAAAATTAATTGATGTGTTTCCTTGTAAAATGCCTCTGAGGTTAATAAATCAATAACTTCATCAACTCCTTTTTTGTCAATCATCATTGCCCCTAAAACAACTTCCTCTAAATCGGTAGCTTGAGGTGGCAACTTACCTTTTTCTAAATTTATTATTGAATTTTTATCTATGTTTAGACCTTGAAATGATGCTGATTGTTTCATTAAAACTAAAGTAACTAAATAAGGCTAATAATCAACAATTAATTTTTTTTAATAATCAACACAATGGATGTTAATAAGACTACATAAAATGTTAATAGAGGCAAATTATTAAGAATAAACACCCATGTTAGAGTATTTTTCCATTCTAGTAGTAACTAATTTTTCTGAAGAAAGTTCTCTAAGCTCATTATATGACGAAATTATATTAGATTTAACTAATTCAAATGTCTTTTCTTTATTTCTGTGAGCACCTCCCTCAGGCTCCTTAATTACTTTATCAACTAAATTCATTTTTTTCATATCCTTAGCGGTTAACTTAAGAGCTGATGCTGCTATTTCCTTATACTCCCAACTTCTCCACAAAATT
>CABYEA010000021.1 GCA_902517895.1 uncultured Bacteroidota bacterium
CGCCATTTGTGAACTAATTGTCTAGATTTTTTATTTGATATCCAATACGGCTCATTAATATTTTTTTCTTTGGGTGCAATAAATCCATCAGCAGTTTCTGCCCATTTAAGAATTATATACGGTCTTTTATTTATAATGTAGCTTAGAAATCTTTTGTGATGTTCTACACACTCATTTTTTAAAACATCAGAAATTACTTCAACTCCATTTTCCTTTAGTTTTTCAATTCCTTTTCCGCAAACCAGTGGGTTAGGATCTTTAATTCCAATTACTGCTGTTTTAATTCCACAATTAATAATTTTGTCTACACATGGTGGTGTTTTTCCATGATGACAGCATGGTTCCAGAGTCACATATATTGTTGATAGTTTTAAAAGTGATTTGTCTTCAACTGAATTGATTGCATTAACCTCTGCATGATTTCCTCCAGCATTGGAAGTGTAACCTTCTCCAATTATTTTGTCATCAACCACTAGGCAACACCCAACGCTTGGATTTGGATAGGTGTTTCCTATTCCTAATTTACCAAGTTCGATGCATCTACTAATATATTTTTCGTGTATATTCACTATACAAAAATACTATAAAATGCTTCAATATAGTGGATATAATATTAGGGTTATTGAGAAGAAAGATAACGAGCAAGTATGTGCTGTTATAAAAGGAGTTTTTTATGAGATGGGTTTACCTCTTGTTGGAACAGCATATGCCGACAAAGACACCTTAAGTATGTTTGAGGCGTACCAAGGTTCAAGATCTTTATATTATGTTGTTGAAAAGGAGGGGAGTATTTTTGGAGGCTGTGGAATAAAACAGCTTAGTGGTACACATGAAAATGTATGCGAGCTGCAAAAGTTTTATTTCCATAAATCTTTAAGAGGAAAAGGATTAGGTAAGTATCTTTTAAAATTATGTTTAGATTTTGCTAAAGAAGTCAAATATCAAGTATGTTATCTTGAATCAACTTCTGCTCTTAAAACCTCACACTATCTATATAAAATCTTTGGTTTTGAAAATTTAGAAGGACCAATGGGCAATACTAGTCATCATAATTGTGATATACATATGACAAAAAAGCTGCAATGACATTACAAGATTTTAAATTAAAAATGATTTCAGAGCTTTCATCGATTTATGAAATGGATGAGTTGAATTCTATTTTTAACTTACTTTCAGAAGATTACTTAAAAATTCCAAGATCAAAAATTCTATTAGCAGATGATATTGATTTAGATGGTAAAAAGGAAATACTTTTTTTAAGCGCGCTAGAAAGATTAAAAACTCATGATCCAATACAATATGTTTTAGGAAAGACAACTTTCATGGATTTAGAATTTAAGGTTAATAGTTTAGTATTGATTCCCAGAACTGAGACTGAAGAATTAGTTAGGTTGATGTTAAAAGAAGATTTAGATGGAAAAGAAATTCTGGATATAGGGACGGGTAGTGGTTGCATTGCAATAAGCCTTGCAAAAAATCTACCTAATGCAAAAGTTAGTGCTTTGGATATCTCTAGCGATGCACTTGAAGTTGCTAAAAAAAATGTAGAATTAAATAATTTAGATATTGAATTTATTAATGCAGATATATTTGAATATCAATCTGATAAAAAATATGATGTTATTGTTTCAAACCCACCTTACGTATTAGAATCTGAAAAGTTATTAATGAAACAAAATGTATTAGACTTTGAGCCAGAATTAGCATTATTTGTCGATGATAACAATTCACTTAAATATTATAAGTCAATTTTAGATTTTTCTAAAAATAATTTAAAAAAATCAGGTACAATATTCTTTGAAATTAATTGTAAATTAACTGATCAAATGAAAAAATTAATTAAAAATTATGATTATCAATCCATGAAGTTTATTTTGGATTTTGATAAAAAGAAAAGATTTTTGAAAGTTTCATTGAAAAATTAGCAGCATAGTATATTATCTTTCTGGAATTCCATTTTTGAATGATCCATGAATTTCATTGAACCAGCTAAATGCTCTATAGTTTATTTTTGTAATTCCACTACCAGGCATTAGAATTATTTTATAATTGGCTTTCTCTTGTAAATTTTTTAGAGTTTCAATCCCTTCAAAAGCTGTTTTCTTTTGACCAGATGTCAAAACTCTATTAACCTCAATTCCAATAAGATTTTCAATTTCATTAAATGGATCATTTACTACATCAAATGCTCTGTGAAATGTAAATTCTAATGGTCTTGATAATTCAACTAACTCTTTTGTTCTTTTAATATCTATTGTTTTATCATTATTTAAAATACCTGAAACAATGCCTTTACAGCCCATTTCTTTGAATTTGATAATATCCTTCTTCATTAACTCAAATTCTTCATTAGAATAGATAAAATCACCCTCTCTAGGTCTGATTAATATAAATACAGGAATATTTAATGAATCAATTGTTTTTTTAGCGGTTTCATAGTCTGGGGTAAGACCATCTAAATGTAAATCTTTACATAACTCAATTCGATCTGCTCCGGCTTTTTCAGCTTTTACTGCATATTCATATGACTCTGTACAAACCTCAATTATCATTTTTCTAATCTTTCAAAATGTTTTGAATAATTAATATCCATTTTGTCTAAGATTGGATACATGCCTGTAACCTTATTTTCAAAGTCATTAAATGATGGTCTATCTTCAGCCCAAACTACCTCAGATAATGCAAATATTCTAGGAAAAACCATATACTCAACATGATCGCTAGTCTTCATATATTCTGTCCAAACATTTCCTTGAGCACCGATTATATATTTGTGAAGAGATTTGTCTAATTCCTCAGGAATAGGTTCGTAGTTGTATATTTCCTCTATAGGGGTGTAACCACCAATTGCTAATGGTTCATTTGAAATGTCTTTAGCTTGATAGTGGTCAAGATAGCAGGTTGCATTGGGAGTCATAATCACTTCATGGTTCATCTTTGCAGCTTCTATACCTCCAATAACGCCTCTCCAAGACATAACTGTGGCATTTGGTGCTAAACCACCTTCTAAAATTTCATCCCAACCAATAATTTGTTTGCCTTTAGAATTAATGTATTTCTCCATTCTAGTAATGAAATAATTCTGTAACTCATGTTCATCTTTCAATTCTTCACGATTAATTATATTCTGACAATTTCCACATGCTTTCCAATTTGTTTTAGGAGCTTCATCACCACCAATGTGTATGTATTTGCCTGGGAAAAGCTCAGCTACTTCATCAATTATCTCTTCTAAAAAATCAAAAGTTTCATTTTTACTGCAGTATATTTCTTTAAAGACTCCCCATAATGGAGCGACTCCAACTTGTTCACCAGTACATCCAAGTTCTGGATATGAGGATACCGCAGCTTGTGAATGGCCAGGCATTTCAATTTCTGGAATCACATTTATTCCTCTTTCTTCTGCATATCTAACAACTTCTTTAATTTCTTTTTTAGTGTAAAACCCTCCATATCTTGTTTTATCAAATTGCCATGGTTTATCTGAATAATGACCTATTAATGTCGAATCCCGGTAGGATCCAATATTATTTAGTTCAGGATATTTTTCAATTTCAATTCTCCATCCTTGATCTTCAGTTAAATGCCAGTGAAAATTATTGAATTTTAACATAGCCAAACCATCTAAATATTTCTTAATAAAGGCTATTGGATACATGTGTCTCCCAACATCTAAGTGCATACCTCGATATTTGAATCTAGGAGAGTCTTTGATTACCTGATTTTGGAGTTTTACAACTCCATTTTTCAAATTCAGATTCATTAATTGATACAGAGATTGAAAACCGAATATTGCACCGGTTTCAGTTAAGGCTTCTATTGTTATCTGATCTTTGTTAATCTTTAGAATGTACTCCTCCTCACTTAATTTTTCATTAAGTGAAAACTTTATTTTATTCTTTGTTCTTTTTTTTGAATTTAAATCTAGTTTTTTAATGGCGTTTTTAAAAAGTGTAGCTGCTGAATTAAAATTATTTTCGGTAATTATTTTTGGACTATTTTCTATTTCCATGAAGCCACTATTAATGGTTTGCTCGGTAGGTGTTGGAATTATGTCGTTTTTTTGAGAAAAAAGTGTGTTTATATGAGAAAAAAATATAAAAAAAACAATTATTTTAGACCAATTCATGAGCTTCAATTTAGTATCTTAGAGTAGTTTTTTTACTGTATAGTAATTAGATAAATGTAATGAATATATCAGAGAAAATTTTTAGTCTTAGAAAAAAACTTCATGATCATAACTATAGATATTATGTTCTTGATGATCCGTTAATATCGGACTATGATTTTGATATGATGTTAAAAGAATTAGAAAAGTTAGAAAAAGAAAATCCTGAAAATTTTGATATTAATTCCCCAACTCAACGTGTTGGAGGTTATATTACTAAATCATTCAATACCTCAGTCCATAATACCCCAATGTATTCTCTTGACAACTCATATTCACTTGAGGATTTAAAAGAATGGGAAAAAAGAATAAAAAAAATTATTGACACAACTGTTGAATACACTTGTGAGCTTAAGTTTGATGGTGTTTCAATTAACTTAACATACAAAGATGGAGAACTTCTTAGAGCTGTAACTAGAGGTGATGGTGTAAAGGGTGATAATGTTACAAGTAATGTTAAAACAATTCAAACTGTACCGTTAAAATTAAGAGAGAATATTACAGGAGAATTTGAAGCTAGGGGTGAGATAATAATGCCTTTAGATGGATTCAATCAGCTAAATAAGAAAAGGAGGGAAAATGGTGAGGAGCCTTTTAAGAACCCTAGAAATACTGCATCAGGTAGTCTAAAGCTTCAGGACAGTAAAGAAGTATCGGGAAGACCTCTAGAGTGTCTTTTATACTCTGTAGAAGATACAAAATTATTTAATAATCATATCCAGTTTTTAGAGAATGCAAAATCATTTGGTTTTAATGTTTATGACAATTATAAATGTAGTAACTCATTAGATGAAATATTTGAATTCATTGAATATTGGGAAAAAAACAGATCAAACCTTCCGTTTGAGATTGATGGTGTTGTTTTAAAAGTAAATGATTTTTATCAAAGGGAAGTTCTTGGATTCACTTCAAAATTCCCAAGATGGGCAATGGCTTATAAATTTAAGCCAGAAAATACAGGAACAAGATTAAATAGTATATCATTTCAAGTCGGTAGGACTGGCTCGATCACACCTGTTGCCAATTTAGAGCCTGTGAATTTAGCTGGAACAATTGTTAAAAGAGCTTCTTTACATAATGCTGATTTTATCGAAACAATGGATATTAGAATTGGAGATTATGTA
Source organism: uncultured Bacteroidota bacterium (assembly GCA_902517895.1). Classification (GTDB taxonomy): domain Bacteria; phylum Bacteroidota; class Bacteroidia; order Flavobacteriales; family Flavobacteriaceae; genus MED-G13. The sequence continues at coordinate 5,293 of CABYEA010000021.1, forward strand.
TATGTTGAAAAGGGTGGAGATATCATACCAAAAATTACAAATGTTGATATTTCAAAGAGAAGCTTGGATTCTGAAAAATTTGAGTTTCCTGAGTATTGTCCTGAATGCGGTTCTAAACTACATAGAATTGAAGGTGAGGCAAATCACTATTGTTTAAATTATAATGGATGTAAGCCACAAATTATTGGAAGAATTCAACATTATATATCCAGAAAAGCATTAGATATTGAAGGTTTGGGGCAAGAAACAGTTGCATTGTTAGTTAATGCTAATTTAATTAAGAATTATTCTGATTTATACGAATTAAAATTTGATCAGATTGTAGGATTGGATAGAATGGCTGAAAAAAGTGCTAATAACTTAATAAATGGAATACTAGATTCTAAAAAAATTCCATTTGAAAGAGTATTATATGGTTTGGGTATCAGATATGTGGGTGAAACAGTAGCTAAAAAGCTTGCAAAGCATTTTGAAAATATTGATAATATATTGAATTCTGATTTCGAAGAGTTAATCTCAGTGGATGAAATAGGGGAGAAAATCGCTAATAGTATAATTGAATTTTCACAAAACTCAGAAAATATAGAAATTATTAATTCAATTAAAAGCCATAATATTCAATTTAAAATAGATGATTCTAACAAAAAGGTTTCATCTATTTTAGTTGGAAAATCTTTTGTAATCTCTGGTGTTTTTGGAAACTTTTCAAGAGATGAATTAAAGAAATTAATAGAGTCTAATGGTGGTAAAATATCATCATCTATTTCCTCAAATACTACATACTTAGTGGCGGGTTCTAATATGGGGCCAAGTAAAAAAGAAAAAGCAGAAAAACTAAATATTAAAATAATTTCTGAAAATGAATTAAGTAATTTAATTTCTGGCCAGAATTTATTATTTTAGGAATATAAATTAAACTATTATGGAACAAAGAGATATCATTAAAGTTAGGGTCCACGATGGAATTGTGGGTTTATTATACCTTGGGTCAATTGCACTTGCAAATCAATTTGGTTTAGATTGGATTTGGGTAGCTGTAGTTGTTGCTGTTTTACAAATACTAAGTCCGGTTACTAAATTTTGTCCAGTTTACACAATTTTGAATAAAGTAATGCCTGACTCAAATCCGATTCAAAACGGAAAATAATTTAAATCATCAAAAGATTTGAATTAAAAATCTTGTTGTTATCGCTGTCAAATGAAAAGTCAATTCTACCAAGATATAGTCCAAAACAACCAACTTGGTTAATCAAAACATCGTTCCCAACATTATTTTTTACAACTACTGGTTTATTCATAAAGGTATGAGTGTGTCCCCCAATTATTAAATCAATATTTCTTGTTGATTTGGCTAGATTCAAATCAGATGCTTTATTTGGGAACTTTTCATATTTATAACCTAGATGGGAAAGGCAAATAACTAAATCACAATTTTCAGTTTCTTTTAATTTCCTGGCAGTATCATTAGCTATATCAATAGGATCCAAATATTTTGTCTCTTTATATAAGTCTTTGGAAACAAGCCCCTCAAGTTCAATACCTAATCCAAAAACTCCAATTTTGATGCCTGTTTTATCATAAATTTTATAATCACTGACTTTTGATTCTAAAATTGTGTTTTTAAAGTCATAGTTAGATGAGATTACGTCAAATTTTGCATTAGGCAACTGCTTATCTAAACCATTAATTCCATTATCAAAATCATGATTCCCAATAGTGACAGCATCATAACCAAGCATGCTCATTAATTTAAATTCAATTTCACCCCCATAGAAGTTAAAGTATGGTGTTCCTTGAAATATATCCCCAGCATCAAAAAGTAAAGTATTGGGGTTTTGCCTTCTGATTTCTGAAATTAATGTAGCTCTTCTTTCAAATCCACCTTTGTTTGGAAATTCTGAGTGATCTTTTGAAAAAGGTTCAATATGGCTATGAACATCATTAGTATGAAGAATGGTAATATTTTTAGGAGAACTACAACTAAAATTATTTAGAGCGAGTCCAACTGCAGCAGACCCGTATATTGAGTTTTTAATGAAGGTTTTTCTATTCATTTTATTCTGATAAATCTATTATCCGTTGCCAATTTTATTGTATCATTTTTTTTGAAATAGTCAATTAAAACATCTCTCATTTTATAATTAATCTCGATTGTTTTTGTTGTTTCCGCTAAAAAATACATTTTATCTCCACCGTCCAGAAGATAGTCAGTAGTTGCTACGTAATACTTTTTATTTATATTGATTTTTTTTCCGTTAATATTTGCGTTATTTAAGCTATAATCATCGTTTAATTTGATCTGCAAACCCCCAATAGGGTGTTGTAATTTGACTACCCTTAAATAATCAATCATTTTGTTTATTGATTTTCCGCTTAATTCTAGCACAACTATACTATTTTCAAAAGGCATTAGTTCAAAAGCGGTTTTTTCACTTATATCTCCTTTGGAAATTATAGAACGTATGCCTCCATTATTTAACAGAACAATATCAATATTATTTCCAGAAATTTCTTTGAATCGATCATTTGACATTTCATATGTTGCATCGGCAAACATATTACTTAAGGTACTATTTAATTCTCCATCATTTTTTTTGTAAGTCTCAAAAGAATATGAAATCGGCTTATTCATTAATGATTCTTCAAGATTTTTTTTAAAGGGGAGATAAAATTTAACAATAGAAGAATCACTCAAGATATCCTGATTAATTTCAATATTATCAATATCCGTCTTTAGATTAGCATTTTCTGAACAACCAAAAAAGATTAGTAATAATAAAAGGTTTACGAATAAAGATCTCATATTGAAAAACAAAGTTAAATTAGTTATTTTTGTTTTAACTACACCCAACTATGTTTGTAAAATTCTTTAAAGACAGATCAAATAAAAAGTTTATAAATAAAGCATTAGAGAATAGGTCTTCATCTGTAAATAGTAATAAAATTCAAACTGTGGGTATAATTTTAAATATAGGCGAATTTATAGATTATGATAAGCTAAGAGATATTTTTAAAAATTATGGAGTAAATGATAATAAAATCAAATTTATAGGTTTCCTTTCTGAAAATGATACAAAATTAAATCATTGGGACTCTTACTTTGAATCCAAAGATTTTGGTTGGAATGGTCTCATAAACAATTTAGATCTTCAGGAATTCATTGAATCGGAATTTGATGCTTTAATTAGTTATTATAAAAAAGATAATATTGAGCTTAATTACGCTACAGCTTGTTCCAAAGCAAATTTTAAGATTGGATTATCAAACTATAATCAAAATTTAAATGACATCATAATAGATATTAATCCAAATTTCATAGATATTTTCGGAAAAGAATTAGAAAAATATTTAACCGGTTTAAAGAAGATTGATTAACTATGTTTTATTATCCATAATAAATTCATAATTTTGACCACCAAATTACACATGAAGAAACTTTTATATTTCATATTGATCTTTATTTTAATAAGTAGTTGTAGCGAATACCAGAAAGCTTTAAATTCTGATGAAGTTTCTATTAAATTTAATCTTGGTACTGAATTGTATGATGCAGAGAAATATTCAAGAGCATCAAGATTATTTGCCCAAATATTGCCACAATATAGAGGTAAGCCTCAAGCTCAAAAGTTGACCTATATGCAGGCAATGTGTTTCTACAATACTAAGGATTATAATAGCTCCTCATATCAAATGGAAAGGTTTGTCAATTCATATCCCGAAAGTGAAAAGGTTGAGGAGATGGCTTTTCTAGGAGCTAAAAGCTATTATTTAATGGCTCCAATCTTTTCAAAAGACTCAGAGGATACCAAAATAGCAATTGACAAATTACAACAGTTTATTAATGCTTTTCCTGAATCTGAATTTAATGATGATGCTAACAAATTAATTTTTGAATTAGATTATAAGCTTGAGTTAAAGGATTTTAATATTGCATTGCAATACAATGTACTCACTGATTACCAAGCCGCAATAAAATCTTTTGAAAATTTTTTAATAGATTTTCCTGGTTCTGATCTAAGAGAAAAAGCTATGTACTATAGATTTGATTCTGCATATAAATTAGCAATTAACAGTGTAGTTTGGAGACAAAAGGAAAGAATTGAAAATGCAGTTAGTTATTTTAACTCATTTAAAAATAGTTACAATGAGTCTGAATTTTTGGATGAAATGGAGTCCAAAATTTCAGAATTATCAGAAATAAACAATATTTAATTTTAAACAAAATGGATATAAAAAACACAAATGCTGCCCAAACAACTAAGACTTACAACAGAGATGCTATTGAAAATCAGACTGAAAATATATATGAAGCTATTTCTATTATCTCAAAAAGAGCAGAGCAAATAAAAGGTGATGTTAGGAAGGAGTTAATTGAAAAATTAGAAGAATTTGCTACTTATAACGACAGTCTAGAAGAAATTTTTGAAAATAAAGAACAAATCGAGGTTTCAAAATTTTATGAAAGACTTCCAAAACCTCACGCTATTGCCATTCAGGAGTGGCTCGAGGATAAAGTTTATCATAGAGATAGTAATGAAGAAATAGAAGAATAATAATGTCTATTCTAAGCGGTAAAAAAGTACTTGTAGGAATCTCAGGTGGAATTGCTGCTTACAAAACCCCAAATCTAGTTAGGTTTCTTATCAAAAGTGGAGCTGAAGTAAAAGTAGTTATGACGGAATCCGCTAAAGATTTTGTTACTCCACTTTCACTTTCAACAGTTTCAAAAAACCCGGTATATTCTTCGTTTAAATCGGATGATGAAGATGGAGTTTGGAACAATCATGTTGAGTTAGGTTTATGGGCAGATTTCATGCTAATATGTCCAGCAACCGCAAATACTTTATTTAAGATGGCAAATGGTAATTGTGATAATCTTTTGTTGGGAGTATATTTGTCATGTAAGTCACAAGTATTTTTTTCTCCTGCTATGGATTTGGATATGTATAAACACCAATCCACTAAAGAATCAATAAATAAGCTAATTTCATATGGAAATATACTTATACCACCTGCTTACGGAGAATTGGCTAGTGGACTTTCAGGTGAGGGTAGGCTACCAGAACCATCAGAAATTGTAGACTTTATTGAAAAATTTCATTCCAAAAGTCTTTCTTTAATTGGCAAGAAAGTTCTGATATCAGCAGGACCCACAATTGAAGAGTTAGATCCAGTAAGATTTATATCAAATCATTCGTCTGGCAAAATGGGTTTCGCATTAGCAGAGACTGCATTAAGTTTGGGGGCTGAAGTTAAACTAATTAGTGGTCCAACTGATCAATTAACCAGTTCAAATAAAATTAATTTAGTAAAAATCAAAACAGGTGCTCAAATGCAAAAAGCAATCATGGATGATTATCATGAGTCAGATATTGTTATCATGGCAGCAGCTGTTTGCGACTACAAACCAAAAGAATTTTCTAAAAAAAAGATTAAAAAAGACAATAAAGAGATTAATATCAAGTTTAAAAAGACTACTGATATTTTAATGGAGCTAGGAAAAACAAAGAAAAATCAATTTTTAGTTGGTTTTGCCCTTGAAAATGATGATGAGCTTTCAAATGCAAAAAACAAACTGAAAAAGAAAAATTTAGATTTGATTGTGCTAAACTCATTAAATGACAATGGAGCTGGTTTTGGACATGACACAAACAAGGTTACGTTGATTTGTAAATCAGGAATAAAAACACCATATAAACTCAAAGAAAAGACCGAGGTAGCAAATGATATTTTTAAACACATAATTCAATTGATTTGAAGGATAAACTTCTAATATTATTTTTTTTTCTTACCAATTTTATTTTTTCACAAGAATTGAATTGTGAGGTAGTTGTAGAAGCACGTCAAACCGGTAATGAAAATTTACAGGTTTTTAAAACTCTGCAATCTCAGCTAACAGAATTTGTAAATAATACAAGTTGGACGAATAGGCCAATACGGCAAAACGAAAAAATTGATTGTACAATGTTTATTAACATAAGTTCATATGATAACGATGTTTTCCAAGGGACTATTCAAATTCAATCTTCAAGACCAATATTTAATTCCTCATACAGTTCTCCAACATATAATTTTAATGATAGAAATTTTTCATTTAGGTACCAAGAGTTTCAAAATTTGACTTTTAATGAAAATCAATTTGAAAATAATTTAATTTCTGTGATTGCTTTTCATATTTATATGATTATTGGGATTGATGCTGATTCATTTCAACTAAACTCTGGAACAGTTTTTTTTGAACAAGCTCAAAAAATTCTTGATTTTTCTCAACAGCAAGGATACAGAGGTTGGGGTGCAGGTGATGGATTACAGTCTAGATATTACCTTATAGATAATGTGTTGTCAACTACCTTTAAGGAGTACAGAAATGTAATGTATAATTATCATATAAAAGGATTGGATATAATGGTAAACGAGCCAAAGGCAGCAAAAGAATCTATTGCAAAATCCATTATGATGCTTGATCAAATGAACAGGCGAAGGCCTAATTCATATATTTTAAGGGTATTTTTTGACACAAAATCTGATGAAATATTGGATGTATTTAGTGGGGGACCTAATGTTCCTATTACTAACCTAATTTCAACTCTCACAAAAATTGCCCCCAATCATTCTGATAAATGGAGAAATATTAGTTTTTAATCAAAAACAATTTTATTTTTAGGATAATTAGATAACAAATTGCTTAAAAATTTATCCATAAAAAATTATTTGCTGATTGATGACCTTTCAGTTTCTTTCAATAATGGTTTCACAGTGATTACAGGTGAGACAGGGGCAGGTAAATCGATATTAGTTGGTGGAATTTCATTAATCCTTGGAAAAAGAGCTGATCTTTCGGTTAATCGTGATAAATCTAAAAAGTGCATTATTGAAGGAGTTTTTGATATTGGATCATTTGATTTAAAATTCATTTTTGATGAAAATGAATTGGATTATGACACCGAGACCATTCTTAGAAGAGAAATATCTTCCTCAGGAAAATCTAGAGCTTTTGTCAATGATAGCCCTGTTAATTTAAGTCAATTATCACTGATAGGATCTAAGATTATAGATATTCATTCTCAACATCAAAATATAGAAGTTTTAAACAGTGAATTTCAATTTGAGCTACTTGATTTAATTTCAAATAATATAGACAGCATATTAAAGTATAAAAATTTATATAAAGATTTTACAGCTAGATCAAAGACATTAAATGCTTTGATTGATAAGAAGCAAAATTTACTACAGTCAATTGATTACAATAAATTTATTTTGGATGAAATAGATAATTCTAATATTCTAGACGAAGACTTAGACGAGTTGGAAAATATGCAAAATTCTTTATCAAATTTTGAAGAAATGTCTAGGGAGTTAAATCAAAGTTCTCAAATTATTTCTGATGACGAAGGTGGGTTAATATCATATCTGTTAAAGCTTAAAAATTCAATTGATAAAATCTCTAATAATTCTCAAAAATTTAATTTAATATCTCAAAGAATTTCATCAATAAAAATTGATTTAGAGGACATTTCTGAGGAAATAAATAATTTTTTAGGTTCTCTAGAGCAAAATCCAGAGAAATTAAATATAACAATTAACAAGATAGATATAATTAATAACCTTTTAAGAAAACACTCTGTAAATTCAATCAAAGAGTTATCGGTTTTTAGAGAAAATTTAGCTTTAAAAGTTTATACAACTGAAAATATTGACAATGAAATACAACTACATCAAGCTCTCTGTGAAGATTTAAAATTAAAATTAAATAATATAGCAATTGAAATTCATGAAAAAAGAAAATATGTGATTAATGATTTGACTAATGAAATCGAAAATGTACTTCACGAATTAGGGATGGTAAATAGTAAATTTAAAATAAGCCTTTTTAAAACAGAAAATTTTTATTCAAATGGAATGAATACTATTGATTTTGAGTTTCTTGCAAATAAAGGTTATGAATTTAAAAAGATTAAAGATGCAGCATCTGGCGGTGAGATGTCTAGGATTATGTTATCTATTAAATCAATTATGGCAAAGTATAAAAAGTTGCCATCCGTAATTTTTGATGAAATTGACACTGGGGTTTCTGGTGAAATTTCAAAAAAAATGGGTTCAATCATGAAAGAGCTAGGTTCCAAAATCCAAATATTTTCTATTACTCATTTACCTCAAATAGCCGCTATGGGTGAGTCTCATTTTTTGATTTATAAAAACGATGTAAACGGATATACAAAAACTATGATTTCAAGATTAAATGAGAGTGAAAGAATAGTTGAAATAGCTAAAATGTTAGAAGGAAATAATGCATCTGAATCTGCGTACACTCATGCTAAACAGTTGCTTAATTAATATTATATTTGCTTAATAAAATAAATTAATATGTCAAATAATCTATTGAAAGGAAAACGAGGAATTATTTTTGGCGCACTTGATTCAAATTCAATTGCATGGATTACTGCTGAACGCATATTTGAAGAGGGTGGTATATTTGTTCTAACAAATGCCCCAGTTGCTATGAGGATGGGTCAAATTAATGAACTTGCAGAGAAAACTAAATCTACTGTAATCCCTGCTGATGCTACTTCCACTGATGATTTAGAAAATTTAATCACTAAATCTATGGAAATTTTAGGCGGTAAATTGGATTTTGTGCTTCATTCAATAGGAATGTCAATTAATGTTAGAAAAGGTAAAGCTTATACAGACCAAAATTATGATTGGACCCATAAAGGTTTGGACGTATCTGCTATGTCGTTTCACAGGGTTATGCAATCTTTATACAAAAACGATGCAATGAACGAGTGGGGTAGCATAGTGGCTCTTTCTTACATAGCTGCACAAAGAGTATTTCCTGATTATAACGATATGGCTGATAATAAAGCTTTTCTGGAAAGTGTTGCTAGAAGTTTTGGTTATTTCTTTGGAAAAGATAAAAAAGTTAGGGTAAATACAATCTCTCAATCTCCTACACCAACAACAGCCGGAAAAGGAGTAAAAGGTTTTGATGGATTTATAAAATATGCTGATAAGATGTCTCCTCTTGGAAATGCTACAGCAGTAGATTGTGCCAACTATACCATTGCATTATTTAGTGACTTAACCAAAAGAGTAACTCTTCAGAATTTGTATAATGATGGCGGGTTTAGTAATATGGGAGTAAGCGATAGTATAATGGATACGATCGAAAATTCATAAACTATTTTGAAATAATATAAAATCACCATGAGGGATTAGCATCTAACTAATCCTTTTTTTTGTATTTATTGTTTAATTTTGAATATGCTTTTAAAAGATATATCATTTATAATTCCAGTATTCAACAGACCAGATGAAATTAATGAACTTTTAAAGAGTTTTTCAGAACTTGAAGGCGATAAAGACTTTGAAATATTAATAGTTGAAGATGGTTCAAATCAAAGATGTGAGTATATTATCGAAAATTTCAGTAATTTAAATATTACTTATTTTTTCAAAAAAAACTCAGGCCCAGGTGATTCAAGAAACTTTGGGATGAATGTTGCTAAAGGAAAATATTTCATAATTCTTGATTCTGATATTATTCTTCCGCAAGATTATAATAAAATTTTGATGAAAAATTTAAATCAAAACTTTTCAGATTGCTTTGGGGGAGTAGACGATTCTCATCATTCTTTCAATTATTTTCAAAAAGCGGTTAGTCATTCAATGACTTCATTTATTACAACAGGTCATATTAGAGGGGGTAATAAATCAAAAGATTTCCAACCAAGAAGTTTTAATATGGGTATTTCAAAGGAAGGATTTTTAAGAAGTAAGGGTTTTGGTAAAATTCACCCAGGTGAAGATCCAGATTTATCAATAAGATTAAAGAAACTAGGGTTTAGTATAAAACTTTACAGTGATTTAAAAGTTTTTCATAAGAGAAGAATTTCAGTTTTAAGTTTTTTTAATCAGGTATGTAAGTTTGGTATTGCTCGATCAATTTTAAATAATCGCTACCCTGAAACAAAAAAAATCGTTTATTGGTTTCCTCTGTTTTTTTCCTCTGTTTTTTTACTTTCAATTTTTTTATTTTTATTTAATATTAGCAACTTGATTTTGATAATATATTTAATATACTTTTCATTGATTCTTATTCAGTCCTCTTTTAAAAATAACCTATTGGTAGGTTTATTATCGATTATGACAACTTTAATTCAATTTGTGGGCTATGGTTATGGTTTTTTTAAGTCATTTATATTGATTAATATATTCCCTAATAAAAAAATAGAGAGTATATTTCCAAAAATGTTTTTTAATCAGAAATAATGAAAATTTATTCAAGTCAAGGTAAGTTTAATGTGTTTATAATATTTCTAATATTAGCTATTTTTACCTCATTAGTTAGTAAATTAACTTCTACTTACGATAAAAATATTGTATTTAATTTAACTGTCAAGGATGTTCCCAACGATAAAGTTATTTATGATAAATCTCATGATTCAGTAGAATTAAAAGTCAGAGGATTTGGGTTTAGTTTGGCAAAATATTATTTCAACCCCCCCGAACTTAAAATTTCTGCTAAAAAATTAAAAGAGTTTAACAATTCATTTTTATGGGAAAAAAAGGAAAATTTCACAGACACAAAGCTTGATTTTGACTCATCAGTTGAGATTTTAACAATTTTTGAGGATTCTATATTTTTATATTTTGATCAATATGTTTCCGAAAAGAAAATTATTAAGCCTAATTTATCAATAGATTACAAGGCGGGTTTTGATTCGTTCAAAGCTCCAATTATTTCCAATGATTCGGTAACATTACTAGGACCTAAAGACATAATAAGTAAAATTGATTATGTTGACACAGAATTTATAAAATTGAATAATGTTAGCTCAGATATAAAAATTAATTTGAATCTTCTGAAACCCTCTTTTGATGATCTTTCTGTCGATTTAAGTTCTGTAGAATATAAATTAGAGGTTGATCAATACACTGAAGAAACTATTAACATTCCAGTTAATATTTTAAGCAATGAAAATATTAAGTATAATTATTTCCCAAAAGAACTTTCCGTCAAATATTTAATTAGTATG
>CABYEA010000022.1 GCA_902517895.1 uncultured Bacteroidota bacterium
TCACCACATGATTCTAACAATAATACATTTAGCAGAATAAGAAAAATTAAGAGCTTGTTTAAGTATTTCATAGCTTTTCCAAATTTAAGCTATATTTTTCAACATAGTCAAAAATTATTATTCTCTAATTCTAATTAATTGTATATTTATAGTGGCAAGTCCTACACAACTAGCTCCTGATTAATCCTCCAGGGTGGGAACACAGCAAAGGTATTCGGTTGTAGCAGTGTGATGTAGATAGCTTGCCATTTTTGTATCATTATGTCAAAAGTAGTACTTATTACAGGTGGATCTTCTGGAATTGGAAGAGCAATAGCAACATATATTAATGAAAAAAATAATTATGTTGTATATGGTTCTAGCAGAAATATAAAAAAACTTGACGATGTAGTTTTTTTTCCTATAAAATTGGACGTAACTTCTGAAAAATCAATAAATGACTGCATAGAAAAAATTATTCAGGAACAAGGAAAAATTGATGTTCTAATCAATAATGCAGGTGTTGGTATAACTGGTCCATTGGAGGAAACCCCTAATTCTGAAATAGAAAAACATTTTAATACAAATTTATATGGCCCCATCAATCTTATTAAGAAGGTTTTACCATATATGAGAAAAAATAATAGTGGATTAATTATTAACATTACTTCAATTGCTGGACATATTGGTACACCTTACAGATCAATATATAGCGCTGGAAAATCCTCCTTGGATATAATTTCAGAAACCTTGAATATGGAAACAAAAGACTTTAATGTTAAGGTTGTTTGTGTAGCCCCTGGAGATTATTTGACTAATATTTCTCAAGGCAGGTTTCATTCACCGGTTATAGATGGTTCCACGTACCAGCACAAATATGAAACATCTTTAAAGAAAATGAATGAAAACATAACCAAGGGTGCAAATCCCATCAAGGTCGCAAAATTGGTTAACAAAATTATTCATCTTAAAAACCCTAGAAAAAAATATATTTCTGGTTCATTTCTAGAAAGATTTGGAATAATACTAAAGTTTGTTTTACCTCAAAGATTTTTTGAATATTTGGTGTTAAAACTTTTTTAATTTTTTACTAGCAAATACCTTTTTATTTATCGTAAATTTATATCAAATTGATATTATGAAGTTTTTTATTGACACAGCTAATCTTGGCCAAATAAAAGAAGCACAAGATTTAGGTATTCTTGATGGAGTTACAACCAACCCATCATTGATGGCTAAAGAGGGTGTAACAGGAAAAAGCAATATTCTAAAACACTATAAAAATATATGTGATATTGTTGATGGTGATGTGTCTGCTGAGGTAATTGCAACTGATTTTGAAAATATGATAAAGGAGGGTGATGAGTTAGCTTCACTTGACAATCAGATAGTTGTAAAACTACCTATGATTAAAGATGGAGTAAAAGCTGCTAAATATTTTTCAAATAAAGGAGTTAAGACCAACGTAACCTTGGTTTTTTCAGCGGGACAGGCTTTGTTGGCTGCTAAGGCTGGTGCGACATATGTATCCCCTTTTCTTGGCAGGTTAGATGATATTTCATCTGACGGCTTAAATTTAATCTCAGAAATAAGGGATATTTATGATAATTACAATTTTGAAACTCAGATTCTAGCAGCTTCAATTAGACATACTATGCATATAATTGATTGTGCAAAAATTGGTGCAGATGTAATTACATCTCCTCTTTCATCTATTACAGGGTTATTAAAACACCCATTAACCGATATTGGATTAGATAAATTTTTAAAAGATCATAAAAAAGGTAATTAATTTCTATTTTTGCGGCAAATAAAAATTTGTAATGCTTTCGGTATCTAATTTATCTATTCAGTTTGGCAAAAGAGTGTTGTTTGACAATGTAAATACTTCATTTAATAATGGTAACTGTTATGGAATAATTGGGGCTAATGGAGCAGGTAAATCAACATTTTTAAAGATATTAAGTGGTAAAATCGACCCAACATCAGGTAATGTTCATCTTGAACCTGGTAAAAGAATGTCCGTCTTAGAACAAGATCATAGCCTTTTTGATTCTAATTCAGTATTAGAAACAGTTATTATGGGTGATATTTTCTTGTATGAAATTAAAAAAGAAATTGATTCTTTATATGAAAATTATTCAGATGAAAATGCAGAAAAAATTGGTTCTCTTCAAGTAAAATTTGAAGAAATGGATGGTTGGAATGCTGAAAGTAATGCAGCTTCATTGTTATCAAATTTAGGAATTAAAGAATCATTGCATCAGACTAAAATGAATGACATTGATCCAAAGCTAAAAGTGCGTGTTTTATTAGCAAAATCATTATTTGGAAATCCTGACGTTTTGGTAATGGATGAGCCAACAAATGATCTGGATTATGAAACAATTACATGGTTGGAAGATTACCTAGCAAATTTTGATAATTGTATAATTGTTGTTTCTCATGACAGGCATTTTCTTGATTCAGTATGTACACATATTTCGGATATAGATTTTGGTAAAATCAATCACTATTCAGGCAATTACACTTTCTGGTATGAATCATCCCAGCTAGCAGCAAGGCAAAGAGCTCAACAAAACAAAAAGGCCGAAGAAAAAAAGAAAGAATTAGAGGAGTTTATTGCGCGATTTAGCGCGAATGTTGCGAAAAGTAAGCAAGCTACGAGTAGAAAAAAAATGATTGAAAAATTAAACATTCATGATATTAAACCCTCTAGCAGAAGGTATCCGGCAATAATCTTTGAAAGAGAAAGAGAAGCTGGAGATCAGATATTAAATGTTGAAAATCTTTCAAAATCTATAGATGATGAGCTTCTGTTTAGCCAAATTGATTTGAACCTTGTAAAGGGTGATAAAGTTTTGCTTTACTCCAAGGATTCAAGAGCTACTACAAGTTTTTACCAAATAATAAATGAGAATCTTAGCGCTGACTCTGGAAGTTTTAAGTGGGGTATAACCACAAATCATTCATATTTACCATTAGATAATAATGAGTTTTTTAGCATGAATATATCATTAGTTGATTGGTTGAGAAATTGGGCAAAAACTGAAGAGGAGCGTGAGGAGGTTTATCTTAGAGGTTTTTTAGGTAAAATGATTTTTTCGGGTGAGGAAGCTTTAAAAAAATGTACTGTTCTTTCTGGAGGTGAGAAAGTGAGATGCATGCTTTCTAAAATGATGATGAAAAAAGGAAATGTTTTAATATTAGATGAGCCAACTAATCATTTAGATTTAGAAAGTATTACCGCATTCAACAACTCTTTAAATAAGTTTAAGGGTACGGTTTTACTCTCAACTCACGATCATCAATTTGCTCAAACTATCGCAAATAGAATTATAGAAATAACTCCAAAAGGTGTTATAGATAGATATATGAAATTTGATGAATATATGAATGATCATAAAATAAAGCAATTAAGAGTTGATATGTACGAATTATCTTAATTCAGCACTAAATTCTTTCTTTAACTTCTCAATAACTTTATTCATAATATCATCAATCTCAGCATCAGAGAGAGTTTTTTCAGCATCTTGAATTTTAAAAGAAATACCATAGCTTTTTTTGTTTTTAGGTAAGTTTTCACCATCATAAACATCGAAAAGAGTAATTTCTTTGATTAACTTTTGATTTATCTGCTTTATAGACTTGTTTATTTTTTCAAATTTTAATTCATTATCAATTAAAATTGATAAATCTCTTGTGACTTCTGGAAATTTTGAAATACTTTTAAATTGAATTGGTTTATCTAAATATTTATTTAAAATTGTTTTTAAATCGATTTCAGCATATAAAACATCGATTTCTAAATCAAAATTTTGACATAAACTCTTATCGATTAAACCAAAACTTACAATTTCAGATTTATTGAAGGAAATTGTTTCCCCTTCATAAATATTATTTTTTGTTATTGGCTTTGATTTTACATTATTAAATCCAAGTTTTTGTGTTATAGACTTTACAACACCTTTTAAGTAGAAATAATCAGATTTTTTTTCATTACTATTCCAGTTTAAATTATTTCTATTTCCACAAATGAATATTGCAAGCTTTTCTGACTCTTCATATTTATTATCTTTTTTCTTGTGGTATTCTTTTCCCACTTCAAACAATTTTAGATTACTTCTTTTTCTGTTTATATTGTGTTTAATAACATTTAAACCTGAAAAGATCATTGAATTTCTTAACTGAGCTTGGTCAATGCTTGAAAAATTAAGCACATCAACATTTAAAAGATTTTCAATATCATTATTAAGTGCATTATTTTTAGCTGAAATTAAGGAGTTGGTAATAATCTCATGAAAACCCAGTGAAACTAAGTGATTTGAGGTTGTTTCAATAATTTTATTTTTGTGGTTTGCTTCTTCCAGTTTTATAGACTGATTAATTTTTTTGGAGGATTGAATATTGTTGTATCCATATATTCTTAATATTTCTTCTATTACGTCAGCTTCCCTTGTAACATCATTTCTATAGCTGGGTATTGATATGCCAAGATTGGATTCAGTTATACTGTTAACTTTAATATCTAGAGAACTGATAATATTTTTGATGATTTCTTTGTCAATTTTTTGACCGATAATATTTTCGATTTTATCAAAACCTAAAATAATCTGAATATCTTCAATAGGTTTTGGATATAAATCAATTAAATCACTTGAAACAATTGAATCTTTACACACTTCTTTAATCATTAATACAGCTCTTTTAAGAGCATACTTTGAAATATTTGGATCAACACCTCTTTCAAATCTATAGGATGAATCTGTGTTTAAATTATGATGTTTAGCACTTTTTCTGACCGAAATCGGATTAAAAAATGCACTTTCTAAAAATATTGAAGTAGTTTTTTTAGAGATTCCTGAATCAATTCCTCCAAAAATACCAGCTAGACACAGTGGTTTTTTTGAATCAGAAATGGTTAAATCATGAGTGCTAAGGGTTCTTTCAATATCATCCAGGGTTTTAAATTTTATTTCTTTTTTGTACTTTTTTACATTAATTGTTTGATCTTCAATTTTATCATAGTCAAAAGCGTGTAGTGGTTGTCCTATGTCATGTAGAATATAGTTGGTTATATCTACTATGTTGTTTATTGGAGTAAGTCCTATTGAAATGATTTTATTTTGAAGCCATTTTGGAGACTCTTGAACCATAATATTATCCATAATAATTCCACAATATCTGGGTGCTAAGCTATTATCATCAACATTAATTTTAATTTTTTTTGTTCTACTGTCAACTATAAAATTACTAACAGATGTTGTTTTAAGTTCAATATTATTTCCTTCATGTAATAGTCTAGCTCTTAAATCTCTAGCAGTTCCATAATGACTCATTGCATCAGCTCTATTAGGGGTTAATCCTATATCATAAATCCAATCACTCTCAATATTGTAAATTTCAGCTAGCGGTATACCGGCTTTATATTTATCATCAAAAATCATTATACCTTGATCAAATTCGCCTAGATTTAGTTCGTCCTGACCACAAATCATCCCATTGCTAACTTCTCCTCTAATCTTACTTTTTTTAATTTTCAGCTTTTCATTATTGGGGAATAACGTTGTTCCGGTAGTAGCAACGGCTACAGTTTGGTTTTTGTCAACATTAGGTGCACCACAAATAATTTGAAGTAATTCATTCTGGCCTATATCTACCATGGTTATTTTTAACCTGTCAGCATTAGGGTGTTTTTTGATTGATTTTGTTTTACCTATTACAACACCTTCAAGTCCACCTGGTATTGACTCAAACCTTGATATTCCCTCGACTTCAAGTCCGAGAGAAGTTAATTTTTCACCAATTGCTATGTAATCCTCTTTAAAATCTAGGTATTCTTTGAGCCAGTTGTACGAAATTTTCATTTAAGATAAAATCAATTAATAGCAAATATAACAATACTGACAATCTAATAAAATCAAAACTTTTTTATTATAATAATATTTTTGAATTATATTTAATACATGAGTAGGTTTTTAAATTTATTGTTTGTTTTGCTTTTTTTTTCATGTTTTAATGAAAATGATAATCTACCCACTGATTATTTAGGTTTTTTGAAAGCAAATGATTCTATTAATATTCCATTTAATTTCAATTTAAACGACTCATTGATGATTATTAGGAATTCAAGAGAAAATATTTACTTATCAATTTCAAATTCAAATGATTCAATCAAGGTTAATTCACCTTTTTTTGAGGATTTTTTGATGTTTGTTAAGTTTAAGGATTCGTTTAACGGGTTTTATTATAACAAAAGCTTGAAAAGAAAAATTCCGTTTTTTGCTAAACCAGGTTTATATAGATTTAATTTTAACGCAAATGATTATAAGAATTTTGACGGAAACTGGAAGATGGTTTTTAACTATGATGATGATGATGCTTATGACGCTGAATTGATGGTTTTACAGTACAAAAATAAAATAAGTGGAACAGTAAGAACTGAGACAGGTGATTATGGCTTTATGCAAGGGGTGGTAAGCGGTAAAAAAATAAGTATTTCAAATTTTAATGGATATAGGGGTTATATGATTAATGCGAATCTTGATCATGACACAATAAGAGGGAATTTATATCGAGGGAATTATGATGTAAAAAAGTTTATTGCTTACAAGGATGTTGATTTTAAACTATCTGACCCCTACGAATTGACTAAAATCAAAACAGGGTATGAAAATTTTATTTTTAGTTTTAAAAATTCTGATGGAGAACTAATAAGTAATTCAGACGAAAAATTTAATGATAAGGTTAATTTAATACAAATCATGGGTTCTTGGTGTCCTAATTGTCTTGACGAGTCTAAGTATCTTTCAGAATTAAGTAAAAAATATAATGAAATCTCGATTGTCTCAATTGCATTTGAATTTGCCAATTCTGAGCAGAAAGCAATTGATAATATTAAAAAACTTAAAAATACACTCAAACTAGATCATGATATTTTAATAGCTCAGTATGGAACAAGTAGTAAATTAGATGCAGTTCAAAAACTCCCATCGTTGGATACATTAATCTCTTACCCAACTTTGATAGTGGTTGATAAAAATAAGAACGTTAGGAGAGTTCATACCGGATTCAATGGACCAGCAACTGGGAAAAATTATTATGATTTTAAGAACGAGTTTGAGGGTTTTTTAGAAAAACTTATTATGGAATAGTTTCAGCTTATATATTCCCAGATATCTTTTTTTTTGATTATGATTTCTAAGTTTTTAAGAATAATCAGGTTGTTTTCATTTTCAAGTCTTGGGTCCTTTGACATGATTTTTTCAACTAATTTCCTAATCTTTAGTATTAACCTGCTATCAGAAACAAGGTTGGTAATTTTTAGTGGCATTTCACCGCTTTGTTGGGTGCCCATAATATTTCCAGGACCTCTTAATTCCAAGTCCTTTTCAGCAATCATAAAACCATCATTAGTTTTTTCCATAGTTTCCATTCTTATTTCACTATCCTTAGTTTTCTTGTATCCAGTAATCAAAAAACAATAGCTTTCATGTTTTCCTCTTCCAACTCTACCTCTGAGTTGATGAAGTTGAGATAATCCAAATCTTTCAGCACTTTCAATAATCATAACAGTTGCGTTTGGAATATCAACTCCGACCTCGATAACAGTTGTGGATACCAATATTTGAGTTTTATTTTCAATAAATCTTTGCATTTCATATTCCTTATCTTCATTATTCATTTTACCATGAACAATTGAGATTTGATACTTTGGCATCGGAAAATCACGAGAAAATGTTTTATATCCATCTAAAAGGTCCTTAAAATCAAGTTTTTCACTTTCTTTAATAAGAGGGTATACCACATATGCTTGTCTACCCTTATCGATTTCTTTTTTTAAAAAATCTAGTAGTTTTAGTCTGTCTCTTTGAGTTTGGTGAAAAGTTTTAATGTATTTCCTCCCTGGAGGTAGCTCATCAATAATAGACATGTCAAGATCTCCATAAACTGACATTGCTAGTGTTCTTGGAATTGGTGTTGCAGTCATAATTAATACGTGTGGGGGAAATTTATTTTTATGCCATACTTTGCTTCTTTGAGCGACTCCAAATTTATGCTGTTCATCAATAATTGCTAAACCCAAATTTTCAAACTTAACACTGTCATAAATTAACGCATGGGTACCAATAAGCAGGTCAATTTTGCCTTGACCAAGGCTTTCTTTTAGTTGTTTTTTGTATAAACTTTTACTTGACCCTGTAAGTACTTTTATATTGATATTCAATACTTTACATATATCTTTAAATTTATTATAATGTTGATATGACAAAATTTCAGTAGGAGTTATGATACATGCTTGGAATCCGTTTCCAATAGCAATTAATGCAGACATAAAAGCAACAATTGTTTTACCTGATCCAACGTCACCTTGAAGAAGTCTATTCATTTGTGCACCGCTACCCATATCATTTCTAATTTCCTTAATTACCCTTTTTTGAGCATTGGTAAGTTTAAACTTTAAATGATTTTTATAAAAATTATCAAAGTTATCTCCAATTTTTTCAAAAGTATAGCCTTTGATCTTTTGCTTCCTCAAAATATTTTTTTTGATTAGTCTAATTTGTAGATAAAAAATTTCTTCAAACTTTAGTCGATTAATAGCCTGTTTTAATTCAGACAATGTTCTTGGCTTATGAATGCCTATAATGGCTTGAAGCCTCCCTGTTAATTTGTACTTTTTTAGAATATATTCAGGAAGATTCTCTTTAATATCTTTATTTATATTGAAAAGTAGCTCCTCGATTAATTTTGAAAACACCTTATTGGTTATGCCTTTTTTGTTTAAATTCTCAGTTGAGGGATATACTCCAAATAAGCTTGTTCTTTTTTTAAGATTATTTTCATTATAAAACTCAAGCTCAGGATGAGGTATAGATTTAATCCCTTTGAAATCATTAATTTTCCCAAAAAGTATATATTTTGTGTTTGATTTAATCGAATCTACTAGCCATTTATTGGTTTTAAACCATACTAGTTGTATCCGCCCAGTTTTATCATAAAAATCAGCTATTAATCTTTTCTTTGAGCCTATCCCAACTTCTTTAATTTCCTTAATGGTCCCAATTAGTTGTATTTCAGAATCGGTTGAGTTTATTTCTGAAATCTTATGATATCTAGTTTTATCTATATATCTGTATGGAAATTGAAACAATAAATCTTTAAAATTTAATATTTTGAGTTCGTCTTTAATGAGTTTGGCCCTATTAGGCCCAACCCCTTTTAAAAACTCAATTGAAGTATTTAAGATATCATTGTTCATAATCTTAAATTTAAGATTTTTTACTTATTGATTTTGTTTATAACTAACTAAATTTATAGCGGTTTTTCTTTCAAACTATATTTAATTTAACACTAAAATTTTCATTTGAGCGATTTTTTAAATAATCTGAACACATCGCAGTTAGAAGCCACTCTTCAAATGAATGGCCCCATGATTGTTATTGCGGGAGCGGGATCTGGTAAAACCAGAGTTTTAACTTATAAAATTGCTTATTTAATGACCCAAGGGGTAGATCCTTTCAATATTCTAGCATTAACTTTTACTAATAAAGCTGCTAGGGAAATGAAAGAAAGAATTGCAAATATCGTCGGTGGTGAAGCTAAAAATCTATGGATGGGAACTTTTCATTCGGTTTTCGCTAGAATATTGAGAATTGAAGCACATAAGATTGGCTACACATCAAATTTTACCATTTATGACTCTGATGATTCTCAGAAACTGGTTGCCAGAATAATCAAAGAATTGAACTTAGATAAAGAACAGTATAAGTATAAAATTATTTTTTCAAGGATTTCATCTATGAAAAATAATTTTATCTCCTCTAATGACTACATTAACGATGATGAAATGTTGTTGTCTGATAAAATTTCAAACAGACCAAAATTTCATGAAATTTATAAACAATATGTAGAAAGATGTTTTAAGGCTGGTGCTATGGATTTTGACGATCTTCTGCTAAAAACTAATGAACTTTTAAATAGTTATCCTGATACTTTATCAAAATATCAAAATATTTTCAGATATATACTGGTAGATGAGTACCAGGATACAAATCATTCTCAGTACTTAATTATTAGGTCACTTTCAGATAAATTTCAAAACATATGTGTTGTTGGAGATGATGCGCAGAGCATATATAGCTTTAGAGGAGCTAACATAAATAATATCTTAAATTTCCAAAAAGATTTTCCTGATTCAAAACTTTTTAGACTAGAACAAAACTACAGATCAACAAAAAACATAGTAAATGCTGCAAACAGTATCATTGAATATAATCAAAAAAGGTTAAAGAAAAATGTATGGACTAATAACGATTCAGGAGAAAAAATAAGCGTAAATAAATTATTAACTGATGGTGAGGAGGGAAGGTTTGTTGCAAGTTCTATTTTTGAGAATAAGATGCAATTTCAGATGCAAAATTCCGATTTTGCTATTTTATACAGAACAAATGCGCAATCACGTTCATTTGAAGATGCATTAAGAAAAAAAAATATTCCTTATCGGGTTTACGGTGGTCTATCTTTTTACCAGAGAAAAGAGATAAAGGATGTTCTGGCATATTTAAGATTATTAATTAATAATGACGATGAACAAGCTTTTAAAAGGATTATAAATTTTCCAGCAAGAGGAATCGGTTTAACTACATTAAATAAGATATCAATAGAAGCTAAAAACAA
The DNA here is from genome assembly GCA_902517895.1 of uncultured Bacteroidota bacterium. Lineage (GTDB taxonomy): Bacteria > Bacteroidota > Bacteroidia > Flavobacteriales > Flavobacteriaceae > MED-G13. Next base: position 10,660 of record CABYEA010000022.1, read on the forward strand.
ATCTGTTTCTGATTACACATTTCTGAAAAATTATTCAAAGTCATCCTCTATTTTGAACAATTCAACAAAAAATAAGTTACTAGACTTTGTTGTCATGATTGAGTCAATAAAAACTAAATTAGCATCACTAGACGTATTTGATATTACAAAAGAGGTATTGAAGCAATCAGGACTCTATAATCTTTATAAAAATGACGAATCTTTAGAGGGAATTAATAGAATTCAAAATATTGAGGAGCTTCTCAACGGAATTAAAGATTTTGTTGAAAATAATGATCAAGTTTCAGTTTCAACATTTTTACAAGATGTTGCGTTAGCTACAGATCAAGATAATGAAAGCAACGATAATAATAAGGTTTCTTTAATGACAATTCATCTGGCTAAGGGTCTTGAATTTTCGTTTGTTTATATTGTTGGGCTTGAAGAAAATTTATTTCCTAGCGCAATGAATTTAAATTCAAGAACCGAGTTGGAAGAGGAAAGAAGACTATTTTATGTGGCATTAACTAGAGCTGAGAAAAAGATATACCTTTCTTATGTATTATCAAGATATCGTTGGGGAAAACTTGTTGATTCAGAGAAAAGTAGATTTATAGATGAGATAAAAGAAGAGTATGTAGAAAAAAACATAATTGAAAGTAAGGGTGCAAGGGCTTTTTTTAATGATGAAGGTTATAAAAAGGTCGGAGTTAGGTTTCATAAACTACAAAAAAAACCTACATCAAATTTTGTAAAAATTAAATCTTCAAGAACAAACTCTAACCTTTTTGACTCTAAATTAATTGTTGGAAATATTGTAATACACGAGAGATTTGGTAAGGGTATGGTTATTTCAATAGAAGGAGTTGGTGGTGACAGAAAGGCTGAAATTAAGTTTGAAAAAAATGGCAAAAAGAAATTATTACTAAGGTTCTCAAAACTAGAAATAATTTCATAAAAAAACCCACTCAAAGTGGGTTTTTTAATAATTTTTGTATGAAATTTAATTTGTCAAGTTTTGCATTTCTTTTTCTATCATATCATAAAACTGATCAATTTTTGGCATGACAATTATTCTCGTTCGCCTGTTGGTAGCTCTGTTCTCCGGAGTATTATTATCAACTAAAGGATCATAATAACTCCTTCCTGCTGCTATTAATCTTCCAGAATTTACGTCAAGATCCTCTAACACCCTAACAATTGAAGTCGCTCTTTTAACACTTAAGTCCCAATTATCAACAAGCACACCTCTTTCATATGACCTGCTATCCGTATGACCTTCAACCATACATTCAAAATCAGGCTTTCCGTTAACAACGGTTGCAACTTTACCTAGAATTTCTTTAGCTCTTTCTGAAACTTCATAACTTCCTGACTTAAATAATAATTTATCTGATAAGGATATGAAGACAACTGCTTTATCAACACTAACTTCAATATCAGGATCGTTTATACCAATCTCTTTTTTTAGACTGGTTACAAGTGCAAATGTCACACTGTCTTTTCTATTTAATGCGTCTTGAATTCGGGTAATCTTTAAGTCCTTTTCTTTCATACTTTCAAGAGTTCTTTCTAAGTTTTCAGCACCCTTGGTTGTTAACTCGAGATAATCTTGACTTTGGATAAATAGCTGATCATTTCTTCTCTTTAAATCAGAAAGTTGCTCTTTGTAAGCATTAGCTAATGTTTCAGAAGTAGACTTTTCTTCCAAGCATGCATTTAATTTGATAGTTGCAGTATTTAGTAGATCTTGTGTTTTCTTATGCCTGTTTTCAAGCGAGGTATATTCTTTTTTACTGATACATGATGACATTATGAATAATGTAATTAAGCTTAAAAAAAATGTTTTTTTCATTTTATTATATTTTATGTTAAAAGTACTTAGTAAAATTAGCAAAAAAGAATTTTTTTTTTTAGATAATTTTAGCTTTTGTAAAATAGATATTCACAAATTATTGATCTAATTTTATAATGCTTTATTTCCCTTTTATTTCGTTTTCTAAATTTAATTAACAGGTTAATGTTCTTGTAAAACGAAAAATATGCTTTAATTATTGCTGTGAAATGACTGAAACCCTTATCAAATAGAATATAAATTGCGGTAATTATATCAACAAAAAGTTTTTCAAAAAGAAGAAAGAATAAATTATTTTTTGAATTTTTTGTGATAGTATATAACATATTTCTGTAGTTAAAATATATTTTATCAGGATTATTATGACTCAATGTGCTGCCATTAGCATGATAAACAATAGAATTTGGATTAAAACTTATTTTATAACCATGATTTTGTAATCTCCAACATAGATCAATTTCTTCGAAATGAGCCCAAAAAGTTTCATCAAATCCACTGAAGTCACTAAAAATACGATTCCTAATGAAAAAACAAGCTCCGCAGGCCCAGAATATTTTCGTTGTTTTATCATATTGATTATTGTCTATTTCCACTTTGTTGTAAATCCTTCCATTACAGTAGGGGTATCCATATTTATCTAAAAACCCTCCAGCGGCACCTGCATAATCAAAATCTGATTTTTTATAGTAATCTCTAAGTTTAGGTTGAATTACCACAGTATCAGGTTCAGCTGCAAATTGTTTTAATATTTCTTCAGTCCAATTTTCAGTAACTTCAACATCATTATTTAAAAGACATAGTATATCATCCTCTATTTTTTTCAGCCCAATATTATAACCCTTGGCAAATCCATGATTCTTATCCAATTTTATAATTTTTACTCTGTTAAAATTAGATCTTATAAATCCAACTGAATCATCAGTTGAGCCATTATCAATTAGATAAATATTATGAATTACAGGTGTATGCTTTATAACAGAGGGTAGAAACTTTTTTATCAAATTTTCACCATTCCAATTTAATATAACAACTCCTAGATTCATTTATTAGTAGGGATTTTTTTTAGGAATTCAATTTTGTTTTGAATATTATCTATTTTACAATAATAATGAATTATTCCATTTGTAACCATTAAAAATTTTGCATTTATAACTTGATTGTATCTTATAATTTGATCGAAGCTGCTTTGATCGATTTTTATATTTGGAGCTTTACATTCAACAAGTAATAAACATGATCCATCTTTATCATAAACTAAAATATCAAATCTCTTATTTGTATTGTTTAGGGTAATCTTCTTTTCTACGGAAATTAAGCTCTTATTGAATTTTTTTTCTTTTTCGAGAAATCTTATGCAATTTTGTCTTACCCATTCTTCAGGTGTCAATTCGATAAATTTTTTTCTAATTTCATCAAAAATAAACCTCTTTTGACTAATTTTTTTTAATCTAAATTCATAATTTGGGAATGATAATTTTAACATAGATTTTTGATAATTGAATACTATTTCCGAAATAAAAAATGATATAAAAAATAAAAAATTTTCTCCTATATACCTTTTGATGGGTGAGGAGGAGTTTTACATAGACAATATAACTAATTTATTCATTGAAGATGTACTTACCGCTGAGGAGAAACAATTTAACTTAAATATATTGTATGGAAAGGAAACATCAGTAGATCAAATAATATCTATTTGCAAAAAATATCCTTTGATGTCAAAATATCAAATTGTTTTGGTAAAAGAAGCTCAAGATTTACATAGAACTTTTGATGGTCTTATTGATTATTTCAAGAAACCTCTAGAGTCTACAATCTTAATTATTAATTACAAACACAAATCGATTGATAAAAGAAAGTCTTCATACAAAGAACTTAAGAAAAATGCCAAAGTTTTTGAATCTAAAAAATTATATGATAATCAGGTTCAAAACTGGATAAGTGATACTATCAATTCAGCTGGTTTTTCAATTGATAGAAAATCAGTTAGCCTTATAAATGAGCATTTAGGAAATAGTTTGAGTAAGATTTCTAACGAGATTGATAAATTACTTGTAATAAAGAAAAAAGAAAAAATAATTGAATTAGATGATATTGAGAAATATATAGGAATTTCAAAAGAGTTTAACAATTTTGAATTAAGAAAAGCATTGGGTGAAAAAAATTACAATAAAGCATTCCAGATAACGCAATATTTTTCTGAAAATCCTAATTCTAATCCGATTGTTGTAACTATTTCTATAGTTTTTGATTTCTTCAATAAGCTGCTTCTTTTTCATTCCAATAACACGCTAAATGATACTAAAATTGCTTCTTTGTTAGGGATTAATCCATTTTTTATAAAAGAATACAAAACCGCATCAATAAACTATGATTTAAAACAGGTTGTAAGAATTATTTCAATTTTAAGAGATTATGACATGTTTTCAAAGGGAGTAGGGGTTAAAAAGGCAGACCCATCTCTTCTGAAAGAGATGGTAGTAAAAATTATTAATATAAGCTAAATAGGATATTCTTCAGGATTTAGTTCATTCATAACTGAATAAATTTTGTTAAAAATTTCATCCATCGATGGCTTGGAAAAATAGTCCCCATCTGTCCCATATGCTGGTCTGTGATCTTGAGCTGATAAAGTATATGGCTTGCTGTCTAAATAATTATATATATTCTGTTTATTTATAAGGTTGTCTAATATATAAGCACTAGCTCCTGCAGAAAAATCTTCATCAATAATTATGATTCTATTTGTCTTTTTAACGCTTTCACATATATCATTATCTAAATCAAATGGAATTAATGATTGACAATCAATTATTTCACAACTGATATTGAACTTTTCTAACTCTATTGCAGCTTTCTCAATTAACTTTAATGTTGAGCCATAAGAAACCACTGTAATATCATTACCTGTTCTTATTTTTTCAACTTTACCAATTTGAACGGTAAATTCTCCAATATTATTTGGTGTTTTTTCTTTTGATCTGTAACCATTTAGGCATTCAACAACAATTGCAGGTTGATCACCCTTAAGTAAAGCATTGTAAAATCCTGCCGCAATTGTCATGTTTCTAGGAACCAAAAGGTATATTCCTCTTAACAGGTTTATCATACCACCCATAGGTGAACCTGAATGCCAAATACCTTCAAGTCTATGTCCTCTAGTTCTAACAATAAGAGGAGCTTTTTGTTTTCCTCTTGTTCTGTAATGAAGTGTAGCTAAGTCATCACTTAATATTTGAATTGAATAAAGCAGGTAGTCCAAGTATTGTATTTCTGCAATAGGTCTCAAACCTCTGAGGGCTAATCCAATACCTTGTCCAATAATAGTAGCTTCACGAATTCCAGTATCAAAAACCCTTGTTTCTCCAAAAATATCTTGAAGACCCTCAAGCCCTTGATTTACTCCACCAATCTTTCCAGAATCTTGACCGAATATTACAACGTTATCATGCTTTTCTAAAATTTGTCTAAAATTCTCTCTTAAAATAATTCTACCATCGACTACTTCAGAATTTTTGTCATACATAGGTTTGACAACAGAAATGTTTGATGGATTATATTTTGATTCACTATATAAATGCGAGCTATAATCATATTGTGTCTTTAAACGAAGTTTATTCAACCAATCTTT
>CABYEA010000023.1 GCA_902517895.1 uncultured Bacteroidota bacterium
CAAAAAAAGAAAAAAGATAAAAAAAATCCACTTGATGAAATTTCAGTTAGTGCTTTAAAGTGGAGAGCTGTTGGTCCAGCCTTGACATCTGGTAGAGTTTCAGATTTGGCCGTTAACCCTAATAACCCTTTTGAATATTATGTTACTATTGCATCTGGAGGAGTTTGGAAAACCTCTAATTGGGGTGTTGATTACAGCCCTGTATTTGATAGCCAATCTTCTTATTCAATTGGTTGTGTCACGATTGATCCAAATAATACCAATATAGTGTGGGTTGGAACAGGAGAAAATAATAATCAAAGATCTGTTGCCTATGGTGATGGAGTTTATAAATCAGTGGATGGAGGTGTCTCATGGAAAAATATGGGACTTAAAAACTCAGAACATATTGGTAACATTTTAGTTCACCCTGATAATTCTGACGTTGTGTATGTCTCAGCATATGGGCCTTTGTGGAGTAAAGGTGGTGATCGAGGTATATATAAAACCGAAGATGGTGGTAAGACATGGAATAATATTTTAAATGTTGATGAGCATACAGGTTTTAATGAAATTCACATGGATCCGAGAAATCCTGATGTACTATATGCTGCTAGTCATCAAAGAAGAAGACATGTCTACACTTATGTTGGTGGTGGGCCAGGATCAGGGTTACATAAGTCTATTGATGGTGGTAAATCATGGAAAAAAATAAACAAGGGACTTCCTAATGTGGAAATTGGAAGAATAGGATTAGATATTTCTGATGCAAATCCAGAAATTATTTATGCAATTGTTGAAGCAGCTGAAAGAAAAGGTGGATTTTATAAATCTACCAATAGAGGAGAAACATGGGTTAAGCAAAGTGGAAAAGTTACCAGTGGTAATTATTATCAAGAGATTTTTGCAGACCCTGTTGATGAGGACGTTGTCTATATAATGGACACTTGGATGTCTGTTACCCATGATGGAGGAAAGTCTTTTAAAAATGTAGGGGAGGATTACAAGCATGTTGATAATCATGCTATGTGGATCAATCCCAAAAACAATTCTCATTGGCTTGTCGGTTGTGACGGAGGTATTTATGAAACTTTTGATTCTGGAAAAAAGTGGGATTTTAAAAAGAATTTACCTGTAACTCAGTTTTATAAGGTAGCGGTTGATAATGCTAAACCTTTTTACAATATATATGGGGGTACTCAGGATAATTTCAGTATTGGAGGCCCATCAAGAGTAAATAATTCTCATGGAATATCAAATCAAGATTGGTTTATTACCCACGGTGGTGATGGATTTGAATCTCAAATTGACCCTGAAAACCCCAATATTGTGTATGCACAATCTCAGTATGGTTGGTTGGTGAGATTTGATAAATTAAGTGGTGAGGAGGTAGGAATCAAGCCAATTGCTAGAAAGGGTGAATTAAATTATAAATGGAATTGGGATGCTCCATTAGCTGTAAGTCATCACAAATCAGGTAGATTATATTTTGCTGCAAATAAGGTTTTTAGATCAAATGATTATGGAAATAGTTGGAGTGTAATCAGTGATGATTTATCTAGAAAAATTGACAGAAATAAATTAAAAGTTTACGATAGAATTCTAAGTATTGATGCTGTAGAAAAAAATGGCTCAACATCCCCTTACGGTACTATAGTTGCTCTATCTGAATCTCCGATTGATGAAAACTTTATAGTTATTGGAACTGATGATGGATTAATTCAGATCACTGAAAATTCAGGAGAAAATTGGAGGCAGGTCGATAATATTCCCGATGCCCCAAAACAATCTTATGTAAATTCGGTTTATTTGTCTCAACATGATGTGAATGTTATTTATGTTGCTTTCAACCATCACAAATATGGAGATTTTAAACCATATATATTTAAATCTGATGATAAAGGGAATAGTTGGAAGCAAATCAGCAGCAACCTTCCAGAAAGAGGAAGTGTCTATTCTATTGAAGAAGATCATATCGATCCAAATTTAATATTTTGTGGTACTGAATTTGGGGCTTTCTTTTCTCCTGATTCTGGAGTTAGCTGGAAAGAATTATCTGCTGGGTTACCAACAATAGCAGTTCGAGATATTGCTATACAAAGAAGGGAAGATGATTTAGTATTGGGGACTTTTGGTAGGGGATTTTATGTAATGGATGATTACTCTGTACTAAGAAGTATTGAAAATTCTGAAAACCCATTAGGTGATAAAATTTTTGATGTACGTGACGCTCTGATGTGGGAAAAGGCTAATCCTTTGGGACTTCCTGGTAAAGCTTTTCAGGGTGACAATTTTTATCTTGCAGAAAACCTTGATCCTGTAGCTATTTTTACATACAACTACAATAAAAAATTTGAGAGCCTTAAATCAAAGAGACAGAAGGCTGAGAAAAAGTTAATTAAGGATAAAATGGATGTTTCTTATCCAACATATTCAGAGCTTTATGATGAGGTAAATGAGGCAAAACCTGAACTTGTATTTACTATTAGAGATGATAAGGATAATGTTGTAAAAAAAATATATAGAAAGCCTTCAAAGGGTTTGAGTAGATTTCAATGGAATTTAAGGTATGAAGACAACAATCCAATTAATTTAAATTCATCTTCATTCTATAACCCTTTTGCTGGTGTTTCTGAGGGTACTTTAGTTAATCCTGGGACCTATTCAATAGATATGTCAATTTTAAAGGCTGGGGAAACAACCAAGGTTGCAGATGCTAAAAGCTTTAATGTATTCGCATTAAACAATACTGTAATGCCTGCTGATGATAGAACAGCGAAGGTTGATTTCCAAAGGAAAGTTTCAAAATTACAAGCTGAGATGGGTGAGTATTCAAGAAAATTTTCAGAGATTTCAAATAAACTTCCTTACATAGATGAAGCGATTAAGAGGGTAGAGCAGCCAATTGATGAAATTTCAAAAATGGTATGGGATGTCAAACAAGCAATAAAAGAAGTAAATCTTAAGTTTTACGGAGATAATGTTAAAAGTAGATTAGATATTCAATCTAATTTAACTCCTTACTCAAGATTAGGTTCTGTTGCATATTATCAGAAGTATTCTACAGCTTCACCAACTAAAACACATATGGATAGTTATGAAATCGCTAAAGAAGAGTTCCAACCCATTAAGTTGATGATTGATGAACTTAAAGCTGAAATGTCTGTTTTAGAAAGACGCCTCAAGGAAATTGGAGCTGCATATACACCCGGCAGACCTAAATCTTTATATTAATATTAACTTATCATTAAAAAAGCCAGATAAAAGTTTATCTGGCTTTTTTAAAATAATCAAATTACTTTATAACTAATTTAGACAATCTACTTTTACCGTTTACAGAAATCTTTAGGATGTAAAAACCACTGCTGAGCCTTTCAATATCCAGGGTTTTTCCGTTTAAAATAGTTTCTAATATTTTTTCCCCCATTATATTAAATAACTGAATTTCTTTAAATCCTGGATCTGAAGTTGAAATTGTAACATATTTGCCATAAACTGGATTAGGGTGAACCATTACTTCTAGTTTTTCTTCATCAATGATAGATAATCCTGAGTTAATTGTAAATTCTATCGACTCCTCTACAGCTGGATCTAGTGCATTATGCATATGATCAACTAGCCATACATGAATAATATGATTCCCATCTGTTAAATCTGTAATTATTACGTCATTAATATCATGAACTGCAACATATTCGTTGTCATCTAATATGTAGTGCCAATGCCCATCTAGTCCAACGGTAAAATTGTTAAATTCAATAATTGATAATGTTACTACATTTCCTTCAATACTAATATCCCAATCGGCTGTTATCTCTGACTGAGAATGACATAATACGTAGATGAAGAAGAAAAATATTGTAATCGACTTATTCATTATTTAAACAAAATTAATTTATTTTAATATTAAAGAGTAAAAAAAAGCCTTTAAGTACCACATAGTACCATAAAGACTATTGTAACATGTTAAAAGTGGAGGAAGAGGCTCTTACCATTTTTACTCTATATTAAGTTTACTCGTTGATATACATTAAATATACTCATATAAATTACATCTATTTACATTAACATAGTAATTTAAATTACTTTACATAGTACCCTATCCAGTACAGTGTATTATATTTGCAAAAATTTATATTTGATTAAAATGAGAAAACTTACAAAAAAGGAACGGTTTAATGAAAAAGTTCTTTCTAAGTATAATATTTACAATAGTATTTTCTCAACACTCCCTTATGAAAATATATACAATACTGGATATATGCTCCCTTTATTTTCTGAATTATGTAAGAATAGTTATGAAAAAAATATGGATCCAGAATCCATTGTAGAAAGCTTCTTTAGTAAATACTGTAAAGAGTATTCTGAAAAGGACAAATTTTCCTTGTTATTTAAATTTATTCAATATGTTGAAAGACAAATTGTCCTTTTTGATGCTATAGAAGATGCAGCCTTTCCTGAAATAAATAATCTGGATGGAATGGGAACATTAAGAGGTATTAAAGAATTAGTGGAGTCACTAGATAAAAAAAATGATTTAAAAAAGTTCTTAACTAAGGCTAAAGTAAGACCTGTTTTAACAGCTCATCCAACCCAATTTTATCCAGGATCAGTACTTGGAATTATAACGGATCTTACTTTTTCAGTGAAAAAAAATGACATACAAGAAATAAAAAATTTATTATCACAACTGGCAATGACCCCTTTTTTTAAAAATAAAAAGCCAACCCCTTATGATGAAGCAGTTAGCTTGTCATGGTATTTGGAAAATGTTTTTTATCATTCCATAGCTGAAATATATAAGTATATTAATAATAATATTTTTGATGGAAATTTTAAAAATTTTGACTTGTTAAGCCTTGGTTTTTGGCCAGGTGGAGATCGTGATGGTAACCCTTATGTAACTTCCAAAATAACGCTTGATACAGCAAAAAAATTAAGAAGTGATATTATAAAAAATTATTACGAAGATATTAGGAAACTCAGACGGAAATTAACATTTAAAGTTTTGGAGGATATTATTATTGATATTGAAAAAAAACTTTACGACAGTATTTTTATATCTTCTCAAAAACCAAAAATTTCCCTTGAAGAACTAAAAAGTAAATTAAGTTTTATAAATGAAACATTAATTGCTTCACACAATTCAATATACATCGATGAGCTGCAGCAAATAATTAATAAGGTTAATATATTTGGTTATCATTTCGCTTCTCTAGACATTAGACAAGATTCAAGGGTTCACTCAAATATTTTTGATTTACTTTTTAGCACGGGATATTTAAAATTTAGTTTAAAAAAAAGAGAATCTTTATTAGATAAAGTTTTTAAAAATGGATTTATATTAAATAATCAAAGTAAAATTTTAAGTTCTACCTTGATGTCTATTAAAGCGATGAAATCAATACAGTCCCATAATGGAGTAAAAGGATGTTATCGATATATTATTAGTAACACTCAGAGCTCCAATAATATACTTGAAGTCTTGGCTCTGTTAAAACTGTCAGGCTGGAAAAAACCATCAGTTGATATTGTACCTCTTTTTGAAACCATATCAGATTTAAAAATTTGTGCTGAAATTATGGGAAAAATGTATAATAATTCTTTTTATATGTCTCATTTACAAAGAAGAAATTATGAGCAAACAATTATGTTAGGTTTTTCTGATGGAACAAAAGATGGAGGATACTTAACTGCCAATTGGAGTATTTTAAAAGCTAAGGAGTCTCTTACAAAGATTTCAAGAAAATATGGGGTGAAGTTAAAGTTATTTGATGGAAGGGGAGGACCACCATCAAGAGGGGGTGGAAATACACATCAGTTTTATAGCTCTCTAGGTAGTTTCATTGAATCTGATGAAATTCAGCTAACGATTCAAGGACAAACTATAAGTTCTAATTTTGGCACTTTTGAATCTTCACAATACAACTTAGAACAATTGTTAAGTTCTGGGATTAAAAATAAGTTAATAAATGATCAAAATTCCTTATCAAAAGAAAACAGAAATACAATTGAGAAATTATCAAAGATTAGTTATGATAAATATCTAAGCTTTAAAACTCACAAAAAATTTCTTTCCTATTTAGAAAAAATGAGTACCATAAAATATTATTCAAAAACTAATATCGGTAGCCGTCCATCAAAAAGGAATTCTGATGGAACCGATGAGTTTAAGTTTGAAGATTTAAGAGCAATCCCTTTTGTAGGAGGTTGGAGTCAATTAAAACAAAACGTTCCCGGCTTTTTTGGACTAGGATCTGCAATTTATTTTTTTCATCAAAAAAATGAAATTAGTAAAGTCAAAAAGCTGTATAGAGAAGTGCCATTTTTTAGAGCACTGGTTTCTAATAGTATGATGAGTTTAACTAAATCCTTTTTTAAATTGACTGCTTATATGAAAGATGATCAGGAGTTTGGTGATTTTTGGAAAATTATCTTTGAAGAATATCAACTTACTAGAAAAATGCTTTTAAAAATTTCTGGTTTTAAAAGCCTCATGGAAAATGAGCCTGCTAATAAACTTTCCATTCAAACAAGAGAAAAGATTGTATTACCGCTGATTACGATTCAACAGTATTCTCTACAGAAGATTCAAAAAATAATCTCATCAGGTGAAAGTAAGAATCTAAAAACACATCAAAAAATTGTAACTAGATCTCTATTTGGCAACATTAATGCTAGTAGAAATTCTGCTTAATAATCATTGTTAAGGATTTCACTGCAAATTTTTAGAAAAAAGACTTCAGTAAGTTTCGTCTGATATTTTGAAGTAACTATAAAGCAATCTCTAAATAGTTCTATAATTAATATAGGCTCTGTACTATCTGTAACTATTAAATCTCTGTCTGCAACTTTAATTACTTTTGGTGGCACATCAAATAAATTAATAAACAAACAAGTATTAGTATTTCAAGATCACAAAAACATACTGCAATAAACTGTCTTATTAATTTAGGTAAAAATAGCCTTTCAGCACCCTATTTAGTACCCTAAAGGCTATTCTACCCTGTAAGAAGCGGAGGAAGAGGGATTCGAACCCCCGGAGGTGTGACCCTCAACAGTTTTCAAGACTGCCGCATTCGACCACTCTGCCATTCCTCCAATGACGGATGCAAATATAAAATGGTTTTGTTAGGCTACAAAAAAAATTTTATTAAAAATAGTTTTAATCACCCCACCATGGGTCAGGTGGAGAAATTGATATAATCAGATATTTCTAACCCGTACCCAATCATACCAACTCTTTTCTTACCTTTTGTATTAGTAATTAATTTAAGATTAGTGATGTCTAAATCATGAAGAATTTGTGCACCAATGCCAAAATCTCTATCGTCCATACTCAATATAGGAGCTTTTGTAATTTTATTTTCTAATTGATTCTTTCTTAAAATTTTCAATCTCTTTAGGGTGTCAATTGATTTTAGCTCTGGGCTAATGAATATTACTGCCCCTTTGTCATTATTAATAATTTCAAACATATTTGATAATGAAGCTTCTGTATCAGACGTAAGTGTTCCTAGTACATCATTATGGGTGGACTTTGAGTTAATTCTTGTTAAAACTGCATCCCCTTTATTCCAACTGCCTTTAGTTAACGCAATGTGAATATTATTGTTTGTAGTTTGTTTGTAGGCTCTTAATCTAAATTTTCCGTATCGTGTATTGATTTCAAAGTCTTCTTCTTTTTCAATAAGTGAGTCGTGTTCCATTCTATATGCTACCAGATCTTCTATTGATATTATTTTGAGGTCAAATTTTTTTGATACTTTAATTAGATCAGGAACCCTGGCCATAGTGCCATCTTCGTTCATTATTTCAACGATAACACCAGCAGGTTTTAATCCCGCAAGTCTGGGTAAGTCAATTGCAGCTTCGGTATGCCCTGTTCTTCTTAGAACACCTCCGTTTTTAGCTACCAGTGGAAATACATGACCAGGTTTGGAAAATTGTTTGGGTTTTGTTCTTTTATCTATTAGGGCTCTTATTGTCATAGCTCTATCAGAAGCTGAAATTCCTGTTGTTACTCCATTTCCTTTTAGGTCAATAGAAACCGTGAAAGCTGTGTCTTGGGGGTCAGTATTTGTTCCAACCATTAAATTTAATCCTAATCTTTTTGAAATATCCTCTGTAATTGGTGCACAAATTAAACCTCTCCCATGAGTCGCCATAAAATTGATTATATCAGCAGTTACTAATTGAGCTGAGGCAAGAAAATCACCCTCATTTTCTCTGTTTTTATCATCGACTACAATTACAATCTTTCCATCTCGAATATCTTTTATAGCAGATTCAATTGAATTTAGCTTGAACTTATCCTTTGACATATTTTTCTATTTTTTTATAAAATGAAATAATGTATTCTCCAAAATTAAAAACACTTTGATCATTTGTTATACGATAAGTTAAGTATATGCTAAATGGCAACATGATTAAAGTTGAAAGCCAGCTAGCTAAAATAGGGTTAATGCTGCTATCTTCAGCTAGGTTTTTTGAAAATATTCCCAAAAAATGATATGCTAAAAAAAGTAATATTGAAATAACAAGTGGTAAGCCATAGCCACCCTTTCTTATTATTGTTCCCAGTGGAGCTCCGATAAAAAATAAAATCACACATGCAAACCCTAGAGAAAACTTATCATGCATGGTCATTATATGCTTATTCAAGTTTTGTTTTCTGTATGATTGTATGGTTTTATTTGATTTTACAATACTGATTGTACTTTTGATTGAGCTTATCGAAAGATCATAAAGTTGTTTTTGTCTTTTAAGCTTAAATAAATTTAAAAAATTATCACTTTCATAATAAACATCTTTTTTAGCGTTAAGGTTATGGTCTATAGTCTTAAAATTTGACCTATTGTACATCTTAGTGCTAACCACATTAATATCTGTTGTTTTTTTATCATTCAAAGAGTCAATTGCGGAAATAAGTTCAGCTATATTCATCATGGAATGTTTGTTAACATCTTCTTCCTGACTAAAATCTACATCATTAAGTGAGGCAATATCTATATTAATTAAATATTCATCAAAATAACTTTTAACAAATGGTTTTTTTACCCTGTTTGAATAATCTTTTGATATGATTTCATCATAATAATTTCCATCGATTAATTTTAACTGAAGTATATTTGAGTTTCCTTCACTAATAATTTCTCCTTTTTTTGATTTAATTACAGTGTAATTTCCTGGCTTATTTTTTTTTTGGTGTATAATAACTTTTTCAAGTAGCTTACCTTCAGTTCCGTATTTATTTTCAACCATTATATTGTAATCACCAACTTGACTAAATTGTCCTTCAGCTATCGCCATTGACGGTTTTACTTTAGAAATATTTTTTCTTAAATTATGAAAGTTATATTCAGCTATCGGGGCAATATTATTAGAAAAAAAGAATGTAATAATACCTAGTAAAAATGTAAATAAAATTAAACTTCTCATGGATCGCTCAAGAGAAATTCCACTAGCTTTCATAGCAGCAAATTCATAGTTTTCAGAAAGACTGCCAAAAACCATAATACTGGACAACAAAATTGTCAATGGTAAAACAAGAATAACTAATCTTGGAGACACATTGATTAAAAATTTAAGTATAATTTCTAGTTCTAGGTCTTTACCTGCCAGTTCGGCAATGTAAAGCCAAACTGACTGAAGTAAGAAAATTAACATCAATATGCAAAATGTGCTTGCTAATGTTTTTAAATAAGATTTGAATATGTAAAGATCAAGGATTTTCAATAAATTAATCTAAAATATTCATGTAATATTCTTTGTATCTATCTATGTCAAAAACAAATAAATTTTTGTCAAGAGTTAGATTAAATTCAAAATCAACTATGGAAATGGTCGTTATTGTTTCATTTTTACCAGTTTCCACAACCTCATATATTTGATTGAATTCGGTATCAATACCCAATAAAATATATTTAATTTCTGCTTCAGAATCTTTAGGTACAAGTTTTATGTATTGAATCTTTTTTCTAAACTGGCCATTTCCGATAAATCTTGTCTTATCCAATTCGAAGTGGTATCCATCTTCATAAAAATACAGCATTTTGTTAGGGGTTATTGTAGTTTCGTCTTCTGGATCTTGACTTGATACAGTCACCTCTTCATCATCCGGACTTATGGTATATAATTTATTACCATCAAATATTCTTGTCACACCAAGCATTTCAAATCTCCAGTTGTCATTTTCAGTAACAAAACTTCCCTTATTTGTTTGGTTAATATCTTCTTCTATATTCTCTAGTGTGTATGCGTAGTTTATGTAAATATTATCATAACTTTTGATATTTTCAGAAACTTTATTGAGCAATAATTCAGCATCGTAAGTTTGAGTATATCCAAGTGCATAAAATCCAAAAATTAGTAAAAAGATATTTTTCATAATTAAATTATTTATTCGTTTTCTAAATGTCTGTCTAGAGATTGTAAATCGGAGATTAAAACTTGTCTGGCTTTACTTCCTTCAAAAGGACCAACAATTCCTGCAGCTTCCAGTTGATCTATTAATCTTCCAGCTCTATTGTAGCCTAATTTGAGTTTCCTTTGTAGTAAAGAAGCAGAGCCTTGTTGTGCAGTAACCAGAACCTCAGCAGCTTCTCTGAATAACTTATCTCTATCTTCTATGTCGATATCAAGATTTGTGCCACCTTCCTCACCAATATACTCTGGCAATTGATGTGCAGTGGCATATGCTTTTTGTGATCCAATAAAATCAGTTAATAACTCGATTTCAGGTGTGTCAACAAATGCACATTGTATTCTTATTAGTTCGTTACCTTGAGTAAATAGCATATCGCCTCTTCCAATTAATTGATCTGCTCCTGATCCATCAAGAATGGTTCTAGAATCAATTTTAGATGTCACTCTAAAGGCTATTCTTGCAGGGAAATTCGCTTTAATAACACCTGTAATTACATTAACAGAGGGTCTTTGAGTTGCAATTATTAAATGAATACCTATGGCTCTAGCCAATTGTGCTAATCTTGCTATTGGGGTTTCAACTTCCTTTCCAGCGGTCATTATCAAATCAGCAAATTCATCTACTACAAGAACTATATATGGTAAAAACTGATGACCATCATTGGGATTTAATTTTCTGTCTTTGAACTTTCTATTGTATTCAACAATATTTCTACAGGATGCATTTTTTAATAATTCGTATCTGTTATCCATTTCAATACACAAAGAGTTGAGTGTGTTAATTACTTTTTTATTATCAGTAATTATAGCTTCTTCGGAGTCTGGAAGTTTTGCCAGATAGTGTCTTTCAATTTTATTATATAATGTTAACTCGACTTTTTTAGGGTCAACTAATACAAATTTTACCTCAGCTGGATGTTTTTTATATAAAAGTGAAGTCAAAACCGCATTTAACCCAACAGATTTACCTTGACCTGTTGCGCCAGCCATAAGTAGGTGAGGCATCCTTGCAAGGTCAAATACAAGAGTTTCATTACTGATGGTTTTTCCGATGGCGACTGGAAGCTCCATTTCAGACTTCTGAAATTTCTCAGCAGAGATTACGGAATGCATTGAAACAACAGTTGGTTTTTTGTTTGGTACTTCAATACCAATGGTTCCCCTTCCCGGAATTGGAGCAATTATTCTGATTCCTAGGGCGGAAAGTGATAAGGCAATATCATCCTCAAGGTTTTTTATTTTAGAAATTCTAACCCCAGCATCTGGAATAATCTCATACAAAGTAACAGTGGGGCCTATCGTTGCTTTAATATTCGATATAGAAATATTATAATTTCCGAGTGTCTCTACAATTCTATTTTTATTTTCCTCAAGCTCATCCTTATCAATTGTAATTTTTTCTGAATCATACTGTTTTAAAAGGTTTAGCTTGGGAAATTGAAACTTGCTTAACTCGAGTTTTGGGTCAAATCTTCCAAAATTATCTACTAATTTATCAGATAAATTATCAGATTCTGATTTTTCTTCAAAAATCTCTTCAACTTCAATACCAACATCATCAATTATTTTCTCTTTTGTATCGTTTACAGGTTTTTTAATGATAGTAGATTCTTCTACTTCATCTTCAGCCTCCTCATTATTTATTTCTTCATCAATATGGTTGTCGTTTGGAATTTCCTCACTAATTTCTTCTACAAGCTCAATTTTTTCAGATTTTTTAAAACTCAAGCTTTTTAGATAATTTATTACTTTGACAATATCATTTGTTCCAAATTTTAATCTAAATGTAATATAGATAAGTGTCATGAAAATGAGAAGAAATGTTACTCCTATTTGACTTATATATATATCAAGGAAGCTTACTATTTCATATCCTATAATTCCAGAATAGATATTGCCATAATCTATTAATCCAAAAAATATCGAAAATAAGAAGACTAAATAAAAACCCCAAAGCCAGTTATTGCTAAGTTTTCTTTTCTTAAAATCAAGTAAAATATGTAGTGCACTAATAAATATTAGAAATGGAAATATTATTGAGCTCAACCCAAAACCTCGATAAATAAAAAAATCGCTCAAAGTCGCACCTATTTTACCTAGAGAATTTGAGTTTGAAATTGTTTTATCAGAGAAGTTTTTTAAATTACTTTGATCTATTTCGCCAGTGAAAAAATAAGACACAAATGAAATTATAAGAAAAAGCGAAAGTATAATTAATGAGCTTCCAATGAACAGCCTTTTTGCACTGGAAAGTTCTTTCTTTTCTTTACTTTTTGAAAACGAAAAAATATGCTTCATTAATAGCTTGTTGTATAATAGTTTGCAATTTAATAATCATTTCTGCAAGAATGAATTTTTTAATTAAAATTTATGATTTGAAATCATCTTAATTTTTATCATAAAGGCTGCATAAATCAATGTTGTTACAGGACTAAGCCAATTAAATATTGCATAAACAAAATAATCGGTAACAGAAACCCCAAGAACTCCATAGTGGTATGCCCCACAGGTATTCCACGGAATAAGGGCAGAAGTGACTGTACCTGTATCTTCAAGTGTTCTACTTAAATTTACTGCCGATAGATTTTTTTCTTCATAAGCATCCTTGAACATTTTTCCTGGGATAACAATAGCAAGATATTGATCTGATGCTACTATATTTATCCCTAAACAACTAGCTGCTGTACTTGCAAAAAGTCCAAAAGTGCTTTTAGCTTTATTTAGTAAATAATTTGTTATTTTTTTTAGCGCTCCAATTCCTTCCATAGAACCGCCAAATATCATTGCACTAATAGTAAGGTAAATTGTCCATAACATACCTTTCATTCCTCCAGAGTCATATAGCCTTACGATTCTCTCATTGTCAGTTGGAATGCTAGTATCTGTAAAAACAGAAAGTAAAATAGATGTTGGCCTGGATGAATCAATGCTTTCTAAAATATTATTTTGGAATATTATTGAAAAAACTATTGCACCTAATATTCCAAAACTTAGTGCAATTACTGGTCTTACTTTTAAGAAAGCTAAAAGTATTACTAGTGCTGGAATTAAAAACAGTAAAGGGGAAATATGAAAATCATTTAAAATCGTATCAGAAAGACTTCTGATATCATTCATTTCTCCTGCACTAGTAATTTCCATATTGTAACTTAATATTATAAAAACAACTAACGTAACTGCATAAGTTGGAAAAGTAGTATATGTCATATATTTAATATGCGAATAAAGATCTGTGCCAGCCATAGCTGGTGCTAGATTAGTAGTATCACTTAAAGGCGACATTTTATCACCAAAGTAGGCGCCAGAAATAACCGCGCCAGCAGTCATGCCAGAAGGGATGTTAAAAGCTATACCCACAGCAACTAGTGCAATTCCGACAGTTGCCGAAGTTGTATAAGAACTTCCTGTGGTTAAAGACACCAGCGTTGAAACTACTAAAGTTAACGGAAGAAATACAGCAGGATCAACAAGATTTAACCCATAATAAACCATTGCAGGAATTATACCGCTTACTTTCCATGTTCCTGCAAGAGCACCAACAAGTAAAAGAATAATTATAGGGGTACTGATACTCTTTATACTTGAAAATATCTTTTTTACTACAAAGCTGATTTTGATTTTTTCTGAAAGCCCTATGCCAGTTGCAACCAAAGATGTAAAGACTAAAATGTAGTGATATGTATAGTCTCCTAACCAATTATTATCTTCAAAAAAAATAATATTATAGAATAATAATGAGATTAATATAACAATTGGAATTATTGATTTTGTTAAGCTAATTTCAGAATGTCTTATATCCATTTAAATTAGATTAAATTCTTTAAGACATTCTTTAATTCCGTTGTATGTTCTTGAAATGTCTTGATCTAATCCAACTGAAAACCTTATCAAACCTTCGCTAAGCCCCATTTTTTCTTGTTCTTCATCTGAAATTTCTGATGAAGTAGATGATCCTGGTGCACAAAATAATGTTTTGTAGAACCCTAAACTCACTGCAAGATATCCAAGGTTTTTATTTTGCATTTTTTCCATCAACTTATTAGCAATTTCTAAGGAGCCTACATCAATTGTAACCATACCTCCATATCCATAATCTTGATTCATCATTTTTGAAAAAACTTTATGAGAAGGATGTGATTCAAGACCGGGATATACAGCTTTAATTCCATCTTTTTGAAATGATTTAGCGAGATGCATTGCGTTTTCACTATGTTTTTTTATTCTAATATGTAGTGTTCTCATATTTTTTAGTACTGAGGCAGCCCTTAAGCTATCCATAGTTGCACCCATTAACATGAAAGCCCCATCATTTACATCTCTTAAGCTGTGAATAAACTCTTTATTGCTACAAACGACTCCGGCAATTGTATCACTTGTTCCGTTAATAAATTTTGTCAAACTGTGAATAACAATATCAGCTCCGTTTTTTAATGGGGATACTGAAAGAGGAGTAAATGTATTATCTACAATTAGTTTTAAATTATTTTTTTTTGCGATTTTAGAAATTGATTGTATATCAGCTATCTCTAATAGAGGATTAGAAGACACTTCACAATAAATAATTTTGGTATTAGGTTTAATTAATTTTTTAATATCATCTAATGAGGTTATGTCAACAAAATCAGTTTCAATTCCTAATTGTGGTGTGAAATTTTTTAGAAATGCATAGGTGCCTCCATAAACTGTTCTACTTGAAATTATATGATCTCC
>CABYEA010000024.1 GCA_902517895.1 uncultured Bacteroidota bacterium
TTAGATTAGTCATCGTTCCTTCTTCATTATCTTCTAAATATATCTTAAGATCTGCAGGTGTAGTTCTGTGAGAAATACTAATTGTCATTTCCTCACCACCAAGTGCATTAATTCCAAGAGGAATAACTTTATCCCACATCTCTGAATATGCAAGAGATTGAATTGACAAATCGATTCCGTTGTCATCGGCAACAAGTCTTGAGTAAATAGTATTATTAGCTAATTCAAATATTGCAGAGTCATAACCAACATCTAATCCGTCAGTTTCATTTTCAGTAAAATAAATTTCAGTATGCCTTACAATATCGTTTTGAGTTAGTGATGTAAACAACTCAGCTCTATTATCATCCATAATATCACCCGAGATAAAATCATCAGTTCCTGAAGCTGTTTGCATATTGGCAGTAAACGATAAATTAGCTGATGAACTTGATTCAGCTGCTATCATAAATCCTTGACCAGGGGCAATGTAAGTTGCTGCTGAATTTTGATTTATTGTGGCATAGGCAGATCCTCCCCAAGCATACAAACAATTAAATGCTCCAGACATTAGAACATCATTTCCTCCGCTACCGCTAGCACCATTTGATTTGATAAAATTATTTGTACCAGCATTATCATTAGCGTTAATAAATGATGGATATGGGTTAGCAACAAGATTAAATCTAGTTCCACTTCCACTATTAGCTGCATCATTATTGATTACACTAACATTCACTGATCCTGCATTAATACCACCTGTAAATTCCATCGCTGCACCTGTTGAAGCATTAGCCATTTGATAACCTTTTCCAGAAACTAAATTTCCATTTGAAATTGCATCACTTGTACTCCATGTTGTCCAGGTGTTTGTATCGTTATTATAAGGCCCAATTCCATAATCACCATTGTTTTCAGCAATGTCACCATTACTTGAAATAAAATCAGCAGCGTCTTGACCAGTAACAGGTGAACCAATTAAATCCCAATTATTACTGACACCTGAAACATATCTTCCATATGTTACACTACCTGAACCTGAAGGGGTGTATGTTCCATTCAAAACAAGTGTTCCAAATTCATTAGAATCAGAGGTGATTTCAATAGATCCTGAGTTAGTTAATGTTGTAGAATTTGCCATTGTCATTTGTCGACTCTTAGCAATTTGTAAAGTTCCTGAATTTGTAAAATTACCAGCAGACAAAATTAATACACCGTCAGCTTCGTTAATACTTAAAGTACCAGCATTAGCTGAAGTGTTGTCAACTGTTAATGTTTTGTAAATTCTCAATTTACCACCACTATTGACAGTGATAGATTCAGCAACACCTGTAGTATTAATAACATTAACAGTGTGTGTATCTGCAATAATCACATCGTCAGCATTAGTTGGAACACTTCCTGAATCCCAAGTACTTCCCGAATTCCAATTACCACTTTGAGTTGAGGTAATGGTTGCAGCTGAAACAGCTGCAGCTGAAAGCAATGTAATTATGCATATGAGTAATATTTTCTTCATATTATTTATTTAAATACGTTATGAACCCCCAAATATATGTAAAATTGTTGAAAAGTTCCTAATTCTTTTAGTTTTAGACATAAATTTATATTAGATATTAATATGTAAGGTATTATTGTTAATAAGTACAAAAATTTACCTGGTAAAAATTAGCTCCTTATCTTTTGATAGTTCATTATGAAACATATAACCATCGTAGTCAAATGATTTTATATCAGAAATACTAGTTATATTATTATCAACTATAAATCTTGTCATCATTCCTCTAGCTCTTTTTGAAAAGATAGCAATTGTCTTAAATTCTCCATTTTTAAATTGTTTAAAGTTTGCGGAGTATACGTCAGATTTAATCACCTTAGTGTCAATTGCCTTAAAATATTCATTACTCGCTAAATTTAGAACCGGTTCATTAGACTCAATTTCAGAGTTAATTTGATCAGTAATTTTTTTCCTCCAAAAATCATAGAGGTTTCTATTAGAATCAAAAGCCAATTTAGTACCCATTTCTAATCTGTAAGGCTGGATTAAATCTAAGGGTTTAATAAGGCCATATAATCCGGAAATGATTCTTACACTATTTTGCAAAAAATCAATCCTACTATCATCAATAGAATAAGCATCTAATCCTCTGTAAACATCACCACTAAAGGCGTAAACTGCCTGTCTTGCATTTTTATTTGTAAAAGGCAATGACCAGCTATGATTCCTTTCATAATTGAGATTTGCTATTTTTGAAGAAATACTCATCAAGTCTGAAAGTTCTTTTGGGTTTTTAGATTTTAGAATGGAATTGAGGTATTGTGATTCTTTATCAAAACAAATAGAAGAAGTCTTACTTGTTGGAAGCTCTGATTTAAAATCGAGTGATTTAGCAGGAGATAATAATATTTTCATTTATAATTGATTTAATAATAAAAGTATGTAAGAAATTTTATTTAATCAAGGAATTCAATTAATATGCCATATTAAATCCTTGAATAATTTTCCCATTTTTCAATACAACTTTTAAAATCTACTGGGATATCAGAATCAAACTCCATGAATTTTCCAGTTGCAGGATGGGTGAAACCTAATGTTTTTGCGTGCAATGCTTGTCTAGGAAGTAATTTGAAGCAATTATCTACAAATTGCTTATATTTTGTAAATGTGGTTCCCTTAAGAATCAAATCACCCCCATATCTTTCGTCATTGAACAAAGTATGACCAATATGTTTCATATGTACCCTAATCTGATGTGTTCTGCCTGTTTCTAAAGTACATTTTACCAAGCTCACATAATTCATACGACTTATTACTTCATAGTTGGTAATAGCTCTTTTACCGCCAACTATACTATCTTCATCTAAAACTATGTTCTGTAATCTGTTTTTTGGGTTTCTTCCAATATAATTATCAATCTTACCACTATCATGTTTAACATTTCCCCATACCATAGCGATATATTCCCTCATGGAGGTTTTATTTGCAAATTGATTTGATAAATGCACCATTGATTTATCATTTTTTGCAACAACCAATAATCCACTGGTGTCTTTGTCTAATCTATGAACTAGCCCAGGTCTGTTTGAAGAATTTTTTGGAAGATTTTCAAAATGATAAATTAATCCATTTATAAGGGTACCTGAATAATTTCCGTGTCCAGGGTGAACTACCATTCCAGCCGGCTTATTTATGACTACTAAATCATCATCTTCATAAACAATATCCAGAACAATATTTTCAGCAACCAATAAATTTTCATGGGGCGGATATTCAAATTTAACCTTTATCTCGTCTAAGGGTTTAACCTTGTAATTTGACTTTACAACATTTCCATTTACTTCAATACTACCATTCTTTGCTGCTGCTTGAATCTTAGTTCTTGTAGCATTTTCTACAAAATTCATCAAATACTTGTCTATTCTAAGAGTTGTTTGACCTTTATCAACCTGAAATGAAAAATGTTCAAATAGTGACCTATTGTTTTCCATTACCTAATTTAAAATCAATAATCGAGGTCCTTTTCAAATAATCCCCTTCATTAAGTTCATTACCATCGTGTGAAATTAAGATAACCTCATCTCTAGCAATATCATCGACATATTCAATTTCACCAAAAATAAATCCAAGAGACTCTATGGTTTTCTTAGCTTGTCTAACAGTTATACCTGTGATCTTTGGTATTTGAATCATTTCAAAATCTGAAGCATTTAAAGTTAAATATATCTTTCTTCCCTGCTTGACCATTGCATTTGCCTCAGGAATTTGAGCAAGAACAGAATTAATTTTAAATTCTGGATTATAATTTCCGGAATCCGAAATAATATATTGTAAGTCTAATTCATGTAATTCGGATTGAAATTCCTCTGTATTTTTTCCAATTAAATCTGGAACCAAAATAAAATCTCCATGACGCGTATTGAATCTAAGAAAGAAAACTAAAAAAATAAAAAAAATTATAGCTGTCAGAATAATTCTAAAAGATGTTTTGAAGAATGATTTACTCAATAAATAATTTAGTACAGACATATACAAATTTGAAATACAAACTTAATTAATTTAAAATAACTTTAATTAGCTATTTTTGGACTTATGAATCTGGATCTAGTAAAAAATATTGGAATTATAATGGGAGGATATTCTAATGAATATGACATATCAATCAAGAGTGGCCAAGTTGTTTATGAAACTCTCATGGACTCCTATAATTGCTACAGAATTTATATTAAAGAAAATGAATGGGTTCTAGAAAAGGATAATAATTCTTATCCTATTGATATAGATAATTTTAAAATTGAAGGCTTTACCAATTTGAAACTAGATTGTATTTTTAATGCAATACACGGAACACCTGGTGAAGATGGCAAAATTCAAAAATATTTTAAGGATAAAAATATTCCAATAACCGGCTGTAATTCATACCAATCTGCGCTTACATTTGATAAAATTGCTTGTTTAAACTTTCTTTCTTCAAAAGGAATAAAAGTTGCTTCGTCTATTAGCCTATTAAAATCTGAAGAGATCGATATTGATGAAATTGAAAATAAAATCGGTTTTCCTTGTTTTATAAAGGCTAGTAATTCCGGAAGTAGTTTTGGAGTATTCAAGGTTAACAGTAAAGACGAAATGGTAAATTGTTTAGATTCAGCATTTGAAGTTGATAACAAAGTCTTAGTTGAATCAAACATAGATGGTAGAGAATTTTCAATTGGCGTAATAAGCTTAAAAGGGATTACAAAGGTTTTACCAATAACTGAAATTATCACTTCCAATGATTTTTTTGATTATGAGGCGAAATACGAAGGAAAATCTGAAGAAATTACCCCTGCTAATATTTCTGATGAGTTAGAATCTGAGTTAAAGTTATTATCTGAGAAAATCTACAATCTTTTAAAATTAAAAGGTTTTTCAAGAAGTGAATTTATTGTTAATGATAATGGCATATATTATTTAGAAACCAACACGGTACCGGGATTAACTTCTGAAAGTATTTTACCTCAACAAGCTCGTTGTGCAGATATATCACTAAAAGAATTATTTGTTAATGCAATTAATGAAGCAATTATTTAAATAAATTTGGATTATGAAAAAAGCTGTTTTTCCGGGATCTTTTGATCCAATTACTTTGGGTCATTGTGAAATTATTAAAAAAGCTTGTAAAATTTTTGATGAGGTGATTGTTTCAGTTGGAAATAATTCAGATAAAAACTACAAATTCTCCCTCGATCAACGTTTAAAGTTTATATCGAATGAATTTAAAAATAACTCTCAAGTTTATGTTGAAAAATATGAAGGCTTGACTGTTGATTTTTGTATAAATAAAAACATTAAACATATTGTTAGGGGGCTTAGAAATCCAGCAGATTTTGAATTTGAAAAAAAAATTGCACTATTTAACAGCAGTTTAGAAAATATTGAAACTATTTTCCTTCTTACATCTCCTAACAATGCTTTTATTTCGTCTTCTATGGTTCGGGAAATAATGGACAAAGGAGGAAATTTTAAAAAATTTGTTCCAAATTCTGTTTCGTTTTAAGCAATTAACAATCTGATATTAGCATAACTTTTTAGTAAAATAGAGGGTAAATTTTCAACTCCAATCCACTCCACTCTTGTAATACCCTCCTTCTTCTGAGGCTTGAATTTTCCATTATAATCTGATTTCATTTCAAACCAATAAGTGGTTTTCAAATAGTTTGTTTTACCCCTTTTAAAAATATGATAGGTTTTATCTAATGGTTTTATAATTGATAAATTTTTAATTCCGGTTTCTTCCTCAACTTCTCTAAGTGCTGTTTGAGAAATAATTTCATTTTTCTTTGCTTTTCCTTTTGGCAAGTCCCACTTTTTATTTCTGTAAATAAAGAGAATTTCAGATTTATTATTGATGACTTTACCACCAGCAGCAATTATTTCAGGAAATTTTTTTTTAAACACATTAATAATAATCTCAAATTCATTAGAAAATACACCAATTGAATTTATTTTCTTTTTAGTTAGTAGTTTAAGTAAATCTAGATTTTCAAGAAGTTCAGGGTCTATGATTAAACTTTTCTCTAAATCAGATTTTTTATCTGAAATAATTATTGGTTTTTCTTTGTAAAAAATTTGTAACATTAAAAAAAATACTAAACAAAATTAATACTTTTGTTTCACGAATGATGGACAATCAACAACAAAATAATTATAAATCCCAAACGGCTGAGCTTCTTTTAAAACTAAAAGCCATTAAATTAAACCATATTGACCCATTCATATGGGCTTCTGGTTGGAAGTCTCCAATATATTGTGATAATAGGATTTTACTATCAGACCCAAACTCAAGAAATATTATTGCAAATTATTTTACTGAAATAATAAAATATAAATATGATAATGTAGAAGTAATTGCTGGGGTTGCCACAGGGGCAATTGGAATTGGAATGTTAGTTGCTCAAAAACTTAATCTACCTTTTATATATGTTAGGCCTGAAGCTAAAAAGCATGGAAGAAAAAATCAAATTGAAGGTAAAATTTCTGAAAACCAAAAAATAGTTGTTATTGAGGATTTGATAAGTACTGGAAAAAGTTCATTAAATGCGGTTAAAGCATTACGAGAATCAAATTTAGAAGTTTTGGGTATGATAGCAATATTCACATATGGACTCAATTTATCAATGGTAAATTTTAAAAAAAATAAAGTTGAACTAGACACTTTAAGCGATTATAATGAACTTATTAAAAAAGCAATTGATATAGAATATATAAGCGAAAAAAATTCAGAAACATTAAAAAAATGGAATAAAAACCCCGAAAATTGGGGTTAAAACGTGAACTTAATCGTGTTTTCTGAGTAACTAACTTCTTCCTTGTTGGTTTTTCTAATCTTTAGATCCCCCTTTTTATTAACACAAATTATTTTACCAGAAAATTTTTTGTTGTACAAGCCAATAAAATTTGAATCTATATTTTTAAGATATAGTTGATTGTTATAAAATTTAAGTAAATCTTCTTCATTTTTTTCAAATCGTAAAAAATTCTTAGAAAAAATATCTGCTAATCTGTTTGCCAATGAATCTAATGAAAATTTAAGACCTGTTTCTATAAATAATGATGTAGCATTAGCAAGATCTTTGAATTTTTTTTGATTTACATTTATTCCAACTCCAATAACACTATGATTTATGAATTTTCCTTTTACAGAATTTTCGATCAATATTCCAGAAATTTTTCCTTTACCTGTCATAATGTCATTTGGCCACTTGATTGACAGTTTATTTAAATTATTTTCTTTTAGCAGCTGAAAAACAGAAACTGAACTAATTACATTTAGCATGAATTTGTACTTAACATCAAGTTTATTAAATTTCTTGTAAATACTAAAAGCCAGGTTAAGAGAGGCCTCGTTTTTCCAAATATTGTTATTTCTACCTTTGCCCCTTGTTTGATGTTTAGAAACCACCGCCGTTAAATCATCCAGCTTATCTTTTGTTAAAAGTCTTTTCAAATAAGAATTTGTAGAATCTGTGGCATCAAGTTTGATTATTTTCATTCTAGTAAAGTAAAAAAAATAATAAATTTGTACAAGTTCAAATATTCTTAATGGCAGGCAGAACAAAATTTAAAAAACTAATTAAATTAATTATTGACGGAATTGAGGATGTTAAAGGAAATGAAATTAGTTTATTAGATTTGAGAAAGTTAGAAAATAGAATTAGCGATTATTTCATTATTTGTGATGGAAATTCAAATACACAAGTAAATGCAATAATAAATTCTGTTATTAAAAAGGTTAGTAAAGAATCGAAAGATAAACCTTGGGGAGTTGAAGGAACAGAAAATGCTGAATGGGTTTTACTTGACTATGTAGACGTTGTAGTTCATGTATTCCAAAAAGAAAAGAGAGAATTTTATGATCTCGATGGATTGTGGGGAGATGCAAAAAAAATTGAATTAAATTAAGTTAATGAAAAACCAAAAAAAACAACAGAAAAAACCGCAATTTAACCAATATTGGATATTTGGTTCTATCGTATTAATATTTCTACTATTAAACATATTCTCTGGTGCTGGATCCCAAACCTCATTAACCACAACCCCATCTAAATTTTTTGAATTTGCCTCCAATGGAGATGTAGAAAGAATAGAAATAATCAATAAACGTGAGGTTTTTGTTTATTTAACTCGAGATGCTAGAATAAAGGATGAACACAAAAATTCATCTAAAAATTCTCTTTTATCAATTGCATCTAAAAACCCAAACTACAGATTTGAATTTGGGGATTTACAAAATTTTGAAAATAAACTTTCTGAGGTTAATGATGACTTCAATCAAAATATCGAAGTAAATTACATAACCGAGCAAAATATATGGGGTGATATTATCATTTCAATGCTTCCTTTTATTGTTATAATAGCTATTTGGATTTTCATAATGAGAAGAATGTCTGCAGGTGGTGGTGGTGCTGGAGGTCAAATTTTTAGCATAGGAAAATCTAAAGCAAAACTATTTGATGCAAACGCTCAGGTAAAAGTAACCTTTAAAGATGTTGCCGGACTAGAGGGTGCTAAAGAAGAAGTTCAAGAAATAGTTGATTTTTTAAAAAATCCAAAAAAATATACAGCATTGGGTGGAAAAATTCCCAAAGGAGCTCTTCTTGTTGGCGCTCCTGGCACCGGAAAAACATTACTTGCTAAAGCAGTTGCTGGAGAAGCTAAAGTTCCATTCTTCTCACTATCAGGTTCTGATTTTGTTGAGATGTTTGTAGGTGTAGGTGCTTCAAGAGTTCGAGATTTGTTCAAGCAAGCCAAAGAAAAATCACCATCCATTATATTTATAGATGAGATTGACGCAATTGGTCGTGCCAGAGGAAAAAGTAACTTTACAGGATCAAATGACGAAAGAGAAAACACTTTGAATCAATTATTAACCGAAATGGATGGTTTTGGAACTAATACCAATGTTATTGTCATAGCTGCCACTAACCGTGCTGATGTATTAGATAAAGCGTTAATGCGAGCTGGTAGATTTGACAGACAAATCTATGTTGATTTACCTGATGTAAGAGAAAGAAAGAAGATTTTTGAGGTTCATCTAAGACCATTGAAAAAATCCTCTTCAGTTGATGTTGATTTCCTTTCTAAACAAACTCCCGGATTTTCAGGTGCAGATATAGCCAATGTATGTAATGAGGCAGCTTTAATAGCAGCCAGAAAAAATAAAAAGTCTGTAGGAAAACAAGATTTTTTAGACGCCGTAGATAGAATTGTAGGAGGTCTCGAAAAGAAAAATAAAATCATTACTGAGGATGAAAAAAAAGCTGTTGCATTTCATGAAGCGGGTCACGCAACTGTTAGCTGGATGCTTGAACATGCTGCCCCCCTAGTCAAGGTTACTATTGTCCCAAGAGGAAGGTCACTTGGTGCTGCTTGGTATCTTCCAGAGGAAAGGTTAATAGTAAGACCAGAACAAATGTTAGATGAAATGTGTGCAGCGCTTGGTGGTAGAGCTGCTGAAAAAGTAATTTTTAATAAAATATCTACTGGGGCACTCAGTGATTTAGAAAAAGTAACAAAACAGGCCAGAGCAATGGTAACAGTTTATGGGTTAAACGATAAGGTTGGTAATTTAACTTATTATGATTCTTCGAATGGCAATGAGTATGGATTCACAAAACCGTACAGTGAACAGACTGCTGAAACTATCGACAAAGAAATTTCAGCAATAATCGAAAAGCAGTACCAAAGGGCTATTTTAATCCTTAAAAAAAATAAGAAGAAATTAATTCAATTAGCTGAAGTATTACTCACAAAAGAAGTAATTTTTAAGGACAATTTAGAAGAAATTTTTGGCAAAAGGCCTCATGAAAAAGATGATAATAAAAAAACTTAATACTTATTATTATTATTTATTCTATTAGTTGTTATAAATTAACATCATTTATTTAACTTTATCTAACTATTTCCTCTCTTGGAATAAAATTTTAAATAAATTGAATTTTTTAAGTAAGTTTTTCAAAAAACCCACATCATCCGGAGACAAAAAAAACCACGAAAGTAAATTTCTACCTAAAAAAAAAGCTGTAATTGAGGAGCGATTCATTTTAAAATTTATTGAAAATGGTGGTAAATTTCTTTATTGTGAAAATCTATACGAAGTTCAAGAAAATTTTAATTTAATTTTAGAAGAAAATAAATGGAGTGATGATGATATTTTAGTCACGAATTTAGAAATAAAAAAGCTATACAGTTTAAATAATAAATTAAGCCCCAAGTCAAAACACGCAAAATGTTTTGTTACTGATTGTGAAAACTTAATAGCAAATGACGGATCAATTTTAATTTCTTCTAATCAGATACATGAAAAAAAATTAAATCAATTTCCACAAAATGTCATAGTATTATCAGATACGAGAAAACTTAAAAATACAATAAGTGAGGGCTTGGCAGAAATAAAATCTAATAGCGAAAATATACCAACAAATATTACAACTATTAAAAATTTTGATGTAATCAAGAAAGATATAGATTTTTTAAGTTATGGAACTTCCTCAAAAAACTTATATTTGATCCTTCTAGAGAAAGGATTTAAATAATTTTGAAAGAGACTTTTACAAGAATTATAAGTGCGTTTGTGTTCGGCGGGGTTTTTATAACTTCATTATATACCCAGCTTACGTTTTCTTTATTAACATTCGTTTTTGGAATTATTGCAACTTATGAGTTCAACAAGTTAACCAATCAAAAGGGTATTGGCTACTACGTATCATTTTCATTAATTTATATTTATTTTTCTTACACAGAATTTCATTTAAATATAAATAGTCAACCAAATTCGTGGTTTAATGACTTAAAAGACACACTTTTGATTCTAAGTATATTTGTTTCCCTTTTTCTGCTTAGAGATTTGTTTTCATCAAAAAATTTACCGAGCATTTTAGTTAAGAAATACTTTCGGTTTATTTTCTATATAACATCTTCTTTTATATTTATCTATCTAATTGCTAATTTTAATGGGTTTTATGAACCCTCTATTATTCTGGGTTGTTTTATTTTAATTTGGACTAATGATAGCTTCGCATATATAGTTGGTAAAAATCTGGGTAAACAAAAACTCTTATCTAGTATTTCACCCCATAAAACTGTAGAAGGTTTTTTAGGAGGTCTATTTTTTTGCTGTATTTCAGCGTCAGTAATTTCCAGGTATTTTGAAGATACTTTAAGTACATCAAACTGGCTTATTATAGCAATAATTGTAAGTGTTTTCGGAACCTTAGGAGATTTAATTGAATCTAAATTAAAAAGGGAGTCAAATGTTAAAGATAGTGGTAAAATTATACCGGGTCATGGTGGAATATTGGACAGGCTTGACAGTATCATATTTGCAAGTCCATATATTTATTTATACCTAAAAGTAATCTAAAATGTTTCATAAAGAAGGTTCAAATATTATTATAAGTGCATTCATTATTGTAGCAATACTGATAATATCTATTGATTACTTTGAAATAAAAAATGCTCTACCAATAAAAATATTCTTGATTTTTATTTTGGGGTTAGTTCTGCAATTTTTCAGAAACCCAAAGATCTCTGTAAATAAAAATGAAAATCATATTTTATCTGCTGTAGATGGTAAGGTTGTAATAATAGAAGAAGTTTTTGAGCCTGAATTTTTTAAAGATAAAAGATTGCAGGTTAGTGTTTTTATGTCTCCTCTAAACGTACACGTGACAAGATATCCAATGAGTGGAAATATTATATTTTCTAAATACCATCCAGGAGCCTATTTAGTGGCATGGCATCCTAAATCAAGCATAAAGAATGAAAGAACCAGTGTTGTTTTAGAGAATAATAGTTTTGGAGAGGTTTTATATAGGCAAATTGCGGGGGCTTTAGCTAGAAGAATTGTTAACTATGCAAAGCTTGGAGGTTTGGCTGAACAAGGCAAAGATGCAGGATTCATAAAATTTGGTTCAAGAGTTGACTTATTTTTGCCTATTGGATCAAAAGTAAATGTAAAATTAAATCAGAAAGTTAAAGGGGGAATATCCGTAATAGCAACAAAAGATTAATTTTTAAGCTTATCAAGTCTAGCTGTTAAAACAGAAATTTTTGACATTGCATCATCTTTTTTCTTAATTTCATTTTGTATGACCATTTCAGGTGCATTTTCGGTAAATCTTTTATTCTCCAATTTTGCATTCACAGATTTTAAAAATCCTTTTTGATATTCTAAATCTTCTTTTATTTTAATAATTTCTTCATCAACATTAATGTCTTCTTCAAATGGAATAGAATAAATATTAGATTTTACTCTGAAAGTTAAAGCATTTTGGATTTCTGAGCCGCTATATTCAATTTTTGATATATTACAAAGCTTTGAGATTATAGAATCATAATTTTCTGGAAAATTATCGTTATTAACAACCATGAGATTTAGGCATTCTTTAAATGAAATTTGATGTTTTTTTCTAAGGTTTCTGATCCCTGAAATTATATTTTGAAGAGTTTCAAAATCATTTATTATTTTGTTATTTATGTTATTGTTAGATTTCGGCCATTTTGAAATAACTATAGCTTCATCAGAAGATCTTTTATCAATTAAATGCCAAATTTCTTCTGAAATAAAAGGCATAAAAGGATGTAATATTAGCAAGTTATTTTCAAAAATATTAATTATTTCTTTGTGGGTCTTTGAATCAATAGGTTTACCATATTCAGGTTTAATAATTTCTAGTAAAACAGAGCAAAAGTCATCCCATATTAGCTTGTAAGTACTCATCAAAGCATCACTAATTCTAAATTTACTGAAATGATCATTAATCTGATTTAGAACATGATTGAATTTGTGATTATACCAGTTTATAGCATTTGAACAATACTCGGGCTGATCATAATCGAAAATTTCCCAGCCATTTATCAATCGAAATGAATTCCATATTTTATTTGAAAATGATTTTCCTTGATCACAAAGATTGACATCAAAAAGTAAATCATTTCCTGCAGCTGAGCTGAGCATTAGTCCAACTCGTACACCATCAGCACCATAATCATCTATTAATTTTAATGCATCTGGTGAATTACCCAATGATTTACTCATTTTCCTTCTTTTTTTATCTCTAACAATTCCTGTAAAATAGACATTTTTAAAGGGTTTATCATCTCTAAATTCATAACCAGCCATAATCATTCTTGAAACCCAAAAAAAGATAATATCAGGACCTGTGACTAAGTCATTAGTAGGATAATAATAATTTATTTCATAATTATCGGGATTATTAATGCCATCAAAAACGCTAATTGGCCATAACCATGATGAAAACCAAGTGTCTAAAACATCTGTATCCTGCTTTAAATCGTCTTTTTTAATTTTATTATTACCTGTTTTTTTTCTGACTAAATCTAAAGCTAAGTCAATATTATCAGCAACAACAAAATCTTTTTCTCCTTTACCATAATAGTATACCGGGATTTGATGCCCCCAATATAATTGCCTAGAAATATTCCAATCTCTTATATTTTCCATCCAATTACGAAAGGTGTTATCAAATTTTTTAGGGTAAAATTTAATCTCATTAGAATTTAAAACCGATTGAATTGCGGGCTTAACTAATCCTTCCATTTTCAAAAACCACTGGTGACTAAATTTTGGTTCGATCACCGCCCCAGTCCTTTCACTAACTCCAACATTATGTATAATATTTTCATCTTTTACAAAAAGTTTCAACGAACCCAGCTCTTGAATAATCTTCTTTCTTGCTAAGAATCTATCCATACCTGAATAATGAAGACAAATATCATTTAAAGACGCATCTTCATTTAGAATATCAATAAACTCCAAATTATATTTTTCCCCTAAAACCTTATCATTATGGTCATGAGCTGGGGTAACTTTCAAACATCCAGTTCCGTAGTCAATATCAACATATTCATCAGAAATAATTGGCACATGCCTTTCAACTATAGGGATTATAGCTTTCTTTCCGATTAAATCTTTAAATCTGTCGTCATTTGGATTTACACAAATGGCTGAATCACCTAAAATTGTTTCAGGTCTAGTAGTGGCTATAGTAACATGTTTATCTGAATCAACTATTTTATATCTAACATAATAAAGTTTATCATTTTTTTCGATAAAGTTTATCTCTTCATCTGAAAGTGTTGTCTTGGCTTGAGGATCCCAATTAACCATTCTATAACCCCTGTAAATCAAACCTTTATTATATAATTCGATAAACACTTTAATCACCGACCTATTCATGTTTTCATCAAGGGTAAATCTTGTTCTTTCCCAATCACAAGAACAACCAATTTTTTTCAGTTGATCTAATATTATATTTCCAAATTTATTTTTCCATTCCCATGCATGATTCAAAAAATCTTCTCTTGAAATATCACTTTTTTCAATACCAATTGATTTTAATTTCTCAACTACTTTTGCCTCAGTAGCAATAGAGGCATGATCTGTACCAGGCACCCAGCAAGCGTTTTTACCCATTAACCTTGCTCGT
>CABYEA010000025.1 GCA_902517895.1 uncultured Bacteroidota bacterium
GTAGACTATTGTCTCTATATCTCAATCCAAGTATATTTGAAAAACTTTTATCTTTTGAAACATTTTCTGAAGTAAAACTACCTCCCAGGAAACTCGTGTTAATTCTATACTGATTTGAATCTGGAGATTTATATTTAATATCTAACACGGATGACATCTTATCGCCATATATCGCTTCAAATCCACCTGATGAAAATTTTATATCATCAGTCATTTCTGAATTAACAAAACTAAGGCCTTCTTGTTGACCAGATCTTATCAAAAAAGGCCTGTAAATTTCAATCCCATTTACATATACAAGATTTTCATCAAAATTCCCACCTCTAACAGAGTATTGTGTACTCATTTCATTATTAATACTTACCCCAGGAAGAGTTTTTAAAATGTTTTCAATTCCAGGCTGAACACCTTTAATATCTCTTAGTTTTTCAGGTGATATATTTTGAATAGACTTTAAATCTTCTCTTCTAGTTGTATTCAAAATAACTTCAGATATTTGTTCAAAATTGGTACTTAAAACTGGGTTAAACTCAAGGATTTCTTTTTTAGATAAGTTAACTGTAATTTGAAGCCTTTTGTGATTTATATGAGTAAATACAACATTGATTTTTTTACCCGACTCAACTTCAATCTTATAATATCCATCAACATCACTGATTGAACCATTATTATCAAATTGAATATTAACATCTTTTATTGGAAAATTTTCTTCGTCTAATATCAAACCTGTAATAATAGCATCTTGCGAAAAAAAACAAGTGGACACAAGACAAAATAAGATGAGCACAAAATTTTTCATTTTTTTACTTTTCTAAAAAAAACTTTCTCTATATGTTTAGTATTCCCGACATTATCTGTAACATTAACTTTTAAGATATTTTTAGGTTCAGAATTATTGATATTATCATCAAAATCATAGGTTAAAATTCCTTTCATAGGGTTGTATTCTAAAAGAATCCACTTGTCATTCAAGGTGCCTCTGTATGAGCTAATTCCTGAATTTTTATCATTTATTTTTATTTGCAATTTATCCCTGTTTGAAATCCACTGACTATCCTCTATATCAATTAAATTTATACTTGGCGGAATTGAATCAACTTTTACCATATAATCACCCAAAAGTTTAATATCAGCTCTTAGTTTATCATTTTTTAAGCTATTTGAAACAAAAGATGATTTATCGTCTTTCTCAAGCTTAGCAATATAAGTTTTGTTTACTAACGAATCATTATAACGGTCTGTGTTAAATTTAATTGTTATTTCTTTAAGAACAGGAATTGAATCTTCATCGATTGATAAAATATTATCTTTTTCAATAATTTCAATTTCTTTATCAGTGTAGAAAGTATTTTTACTTAATTTAATAGACGAACTGGCAAATAATAAATTGTACACACTATCCTTATTAATAGAGTAAAAATTGTCTGATTCTAACTCCTTAGTTTTATAATTTATTTTTTCTTTCCAGCTTATAGGAACAAGGATTTCAGTGTAATTTTTGTTGTAATCAAATAGACGAATTGCATATATGTAAACTTTATCCTGATTTTTTATATTTATAATCCCATTTCCAAGAGATCTATTATACATGTCTAGAGGATTATAGTCCTCAATATAAAGTTTCTGTATTCTGATTTTTTTATTCTTGTATGACGCATAATCAATAAAAGTATTAATATGTCTCCATTCATCATATGAAAATGAATTTAAATTCATGTCAAAAAGTTGTTCACCATCTAAGTTTACTTTAATATTAGATAAACCCATTTTATTCCAGGTATTATTCATTCTATCATATGAGTTTACACCAAATCCTATTAAGCCTCTTGTATTAAGAGTGTCAGAAATAAAAAGTTTATTAGAAATTTTAGTAAACTTTAGATTTTTAAAGCTTGAGTTTGAACCGCTAATTGAATTTTGTGGTATTTCTTTGTAATGTAAACTAAGTACTTTAGGTGGTATTGTATCTAAAACAGTGTAATTTTTATATTTCAATGGATTTATCGGTCTGTCTATATCGTCTCGAAGCTCATAATGTAAGTGTGGACCATAACTTCTTCCTGTATTTCCGCTGTAGCCGATTAACTCTTTTTCAGAAATTCTAATTTCATTTTCTTTTGGATATACCCTAAACGTGTAAGACTCGTTAGAATATTGAATTTCCTTTACAATTTTTTCAATTTTAGGAGAATACTTTTTTAAATGTGCATAAACTGATGATTGACCATTGTCATGTTTGATATATAATGCTTTTCCGTAACCACCATGAGTAATCTGGATCCTACTTATGTAACCATCTCCAATTGAGTATACATTAAAACCTTCTGTTCCCTTTGTTTTTATATCAATACCTGCATGAAAATGATTTGGTCTTAACTCAGCAAAAGTACCTGAAAGAATTATTGGTATATCAAGTGGATAGTCTCCAGAGTTTTGGGAATTTATTATTGAATTAAACAGAAAAAATATTGTCAATAAATAATATCTCATCGTAGTCTAAAATAACATATAATTGTAATTAATAAATGAAAAACTCAGAAAATTTAAAATTGAATGTTAAATTTGTAGAGATAGTATTTATGACGTGAAAAAAATTCAGGATTTACTGTTTGATTTAGAAAAAAAAGTTGAATCTAGTTTAACTGAACTTTCTAAGTTGAAGAATGAAAAAAATGATTTATTAGATAAGAATCAAATCCTGGTTAATGAAAAGAATGAATTGAATGAAGAATTTAGATTGCTTGATGAAAGATTTAAGGCATTAAAAATTGCAAATACTATTTCGGGTAGCGAAAATAATATTAATGAAACAAGAAGTGAGATTGACTCACTTATCAGAGAAATAGATATATGTATTTCTCAATTATCGGACTAAAAAATGAGTGATAAGCTCAAAATTAAGTTGTCAGTTGCTAATAGGATTTATCCTTTAACTATTGATCCATCAAAAGAGGAGGGTTTAAGATTGGCTTCTCAGCAAATTAATAGTCTGATAAAAAAGTTTGAACAGAATTACTCTGTTCGTGATAAGCAAGATGCTTTAGCGATGTGTGCTCTTCAGATTGCTTCAAGCAAGAAACATAGTTCTTTGAATGAAGAATCATTTATTAATGATATTGAGGATAGATTATCTAAGATGATAAATATTCTTGATGATAAGAAATAAGTTCTTTATATAATATTGTAAAACTGCCTACATTAGTTTTTTTTGTAAACTCAACGCTAATTAATTAAAAAGGGTGAGTTTAGATTGTTAAATCGTGCTGAAATTTTACTCAGATTTTTGATCAGTCTTGTAGCCCTAATCCTGTTTAACTGGAGTTTAAATAAAAAAGCTTTTGTAGGTTTTTTTTTAAATTTTTTAAAAATTATGATATACCCAGGTCAGTTTAAAATCACTGTTATAAGTGAAATTCGTGCTGTTAATATTGCTAAGTAGTTTTAGACCTAGGGTGAAACTTATTCATCACATTAACCAAAGCTTTATTATCTAAATGCATATAGATTTCTGTGGTTGTTATACTTTCATGACCCAATAACTGTTGAATAGTTTTTAAATCAGCTCCATTCTCTAACAGATGAGTAGCAAAAGAATGTCTAAATGTATGTGGAGATATAATCTTTTTTATCTTTGATTTTTTTGAAAGATTTTTAACAATTGTGAAAATCATAGCCCGGGTTAACTTACTGCCATTTCTGTTTAAAAAAAGAATATCTGAGTGTTTTGTGACTATTTTTATTTTAGATCTGGAATTCAATAAATAGTCGTTAATACATCTTTTATTAATATTACTCACAGGCACCAATCTTTGCTTATTTCCTTTACCAGTAACCTTAATAAAATCTTCACTAAAATATAAGTCAGAAATTTTCAAATCTATTAGTTCGCTGACTCTTAATCCACATCCATATAAAGTTTCAATTATAGCAATATTTCTTTCCGATTCTTTTTTTGTCTTATCAACATTTTTAATCATCAGATTTATCTCATCTATGGAAAGTGTACTTGGGAGTTTTCTCTGTAATTTAGGGGATTCAATATTTGATATAGGGTTGGTTTTAATTAATTTTTCAAATAATAAGTAATCATAAAAACTCCTTATCCCAGAAATTATTCTAGATTGTGAATTTGCTTTAACTTCTTTAGAAATATGATAAACAAATTCCTTTACATGATCTGCTTCAACATTTAAGGGGCTTATTTTTTTTATATCATTATTGAGGAATAATTTTAACTTTTTAAGATCATTTTCATAACTAGATATTGAGTTTTCACTCAAACCTCTTTCAATTTTAAGATAGTCTTTGAAATCGCTAATTGCATGATTCCATTTCATAGTTTATCAATCTCTAATAAATTTAATAAATTTACAACGTGAAAAAAATTATTATCATTAATGGCCCAAATTTAAACCTTTTAGGGATTAGGGAAACATCAATTTATGGAAAGCAATCATTTAATGATTATCTAAATGAGTTAAAGGTAAGCCATTCATCAGTTGAAATTGACTCTTACCAATCAAATATAGAAGGAGAATTAATTGATAAGCTGCAAGAAGTTGGATTTACATATGATGGTATAATTTTAAATGCGGCAGCCTATACTCATACTTCAGTTGGTATAGCAGATGCAATTGCTGCTATCCAATCACCCGTTATCGAGGTTCATATTTCTAATATTTATAAGAGGGAGGAGATAAGACACACCTCATTAATTTCTAAAAATGTTGATGGAGTTATATGTGGTTTTGGATTAAAATCTTACAAACTTGCCTTAGAGGCGCTAATTTAAAGATGAATAACCTCTTCATAAGCAGCAGCAACAGCCTCCATAACTGCTTCAGACATCGTTGGGTGAGGATGAATAGCTTTCAATACTTCAGTACCAGTTGTTTCAAGTTTTCTGCCTAAAACAGCTTCGGCAATCATATCGGTCACTCCAGCTCCAATCATGTGACAGCCTAGCCATTCTCCATATTTTTCATCAAAAATAACCTTAACAAAACCTTCTTTTGATCCTGATGCACTTGCTTTTCCGGAGGCTGAGAATGGAAATTTACCCACTTTTATTTTATAACCCTTTTCAATAGCTTGTTTTTCAGTCAAACCAACACTGGATATTTCTGGGCTGCAATATGTGCAACCAGGAATATTTCCGTAATCAATTGGAGTAACATCATGACCTGCAATTTTCTCAACACATAAAATTCCTTCAGCTGATGCAACATGTGCTAGAGCTGGACCAGATACTATGTCTCCAATAGCATAATAGCCAGGTATATTAGTATTATAAAATTTATCTACTAATATTTTATCTCTATCTGTTGCAATACCAACATCTTCTAAACCTATATTTTCTATATTGGATTTGACACCAACCGCTGAGAGTAAAATTTCTGATTCGACAAATTCTTCTTTGTTATTTACTTTAACTTTTGCTAAAACCTTATTTTTTTTCTTTTCAACAGAAATAACCTCTGATGAAGTCATAATTTTGACACCTTTTTTCTTGAATGATTTTTCCAATTCTTTTGAAACATCAATATCTTCTAGAGGAACAATATTTGGCATATACTCAATCACTGTTACATCGGTCCCCATGCTATTAAAAAAATAAGCAAATTCAATTCCAATAGCACCTGACCCAACAATAGTAATACTGCTCGGTTGTTTTTCTAATGTCATAGCCTCACGATACCCAATAATTTGTTTACCATCCTGAGGGATTGACGGTAATACTCTAGATTTTGATCCTGTTGCTATAATTATGTATTTAGCTTTGTATTCTGTTCCGTCAACGGAAACAGTGTTATCTTTTTTTAATTTTCCATAACCTTTTAAAACATCAATTTTATTTTTTTTCATAAGAAAATTAACACCTTTACTCATACCAGAAGCAACATTTCTACTTCTTTTGACGACTTTAGTAAAGTCATGACTAATATTTTCGGCTTTTAATCCATAATCATCAGCATGATTTAAGTATTCAAATACTTGCGCTGATTTTAGCAAAGCCTTTGTAGGTATGCAACCCCAATTCAAACAAACTCCACCAAGACTTTCTTTTTCTACTACTGCTGTTTTAAAACCTAATTGAGAAGCCCTTATAGCTGTTACGTAACCTCCAGGACCAGTACCAACCACAATTATATCATAATTATTCATAAGCTATTTTTTATTTGGATCGTTATTAAAATCTATACTAACCGAATTAACACAATATCTTAATCCGGTTTCTGTTGGACCGTCATTAAATACGTGACCTAAATGTCCTTCACAATTTACACATACTATTTCGGTTCTTACCATATTGTGAGAATAATCATCAACATATTTAATAGTACCCTCAATTGCTTCATCAAAACTTGGCCAACCACAATTAGTTTCAAATTTTTGGTCACTATTAAAAAGGGGAGTCTTACAGCCATTACAATTATAAACACCATTTTCAAAATGTAAATTGTATTTACCTGTATGAGGATACTCTGTACCCTTTTTTCTGAGCACTCTATATTCTTCATCACTCAGAATGTTTTTCCATTCTTCATCAGTTTTATTAACTTTTTGTTTAGCCATTTCAGTATCTTTTAAGTAGATTTTATTTTGTGAAATTATAATGTTGTAAGATGTGATAACTAGAATTAAAAATAATGTGATCTTTTTCATCATTAAATAATTAAACAAATGAATAAAATATTGTAATATTAGTATCGATTTGTAATTAAATGCAAATTTATTTTAATTAAATGAAATTTTATAAAAAAGGTGACAAAAAGTTATTAAATGCTTGGGCATTTTATGATTGGGCAAATTCTGTTTATCCTTTGGTAATTTCAACTGCAATATTTCCTATTTATTTTAAAAGTATCACTGGTGGTAATAGTGTAGATTTTCTTTGGTTTGAATCAATAGAAAATGATGCCTTCATTGGTTATATATCTTCTTTTACATTTTTAATTTTAGCTGTGATATCTCCTTTGTTATCAGGAATCGCTGATCATACCGGTTATAAAAAGCTTTTCATGAAAATATTTTGTTACCTAGGATCATTTTCGTGTATTTTACTCTACAATTTTGATTTAGACAACTTCGATCTTGGAATTATTTATTACTTTTTTGCAGTTGTAGGTTTTTGGGGTAGTTTAGTTTTTTATAACTCATATTTGCCTGATATTGCAAATACTGATCAACAAGATATAACTAGTGCTAAGGGATATTCTCTAGGTTACTTAGGAAGTATTATTCTTTTAATTTTATGTTTATTCCTAACTCAATTTCCAGAATCATTTGGTCTTGTTGATAAAACTCAGGCGGTAAAAATGTCTTTTGTTCTCGTTGGAATTTGGTGGTTTCTGTTTAGTCAATATTCATTTTATTATTTGCCTGGAAGAAATCACTATAATGTAGAAAAAAGCAAACTATATTCTCTAAAAACCTTTTTAAGTGGATTTAATCAGTTGATTTCCGTTGTAAAACAATTAAAAGTGAATAATAAGCTAAAAATATTCTTATTTTCATTTTTTATTTTTACAATTCCTACTCAAACTATTATTCTTCTTGCAAGTTATTTTGGTGCAGATTTAAATGAAATTAGTTGGAAGGATGAAGAAACAATGCAGTCAGGTTTGATTATAGCTATTATTGTTATACAGATTTTAGCTGCTGCAGGTGCTTACTTAAGTGCAAAACTTTCTGATTACTTAGGAAATATAAATACTCTCATTTGTATTAATATTTTATGGGCAATTATATGCTTTTTTGGTTACTTTGTTACTTCACCCGTTGAATTTTATATTGCAGCTGGGTTTATTGGTTTAGGAATGGGTGGTATTCAGTCATTATCAAGATCTACTTATTCAAAATTGATTGATGTTAAATATTCAACCTCATATTTCAGTTTTTATGATGTATCTCAAAAACTAAGTATTGTTCTTGGAACCGCTATCTATGCCACAATGGATATTTACACTGGAAGTATAAGATTAGCAATTTTACTTTTCGCACTATTCTTCATACCATCAATTTTTATACTGACTAGAATTTCAAAATAATAATTTTTTAATGGCATAGTACTTGAAATATATATTGTATAATTAGTGGTTTTTATTATATTTTATAGATATAGTATCATTTATTTACATATCAAAAATTTTATATGTCTAGAAAAAATCTTTTTAATA
Source organism: uncultured Bacteroidota bacterium (assembly GCA_902517895.1). GTDB lineage: Bacteria > Bacteroidota > Bacteroidia > Flavobacteriales > Flavobacteriaceae > MED-G13. The sequence continues at coordinate 8,181 of CABYEA010000025.1, forward strand.
TTGACAATTTGTCAGCTCAGGATATTGATGAAAATGCTGAGTTAATCCCACTTATGACTCCAGAAGATGAATTGGAAATAAGCAAGGAAGAGCTACCGTTAACATTACCAATACTTTCATTAAGAAATACTGTTTTATTTCCAGGTGTTGTTATACCAATTACTGCATCAAGAGATAAGTCAATAAAATTGATTAAAGATGCAAATAATTTCAATAAACTTATCGGAGTTGTTTCACAAAAAGACGAAAACGTCGAGGATCCAAAGCTGAAAGATATTTACAATATTGGAACAGTTGCTAAAATATTAAAAGTATTACAAATGCCAGATGGTAATACCACAGTCATTATTCAGGGTAAAAAGAGGTTTGAGATAGAAAGGGTAATTTCTGAAAAACCATACATCACATCCCATATTAAAGATTACCCAGAAGAAAATCCTGGAAAAGATAATTCAGAGTTTAATGCTATTATTGACTCTATAAAAGATTTATCCCTTGAAATAATTAAAAGAAATCCAAATATTCCGTCTGAAGCATCTTTTGCTATTAAAAATATTGAAAGTAATTCGTTTCTAATAAATTTCGTTTCTTCAAATTTAAATTTGCCCGTTAATGAAAAGCAAGTTTTACTCGAGATTAATAATCTTCAGAAAAGAGCATTAGAAACACTTAAACATATGAACGTCGAGTTCAAAAAACTTGAGATAAAAAATGATATCCAGTCAAAAGTTCAAACTGATTTAAATCAACAACAAAGAGAATTTTTTCTACACCAACAAATGAAAACGATTCAAGAAGAATTAGGTGGAGTAAGTCATGATTCTGAGTTGGATGATATGCGAAGCAGGGCTAAGAAGAAAAAATGGAATAGTGAGATTAAAAAACACTTTGAAAAAGAGTTAGCAAAACTCCAACGAATGAATCCTCAAGTTTCTGAATATTCGGTTCAAAGAAATTATCTAGATTTAATTCTTGAATTACCATGGAATGAATTTTCAAAAGACAAATTTGATTTAATTAAAGCAAAAAAAATATTAGATAGAGATCATTTTGGATTAGATGACGTAAAAAAAAGAATTATAGAATATTTGGCTGTATTAAAACTTAGAAATGACATGAAATCTCCTATTTTATGTTTACAAGGTCCACCAGGTGTTGGAAAAACCTCATTGGGTAAGTCAATTGCAGAAGCAATAGGTAGAAAGTATGTAAGGATTTCTCTTGGTGGTTTACGTGATGAGGCTGAAATTAGAGGGCACAGAAAAACATATATTGGTGCTATGCCAGGAAGGATTATACAAAACATAAAAAAAGCAAAAACTTCTAACCCTGTTTTTGTTTTAGATGAAATTGATAAACTTACATCATCAAATGTTGGTGATCCTTCATCAGCTATGCTAGAAGTTTTAGATCCTGAACAAAATAATGAATTCTATGACAATTACTTAGAAAAAGGTTTTGATCTGTCAAAAGTAATGTTCATTGCTACATCTAATAATATTTCCAATATTCAACCAGCCTTACTGGATCGAATGGAGGTAATTAATGTTAGTGGATATACAACTGAGGATAAAATTCAAATTGGAAAAAAGTTTTTATTGCCTAAGCAAATTAATGAACATGGGTTAAAGTCTAAACATTTAAAATTAGGGGTTCGTGTTATGGGAACTATAATTGAAGGTTATACTAGGGAGTCTGGAGTTAGAGGTTTGGAAAAAAATATTGCTAAAATAGTTAGGTATTGTGCAAAAAACATAGCAACAAATATAGAATACAACCCTAATATTTCGCCAGAAGTACTAACGGAAATTTTAGGTCCAGCTAAACTATTAAGAGATAGTTATGAGTCAAATGAAATAGCGGGTGTTGTGACTGGTTTAGCATGGACAAGAGTAGGTGGAGATATTTTATTTATTGAATCCACTTTGTCCAAAGGAAAAGGTAAACTTTCAATAACCGGTAATTTAGGTAAAGTTATGTCTGAATCAGCTACAATAGCTTTAGAGTATTTAAAATCAAACTCTAATCAGTTCAATATTAATGCTGACGTTTTTGATAAATATAATATACATATTCATGTCCCTGAAGGTGCGACGCCTAAAGATGGTCCTAGTGCTGGTATAGCAATGTTGACCTCTTTAACATCACTATTTACTCAAAAAAGAATAAAATCGAGATTAGCAATGACTGGAGAAATTACTTTAAGAGGTAAAGTTTTACCGGTAGGAGGGATTAAAGAAAAAATATTAGCTGCAAAGCGAGCAAAAATTAACGAAGTAATTCTTTCTGCTCGTAATAAGCCTGATGTAAATGAAATAAATGAAAGCTATATTAAAGGTCTAAGATTTCACTATGTGAATGAAATGAGCGAGGTTATCGACATAGCGTTAACTGACAAGTTAGTTAAAAATCCAAAAAAATTATAATATTATTTATTTATCTGAGTTTTAGACACATGAGATTTAAGAGAACTCTGGTTTTAATTTTTTTTTCCTTAATACTAGATTCAAGTCTATCCCACAGTCAAATTGCGGGAGAATCTACTTATCAATTTTTGAATATTCCAAATTCACCTAGGCAACTAGCTCTTGGGGGAAAGAATATTACCATTCAAGATGAAGACGTTATCTCGGGTCTTTTTAACCCTTCATCAATAAATCAAGAAATGGACAACATGTTTTCTGTTAATTATTTTACTTATTTCTCAGATATTTCATACGGTTCATTGGCTTATGCATACAGGCTTGATAACAGAGGTAATACAATTCATTTCGGGTTTTCATACATTAACTATGGTGATTTCGTTGGGTATGATGAATTTGGTAATTACACATCAGATTTTTCAGGAAATGAATCGGTATTTTCGGCAGGCTATGCTAATAAATTAAATAATACTCCAATCATATTTGGTTCAAACTTGAAATTCATTACTTCTACATTTGAACAATATAATTCATATGGAATAGCTGCAGATTTTGGGTTTTTTTACAATGATAATGTAAATGATATCAAAGCATCTCTGGTATTTAGAAATATTGGATTTCAAATTAAACCATATAATGAAGTTAATGAGAAGCTTCCGTTTGAAATTAATTTAGGCATATCTCAAAAACTTGAGAATGCACCAATCACTTGGCACATTACATTAGAAAATCTTCAAAAGTGGCCAATTGGTTTGTCAAACCCTTCAAGAATAATAACTGACTTAGACGGAAATATTTCTGAAGAAAAAATCTCATTTTTTAATGAAATTATTAGACACACTATTATTGGAGTTGAATTATTTCCAGAGTCCTTTTTTAAAATGCAGCTTGGATATAGTTTTAGACGTTCAGAGGAGTTAAGAATATTAGAACAAAGAAACTTTTCAGGGATATCATTTGGATTTGGAATGAAATTTAATAAACTTCGTTTCAATTATTGTCATTCAAGATATTCAAGTGCTTCAAATGTTAATTTTCTTGGAATACAATTAGACCTGGATTAATGAAAAAACTTACAATAGCCATTGATGGTTATGCATCCACAGGAAAAAGTTCAATTGCCAAGAAGATAGCTATTAAATATGGATATATTTATATTAATTCAGGCTCAATGTATAGGGCGGTTACACTTTTCGCAATCGAAAACAAAATATTAGGCTTATTAAATGATAATATTGATTTATTCATTGAAAAGTTAAATCGTATTTCTATCAATTTTAGATTTAGTGAGAATAACCTTATTTCAAATGTCTTTTTGAATAATAGAAATGTCGAAAAAGATATTGGCAGCCTAGAAGTTTCAAATTATGTTAGTAAAGTTGCTGCGATCCCTGAAATAAGAAAAGAAATGGTAAAGTTGCAGAGAAATGTTGATAGAGGAAAAGGTGTGGTGATGGATGGTAGAGACATAGGTTCTGTTGTTTTTCCTGACGCTGACATAAAGTTATTTCTAACAGCATCGGATGCTGTGAGAGCTAGCAGAAGGTTTGAAGAAATGATAAATAATGGATCATCTGTCAGTTATGATGATATACTAAATAACATAAGAAACAGAGACAAAATTGATTCATCAAGGTCTGATTCTCCTCTTATAATTGAAAAAGACGCTGTTGTAATTGACAATAGTAATATGTCTATTGATGAACAAATTAATCAAATTAACATCCTGATTAATTATAAATTAGCTAATTAATCTACTCTAATCAACTCTATTTAAATAATATTTTTTATTTTCGCTTGCCTTTTGTCATATAATAACTGATGCATTTGGTTTAAATAAATTTTAATATCTTCTAAAATTTATATGTTAAATCAGTTAAAATTTTAGAATACAAAATTTTTTTGTTATGCCTAAAAAAGTAGAAATAGCAGAATCTTCTGAAAAAACATCCGAAAAAACAGTAGATAAAGATGTAGCTTTAAAAAAATCTTCAAAAAAAGCTACTAAGACAAAAAAAGAAAACAAAGAAATAGAAACCTCAGTGAATAATTTGTCAGATTTTGACTGGCATAATTATGAAGAGGGTATTGATCAAGTTGATGAAAAACAAATCAAAGAATTTGAGAAATTGGTTGAAGAAAATTTTGTTGAAACATTAACAAATGATGTTGTTGAAGGAACTGTCATTCATATGACTGATAGAGAAGCAATTATCGATATTAATGCTAAATCAGAGGGTGTAATATCTTTAAACGAATTTAGATATAACCCAGCTTTAAAGGTTGGTGATAAAGTCGAGGTTCTTATTGATATTAGAGAAGATGCAACAGGTCAATTAATTCTTTCTCACAGAAAAGCAAGAGTAATTAAAGCTTGGGAAAGAGTAAATGACGCTCATGATTCTGGAGAGATTGTTAATGGTTTTGTTAAATGTAGAACAAAAGGTGGAATGATTGTAGATGTTTTCGGGATTGAAGCGTTCCTGCCAGGTTCACAAATTGATGTAAAACCAATAAGAGATTACGATCAGTATGTTAATAAAACTATGGAATTTAAAGTTGTTAAAATTAATCATGAATTTAAAAATGTAGTTGTATCTCATAAAGCCTTGATCGAAGCAGATATTGAACTACAAAAGAAGGAAATAATAAAACAATTAGAAAAAGGGCAAATTTTAGAGGGTGTTGTAAAAAATATTACCTCATATGGTGTATTTATGGATTTAGGTGGTGTAGATGGTTTAGTTCATATTACTGATTTATCATGGTCTAGAATAAATCACCCCAATGAAATCGTTGAGCTAGACCAACAGCTAAAAGTTGTTATTTTAGATTTTGACGAAGATAAGTCTAGAATTCAATTAGGTTTAAAACAATTAACTAAACATCCATGGGAAGCACTTGTGGATGATGTAAAAGTTGGTGATAATGTAAAAGGCAAAGTTGTTGTTATCGCAGATTATGGTGCTTTTGTTGAGATTTCAGAGGGTGTAGAGGGGCTTGTGCATGTTTCAGAAATGTCTTGGTCAACTCACCTAAGATCAGCTCAAGATTTCTTTAATGTTGGTGATGAAATTGAAGCTAAGATATTAACATTTGACAGAGAAGAAAGAAAAATGTCTCTTGGAGTTAAGCAGCTTACTCCAGATCCGTGGACAGATATTACAACTAAATATCCGGTTCAATCTAAACACACAGGTATCGTAAGAAATTTTACAAATTTTGGAGTATTTGTTGAACTTGAGGAGGGGGTTGATGGTCTCATATATATTTCAGATCTGAGCTGGACTAAAAAGATAAAGCACCCAAGAGAATTCTGTAATACTGGTGAAAAAATCGATGTTTTAGTTTTAGAATTAGACGTTGAAAATAGAAAGTTAAGTCTTGGTCATAAACAACTTACTGAAAATCCATGGGATAAATACGAAAATGAGTATGAATTAGATTCAATACACAATTCAGAAATTTTTGAGATTGTTTCAAAAGGTGCCACTGTTAAATT
>CABYEA010000026.1 GCA_902517895.1 uncultured Bacteroidota bacterium
GCAAACTCATCTGCATCAGAATTTAATGTGACCGTTCCTCTGTTTGTAAAATTTCCAGCTACAGTGAGATCATGGCCCTTATTAATTGTTAATGTCGCAGAAGTATTTACAGTGATATTTTTCGATGCTGCGCCAGTATCAGAAATTTCAGGATAACGAGCTGCACCTGTTGGAATTATAACGTGTATGTCAGAGGTTGGCACATAACCCGTTGACCAATTTGATGCAGTGTTCCAGTCTGATGTAGCTGCTGTTTTTTTCCATATTGTCGTGTGAAATTTTGGGGTCCAATTAATTCCGGTAGTCCAAGATTCACCAACTTCAAAAGCACCAATATCTGCTCCTGATCCAGCGTTTGTATGCGGAATAAGTTGATTCAACTGCCTTGAACTTCCTGTTATTGGTGTATAAATGAAATTTGACGAAGGACCGTAACTTGAAGATCCTGTTGGAGTACTTGTTAAAGTAACTCCTTGATCAATAATCGTATTGCTAGTGGGGTAATAACGTGATTCAATTTTTTCAGTAGAGGAACTATAGTTTATCAAACTCTCAACATCTGCATTATAGGCAATCCCCGTTCTTGTGACTCCAGCAGTTGCAACAGTTATTTGATCAATATTATCTTGGGAACTACCCACTCCTGCGGTTGTATTATTGTATGTGTCCCCGTTTGATAAAGTCTCTACTCCGTTGACACATGCTCTCCAAAAATCATCATCTGAATCGTTAGGAGTGCTATTATTGTCCTCCAAATATCCATAATTTGATCCGCCTACATTTCCGGCTATTGGAATTGGACTATTTGCTGAAAGAGAAAATGATGTAGCGCTTCTGTGTGCGCCTATTTTTTCTGCAAGATTGTTAAAAAGCCAAGTATTTGTATTTGAGCAATCTTCAGAAAGTATTACAATATCATTTTTATTATTTTGAGTATTGATGATTGTATTGTGGGCAATAATTTGATTATTTCCTTTAATCATTAAACCATTAGTATTGTCAGCAATATTGTGATGCATTATCCCATAACTTCCAGCTGACGATGCATCACCCCCAGGCGCATCATATCTAAAAGCATATTTTTCGGTATCATAAATATAATTGTGGTGAACAACAGATCCGGAAACATTAGCTGATGTACCTTGAAACACAGCTCCATCAGATTGAAGAAGACCGGTATTTGTTATATTATTATAACTAAATATAGATCTTTCACCAGGAAGAACTGTGGCAGAAGCTCCAGTTGTATGAATTGAATTATTGTCAAATATATTATCGTCACCAGTGCATAATATGGATACCATCAACGATTCAAGATCAGAAACACTCCAATCGATATGATGAAAATAATTATTCTCTATTGTATTGTTGTCTCCCTTAATTCTTAAAGCTTCTCCTTCAGAATTCTCAAATAAACATTTCAATATGTGATTATTATCAGCATTTCCTTCAAGTTCTGTAACATTTGGAGTGCCTACTCCATTTGTTGTTCCAAGCATTCTTTTAGAAGCACTTGGAAAATAAAAATTACACTCCTCTATAATATTGTTATCAGAATTACCGATCATTAGAAAAGTCGTTGCAAAAAAGTTAACACCCTTAAATTTTACATAATTAGCAGCGTTAAAAGTTACTCTGTAATCTGTTGTTTTTGCTTTTATTGACCTGTTTGAAGGATCTAATCCATCATCAGGAAAAAGGTATAATATATTATTAGTTTTATCGTGAAACCATTCATTATTAGTGTCAATAAAATCTTTTTTTCCCTCAAAAAAATAGTAATGATGCTTTGTCTTATAGTTTCCGGTAAGATCTGATGAATTATAAGTTATAACATCACTGACTAAATTATGATCAGTGATTTCCACAGTCCACGTTTTGAACGAACCAATATTTAAAATTCCAATTGAACCATCTAAATCAATCGTACCAGGATCATGATTAGAACCACTGGTGTCAATTGTTAATGAACCATTTGAACTATTATCCTCATCTCCTTGGGCCCAAGTAGAATGAGAAAATATAGAATCATCGTTAAACTGAGCATTTGGCCATCTTGCATTCACCATTGGTTGATCATCTACAAAAAGTTGTGTAATATCGTTACTACCAGCATATGTCAATTGATATGCGCCAGACACATTATTATAAGTGCCCCAAGAACCAGTGATATCAGTTGTGCCATCAATCGTAACCACCTCATTTGGATAATTTTGTATTGTTATTAAGTTACCAGATGAACCATTATTTGTAATTGTAATTGTTTCTCTGTAAGTACCGCCTCTTAAATAAAGTGTATCTCCAGCACTAACTTTGTTATCCAATGCATACTGAATAGTCTGACATGGAGAACCTTCTGATCCACAACTTCCATTATCTGTACCAGATGAAGAAACATAATAATTGGCTGAATAGATGTTAAAATGAAAAACATGAAGGATAAAAAATAACAAAAAAAATTTCATATCTAATCTTCTTTGGAACCCCATCCCCTGGATTTCAATTCAACAATTGAATTGTCTCTTAATACTAGGTTTGTTCCAGCATTTTCTTCTTTTATATATCCTATTACTGTAAAATTTGGATTACCCTTTATCTTGTCATAATCTTTCTGAGAGATGGTCATCAAGAGCTCATAATCCTCCCCACCGTTTAAAGCTAATGTTGTAACATTTAATTTAAACTCTTCACATGTTGAAATCAGTTGTGGATCCAGTGGGATTTTATTTTCATACAAATCGCAACCTACTTTGCTTTGCTTACATATATGTAATAATTCTGAGGATAAACCATCACTAACATCGATCATGGATGTTGGTTTTACTTTTAAATCTTGCAATAGCCTTACAATGTCTTTTCTGGATTCAGGCTTTAATTGTCTTTCAATTAAATAAGTATACTGGTCTAAATCTGGTTGATTTTTGGGATTGACCTTAAATACTTCTTTCTCTCTTTCTAAAACTTTTAGCCCCATAAATGCAGAGCCCAAGTCACCTGATACAAGAATCAAATCATTGGGTTTTGCTCCGTTTCTATAAACAATATCTTTAAGATTAGCCTCTCCAATTGCAGTCACTGAAATAGTAAGTCCAGTCACAGAGGATGTTGTATCTCCACCAACAAAATCCACATCATAATGTTCACAAGCTAAATTGATCCCAGCATATAACTCTTCCAAAGCCTCTTGTGTAAACCTATTTGAAATAGCAATGGAAACAGTTATGTGCTTTGCAATCCCATTCATCGCATAGATATCAGACAAATTAACCATAACAGCCTTGTAGCCAAGATGTTTCAAAGGCATGTAAGAAAGGTCAAAGTGGACTCCTTCAACTAAAAAATCAGTTGAAACTAATACTTTTTTAGATTTGTAATCTAATACAGCAGCATCATCACCGATAGATTTTATGGTTGATTTATGTCTAGTTTTTAAATCTTTGGTAAGAATATCAATCAAGTTAAATTCACCTAAATCTTTTAATTTGGTTAGGTTTTTATTTTTATTTTCTAACATAGAATTCAAATTTACATTCTTTTAGTTAAATCTGTGTTAATCACATTCGTAATATTGACAATATTTTTAAAAAATATGTAGTTATATCGTATATTTGTTTTTCGACAAAATTTAAGCTGATGATCAGTATTTCAGAAGTTGCAAAAAATAAGGTAATTAAGTTAATGAAAGATGATGGCTTTAACCATTTATCTGACTTCGTAAGAGTTGGAGTTAAAAGTGGTGGATGCTCAGGTCTTTCATATGAAATGAAATTTGACGCAGAGCTTCTTGAAAATGACAAAATTTTTGAGGACAATGAAATAAAGATTGTAGTAGATAAAAAAAGTTTGCTTTACCTAGCTGGTACAACATTAGAGTACTCTGGAGGATTAAATGGCAAGGGATTTGTGTTTAGCAACCCAAACGCAAATAGAACTTGTGGTTGTGGAGAAAGTTTTTCATTATAAAAATTATGAGTAAGTACACTGAAGATGATTTAAAAAAGGAACTAGAAACCAAAGAGTACGAGTATGGTTTCTACACAGACATAGAGTCTGACACGTTACCTGTGGGGTTAAATGAAGAGATCATTGCAGCTATTTCTAATAAAAAAGAAGAGCCTAAATGGATGACAGATTGGAGATTGGATGCATTTAAAAAATGGAAAGAGATGAAAGAGCCTGAATGGGCAAATGTCAAATATGAAAAGCCTGATCTTCAAAAAATTTCTTATTACTCAGCTCCCTCAAACAAACCAAAATACAACAGTTTAGACGAAGTGGATCCAGAATTATTGGAAACCTTTAAAAAGTTGGGTATTTCTGTTGATGAACAAAAGAAATTGGCCGGGGTTGCAGTGGATGTTGTAATTGATTCTGTTTCTGTTGCAACTTCCTTTAAGGATACCCTTAATGAAAAAGGAATTATTTTTTGTTCAATGAATGAGGCAATCAAAAAGCATCCCGAATTAGTCAAAAAATACATTGGGACTGTCATTCCCAAGACTGATAATTACTATGCTGCGTTAAACTCAGCAGTCTTTAGTGACGGATCATTTTGTTACATTCCAAAAGGGGTTAAATGTCCGATGGAATTATCAACTTACTTCAGAATTAACAAAGCAGGTACAGGTCAGTTTGAAAGAACTTTAGTGGTTGCTGACAAAGGAAGTTATGTAAGTTACTTAGAGGGATGTTCTGCTCCCAGCAGAGACGAAAATCAATTACATGCAGCTGTTGTTGAACTTATTGCACTTGAGGATGCAGAAATTAAATATAGCACGGTACAAAACTGGTATCCTGGTGATACTGAAGGAAAAGGTGGTGTATTTAACTTTGTGACTAAAAGAGGTGTTTGTGGAGACAATGCAAAAATTTCATGGACACAAGTTGAAACCGGAAGTGCAGTAACATGGAAATATCCTTCCTGTGTGCTTAAGGGTAAAAACTCTGTTGGAGAGTTTTACTCAATAGCAGTTACAAATAATTTTCAGCAAGCAGATACGGGAACTAAAATGATACATCTTGGAGAAAATACTAAGTCTACTATAATTTCAAAAGGAATTTCAGCAGGAAAATCACAAAATAGCTATAGAGGTTTAGTTCACATCAGTCCACGAGCAAAAGATTCAAGAAATTTTTCGCAATGTGATAGCTTACTAATTGGGAATGAGTGTGGAGCGCATACGTTCCCTTATATTGAGACAAAGAATAAGTCTGCTCAAATTGAACATGAAGCAACAACAAGTAAAATCGGAGAAGACCAAATTTTCTATTGCAACCAAAGAGGAATTGATACTGAAAAAGCTATAGCACTTATTGTTAATGGTTTTAGTAAAGAGGTTCTAAATAAACTTCCAATGGAGTTTGCGGTGGAAGCTCAAAAATTATTAGAAATAAGTTTAGAGGGCTCTGTAGGATAAAAATATAATATGTTAAAAATTAAAAATATACACGCAAAAATTGAAGACAAAGGTATTCTTAATGGAATTGACCTTGAAATTAAAGCTGGTGAGATTCATGCAATCATGGGGCCGAATGGATCTGGTAAAAGCACATTGGCTTCTGTAATTACCGGCAAGGAAGAATATGAAGTGACAGATGGTCAAATTCTGTTTGAAAATGAAGACTTAGAGGAAGTATCTCCAGAGGAAAGAGCGCATAAAGGAATATTTATGTCATTTCAATATCCAATTGAAATTCCTGGAATTACAACTACCAACTTTATTAAAACTGCGATTAACGAAACAAGAAAAGCTAGAGGTGAAAATGATATGCCTGCTAAAGACATGCTCAAAATGTTAAGGGAGAAATGTGAATTATTAGATATTGATCAAAAATTTCTTTCTCGTTCTATAAACGACGGTTTTTCTGGGGGAGAGAAAAAAAGAAATGAAATTTTTCAAATGGCTATGTTAGAGCCTAAACTTTCAATACTTGATGAAACTGATTCAGGTCTTGATATCGACGCATTAAAAATTGTTGCTAACGGAGTAAATAAATTAAAGAGTCAAGACAATGCAGTGGTGGTAATTACTCATTACCAGAGGCTTTTAGATTATATTGTTCCTGATTATGTTCATGTATTATTTGACGGTAAAATCGTTAAGTCTGGTACAAAAGATTTAGCTCATGAATTAGAAAAAAAAGGATATGACTGGATAAAAGAGGAAGTAAATAAGTAAACATGTTACAGCTTAAAGAAAAATTATTATCGTCTTTTATCGCATTTGAGGAGCAAAAAAATGTTGATTCTTATGTACATGGGATAAGAACAAAATCAATCAAAAAATTTGAAAAAGAAGGTTTTCCTACAAAAAAAATGGAAAGCTGGAAATATACTTCACTAAAAAAAGTACTTGATTACGACTATAAATTATTTCCTACTGTCACTGAAGCTTTAGAATTCAAAGACATTAAAGATTTTTTAATTGACGATATTGAATCTTACAAAATCATTTTTGTTGATGGAAAATATTGCTCACATCTTTCTGAAACAACTCATGATGGAATGGATATTTGTATTTTATCCTCTGCACTTTCTCAATCAAAATACGATATTGTAATTGAAAATTATTTTGATAGAATTGCAAAAAAAGATGGCATAACATCACTCAATACCGCCTTCTCTAGTGAAGGGTCATATATACATATTCCAAAAAATGTACAAGTTGATAAACCCATTCAAATAGTTTATTTTTCAACTGGTAAAAATGAATCAGTTATGTACCAACCTAGGAATTTGATCGTTGTAGACGAAAATTCACATGTTGAAATTATTGAAAGACATCAGAGTTTAAGCGAGAATAGAATTTTAGTTAATAATGTCTCAGAAATATATTGTAATCAAAGATCAATTGTCCAGCATTATAAAATTCAAGATGATAATAGAAATGCATCATTAATTGATAATACATTTATAAATCAACAAAGAAACAGTGACTACACGCTTCATACATTTTCTTTCGGAGGTGAATTAACAAGAAATAATCTTAGCATTTTTCAAAATGGTGAAAGAATTGAATCAACAATAAAAGGAATTACCATTATAGGAGAAAATCAACATGTTGACCACAATACTCTTATTCATCACAAAAAACCAAACTGTAATAGCTATCAAGATTATAAAGGGATTTTTGGAGAAAATTCTGTTGGTGTTTTCAATGGGCAAGTTCTTGTTGAAAAAGAGGCTCAAAAGACCAATGCCTTTCAGGCTAATAATAATATTTTAATTTCAGATAAAGCAACTATTAATACAAAACCACAACTTGAAATATTTGCAGATGATGTTAAATGCTCTCATGGATGCACTGTAGGTCAGTTAGATAAAAACGCACTATTTTACTTAAGATCTCGTGGTATTCCTGAAAAAGAAGCTACTGCTTTGCTCATGTTTGGTTTTGCAAATAAAGTATTAAGCAGCGTAAGTATTCCCGAAGTCAAAACAAGAATTAATGATATTATAGCCAAAAAACTGGGGGTTAAAATAGGATTTGATATTTAAAATGGAAATTTTAAAAAACATAGAATCAATCAGAAATGATTTTCCAATTCTAAACACTAAAGTAAACGGTAATCAATTAATCTATTTTGATAATGCAGCAACATCTCAAACTCCTAATTGTGTTATAGATTCTATTTCAGATTATTATAAAAATCTTAATTCAAATATTCATAGAGGAGTACACAAATTAAGTCAATTAGCTACTGAAAAATACGAGGAATCTAGAAAAAAGTTTAAAGAACATTTAAATGCTAGAAGTGCCAGTGAAATTATTTTCACTTCAGGGACCACACATAGTATTAATCTTATATCTAACGGTTTTACTGGATTTTTAAAAGAAGGTGATGAAATTATCGTTTCACAACTCGAACATCACAGTAATATAGTTCCTTGGCAAATGCTATGTGAAAAGACAGGAGCAATTATGAAAGTTATTCCAATGAATGAAAAAGGTGATTTAGATCTTTCCGAATTTTCAGCTCTTTTAGGAAATAAAACCAAAGTTGTTTTTGTTAATCATGTTTCTAACGCATTAGGTACTGTTAATCCAATAGAAACTATAATTGAAAAATCACATAATGCAGGTGCAGCTGTTTTAATTGATGGTGCTCAAGCAGCTCCACATTTTGAAATCGATGTAAGAAAACTTGATGTTGATTTTTATGTCTGTTCAGCGCATAAACTTTGTGGCCCAACGGGTGTTGGAATATTGTATGGTAAAAAAGAATGGCTTGAAAAACTTCCTCCATATCAAGGTGGCGGGGAAATGATTGACCAGGTATCTTTTGAAAAATCTACCTATGCTGATCTTCCAAATAAATTTGAAGCTGGAACACCTAATATCTCAGGTGTAATTGCCTCTGGAATAGCCTTAGATTATATAAATAAACTTGGTCTTGCAAATATCAAAGAATACGAAGATTATTTGCTTGACTATGCTACATCAAAGCTTGAAGAAATTAATGGAATAAAAATTTATGGCAAATCTAAAACTAAGGTCTCTGTAATCTCTTTTAATATTGGGGAAATACATCCTTATGATATTGGTAGTGTCATTGATAATTTAGGAATCGCTGTTAGAACTGGTCATCATTGTGCCCAACCCATAATGGATTATTTTGATATTCCAGGAACAATTAGAATCTCTTTTAGCTTTTACAACACAATACACGAGATTAATATTTTAATTGATGCACTTAAAAGAGCTTCAAAAATGTTATCTTAATCTCAAATAAACATTTATTTAAAAATCAAACTTGAAGATCAGTAATATACAAAATGAAATCGTTGAAGAGTTTGTTATATTTGACGCATGGATGGATAAATACGAATACCTAATTGAACTAGGTAAATCTGTTCCTAAGATTAGTGAAGAAAATAAAAAAGAAGAAAATATAATAAAAGGGTGTCAAAGTAAGGTTTGGCTTCATGCGGAAAAGCAAGATGGATTGGTTAGATTTTACGCTGACAGTGATGCGATAATTACTAAAGGAATTATTAGCTTATTGATAAGAATATTTTCAAATCAAAAACCTGAAGATATAATTAACGCCAACACCAATTTTATAGACAAAATTGGCTTAAGACAACACTTATCTCCTAACAGAGCCAATGGGCTTAATAACATGATAAAAAAAATAAAATTTTACGCAATTGCATTTTCTAAATCTAATTAAATGACAAAAGAAAAGTTTGATCCTAATATTATTGGTGAAAAAATTATAAAAACAATTAAGACAATTTTCGATCCGGAGATTCCAGTAGATATTTATGAGCTTGGCCTAATTTATGATATTATGATAAACGAGAATTTTGATGTAAAAATTATGATGACTTTGACAACACCAAATTGCCCTGTCGCAGAAACACTTCCTGTCGATGTGGAAGAAAAAGTGAAAACAGTTGAAGGAGTAAAAGATGTAAAAGTTGAAATTACTTTTGAACCTGCTTGGTCTCAGGATTTAATGAGTGATGAAGCAAAATTAGAATTAGGAATTTTATAAGACTATGAAGAAAATAGGTATTGATGCAATTTCATATTATGTACCTTCAATTTACTTATCCATTGAAAAACTTTCTCAGCACAGAAATTTAGATTATCAAAAATTAAATAAAGGTTTGGGCCTAGAAAAAATGGCAATTGCCGACTCCAACGAGGATCCGTCCTCATTTGCAGCAAACGCTCTTATTAAGTTGTTTGAGAAAAATAATGTTGATCCAAAAGAAATTGGAAGAATATACATGGGAACAGAAAGTGCACTCGATGCTTCTAAACCCTCTGCTACATATGCTACAGATTTGGTGGAAAAATATTTTTCTAAAAAATTTGGTGAAAGGTGTTTAAAAAATTGTGATATAGCTGACTTGACCTTTGCTTGTATAGGTGGGGTCGATGCTTTACAAAATACAATTGATTGGGTTTCAGTTAATCCTGGGAAAAAAGCAATTGTTGTAAGCTCAGATTTATCAAAGTATGAACTTAACTCTACAGGTGAATATACTCAGGGCGCTGGGGCAATAGCATTATTGATTACTGAAAACCCATCATTAATTTCTATTGACAATGTATGGGGGATAGCTAGTAAAAGTGAAAATGACTTTTTTAAACCAAGAAGAACATTTAACAAAAAAGAATTAATTGATGAGATTATTTCTAAATTAAACTTAGATGTTTCAAACAAAGACTTTGAGAAAATTTTCTCAAAATCTAATTTTTGGGATAATAATAGTGAAATCATTGAAGTGTTTAAGGACGAGCCTGTGTTTGACGGACAATTTTCAAACGCATGCTATGTTGACAGAATGCAGGAGGCTTTTGTTCATTTTCAACAAAATAAAAAGACTGACTTCCTTAACGAGTGGAATCATATTATTTTTCATTTACCCTACGCATATCATGGACGTAGAATAATATTTAATAACTGGTTAAATTGGATAAAAAAGGATATTACATATAAAGATCTTTTAGCTGAAATTGGTCAAGAAGATGATGAACTTTTTACAAAAAAAGCATATAAGTCAGATATTTATAAAAACTTTATTACAAGTAAAATTGCACCGGGCGAAAAAGCATCATCATCTATTGGAAATATGTATTCTGCCTCTGTATTTATGTCTTTACTGAGTATGTTAAATTATCATTTTGATAATGATAATGAGATTAGAAATCAAAAAGTAGGTTTCATTAGCTATGGAAGTGGTTCAAAGGCAAAAATTTTTCAAGGTGAAATTCAAACTAATTGGAAAGATAAAATTAAAACCTCTAAACTTTTTGAAACATTAAACAAGCGTAAAGAAATCTCATTCGACGAATACCAAGACCTGCACAAATCAAAAAAAATATCACCTTTAACAAATCACAGCATAAGATTTTCTCACACTGATGATAGCACTAACTCTAAAGGTTACCGAAGATATAAAATCTAATGACTGAAGAAATAGTAAATAGGGTTCAAAAAAGTGGATTAGTAACAATTAATATGGATGACATTGAACTGCCTAAAAACATATTAGAGCTAGATATAAAAGATTGGTTACATGAAGGTTTATTTTTAAAAGAAAAAGAATTTAGGACTAATGTAATAAATCACGAATGGGGTAATTACAAAAACTCATATGTTTATGTCCATTGCAGCTCTGACGCAATCATCCCAACTTGGGCTTATATGTTAGTTTCATCCCAATTGGAAAACTTTACAAAAAAGGCTATAATTGGGAATAAGGAAAAACTATATGAAAAATACTTCGAAGATGCTATAAATAATATAGATTATTCAGTTTACAGCAATAAGTCAGTAATTATAAAGGGTTGCTCTGATGAAAAAATTCCAATTTCTGCATATCATTTAATTACAACTAAGCTTAAGCCAATTGCTAAAAGTATTATGTATGGCGAAGCTTGTTCAGCTGTTCCTGTCTATAAAAAATCTAGGTAATTTCAGTATATAAAAAATTATTATATGGAAATCTTGTTACATGAATTTCTCTAACTTTTGCATATAAAAGTTTTTTAAGCTGATCTATGTTACTTTTTTCAATTGCCGAAATAAAAATCACATTGTTTCCAAGTTGACCCATCCATGTTTTTTCCCAATCTCTTAAAGAATAGTGCATTTTTGTTCTCTTGGTTGTCAAATCATCTTCATCAATTTTTAGCTGCTTGTAATTATCAATCTTATTAAAAACTAAAATCGTTGGCTTATTAATTGAATTGATTTCAGATAATATTTTTTCAACAGATTCTTTATGTTCTTCAAAGTTATTATGTGTTATATCCACTACATGTACCAGTAGGTCTGCCTCTCTAACCTCATCCAATGTGCTTTTAAATGATTCAACCAGTTGGGTTGGTAATTTTCTTATAAAACCAACTGTATCGCTCATTAGAAATGGAAGATTTCCGATTACAAGTTTTCTGACAGTTGTATCTAAAGTTGCAAACAACTTGTCTTCAGCAAAGACTTTAGCTTTACATAGAAGATTCATAAGGGTTGATTTTCCAACATTAGTATATCCAACAATTGCGACTCTTACTAACTTTCCTCTATTACCCCTTTGGGTTTGCATTTGTTTATCTATTGATTTTATTTTTTCCTTAAGTATAGAGATTTTATTCCTTACTATTCTTCTATCTGTTTCAATCTCTGTTTCACCAGGACCTCTCATTCCGATACCCCCTTTTTGTCTTTCAAGATGAGTCCACATACCTTTCAGCCTTGGCAATAGATATTGACATTGAGCCAGTTCAACTTGTGTCTTTGCATAGCTGGTTTTAGCTCTTTGTGCAAAAATATCAAGAATCAAATTCGTTCTGTCCAGTATTTTACAATTGAAAATCTTACTTATATTTCTCTCTTGAGTAGCACTCAATTCATCGTCAAATATGACAGTTTTAACCTCATTGTCTTTAATATATTCTCTTATCTCATTAATTTTTCCTTCTCCAATAAATGTTTTAGGATTAGGATGATTTAATTTTTGAGTGAAAATCTTTTTGACAGATCCCCCCGCAGTAACTGTTAGAAAAGCAAGCTCATCCAAATAATCCATAGATTTTTCATATCCTTGATCATTTGTTATTACACCGATTAAAACAGTCTTTTCCAATCCTCTAAGTTTTTAAGAAGTATAAATTTAAACTAATAATAAATTTGATTATAAAAAATAGCAAATTATCACATTGCATTTGTATATTTAAATAACTAATCAAATAAATTTACCTTGAAATATTTAATAATCCTCCTATTTAGTATT
>CABYEA010000027.1 GCA_902517895.1 uncultured Bacteroidota bacterium
TTGTTAGTTTTGTTATCCAACTTTTTTCATATGGCTTTGTATAGGAAACTCGAATTATAAATTTCCAGTCATTATTTTCATATGAAAAGCTTGAAAAACATAGATCAACACCATCTAGGGATGTTCCTGACATTACCCCTATAACGTTATATGAGTTTTTTATTTTCAATATTTAGGTTAAATATAAAAAAAGCCCCTACAATAAATTGCAGGGGCCATAAAGAAAGGCGGTGACCTACTCTTCCACACTAGTAGTACCATCGGCGCTATCGGACTTTACTTCTCTGTTCGGAATGGTAAGAGGTGATCCCCGACGCTATAACCGCCCTAGACTTTTAATATCATAACATATTGAAAAAAATACATGCATAAAAATACTTGCTAAATAAGCTTATGGGTAATTAGTACTACTCGGCTATGACATTACTGCCTTTACACCTGTAGCCTATCAACGTGGTCATCTTCCACGACCCTTTAAAGAAATCTCATCTTGTGGTAGGTTTCGCGCTTATATGCTTTCAGCGCTTATCCTTTCCCAACATAGCTACTCTGCAATGCTCCTGGCGGAACAACAGATACACCAGAGGTTAGTCCAACTCGGTCCTCTCGTACTAGAGTCAGATCCACTCAAATTTCTAACGCCCACAGTAGATAGAGACCGAACTGTCTCACGACGTTCTGAACCCAGCTCGCGTGCCACTTTAATGGGCGAACAGCCCAACCCTTGGGACCTTCTCCAGCCCCAGGATGTGACGAGCCGACATCGAGGTGCCAAACCCCCCCGTCGATATGAGCTCTTGGGGGAGATCAGCCTGTTATCCCCGGAGTACCTTTTATCCTTTGAGCGATGGCCCTTCCATGCGGAACCACCGGATCACTATGCTCTACTTTCGTACCTGATCGACTTGTCAGTCTCTCAGTCAAGCTCCCTTATGCCATTGCACTCTACGCACGGTTACCAAGCGTGCTGAGGGAACCTTTAGAAGCCTCCGTTACTCTTTTGGAGGCGACCACCCCAGTCAAACTACCCACCAAGCACTGTCCCTCGTTGGAGGTTAGACTTCAGATAAGCAAAGGGTGGTATTTCACAGGTTGACTCCACAACACCTAGCGATGCTGCTTCAAAGTCTTCCACCTATTCTACACATTACTTATCCAAAGCCAATACTAAGCTATAGTAAAGGTTCACGGGGTCTTTTCGTCCCACTGCGGGTAATCGGCATCTTCACCGATACTACAATTTCACCGAGCTCATGGCCGAGACAGTGTCCAGATCGTTGCACCATTCGTGCAGGTCGGAACTTACCCGACAAGGAATTTCGCTACCTTAGGACCGTTATAGTTACGGCCGCCGTTTACTGGGGCTTCATTTAAGATCTTCGCCGAAGCTAAACCCTCCACTTAACCTTCCAGCACCGGGCAGGTGTCAGGCCATATACATCATCTTTCGATTTAGCATAGCCCTGTGTTTTTGATAAACAGTCGCCTGGACCTTTTCACTGCGGCCCATCCGAAGATGGGCGACCCTTCTCCCGAAGTTACGGGTCTATTTTGCCTAGTTCCTTAGCCATGAATCACTCGAGCACCTTAGAATTCTCATCCCGACTACCTGTGTCGGTTTAGGGTACGGGCTGCTTCACTCGTTTTTCTTGGAAGTCGCTATTCTGAATTATCACATCCACCGAAGTTTCAGTGTACTATTGCCGTGTTACCACTGGCTTCAACGTACTATTCCGTCAGTACGCACCAAATTCACGCCTCCGTCACTTTTATTGTGAGCAGGTACAGGAATATTAACCTGTTGTCCATCCACTACCCCTTTCGGGTTCGCGTTAGGTCCCGACTAACCCTCAGCTGATTAGCATAGCTGAGGAAACCTTAGTCTTTCGGTGTGCGGGTTTCTCGCCCGCATTATCGTTACTTATGCCTACATTTTCTTTTGTAGTTTCTCCAGGGAAGCTTACGCTTCCCCTTCGGCGACACTACAATGCTCCCCTACCACTTTTACAAGTCCATAGCTTCGGTAGTATGTTTATGCCCGATTATTATCCATGCCGAACCGCTCGACTAGTGAGCTGTTACGCACTCTTTAAATGAATGGCTGCTTCCAAGCCAACATCCTAGCTGTCTGGGCAGTTCAACCTCGTTTATTCAACTTAACATACATTTTGGGACCTTAGCTGATGGTCTGGGTTCTTTCCCTCTCGGACATGGACCTTAGCACCCATGCCCTCACTGCTGATCATCATTTTATAGCATTCGGAGTTTGTCAAGAATTGGTAGGTGGTGAAACCCCCGCATCCAATCAGTAGCTCTACCTCTATAAAACTAAATCAACGCTGCACCTAAATGCATTTCGGGGAGTACGAGCTATTTCCGAGTTTGATTGGCCTTTCACCCCTACCCACAGGTCATCCCAAGACTTTTCAACGTCAACGGGTTCGGGCCTCCACTATATGTTACTACAGCTTCACCCTGCCCATGGGTAGATCACACGGTTTCGCGTCTACCGCCACTAACTAAAGCGCCCTATTCAGACTCGCTTTCGCTACGGATCCATACCTGAGGTACTTAACCTTGCTAGAAACGGTAACTCGTAGGCTCATTATGCAAAAGGCACGCCGTCACCACGAATGGCTCCGACCGCTTGTAAGCGTAAGGTTTCAGGGTCTATTTCACTCCTTTATTCAAGGTTCTTTTCACCTTTCCCTCACGGTACTAGTTCACTATCGGTCTCTCAGGAGTATTTAGCCTTAGCGGATGGTCCCGCCAGATTCACACAGGATTACACGTGTCCCGCGCTACTCAGGATACCACTATGAATAATTGTCTTTACTTATACGGGACTATCACCCTCTATGGTTTCTTTTTCCAAAGAATTCTAATTCATTAAACATTCAATGTCGTGGTCCTACAACCCCAAAATTGCCGAAACAATTTTGGTTTGGGCTGTTCCGCGTTCGCTCGCCACTACTAGCGGAATCACTTTTGTTTTCTATTCCTCCAGGTACTTAGATGTTTCAGTTCCCTGGGTTTGCCTCCTTAACGGATACTATATCTTCAATATAGTGGGTTTCCCCATTCGGAAATCTACGGATCAAATTGTGTGTGCCAATCCCCGTAGCTTATCGCAGCTTATCACGTCCTTCATCGCCTCTGAGAGCCAAGGCATCCACCTTACGCTCTTAATTAGCTTATTGTAACTTTTGTATTTTTATGAGTTATAAATTATATTGCTCGTAAACCTGATTAATTAATTAATCAAATTTAGATTTGTTTAGAAATTTTCTAATTTCATGTATTTTTTTCAATATGTCAAAGAACATTTTCAGTTTAAAACTGATTGTGGAGAATGTGGGAGTCGAACCCACGACCTCTAGAATGCAAATCTAGCGCTCTAGCCAGCTGAGCTAATCCCCCATATAAAAATGAGTTCTCAGAATTATAAACTCAGCTACTAAAATCCTCATTTTATTTAGTAATAAAACTAAACGTAGTAGTCTCAGGCAGACTTGAACTGCCGACCTCTACATTATCAGTGTAGCGCTCTAACCAGCTGAGCTATGAGACTCCACTTATATGATTATAATTAACAGCGTTGAGAATAAACTATATGATTAGATAGTTTAAGAAACTTTAGTCGTCTTTCTCTAGAAAGGAGGTGTTCCAGCCGCACCTTCCGGTACGGCTACCTTGTTACGACTTAGCCCTAGTTATCGATTTTACCCTAGGCCGATCCTTGCGGAAACGGACTTCAGGCACTCCCAACTTCCATGGCTTGACGGGCGGTGTGTACAAGGCCCGGGAACGTATTCACCGGATCATGGCTGATATCCGATTACTAGCGATTCCAGCTTCACGGAGTCGAGTTGCAGACTCCGATCCGAACTGAGATAGGTTTTGTAGATTTGCTCATGCTTGCGCATTGGCTGCTCTCTGTACCTACCATTGTAGCACGTGTGTAGCCCAGGACGTAAGGGCCGTGATGATTTGACGTCATCCCCACCTTCCTCACAGTTTGCACTGGCAGTCTTGTTAGAGTTCCCGACATTACTCGCTGGCAACTAACAACAGGGGTTGCGCTCGTTATAGGACTTAACCTGACACCTCACGGCACGAGCTGACGACAACCATGCAGCACCTTGTTAAGTGTCCGAAGAAAAATCTATTTCTAGATCTGTCACCTAACATTTAAGCCCTGGTAAGGTTCCTCGCGTATCATCGAATTAAACCACATGCTCCACCGCTTGTGCGGGCCCCCGTCAATTCCTTTGAGTTTCATTCTTGCGAACGTACTCCCCAGGTGGGTCACTTATCACTTTCGCTTAGCCACTCAGACCGAAGTCCAAACAGCTAGTGACCATCGTTTACGGCGTGGACTACCAGGGTATCTAATCCTGTTCGCTACCCACGCTTTCGTCCCTCAGTGTCAGTTAATTATTAGTGATCTGCCTTCGCAATCGGTATTCTGTGTAATATCTATGCATTTCACCGCTACACTACACATTCTAACCACTTCATAATAACTCAAGACAAACAGTATCAAAGGCAGTTCTACAGTTGAGCTGCAGGATTTCACCTCTGACTTATCTGTCCACCTACGGACCCTTTAAACCCAATGATTCCGGATAACGCTTGGATCCTCCGTATTACCGCGGCTGCTGGCACGGAGTTAGCCGATCCTTATTCTTATAGTACCGTCAAGCTTTCTCACGAGAAAGTTTTTCTTCCTATATAAAAGCAGTTTACAACCCATAGGGCAGTCATCCTGCACGCGGCATGGCTGGTTCAGACTTTCGTCCATTGACCAATATTCCTTACTGCTGCCTCCCGTAGGAGTCTGGTCCGTGTCTCAGTACCAGTGTGGGGGATCCCCCTCTCAGGGCCCCTATCTATCGTAGCCTAGGTGTGCCGTTACCACACCTACTAGCTAATAGAACGCATACTCATCTCATACCGTAACCTTTAATCTTAATAAGATGCCTTATAAAGATACTATAGGGTATTAATCCAAATTTCTTCGGGCTATTCCCTAGTATGAGGCAGATTGTATACGCGATACTCACCCGTTCGCCGGTCGTCAGCGAAGTGCAAGCACTTCCTGTTACCCCTCGACTTGCATGTATTAGGCCTGCCGCTAGCGTTCATCCTGAGCCAGGATCAAACTCTTCATTGTTAAATTTTAAATACTATTTAACAACTAAAGAAATTAAATTCTATCTGCTCATGATGGTTTATTCTCTGAAATTAAAATAAATTTTAATTTACGCTGTCAATCAATTTCAATATTTTAATGAACATAAATTTTTCTCTGCTTTTAAATAAGCAGGGGTGCAAATATAAAACCCTTATTTTAGCTTGCAAAGCAATCCAATCTGTATTTAGGAGGAATTTATCAACAAAAACTACCTTAAACCCAGATGTTTTGCTCAGAAGCGCCTGCAAATATAGTATCTTTTTGAGATGTACAAAACATTTTACAGATATTTTTCAGAGAATATACAGATATACTTTATTATCAACAACTTATCTACATGAAAAAATTCCATACTAAGCCAAATCTAAATGTAAAATCCCTATATGGATAATTTGGTGCTGAATAATAATTATAACCACTAAATGAAGAATTCAAGTGCTCAAATTTAAAATAAAGTCTTGTCTGCTGAATCTTGGCGTTAATAAAAAAATCAATCAAAGGAAATTCACCTATCTCCTTTTCATTTTGAATATACAATTCCGATAATAAAGGGTCATAACCATTCATGTAAAATTTTGAAAAGTATTTAATTCCGAATCCTGTTTGTAAAAACAATGCTTTTTTAAACATATCAGTGCTGAAATAAACTGTATTTCTGGAAACAATTTGTGGTAAATTAATTATTTCATCAGATAAAGATTTTTGTAAGAGAATTTTTGAATCAATTGAAAATTTACCAAAATTTATTTCTCTAGCTAGCTGAATCTTTAAGATTTCGAGGTTTCCATTGTGTTGAACAGGAAGAATTGAATAATCGGTTAAATCTAACAAATTTTCACTCATTGATTTTTCAAATTGTATGTGATTATTTACAGATATAAACTCAGCATTCAAATCCAATAATTTATTTAACTGTAATTTGAACGAAATTGAATTGGAAACGGGGTTTTCAAATTGATTATCCCAGTTGTAATTTTCATAATTGCTAGTGTAAAGAAGAAAATTATAATTCGGAACCATTGACATAAATTTATAGTTGAATTCCAAAGAACTATCATTTTTAAGTTTTATCTTAAACGTAGAATCAAACATATTTGATTTGTTATCTCCGATAATGAAATTCTCTGTTTTTACATTTAATTCAATTTTTGAAAATATTTTTAAATATTTCGCCGTAAGAAATGTTGTTTTAGAATTGATTGTCTTTGTATCATCAATAATTAACTCTTCAATTTGATAGTTATCTGTAGTGTATCTGTCTGCAATATATTTAAAACCCAAATTTATCTTTCCTAATTTTTCGCTGCTGTAAATCAATCCGACATTTAGATTTATTGTGTTAAGTAATATTTTATCATTAATCTCCTGTGATGCATAAGAGCTACCAAAAAATTCATCGCTAGAACTTTGTTGAAATTTATATTTTTTTTCTTCATGGTATATTGAATTAAACAATTCAATACCACTTCTAATTGAGTCTTTTTTTACAATCACATAATTTTGATCTATATAAAACCGCTTACCTAAAAACTCGTTATGTGCATTTTGAAAATTTGGATCAAAAACTCCTCTGTCCAAAAATTGGCTATTACCATTTTCAAAGTTCAAAATATCAGAATCATTTATACCTCCATTTTGTTCTGAAAATAGCCTTTGATTAGTAAAATGAGTTCTAAATTTATAATTCTTATTTTTTGAAATATAATTTGTGGTGAAATTAAAATTTGAGCTGCTACTTAGAAAATTTTGGTAATTCCCCAAGGATCTTAATCCCTTTCGGGAAATTGAAAAATTAAATTGTCGAGAAGTATTAACAGAGTAGATAGCATCAAGCAATTGCCCTTGCTCAAATACCGACCTATACATAAGCTCTGTAAATGGAGTCGGAAGATAATAATAATCTATATCATCTACTAACTCATAAGAAAGATACTTGTTGGAAGCTCCCATCTTGGGAGTGATTGAACTAAAATTAGAAAAGGATAATGTGTTGTAAGCTGTACCAGTATTAGAAAATGGAATTTTATCAAAATCATCCTTTCTTAAATAATTTAATTTGTAATATTTATTAATAGTTAAGGATGTGTCTACGACGGTTGTATCACTATCTCTTGAAATGATTAGATAATCTTCAATTTTTGCGTCTGGATTTTTGTTTAATGATGTACTAACACCAAATTTACTAACAATTGAATCTCTGATTGAGGAATTTTGTAAATTTGCGCTTCTATCAAAACCCTCTGTCCTAAGCTCGGGGAATAATTGATTTTGAGAATGCAAAAAATTTACACAAATAAAAAAAACATAAAAGGATAAGAGTTTTTTCATTTTTTATTACAACTTGCTACAAAGTTAATTACAAACATAGTAATCCCTAATATTTAACAAATTTTTAATGTTAAAAATAAAATTCAGTAAATATAATTTTGAATGTGGAATTGATGAGGCTGGTAGAGGTTCCCTGGCCGGCCCAGTTACAGCTGCTGCAGTAATTCTGAAACCAAACTTTAATCATAAAGCAATTAACGATTCAAAAAAACTCTTACATAAAGACAGGGAGAGGTTATCGAAAATTATAATTGAAAACTCTATTAGTTACAGTATTCAAAATATATTTCCAAAAAAAATTGATGATGTGAATATTCTCAATGCATCTATTATAGCAATGCATAAATGCATTAAAAATTTAAAAATAAGACCAGAGTTTTTAATTATCGATGGAAATAGATTCAAAAATTTTGGAAATATCCCTCACGAAACCATAATTAAAGGTGACGAAAAATACTTAAGTATTGCTTCTGCTTCAATTCTGGCAAAGTACTCAAGAGATATATTCATGAAAAAATTATCAAAAGAGTTTCCTAATTATTTTTGGTCTAAAAATAAAGGTTATCCAACTAAACAACACAAAGAAGCTATAAAAAAACATGGAATTACAGTTCATCACAGAAAAAGTTTCAAGCTTTTTGACGAACAATTGATAATTGATTTTTAATTTAGTGCGTAACAAATAATTTATGAGATATAAAGTATTAATTATTCTAATATTCTTTATTTTTTCTTCATGTGAAAAAATTATAAAAAAAGAAATAAACTCATATGACCTAGTAAGCGAGAATTCAAGTGTTGTAATTTCTATAAACAATCTTGGAAAATTTAAAAATAGCATTGATAATAATGGCTACTTAAATTCACTTGTAAACTCTAATTTGACAATAAAGAACCTAGTTTCACAAATATCTCTAATAAATGACGATAAAGAGGTTGTAATCGGACTATACGAATTTGATGGCAAACTTCAGTATGATATAATTGGCTCAGAGATTATAAATGACAGAATTACAGATAAAAAATTGAAATATGAAAAAATTGATGTTATTTCAAGTAACGACTACCGCGAACCTTTGATTAACAACAATTATTTTGGCAAAAAATTTCAAAAAATTAATCAAACAAATATCAATTTTAGTGTAGCGCTGGACGGCCTATACACTGATAAACTACTAAGAAAACTTTTCAATATAGAATCAAATGATTCAAACAGAAATTTAATTTTGAATATTGATGCCTCAAGTAATCTAATTTCTATAAATGGTGTATTTGATGATTATTATTTCAATATTCAGGAAAATGATGAAAAATTGGCCATTCAAGAGATAATTAACTCTGAAAAAGAACCATATTTTGATTTTAAAAATGATTTAATTGAAGATTATGATTTAATCAGCTCAAATCTTGAAAAAAATCTAAATATCTTTAACTTTGAGTCTTCAAATTCAAATTTAGAATACTACAAAATATTCCAATTAAAGAAAGGGGATAAAATCGTTAATATCAATGGTTATATTTCAGATTTTAAAAATGAATATTCAAACTCATCGATAGAATTAAAATTTGAATCAAGTATTACTAACGATATTGTACTTGGCCCGCTGATAGTAAAAAATCATATAAATAATAGTAATGAAGTTCTTATTCAAGATTCCAAAAATATATTGTACCTAATTAATGATCGTGGACAAGTTGAATGGACAAGAGAAATTGATGGTAAAATTATTGAAGAAATTAATCAGATTGACAGCTATAAAAACGGAAAGTTACAGTATGTTTTTGCTACTAAAAAGGCACTTTACTTGTTAGACAGAAAAGGCAGAAATGTTGGAAAATTTCCGTTAAAATTTAATGACCAAATAACAAAACCGCTTTCTGTATTTGATTATGATAATAATAAAAATTACAGATTATTAATAACGCAGGGTAATGAATTATTTATGTTTGATTCTAAGGGGAATAGGGTCAGGGGATTTGATTATGATAAAAAAGCCAAAATCTTAACAAAGCCAAAACATTTTAGAATTATCAACAAAGACATTATCGTATTTAAAACATCTGACGAACTTGTAATTTTAAACCGAAGAGGTAAAATCAGAATTGAACCTGACACAAAATATAGTTACTCTGATTATGAAATATTTCAATATCAAAATTTTCTTGTTACCAGCAGTAAAAAAAACGAAATTATTAAGATAGATATGAGAGGAAATACATCAGCTGAGGGGTCTATGCCAATTAATAGCAAAGTAGCTAGTAATAAATCATCTATCTTAACACTTGAAAAAAATATTTTATCGGATTCAAAGAGCAGTGTTGAGATTTCTTTTGGGAAATACCAAGATTTTAAAATTTATTATTTAGAAAAGAATAGTTACATAAACATATTTGACTCTCAAAATAATAAGATTTACTTATTTGATAATAATTTAAATATAATCAAAG
>CABYEA010000028.1 GCA_902517895.1 uncultured Bacteroidota bacterium
ACAGAAATTAACATTAGCTGCTCTTGGTTTGAGAAAGTTAGGGATGACTGTTGAGCATAATGATACACCTAATATTTTAGGTATGATTAACAAAGTAAGTCACTTAGTAACTGTAGAAAAATAAGAAAATGGATTTAAGTAATTTAAAGCCTGCAAAAGGGTCAATTAATAAAAATAGTAAGAGAGTCGGTAGAGGACAAGGTTCTGGAAAAGGCGGTACTGCTACTAGAGGCCATAACGGAGCCAAGTCTAGATCTGGATATTCTAAGAAATTAGGTTTTGAAGGAGGTCAAATGCCGTTACAGAGAAGAATCCCAAAATTTGGTTTTAAAAATATAAACAGGGTTGAATATCAGGGAGTAAACCTAGATACAATTCAATCTCTTATCGATAATAAAAAAATTAAAACTAAGCTCGATTTTGATTCTATGATCAAATTAAGATTAGTAAGAAAGAATGAGCTTGTTAAAATTTTGGGTAGAGGTGAATTGAAAGGAAAAATTAAAGTTTCAGCTCACAAGTTTACAGCATCTGCTAAATCAGCCATAGAGGCTGCTGGAGGAGAAGCTATAAACATATAAATTAAAGTATGAATAAGGTAATAGAAGTATTAAAAAATATTTGGAAAATTACAGAGCTAAAAGATAGAATTCTTTTAACCCTAACCATGTTATTAGTTTACAGGTTTGGCGCTCAGGTAGTTCTTCCAGGCATTGATGCAACCAAATTAGGTCAAATAGCCGAAAATACTGAACAAGGTATCTTAGGTCTATTAAATGCCTTTACTGGTGGTGCATTTGCCAATGCTTCAGTATTTGCACTTGGAATAATGCCATATATTTCTGCATCAATTGTAGTTCAGTTAATGGGCATCGCAATACCATACCTTCAGAAACTACAAAAAGAAGGTGCTAGTGGCCAGAAAAAGCTCACACAGATCACTAGATGGTTGACAATAGCCATATGTTTGGTGCAATCACCGGCGTATCTAACCGCCCTACCAGCATTAGGTATACCTCAGGAAGCATTTTTGCTCGGGCAAGGTGGAATGTTTTACTTTTCGTCTATTATAATATTGGTAACTGGCTGTATTTTTGCAATGTGGCTTGGAGAAAAGATAACTGACAAAGGAATCGGTAATGGTATTTCTCTTTTAATTATGGTTGGTATTATTGCTACAATGCCTCAGTCATTTGTTCAGGAGTGGGTTTCAAGAGTGACAGAATCTAATGGTGGTTTGATTATGATTTCCATTGAGTTGGTAATTTGGATTGCTATTATACTTGCATCAGTAATGTTAGTAATGGCTGTAAGAAAAATTGCTGTTCAATACGCAAGACGTACCGCATCAGGCGGATTTGATAGAAATGTTGCGGGTACTCGTCAGTATATCCCACTTAGATTAAATGCATCAGGTGTAATGCCGATAATTTTTGCCCAAGCAATTATGTTTGTTCCATCTTTTCTAGGTGGATCATTAAAGAATATTGATTTTCAATTTATTTCTAATCTTGGAAGTTGGATGGAAATTGAATTTGCAGATATTTTCGGACTATGGTATAATTTAGTATTTGGACTTTTAATTGTTGTGTTTACATATTTCTACACTGCGATAACTGTCCCAACTAATAAAATTGCTGACGATCTTAAAAGAAGTGGAGGTTTTATCCCAGGAATAAGGCCTGGTACAGATACTTCAAATCTTTTAGATACGATTATGTCACATATCACTTTACCCGGTTCAATATTTTTAGCGCTTGTAGCTGTATTTCCAGCAGTTGTTGTTAAGTTTATGGATGTACAAGCTGGTTGGGCATTATTTTTCGGGGGAACATCTTTATTGATTATGGTTGGTGTTGCAATTGATACCATGCAGCAAGTAAATTCTTATTTGTTGAATAAACATTATGATGGACTGATGAAGGCGGGTAGAGATAGAAAACCAGCAATATAAAATATTAATTATGGCAAAACAGGCACCAATAGAACAAGAAGGAACAATAATTGAATCATTATCTAATGCAATGTTTAGAGTTGAATTAGAAAATGGTCACGTTGTGACGGCACATATTTCAGGAAAAATGCGTTTGCATTACATAAAATTGTTGCCTGGTGATAAAGTAAAATTAGAAATGAGTCCTTATGATTTGACTAAGGCGAGAATAACTTATAGATTTTAAAAAATGAAAGTAAGAGCTTCAGTAAAAAAGAGAAGTGCAGATTGCAAAATCGTACGAAGAAAAGGGAGACTTTATGTGATAAACAAGAAGAATCCTAGATTTAAACAAAGACAAGGTTAATTATTATGGCAAGAATAGCAGGAATAGACATACCAAAAAACAAAAGAGGTGTAATATCTCTAACCTATATTTTCGGAATTGGAAATAGTAGGGCTTCTAAAATATTAGATGAAGCTGGTGTTGATCACAGTAAAAAAGTATCTGATTGGTCTGACGAAGAAATAAGTAAAATTAGAGAGGCAGTAGGAGTTTTCACAATTGAAGGTGAATTACGATCTGAAACTCAGCTAAATATTAAGAGATTAATGGATATAGGCTGCTACAGAGGAATTAGACATAGAACTGGATTACCACTTAGAGGGCAGAGAACAAAGAATAATTCCAGAACTAGAAAAGGAAAAAGAAAAACTGTTGCTAACAAGAAAAAGGTAACTAAATAAAATAGTATATGGCAAAATCTAGTACTAAAAAAAGAAAAGTTGTTGTTGAATCTAATGGTGAAGCTCATATAGCAGCCTCATTCAACAATATAATTATTTCCCTAACCAATAAAAATGGTGACGTTATTTCATGGTCATCTGCTGGTAAAATGGGTTTTAGAGGAACAAAAAAAAATACGCCTTACGCAGCACAAATGGCAGCTGAAGATGCTGTCACTGTTGCAAAAGAAGCGGGTTTAAGAAAAGTAAAAGTTTATGTTAAGGGTCCTGGAAATGGAAGAGAGTCGGCGATAAGATCTATACATAACGGTGGTATTGAAGTAACAGAAATTGTTGATGTTACTCCTACTCCTCACAACGGATGTAGACCCCCTAAAAGAAGAAGAGTTTAACAATAAGTATAATAATAGAGATTTTGATTATCGAAGGATTGACCTTAATTCATAATTCCTCTATAAAAATTTAAAAAATGGCAAGATATACTGGTCCAAAAACAAAAATCGCTAGAAAATTTGGAGAACCAATTTTTGGCGATGACAAGTCCTTTGAAAAGAGGAACTATCCTCCTGGACAGCATGGAAATAATAAAAGAAGATCTAAGAAATCTGAGTATGCTATCCAATTAATGGAAAAACAAAAGGCTAAATATACATACGGAATCCTTGAAAGACAATTTAGGAATTTATTCAAAAAGGCCACTGCTTCAAAAGGTATTACCGGAGAAGTTTTATTACAGTTATGTGAATCTCGATTAGATAACGTTGTCTACAGAATGGGGCTTTCCAATTCAAGAAGAGGAGCCAGACAGCTTGTGTCACATAGGCATATAACTGTTAATGGTGAAATTGTAAATATTCCGTCCTATAATCTTAGGGCTGGTGATATAATTGCAGTTAGAGAAAAATCCAAATCTGTTGAATCAATAAAAAACTGTTTAAAAAATTCATCTCAGGTATATGAGTGGATTACATGGAATGATGAAACCATGGAGGGTACTTATGTTTCAATTCCAGATAGAATTCAAATACCAGAAAATATTAACGAACAATATATAGTAGAATTATATTCTAAATAACAAATTATAAATAAGATTATGGCAATATTAAATTTTCAAAAACCAGATAAAGTAATAATGATTGAGTCCTCAGATTATGAGGGGAGATTTGAATTTAGACCTCTTGAACCCGGTTACGGGCTTACGGTTGGTAATGCATTAAGAAGAGTTCTTTTGTCTTCTCTAGAAGGCTTTGCGATTACGTCTTTAAAAATTGAAGGTGTTGATCACGAATTTTCTACTATTCCTGGTATTGTGGAAGATGTAACTGAGATTGTTCTAAATTTGAAACAAGTCAGATTTAAGAGACAAATTGAAGATGTTGATAATGAATTAGTATCAATTTCAATTTCTGGACAAGACACAATAACAGCTGGTGATTTTCAAAAATTTATATCAGGATTTCAGATTTTAAATTCTGATCAGGTAATTTGTAAACTTGATCCAAAAGTTCAAATTCAGATGGAGATCACCATTGACAAAGGTAGAGGTTATGTAACTTCGGAAGAAAATAAAAACCAGAGTGCCCAGTTGGGAACCATTTTTGTAGATTCAATTTTTACTCCTATTAAAAACGTAAAGTACCACATCGAGGACTTTAGAGTTGAGCAGAAGACTGACTATGAAAAACTTGTTTTTGATATAGTGACTGATGGTTCGATAACTCCGCAAGACGCCTTAACCGATGCTGCTAGAATTTTAATTCATCATTTTATGTTATTCTCGGACGAGAGAATAACTCTTGAAGCAGATGAAATTGCGAAAACTGAAACTTATGATGAAGAATCTCTTCACATGAGACAGTTGTTGAAAACAAAATTAATTGATATGGATTTATCAGTTCGAGCATTAAACTGCTTAAAGGCGGCGGAAGTTGACACTTTGGGAGATCTTGTATCATTTAATAAAAATGATTTAATGAAGTTTAGAAACTTTGGTAAAAAATCTCTAACCGAATTAGAGGAGCTTGTAATGCTCAAAGGTTTAAGTTTCGGGATGGATTTATCAAAATATAAACTTGAAAAAGAATAAAACTTAAAGTAAAGTAAAGATAATGAGGCATAGAAAAAAGTTTAATCATCTTGGTAGAAAGAAAGGACATAGAAGCTCTATGTTAGCCAATATGTCATGTTCACTCATAGAACATAAGAGGATTAATACAACATTGGCTAAGGCTAAAGCACTTAAGAAGTTTGTGGAACCTTTAATTACAAAATCTAAATCTGACACAACTCACAATCGAAGAATAGTTTTTTCAAGAATGAGACAAAAAAATGCTGTTGCCGAGTTATTCAGAGAAGTTGCTGTAAGAGTTGGTAATAGACCTGGTGGATACACAAGGATAATCAGACTTGGGAATAGGCTAGGTGATAATGCTGAAATGGCAATGATTGAACTAGTTGATTATAATAATACTTACGCTAATAATAAGAAAAAAACAACAAGAAGAAGTAGAAGAGGAGGTAAAAAGTCAGAACCAAATTCTACTCAAATGGTTGATGAAAAAACAGATGAACTAGACAAAAAACATTAACTGAGGAAGCTCCTGCTGAGGAAGCTCCTGCTGAGGAAGCTCCTACTGAGGAAGCTCCTGCTGAGGAAGCTCCTGCTGAGGAAGCTCCTGCTGAGGAAGCTCCTGCTGAGGAAGCTCCTTCTGAAGAAGAGGCTCCTGCTGAAGAGGCTCCTAAAAAAAAGAAAAAAAGCTAATTACAAATTTTTTCAAATGAGATTAATATTTCTAATAACACTTTTATACTGTAATCTACTCTTCTCACAAACAAATCTTGGAACTGATTTTAATGCAATCGGAATTGACCAGTCATCTAATTTTGGCACATCTTTTTTTTATAATCCACCAAATAAAGTCATCCTTGGCTCGGTATACCTATTTGATGAGTGGAATAATGATGGTGAAATACAAACATTATCGGGTGAAAGATTCCTAGTTCGAAATATTAACCTTAATATAAGTAGAAATGCATTTGAAGCCAAGATAAATGATAATGACTCTATATTTTCATTTAATTTCAACAACATAAAACAAATCATAATAAACGGTAAATTTTATAAAAACTATTTTAATAACGAGGATAACAGAGTTTATGAGCTATTTTACTCAGGTAATACTTTTTCAATCCTTAAAGGTTTTTCTGTCAAACTCATTACAGGATCTGGAAATCCTATGCTTAACAGGTCTAATGACAAGTATGTTAAAAAAGAATCTTACTTCTTAAGATCTTCCAATAAAAAAACCATTGAAAGTTTCAAAATGAATAGACGCTCGCTAAATAAGCTTTTAGAAAATAGTATAATTGATATTAGTAAAATACTGGCTTTTATAGATTCTAATGGTCTATCCTACAAAGATGAAAAAGATGTTATTAGAATGCTAGAGTTTGCATTTGGTGAATAAAAAATTAAAAAAAGGAGTTTTACTCCTTTTTTTTTTGGAAAAAATTATGTTTTTAATTATTATAAATTATTTTTGTTTAACCATTTTTTTAAATGCAATACATCCAGAGAAAAAAAGCAATTATTTTACTTGAAGACGGTACAATTTTCCATGGTAAATCCATTGGAAAAGAAGGTTCTGCATTTGGTGAAGTGTGTTTTAACACAGGAATGACTGGTTACCAGGAAATTTTTACTGATCCATCTTATTTTGGACAACTGATGGTGACTACTAATGCATACATAGGAAACTATGGAGTTAAGGAAGATGAAGTTGAATCGGAATCAGTTAAAATAGCTGGCCTGATTTGCAGAAACTTTACTTACAACTTTTCAAGATATGGCGATATCGATTCACTATACAATTTTTTTGAGAAAAATAATTTATTGGCAATTTCTGACGTTGATACTAGAGCATTAGTCTCTTACATAAGAGATAATGGTGCAATGAATGCGGTAATATCTACTAATATTGAAAATATTGAAGAACTAAAAAAAGAACTATCTAAAATTCCAAGTATGGATGGTCTAGAGTTGGCATCAAAAGTTTCAACTAAAGAACCATATTTTTACGGTAATGAAAAAGCTAAATTTAAGGTTGCCGCACTTGACCTTGGAATTAAAAAAAATATTCTTAGAAACCTTTCCAAAAGAGATTGCTATATTAAAGTTTTTCCATATAGTAGTTCTTTTGAAGAAATGAGCTCTTGGAATCCAGATGCATATTTTATTTCAAACGGGCCTGGAGATCCAGAGCCTTTAAAGGATGCACAAAATCTTGCAAAGAAAGTTATTAAAAATGACCTCCCACTATTTGGTATTTGCTTAGGTCATCAAATTATAGCTCTAGCTAATGGTATTTCAACATACAAGATGCATAATGGTCATCGAGGTATTAATCATCCGGTTAAGAACTTAATTTCTGGAAAGGGAGAAATTACATCTCAAAATCATGGTTTTGCAATTAGTCGTGAAGAAACGGAGGCAAATCAAAATATAAGAATTACACACATTCACTTAAATGATGACACTGTAGCTGGTATTGAAATGAAAAATAAAAATTGTTTTTCGGTACAATATCATCCTGAGGCTAGCCCTGGCCCTCACGATGCATCTTACTTATTTGATCAGTTCATTGGAAATATATCTAAAGGAAAATAGATGGCTAAAATTAAAAATATTATAGCAAGACAAATTTTTGATTCCAGAGGAAACCCAACGGTAGAGGTTGATATTCTTACAGAAAATTTAGTCCTTGGAAGGGCAGCTGTTCCATCTGGGGCTTCAACCGGCGAGCATGAAGCCGTTGAATTGAGAGATGGCGGAAAAGACTATCATGGCAAAGGGGTTTTAAATGCAGTTTCAAATATTAATAATGTTATTTCAAAGGAACTAATTGGAAAATCAGTATTTGATCAAAAATCAAATGATAATCATATGATTTCTTTGGACGGAACAGCAAATAAATCAAAATTAGGTGCAAATGCGATTCTTGGAGTGTCTTTAGCTATAGCAAAAGCAGCAGCAAAGGAGAAGAAAATTTCACTTTTTAGATACTTAGATCCGAAGGCAAATATGCTTCCAGTGCCAATGATGAATATTATTAATGGAGGTTCTCACAGTGATGCTCCCATAGCATTTCAGGAATTTATGATAATGCCCGTATCATCAGATAGTTTTTCTGATGCCATGAAAATGGGAAGTGAAATTTTTCATTCACTAAAAAAAGTATTAAAATCTAGAGGATTGAGTACAAGTGTAGGGGATGAAGGTGGTTTTGCTCCAAAATTAAATGGAACCGAGGATGCTATTGAAACAATTCAGACAGCAGTGAAAAATTCTGGTTATAAATTCGGCAAGGATATTCTAATCGCCTTGGATTGTGCATCAGCTGAGTTTTATAAAGATGGTTATTATGATTATACAATTTTTGAAGGAACTGAGGGTAAATTAAGAGACAGTAAACAGCAAGCTGAGTATTTAGCTGAATTATCCAAAAAATATCCAATCGTATCTATTGAAGATGGAATGGACGAAAATGATTGGGAAGGATGGAAGTATTTAACAGAACTTGTTGGAGATTCAGTTCAGCTTGTTGGTGATGACTTATTTGTTACTAACACAGTAAGGCTTAAAAAAGGTATTGATGAAAATATTGCTAACTCAATTCTAATTAAGGTGAATCAAATAGGTTCATTGACAGAAACTATAAACGCAGTTAACATGGCTCATGAGGCCGGATATACTACTGTGATGTCTCACAGATCAGGTGAAACTGAGGATAATACAATTGCTGATTTGTCAGTTGCATTAAATTGTGGGCAGATCAAAACCGGATCTATATCCAGATCAGATAGGATGGCAAAATATAATCAGTTATTAAGGATTGAAGAGGAGTTAGCAGATAACGCAATATTTCCAAAAACAAAAGCCTTTAAAATCAACCTGCACTAAATAGCAAATCTCTTAATGTAAATCTTTAATTTTTGCAAGATATTTTGTAGTTTTGCAAAAGTTAAAAACAACTTCAAACAATTTAATCGTGTCTGATAAAGCTACAATAAGTATTGATGGTGAAAGCTATGATTTCCCCGTATATAAAGGTATTGAAGGAGATGTATGTATTGATATAAAAAATTTAAGATCATTTTCTGAAGGAGTCACTACAATTGATAGGGGTTTTAAAAATACCGCCTCATGTGAGAGTAAAATAACATACTTGGATGGCGAAAAAGGAATTCTTAGATACAGGGGTTATGATGTTGAGGAATTAGCAAAAAAAGCTTCATTCTTGGAGGTTGCTTATCTGCTTATTTTTGGTGAGTTACCTACAAAAGAAGAATTAGATAAGTTTCATGATGATATAGTTGACAATAGTATAGTTAATGATGATGTTAAGAAAATTGT
>CABYEA010000029.1 GCA_902517895.1 uncultured Bacteroidota bacterium
GATTTTTATTGATGCAAATGCTCAAAAAATTGAAAATATAACTTTCAATAGTGCTAATCCATTTGCGCTTAGTGATTTAATCACAGACTTAGAAAGGCAGAAGGTTCAACGGGTTTTTGGAAAGCTTACGTTGCCAAACGATTCATTGGAACAAAGCAAAAAATATCCCTTAATTATTGGAGTAGCAGGCAGTTTAGGTTGGAAAGAGCATCACCACGAATATATGGAAATGTACCAGGAAAATGGTTTTGCAACATTTGAACTAAATAGTTTTAAAAGCAGAAACATATCCTCAACTGTTGGTTCACAAATTGAGGTAACCACTGCAACGATTATTTTAGATGCATATAGAGCATTTAAAGAGCTAGCAGATCACCCAAATATTGACAAAAATAAGGTTTCGATCACTGGTTGGAGTTTGGGAGGTGCCGTAGCTTTGTTTTCAGGGTGGAAGCCAATAATGAAAGCCATTTCTAACGACTTAAAATTTGCATCACATCTATCTTTTTATCCTCCTTGTTTTTTTGATTTAGAAAATACTGAATTTACTGACTCCCCAATTCATATTTTAATAGGAGAACTAGACAATTGGACACCTGCTAAGGCATGTGATTATTTTGTAAATAAAATTTCAGAAAATTCCAATATTAATTTAACAATATATCCAAATTCACATCATTCTTTTGACAGTAAAGATCCTGTCACATTTAATGAAAAAGGCTATAGCTTTAAAAATTGTTTATTTAAATTAAATTCTTACGGAGATGTTTTAATGAACTATTTTAATTTGCCAATGTCTTCTCCTTTGATGCAGAAAATTGGGTTTCTGTTTTGTGTAAAAAGAGGTGTAAATTTAGGAGGTAATCATGAAAGCCGTGAAAAGGCATTTTCATTTTCAAAATCTTTTATGCTTGAAACGCTAAAAGATTATAATTAGTGACATGCAATGAGAGTTTTTATTTTTTTAAACCGTCAGCGTGCTTTGCAAAGTTTGATTTTAAATTAGCAGCCTTTTTATAATGAATGATATTATTCTTAGCCAGCTTATCAATCATTGAGTTTAAATGTGGTAATTCTTTTGCAGCTTCTTTCTTTTTATTAATCTCAAAGAATTTTTTCATAGCAGTTCTAGCAGTCTTGTGCTGGTATTTATTTCTTTGTTTTTTTTCTTCGCTACTTCTAATTCTTTTAATAGCTGATTTATGATTTGCCATAATTTTAAATTTTTGTAGCCCGTAGGGGAATCGAACCCCTCTTACCAGGATGAAAACCTGGCGTCCTAGCCGATAGACGAACGGGCCAATTATTGTTTAACAATAGTTGCGCGTGCAAAAATACAACTATTTTTAAATGATACAACTTCTTGAAGGAAAAATGTAAGTGATTAACTAATATGCCTTGGCAAACAGAACTCTTTGTAGGGATGGTTTTCCTGAAAAAATACATTTTCCTGTGGTTTTTAGTCCTTCAGGAATACATCTTATTGTAGCTTTTGTTAACTCCTTAATTTTATTCTCAGTTTCATCAGTTCCGTCCCAATGTGCAGAAATAAAACCACCCTTATTTTCTAAAATACTTTTAAAATCATCAAAACTATCTACCTCGGTGATATTTTCATCTCTAAAGATTAGAGCTTTTTTGTAAAGATTATTTTGAATTTCATCAAGTAACTGTAAAACATAATCTACGGAATCATCAATTTGAATAAGTTTTTTTTCAAATGTATCCCTTCTAAATATCTCAATTGAACCATTTTCTAAATCCTTAGGGCCAATTGTTATCCTAACAGGGACACCCTGAATTTCATGTTGAGCAAATTTTTCACCAGGTCTCTTGGTTTCTGTACTGTCAAATTTAGAGCTAATTCCTTGATTATCGAAGCGAGATCTTAGCTCATCAACGACTTCTGCAATTGATTTTAATTGATCCTCACTTTTGTAAATTGGAATAAAAATGACTTGATGTGGAGCTAATTTTGGTGGCAATACCAATCCTTTATCGTCACTGTGTGTCATGATTAAAGCTCCCATTAATCTAGATGATACGCCCCAGGAAGTTGCCCATACATAATTTAATTTACCCTCTCGATCAGCAAATTTTACATCAAATGCTTTTGCAAAGTTTTGACCAAGGAAATGAGAAGTACCCGCCTGTAATGCTTTTCCGTCTTGCATCAAAGCCTCAATACAATATGTCTTTTCTGCACCAGCAAAAGTTTCGTTTTTAGACTTCAACCCTTTTATCACCGGCATTGACATAAAGTTTTCTGCAAAATCAGCATACAAATTATTTATCATTACAGTTTCTTCAATAGCTTGATTTTTCGTTTCATGTGCAGTATGACCCTCCTGCCATAAAAACTCAGCGGTTCTTAAGAATAATCTAGTTCTCATTTCCCAACGAACTACATTAGCCCACTGATTTATCAGTATCGGCAAATCTCTGTAGGACTGAATCCAATTTTTATAAGTATTCCAAATAATTGCTTCGCTTGTAGGTCTAATAATTAACTCTTCTTCTAATTTTGCTTTGGGATCTACCCTAAGCTTACCTTTATTTTTAGGATCAGTCTGCAGTCTATAGTGTGTCACTATTGCACATTCTTTGGCAAAACCTTCAGCGTTTTTTTCTTCGGCTTCAAATAAGCTTTTCGGAACAAATAGGGGGAAATATGCATTTTCGTGTCCTGTTTTTTTAAACATTTGGTCCAATTGATATTGCATTTTTTCCCAAATAGCATAACCATATGGCTTAATTATCATACATCCTCTGACAGCAGAATTTTCTGCCAATCCAGCCTTAACAACAAGATCGTTATACCACCTAGAATAATCTTCTTCTCTACTAACTAATTTTTTGTCCATTTTTTGTAAATTGGCATAACAATTGAGATCTTAATAATATTGATTACAAATCTAATTAATTTTAGAACGTTCAACAATTAAAATTAAAGATATGGACCACAAAAAATTTTATTTCGCAAAGAATCTGTTTTATTTTCTAATAGTTTTTTCAACTATCTCCTCTTGTGGATCTTATCAATACAGTGGTTACATTAATGATGGTATTTATCAAAATAATGTTTCATCAGACAAATATGCTGTTGCTGAAAATAATGAGACTAAGAATAAAGGAAACAATGATTATTACAAGTCTGCATTTAACGAAAAAGTACTAATGTTCTCAGGTAATGAATTAAGCGATCAGCTGTTTACTGATGTTGAAAATTACAAGACTCCCGAAAACGATTCAATTGTTAAAAATTATGGCCCGTGGGGAGAATATAAGGACTCGGTAGTAATTAATATACATTCATACAACAATAATAGTTTTTGGTCAAATTGGAGGTATCCAAATTGGATGTGGAATTATGGATATGGCTATGGAAACTTAAGTACTTGGGGTTATGGATATAATAATTATTGGTCAAGACCATTCCCTTTTTACGGAGGCATGTATGATCCGTTTAATCCTTTTTGGGGGTATTATGATTCTTTCTATTTTGGTTATGGTTATGGCTACCCGTATGGATACCACCCTTGGTGGAGACCCTATAATTCCTGGTATAATTACAACCCCTATGGCAGAAACTTTGACTCAAACGTTTCATTTATCAATGGTAGGAGAAATTCAAGAAATATTGTTTCTTCAAGATCTTTAATTTCTTCCCGGTCTAACAATTTAACAAATACTAACATAAGGAATAGATTTAACAGATCTGGATCAAGCAGTCTGAGTGATAGATTATCCAGGATTGAAAGGATTAACAACGCTGCTAGAGTTAACCCAAGTATGTATAATAAACCATTTAATACTACTGGATCTTCAAACAGTTTTTCAAGATCTGACAATAACAGAAGTAACAATGCAAAACCTAATAATAACTACTCAAGACCAAGTAGTAATTACTCTAGACCTGCTAATGATGGTTATAAGCCATCTAATAATTCAAATTACTCAAGACCAAGTTATTCAAGCCCAAGTTTTAGCAGACCATCCTCCAGCTCTTCCTTTTCAAGAGGTGTAAGCACTGGCGGATCATCGTCTAAAGGTGGAAGGTCTGGAAGATAATTTTTAAAATCATTTACTATGAAATTTAAATTAAAAATCTTTTTAATTTTAGTATTTGCAACTAACTGTTTGGTATTTGCCCAAACTATTGGTGATGCTCTAAATTACTCAAGTAATTCATACCAAGGAACTGCTAGATTTAATTCCATGAGTGGATCATTCGGTGCTCTTGGTGGAGATTTAAGTGCTATTGCTGTTAATCCTGCAAGTTCTGCTATTTTAAATGATGGTCATTTTTCGTTAAGTTTTGGATCAGACAATAAATCTGGTGTAGCTAGTTTATTAAATAGTTCGGATAATTTTGATAAAAATAATATAACCCTAAATCAAATTGGTGGAGTTATTAATTTTGAAAACCTTGATGAAAATAACAAATGGAAAAAAATTTCTGTTGGAATTTCATATAACCAATCAAAAAATAATTTTAATGAATTTTCGGTTTATAATGTTTCCAATACTAATTCGATAGACAGCTATTTTTTAAATAATGCAACAGGTTTAAGGCTCGATCAAATCTCAGTTTTTGACGGAGAATCCCTGACAGACGCTTACATTGATATTGGTAACGTGTTTGGTTTTGCTCATCAGCAAGCACTCCTAGGTTACGAATCTTTTATATTAGATCCTGTAGAATTTAGTGAAGATAACTCATCATATATCTCAAATGTTCCCGTAGGAACTTTCAATCAGGATTTTAGATCGATTAGTAGAGGGTACAATGGAAAACTTTCATTTAATGCTGGTTTCCAATATGATGATAATTTTTATTTTGGCTTCAATTTGAATAATCATTTTATTGATTATGATAATTATACTATCATGAACGAGTCTAACTCAAATGGTGAGAGTGGTCAGTTTAGGGTTAATGGCATTTACTTTGAAAATAAACTTTCTGCATTTGGTGATGGTTTTTCTGCACAGTTTGGTTTTATAAGTAAAGTTTCAGAAATAATTAGATTTGGATTCACCTACGATACACCTACCTGGTATACCATTTCAGAAGAAACCACTCAATATCTTGAAACATCAATTATTGACGAAGATGATAATATTTCTTTACTTGTAACAAATCCAAATGCAATAAATCTTTACGAAGATTACACGCTAAAAACTCCTTCAAAAATTTCTGCAGCTACCGCATTTGTTTTCGAAAATTTTGGATTATTCAGCTTCGATTATTCCAGAAGAGATTATAGCTCTATGAAATTTAAGCCTAATTCTGATTTATATTTTTCTAATCTAAATCAGGAAATTTCATTAACACTCAAAGAGGTAAACACATATAGATTTGGAGCAGAAATTCTTTCAAATAGGTTTAGTTTTAGAGGTGGTTATATGTATGAAAACTCCCCATACAACTCTGATTCAGTATCTGAATTTGAAAACGCTGACGATTCAGTCAAAAGTTTTTCTCTTGGGATTGGATACAAATTAAATGATACCATAATTGACTTATCATTTGTAAC
>CABYEA010000030.1 GCA_902517895.1 uncultured Bacteroidota bacterium
GCTAGCTTCATCTATCCTTACAAGTTTAGGCTAATTTAATTTATTTTTTTTACTTAAAAAATGTTCTTTATATTAGGCACGGTAATTGCTAAGTTAGCTTTGTAAATTAAAAAATATAGTTATGAGAATAAATGACAAAATTCTACTAACCGATGACGAAATTGGAGACGACCACATATCAACATCTGATTTTACCCCAATTAGGGACGATGCCTTCGAAAAGTCAGATGAAGAAAAAATTTTGATAATCCAAGATCATGTAAAAGAAATAATGTTGACTCTAGGTTTAGACCTAACTGATGACAGTTTAATGGGTACTCCGAAAAGAATAGCCAAATCTTATGTTAACGAATTATTTTGTGGATTAAATCCAAAAAATAAACCAAAAGCATCAACATTTGATAACAAGTATCAATACCAAGAAATGCTTGTTGAAAAAGATATAACCCTTTACTCTACATGTGAACATCATTTTTTACCCATAGTTGGTAAAGCACATATCGCATACATTTCTAGTGGAAATGTAATTGGGTTATCAAAAATGAACCGCATAGTTGATTATTACGCTAAAAGACCTCAAGTGCAAGAAAGACTTACTAAGCAAATTGTAAAAGAACTACAAAAAGCACTTAACACAGATGACGTAGCATGTGTAATTGATGCTAAGCATTTATGTGTAAATTCAAGAGGAATCAAAGATACTTCCTCAAGCACTGTAACAAGTGAATTTGGTGGTAAATTCAAATATGATAGTTCTACCAAAGATGAATTCTTAAAATATATTCAATTAGATACTTCTTTCAATGGAATTTAAAGTGTAATTTTATTACATGCATTCTGTTGATCAGCAATTAAGAATATATAACAGTATTTCTGGCAAAAAAGAAAATTTCAATACTATTACAAAAGGGCATGTTGGAATGTATGTTTGTGGACCAACTGTTTACAGTAATGTTCATTTAGGAAATCTTAGGACATTTACATCATTTGATATTATATATAGATATCTTTCTCACATCGGATACAAGGTCAGGTACGTTCGTAATATCACTGATGTGG
The DNA here is from genome assembly GCA_902517895.1 of uncultured Bacteroidota bacterium. Lineage (GTDB taxonomy): Bacteria > Bacteroidota > Bacteroidia > Flavobacteriales > Flavobacteriaceae > MED-G13. Next base: position 1,060 of record CABYEA010000030.1, read on the forward strand.
GTCATCTTGAAAACGATGAAGATCAGGGTGAAGATAGAATAAGTAAAAAAGCCAGACTTGAAAATCTTGAGCCAATGGAAGTAGTTCAAAAATATACTTACGATTTTCATGAAACAGTAAGAAAGTTTAATTTATTGCCTCCTAATATTGAACCAACCGCTACTGGTCATATTACTGATCAAATCAAGCTTATCAAGAAAATAATTGATCACGACATGGCATATGTAGTAAATGGATCTGTTTATTTTGATGTCATTGAGTATAGTAAGTCAAATAATTATGGCGTTTTAAGTAAACGAAATTTAGAGGATTTAATACATAATTCAAGATCATTAGACGGACAATCTGATAAAAAAAATCCTCAAGATTTTGCATTATGGAAAAAAGCTGAACCAAGACATATAATGAAGTGGGGTTCCCCTTGGAGTGAAGGATTTCCTGGATGGCATATCGAATGTACTGCTATGAGTAATAAATATTTGGGAGACATTTTTGACATTCACGGAGGGGGAATTGATTTAAAATTTCCTCATCATGAATGTGAAATTGCGCAATCAAATATTTGTTTTGGTACTAATGCTGCTAATTATTGGGTGCATGCGAATATGCTGACCTTAAATGGTCAGAAAATGTCAAAATCAACTGACAATAATATTTTACCGGTTGAAATTTTCTCAAAAGGTTCTAATCTACTTTCTAAAACTTTCTCTGAGTCATGTGTGAAATTTTTTATGCTTCAAGCTCATTACAGAAGTGTTTTGGACCTTAGCGATGATGCTCTTTTAGCCTCAGAGAAAGGATTCAATAAACTAATAGATAGCATCTTAATATTAGAAAATTTTGAAAATTTTAGCAACGATTCAGATTTTGATGTCAAAGAATGGGTTAATAATTGCTACATGGCAATGAATGATGACTTTAATACACCCATTTTAATAGCAAATATTTTTGAGGCTGTTAAGTTTATTAATAAAACAAATAAAGAAAAAGCCCGTATTTCAAAAAAAGATTGGGAAGTTTTGGTTAGCTCAATAAATTCATTTGTATTTGATATCATGGGACTTCAAAAACCAAATTTACCAAATATTGAAAATAACAAAATTGATGATGTTATTGATATTCTCCTTGAATTAAGAAGTGATGCAAGAAAAAATAAGAATTATGATCTTAGTGATAAAATCCGGGATATGTTAAAAAATAAAGGTATTTCTATAAATGATTCCGATAAAGATTCATCATATACAATTGATTAGCAAATGAAATTTTTGATCTATCCCTTTGTTTTGATAATTAAATTTTACCAAAGAGCCATATCTCCTTATTTTCCCGCAACTTGTAGACACCAACCAACATGTTCTCATTACTCAATAGAGGCGCTTAATAAACATGGATTATTTTTTGGATCATATCTTGCAGTCAGAAGAATTTTAAGATGTCATCCCTGGGGTTCATCTGGTTATGACCCTGTTCCTAAAAAATTTAAAAGAAAATAATTATGGAAATATTACAATTTGTTTGGGATCCCAGTTCAGAAGGTTTCACAATTTTTGGAAAATTCACAATTTACTATTACAGCTTGATGTGGATGCTAGCGTTTATTTTAGGCTTTTATATAATGCAAATCATATACAAAAAAGAAGGATTATCAATGGAAAAGCTTGATTCACTTTTTGTTTACACCATTTTAGGAACAATGATAGGCGCTAGATTGGGTCATGTAATCTTTTATCAAATAGAACTATTTGATCAAGATTTTTTTAGCGTATTCCTGCCGTTTAGATTTAATCCAACTTTCGAGTTTACAGGCTTCAGAGGATTAGCAAGTCATGGAGCTGCTATTGGAATAATTACAGCAATGTATTTATACAACACCAGAATTTTAAAAAAATCTGTACTTTGGATTCTTGACAGAATTTTAATACCTGTTTCAATAGGAGGAGCATTTATTAGAATCGGAAATTTCTTTAACTCAGAAATTGTTGGAAAAGAAACTGATAGCGCCCTTGGAGTTGTATTCTCAAAGTTAGGTGAAGATTTTGCTCGCCACCCGGCACAACTTTATGAGGCATTTAGCTACATTGTTATATTTTTCATCGTTGCCCATATTTACTGGAAAACTGATAAAATAAAGAAAACTGGTTACTTATTTGGTTTATTCTTTATTCTCCTTTGGTCAAGTCGTTTTATAGTTGAATTTTTCAAACAAGCTCAGGTTGACGGGAGAGAGGATTGGATATTTGGCATGAATACTGGCCAAACATTAAGCATACCATTTATATTAATTGGTCTGTATCTTATGTTTAAAAAAACCGTAAAGTCTTAATGATAAAACTATTTAGATTAATTGCCTTACTTGAAGGTGTGTCATATATTCTACTACTTTTTATCGCAATGCCAATCAAATATTTACTGTTTGATCCAACCTACGTAAAATTACTTGGAATGCCTCACGGAATCTTATTTGTAGTCTACATATTATTTTCAGTACTTGGAAAATGTAAATTTAATTGGAGTTTTAAAGCATTTATTATTATTAGTGCTGCTTCATTAATTCCATTTGGAACTTTCTACGTAGACAAAAAATATTTAAGATTGAATTCTTAATCTCTGTATTTTTTCAGTGTGTCCTTCATAATTGGAGTTGCGACAAATACAGATGAGTAAGTTCCAACTAAAACCCCTACCATCAACGCAAATAACAACCCTCTTAACGAGTCAGCTCCAAATGTGAACATAGCTAACAATACAACAAGAGTCGTAAATGATGTATTAAGCGTTCTTGAGAGAGTACTATTAAGAGCGGAATTTACCGTCTTTTCAAATTCCCAGGTTGAGTGTTCTTTTAAAAATTCTCTAATTCTGTCAAATACAACTACAGTGTCATTTAGTGAGTATCCGATCACAGTTAAGATTGCTGCAATAAATGCCTGGTCAATTTCCATACTAAACGGCATAAACTTGTAGGTTAGAGAGAATATACCAAGAACAATCAAAACATCATGGAATACAGCAGCAACAGCTCCGAGTGAAAATTGCCATTTCTTGAATCTGACTAAAATATAAAGGAAAACTACAATTAATGAGCCCAAAACAGCCCAAAAAGAAGATTGTTTAATATCATCTGCAATTGTTGGGCTTACTTTACCTGACATCATTTTTCCAATGTTATTTTCAGCATCTAAAAATTGAGAATACGTATATCCCTGCGGAAGATATGACTCAAGTGATTCAAATAGTTTTGATTGCACTTCTTCGTCAGCAGTTGCAGAATTTTCATCAACTTTATATTTTGTTGAAATTTTAAGTTGGTTTGGACTACCTATAGTCTTAATTTCTGAACTACCAAAAATTAAGTCAGTGGATTTTTTTACCTCCTCAGTGTTTACATCATTAGCAAATCTAACAGTGTATGTTCTTCCACCAACAAAATCAATACCTTCATCTAGACCGGTTGTAAATAAAGAGAAAACACCAGAAGTAATTAAAACACCTGATATTAAATAAGTTAATTTTCTGCGTTTCAAGAAATTAATATTTAAATTTCTAAACAAGCCTTTAGTTAGTGGGGTAGAAAAACTTAGTCTTGAGCCTCTGTTAATATCCCAATTAACTAATAGTCTTGAAATAAAAATTGCAGTAAATAATGATGTTATTATTCCGATTAAAAGAGTAGTTGCAAACCCCTTGATAGGGCCGGTTCCGAATGTATATAGTATTAATGCAGTTAGTCCAGTTGTAATATTTGCATCTAAAATTGAGGATAAAGCATTTTGATATCCATCAGAAATAGCAGGTTTCTCTTTTTTACCACTGTAAAGTTCTTCTCTTACCCTCTCATAAATTAGAACGTTAGCATCAACAGCAATACCTATTGTAAGTACAATACCAGCAATTCCAGGAAGAGTAAGAACTGCACCCAAACCGGAGAGAATACCGAAGATTAAAACGATATTTAAAACCAATGCAACATTAGAATATAAACCAGCTTTTCCATAGTAAAACATCATCC
>CABYEA010000031.1 GCA_902517895.1 uncultured Bacteroidota bacterium
AGGATAAGCTCCAGGTGTGTCAATAAGAGTAACTACCGGAATATTAAACTTTTCAGCCATCTTCATCAACCTCAAAGCTTTTCTATATCCCTCAGGATTAGCCATACCAAAATTTCTATATTGCCTATCCTTTGTATTATAACCTTTTTGCTGACCAATAAACATAAAAGTTTGATTGTCAATTTTTCCTAACCCACCAACCATCGCTTTGTCGTCTTTAAAATTTCTATCCCCATGTAGCTCTAAAAAAGTTTCAGAAAGAATATTATTTATGTAGTCTAAGGTATATGGTCTATCTGGGTGTCTTGAAATTTGAACTTTTTGCCATGGGGTCAAATTATTGTAAATATTTTTAATAGTCACTTTTAATTTAGAACGTATTTTACCTGCAGTTTCAGTAACATCAATTTCAGACTTATCTCCTAGTTCTAAGCACTCTTGTAACTGAATATCTAGTTCTTTAATCGGTTCTTCAAAGTCAAGATAGTTCATCGAAAAAATATTTGATATAAATATAAAAAAGTTACTATTGATAATCTTTATAATTTCTTTTTTTTATGTACATATTAACAATGACAGAAAATAAAATTAAAAATAAGCCAATGTAAAAGGAAGGGCTCATTTTTTCACTATTTCCAAAAATTATGACTGCCATTATTATTCCATATATAGGCTCTAGGTTATAGGTTAGAACAACTGAATATGGGGAAATAAATTTTAAAAGAAAAACAGAAGCCATAAAAGCATACGCAGTACAAATACTACCGAGTAAAAAAATATAAAAATAATTAAGAGAAAACATGTCTTGAATGTAGATTGTGGTTAAATTATTTTCGAAAAATAAAAAAATTGTTATAAATATCATTCCAGTTAAAAATTCATAAAATGATATTGAAACAGCACTATCTCCCTTTATCATAAGACCATTTAATACTGAAAATAAAGAGGCAAATAATGCAGAAAACAAACCTAAAATTATTCCGTTCAAGTATTCAAACTCGGCCTTGAAAATTAGATATACTCCAAATACAACAACGAGACCCAATAACACCTCATAAAAGATTATTTTTCTTTGAAATAAAAATGGCTCAATAAAAGACGTGAAGAAAGCAGCTGTAGAAAACATAGCTAGAGTAACAGAAATATTAGATTGCTCAATGGCTTCGAAAAATGTAATCCAGTGTAATGCTATCATCAATCCCAAAAAAGAATATTTAGTCAACAGTTTTAAATTAATAGTAAAACTTCTTTTTGTAAAAAGCATAAATAACGCCAATAAAATAGAACCAATAAACATTCTGTGCCAAACAATCACCTCAGAAGTATTTACTATTAATTCACCTAAAATAGCCGTGAAGCCAGCGATAAAAACCAAGAAATGGAGATGAATAAAATGCTTTAAATTATTTTTTTGCATTATAAACAAGATATATTGCCAAAATCCCAAATAGAATGTTTGGAAGCCATACTGCTAACAATGGGGAAAGGTCAGATTGTTGAGCTAATACTCCGAAAATTTTATCAAAAAATACATATACCATTGCTACAGAAATTCCAAATGCTAGATTAACTCCTGTTCCACCTCTTCTTTTTTCGGCAGCCACAGAAAATCCGATCAGGGTTAAAATAAAGATTGAAAAAGGAATACTCCATTTTTTATATTTTACAACTAGATATCTTTCAATATTAGTTGAACCTCTGCTTTTTTCTATTTCAATAAAATTAATTAATTCGTTATAGTTTAAAGATTCAGCAACATAGTTCAAAGGAGTCAGGTCATCAACATTAAAAGAAAAAATTGTATCAAAGGTTCTTCTGTTTTCTAAAACATCTATTGAATCCGTAATAGTTCGCTTAGTATAGTTATTGAGTCTGAACTTTTCTAATTCTGGAATGTATCTGATACTGGTTGAGCTGATCTTGAAATTTAACTTTTCTCCATTAAAATTTTCTAACGTAAAATTAGCTCCAACATTGTTCTTTTGATTAAACTGTGTTAAAAAAATATATTCACTCTCATTAATTTTTCTGAATATATTTTTGTTTTTAACTGCTTTACTATTTCCCTTTAAGTATTTATACGAAAAATCATTGTATTTCTTTGTGGATTCAGGAACCACAAACATGCCTATTAGTAATGAGAAAATAGCGATAATAATTGAACCAACAAGGTATGGCTGCAAAATTCTTCTCACTGAAACCCCTGATGAATAAAGGGCTATAATTTCAGAATTTGAAGAAAGTTTTGAAGTAAACCAAGTAATAGCTAAAAATAAAAATAAAGGAAGTAAGCTTGATGAAAAATAAATACTAAAATTATAGTAATGATCTAGAATTTCATTTAAAGGGACTTGCTTAGCAAGTAGCTTATCGATATTATCGGCCAAGTTCACAACAATTGCGATAGGAATAAATAAAGCCTGTATCAATATATAAGTAAGTAAAAACTTTTTTAGTATGTATTTATCAATTTTATTCAATTATAATCTGTTTTTTAATTTTTCTACCATTTTATTCTTCCAATTTAAAAAATCTCCTTCAATTATTTTTTTTCTTGCATCTCTCATCAAGGAAGAATAGAAACCTAAATTATGAATTGAGGCAATTTGTCTTCCAAGCATTTCATTAACAGAAAACAAATGTCTTAAATAAGATTTTGAATAAGTTTTATCTACCCATGTTGAACCACTATCATCAATTAAAGAATAGTCAAATTCCCACTTTCTGTTTTTTATATTAATTATTCCTTCTGAGGTAAATAACATACCATTTCTTCCATTTCTTGTAGGCATCACACAATCAAACATATCTATGCCTAAAGCAATATTCTCGAGTAGATTCACAGGTGTTCCTACCCCCATTAAATATCTAGGTTTTGTTTCAGGAAGAATTTCACAAACAACAGATGTCATTTCATACATTTCATCATGTGGTTCTCCCACTGAAAGTCCTCCGATAGCATTTCCAAAACAATGTCTGGATGAAACATAATCAGCAGATATTTTTCTTAGATCCTTATAAGTGCTTCCTTGAACAATTGGAAAAAACATCTGTTCATAGTTGTATTTTGAAGGACTACTATTAAATCTTTTAATACATCTATCCAGCCATCTATGAGTAAGATTCATAGAATTTTCAGCATAACTATAATCACAAGGATATGGTGGGCATTCATCAAATGCCATGATAATATCTGCACCTATCGATTTTTGAATATCGACAGCCGCCTCAGGTGAAAAAAAGTGCTTACTTCCGTCAATATGACTTTTAAATTCAACTCCATCTTCTTTTATCTTTCTGTTTGAAGCCAAAGAATAAACCTGGTATCCACCTGAATCGGTTAAAATATTATTTTCCCAATTCATAAACTTATGTAAACCTCCTGCTTTTTCTATAACTTCAATACCTGGTCTTAAGTAAAGATGATATGTATTACCTAAAATAATATCTGCTCTAATCTCTTCTTTAAGTTCTTTTTGATGAATACCTTTTACAGTTCCTAGTGTTCCAACCGGCATAAAAACTGGAGTGTTAATTTCACCATGACTAGTTTTTATCGTGCAAGCTCTTGCTTTTGTTAAATTATCCTTGTATTCTAATTTAAAGGTGGGAGTCATATATTGACAAATATAATTAAGATAGTTGCATAAAATATTCATGTTACTAAAAAAGTATAATTGTTAATAAATGCTAATTAAATAATTTCATTAATGAAACACATTAATTTAAATTGCTTCATTCTATAAAAGTAACCCATGTGTGATACAGAAATCCTAAAAAAAATAACCGTTCAGACAAGAAGAGATATATTAAGAATGGTGCACAAAGTAAACTCAGGCCACCCAGGTGGATCTCTAGGTTGTACTGAATTTTTGGTTACCTTATTCAATTCTGAAATGATAAGGAACAAAACTTTTTCTATGGATGGTAAAGATGAGGATTTATTTTTTTTAAGTAACGGGCATATATCACCTGTTTTTTATAGCGTTCTTGCAAGATGTGGATACTTTGAAATAAATGAGCTTAACACATTTAGGCTAATTAACTCAAGATTACAAGGACACCCAACTACTCATGAAGGTCTTCCAGGCGTAAGGATTGCTTCAGGATCCCTAGGACAAGGTTTATCTGTAGCAGTTGGTGCAGCATTATCAAAAAAATTAAATGAAGATAAAAATTTAGTGTATTGTCTAATGGGAGATGGAGAATTACAGGAAGGTCAAAATTGGGAAGCTATAATGTTTGCTTCCTCAAATAAGGTTGACAATATTATATCTACAATTGATTTAAATGGTCAGCAAATTGATGGTTCAACAGATGATGTATTGAACTTAGGAGATTTGAAAAATAAGTTTAGTGCTTTTGGTTGGGAAGTAATAGAATGTAATAATGGAAATAATATTGATGAAATTAAGGAGAAGCTAAAATTTGCTAAATCAAAATGTTTTAACCAAAAACCTGTGTGTATATTACTTAAAACTATAATGGGAAATGGGGTTGATTTTATGATGCACACTCACGAATGGCATGGAAAAGCTCCCAATGATGATCAACTAGAAATAGCTTTAAGTCAAAATGAAGAAACCCTAGGGGATTACTAATATGAAAGAGTACACATATACAGAAAAAAAAGATACAAGAAGTGGTTTCGGCGATGGACTAACAGAACTTGGGTTAAATAATAAAAATGTAGTCGCACTATGTGCTGATTTAACCGGTTCTCTAAAAATGAATGAGTTCAAAAATAATCATCCTGATAGATTTTTTCAAGTAGGAATAGCTGAGGCTAATATGATGGGGATTGCAGCTGGTCTAACGATCGGCGGAAAAATTCCTTTTACTGGTACTTTTGCTAATTTTTCAACAGGTAGGGTTTATGATCAGATAAGGCAATCAATTGCTTATTCTGGTAAAAATGTTAAAATTTGTGCCTCCCATGCTGGAATAACACTTGGCGAAGATGGTGCTACACATCAAATTCTTGAAGACATAGGGATGATGAAGATGCTACCTGGAATGACAGTTATTAATACATGTGACTATAATCAAACAAAAGCAGCT
>CABYEA010000032.1 GCA_902517895.1 uncultured Bacteroidota bacterium
ATTTTTTTTCAAAACATCCAATAATGGATGTCCTACATAGTATACGTTATATTTTAATTTTTTATAATATTCTTTTTCAAAAGGAAGAATCACAAACATTTGATCAATAACTTTTCTTATGGTTTTTATTCTTTTTTCTTTCCATGCCCAAAGTTGTGGAGATATGTAAAAATGATTTATAAATTTTTTAGATTTTGCCCATTTAGCAATTCTCATATTAAAGCCAGGGAAATCAACATAAATTATTGCATCTGGACTATATTCTAAAATATCTTTTTTACAATAAGAAATATTAAATAGTATTTTCCTTAGGTTTATGAAAACCTCGTAAAACCCCATATATGAATAGGTTTTATAATGTTTTACAAGATTATTACTTTGTTCTTTCAAAAGATCACCTCCCCAGCATCTAAATTCTGAGCATTACAGCGATTTAGAAAAATTATTAAATAAAAAAGGGGCAAGCGCAGAAACAGCCAAAAAAATAATTAACTATCACCTAGACTCAAATTCGTAAACAAAAGACTCAAAAAACTTATTAAATTCTTCTTGGGAGTTATAATTTTTGTAATTCTCATCCGTAAATAGTTTTAAATAAACCTCTAGCTGTTTTGGAGTTTTATAACCTCTTAGCTTGTGTATAACATTAGATGATTTATCTAAAAATACAATTGTTGGAAACGCTTGAATTCTTAATGCTTGACTTAATTGATGACTACTATTTCTTCTATTTGACTTTGCAGGATTATAACCAGGGTTTTCAAATGTATAACCCTTGAAGTTTACAACATCATTTCCTTCAGCATTAAATTTTACAGCATAAAAATTATCATTTATATAATTTGCAACATCTTTATTTGCAAATGTATTTCTGTCTAATAATTTACATGGTCCACACCAAGAAGTATACATGTCAATAATTATATTTCTGGGAGCAGCTTCTTGCAAATAAACAGCATCTTCAAGTGATATCCACTTTATATCCTGCGCCAGGGAATTGACAGAAAAAAAACATACTATTATTATTTTTATGAATAATGCTATTCTCATGCAATTATATTTCCTTACAAAAATAAGAAAAGATATTTATCTAATTCCGTGCATCGATTTTTTAATCAATGGATGTAATAATAAAGAAATAATACCAAGGGCTATCGGAACTATGGTAAAAATTAAAAAGAAGCCCGATAAACTATATTCCTGAGTAATCTTATCTATATCTCCTCCAATATAATGTGCTAACTTATTTCCGATTGCAACGGCCAGATAATAAACTCCAAACATAAAGGCTATCATTCTAGCGGGTATTAGTTTACTTAAGTAGGAAAGTCCCATTGGAGATAAACATAATTCACCCAGAGTATGAAACAAATATGCTAAAACTAACCAAATCATACTTAAACTAGCACTATCAGCACCTGATGGTACATTTCTAGCACCAAATGCTAAAAATCCAAATCCAACTCCTAAAAGGGCTAAACCTAAAAAATATTTAACCGATGCTGGAGGGTTATAGCTACTGTCCCACCACTTAGCAAATAGTGGTGCAAATACAATTATAAAAAGAGAGTTTAGAATTGCAAACCAAGTAATTGGTACCTCGGTTGATGTAGACTGTGACTCAGTATATATTTTAAAGATTATGATTCCCCATACAATGACAAAACTAATACCAAGGACTATATTTGAAAATAGAATTTCACTAAAGGTTTTCTTAAACAAGCTTATTAATACATATGTAATTATCAAAAGCGGAATAACTGTTACCGAAATATCCACAATTTTAAAAATTAGAGCTGAGTTTCCTTCAAGAAAACGGTCTGTGAAATCCCTAGTGTATAAGGGTAAAGAACCTGCCCCTTGCTCAAATGCAGCCCAAAAGAAAACAGTGAAAATGCAGAATATTGTAAACACAATCATTCTATCTCGAACGATTAGTGTATATCTTGGGATTCGCACTAGCAATAAAGCTATAAATGCTACAAATGCAACAAGTGCAAAAAACAATGAGTTTTCCATTCCAAGATAAGTGAAATTTAAAATATCAACTCCGCCAATTTTACTAAGAGGATCATTTATTATGAATATAAGTGCACTAATGACAAAAGTTAAGATCAATAAAATATCTATTGGTAAAAAAGGATTGAGTTTCTCTTTTGTATCATTTTTAATAATCAACTTTTCATCAGATTCAGAAGGGGGATCACCAATTTTCCCAAATAATGGTTGAGCAAAATAAAACTGGATCATGCCTAAAAGCATAAATATTCCGGCTAATCCAAATCCGAATGACCAACCTACTTTCTCACCAATCCATCCACATAACATAATACCCAGAAAAGCTCCAGCGTTAACACCCATGTAAAATATATTAAAAGCCCCATCTTTTTTATCATCTTTTCCTTCATACATTTTTGAAATTATGGAGGTGATGTTTGGTTTAAAAAAACCCGTTCCTATAACAAGTAATGATATTCCTATATAAAGAAAAGTTGGAGTTTCAACAGCCATTGATGCATGACCTAATGTCATTAGTAATGCACCTATAACAACCCCATTTCTATAGCCTATTTTTTCGTCTCCTAACCAGCCACCCGCAAGGGGAGCTAAATAAGCAAACATAGCATATGTTCCAAGTAAAGATAATGCAGCAGATGAACTCCAACCCCAACCTGGGTTGTCTCCAATAATAGCTCCTGTAAGAAATATAACAAGAATGGCCCTCATTCCATAATAAGAGAACCTTTCCCACATTTCTGTAAAAAATAAAACGAATAATGCCGCAGGATGACCTATTACGGTTTTATTAAAGAATTTATCGGTATTACTCATGATTGAATATCAATTTCTTCAGCACCATGAGTAAGTCGTTTTAGTGGTTTTAGAAGCAGTAATACTAATATTCCAAATAGAGTGCAGAAAATTGCGATCCCTGTGAAAACTTGAAATTCACCAGCACCCTCAGAGAGTTGTCCTACAAATCCAGCAACTTTATTACCTAGACCTGTCGCTGCAAAATATGCACCCATCATAAAAGCAGCATATTTTACTGGGGCTAATTTCGTAATAAAAGATAAAGCAACTGGTGATGCACACAATTCGCCAATTGTATGAAATAAATATGCTAATACTAACCATATCATAGCTGATTTTTGAACAACTTCATCTCCATCCATCACAACCTCTGTTGAAGCTTTAGTCATAAAGAAAAAACCAAAAGCCATTATAATTATTCCAATAGCCATTTTAAATAAAGAAGAAGATTCCTTACCCTTTTTTGCCCAATTGGTCCAAAATGCTCCTACTGCAGTTGCAAATATTATTATAAAAAATGCATTAATAGATTGAAATATCGCTGCAGGCACTTCATTTCCTATGAATGGTAATGAAATGGAGAGCGTTCTATCAGTTTTTTGTTCAGTGTATAGGTTCATGAGTCCGCCTGCTTGTTCAAATGCTCCCCAAAAAACAATTATGATTAAGAATGATAAAAACAATACAATCATTCTGTCCTTTTCAACTCTTGTCAAGGGTTTATTCATTGATTCTTTGTCTGGAGATTTTTCACTTCCAATGAATTCACCAACTCCTTCCAAATACTGAAGACCATAAAAATATACTAATTGACCAATTGCCATTCCGATTCCAGCTAAACCAAATCCATAATGCCATCCGTATTTAGCAGCAACAGCTCCCACCATTAATGCACCTAGAAAAGCACCAATATTAATACCCATATAGAAAATGATAAAACCGTCATCCCTTTTAATATCGCCTTTCTTATATAAACCTCCAACCATTGTTGAAATGTTAGGCTTTAAAAATCCAACACCCACTACAATAAGTAAAAGACCAGTGAAAAATGCCCATTCAGCATCAATCGCTAAAACTCCGTGACCAAAGCAGAGTAAAATTCCACCTAGCATAACTGCCCTTTTTTGTCCAATATATTTATCAGCTACCCATCCACCGGGAATTGACATCAGGTAAACAACCATTGTATACGTACCATAAAACGAAAGTGTTTCGGCATTTGTCCATCCAAAACCCGATTGAGGATCACCCATTATTATCGGAGCCGCTAGATACAGAGTTAAAATTGCTCTCATCCCATAGTAAGAAAATCTTTCCCACATTTCGACGAAGAATAAAATGTATAATCCTGCTGGATGTCCAAGAATTGTTTTTTCCTGTTTTAATGAATTGGTTGTCATAATTTATTTTTTAGATTACACTAAAATATTATATTTTACCTAATTATATTAATTTAATCATTAATAAATTA
>CABYEA010000033.1 GCA_902517895.1 uncultured Bacteroidota bacterium
CAGTTTGCTATCTTCAAAACAAGATATTGTAAGTGCAAAAGGAAACTTTTTACCTGCTATTAGCTCTAGTATAAGTGGAGGTGCAAGTCTTGGAAATATTGAGGTATTCCCTGGTGAATTCAGAGATAGAGAATTTTATTCAACATCATTGGGTATAGGGTTCTCTCAGAACATTTTTAACGGCTTCAGAAATATTAATTTACTAAATCAGAGTAAACTAAGTTTAGAGAGAAATCAATTTGAGTTAGAGAGGCTAAAGGATGACATTTCATTAAATGTTGCAAATACATATTTAAATGTTTTATTCAATAAGGAAAATTTAGAACTTTCAAAATCTCAAGTTGATTTTTCAAAATTTCAGCTTGAGCAGATTAAAACATTAGTTGATGCTGGATCTGAACCAATGTCTACTTTAATTGAAACCAAAGCTACCTATGCAAGAGACATTCAAAACTTGACAATTGCAGAAAACAATCATGATTTAGCATTACTTTCCTTGGCTCAATTATTACAATTACCATATGATAATTTTGATATTGAAGTTATTCAAATTGACACACCTTCTGCTAATTTAATGTATAATGACATTAAACCTATTCTTAACTACGCTATGCGAAATAGAAATGAAATTAAGGTTGCTGAAAGTGATATTGAACTGGCTAAATTGGGCACAAAGATTTCAAAGAGTGCATACTTGCCCAATGTATCTATGGGTTATGGTTTTAGTGCATCAGCTAATTTCTCAAATTTAACAGAAGATGATCAATTTTTAGATCAATTAAACGACAACAAGGGCCATTCAATAAACATGAATGTCTCAATCCCAATTTTTAATAAAAACCAAACTCAAGCACAGGTCAAAAAATCCAAGATACAAGAGAGAACAAGCAACCTGGCTCTTGATCAGGTTAAAGTCAATCTTGAATCAACAATACAAAGAGCTTTCACAGATGCCAAGGCTGCACTTAAGGCTTTTGAATCTGCAAAATTATCATTAGAATCTCAAGAATTAGCTTTTGAAAACTCACAACAAAGTTTTAGCTTAGGCTCATTAAATTCATTTGATTTAGAGCAATCAAGAATAAGATTGATAAACGCTAGTTCATCTTTGATTAATGCAAAGTATGATTTTATTTTTAAAACAAAAGTCCTAGACTATTACTTAGGTAAAAGATAATTTTTGTGTCTCTAATTTTAAATATCGAAACATCCAGTAAAAACTGTTCGGTCTCTATTTCCAAGAATGCTGAAATAATCGGATTAAAAGAGTGTAGCTATGATGAGTACTCCCACTCAAAATCTCTTCATGTATTCATAGAAGAAATATTTAAAGAAATAAAATTATCTCCAAGTGATCTTTCAGCAGTTGCTATTTCAGAAGGTCCTGGTTCATATACTGGACTAAGAATTGGTGTTTCTGCTGCTAAGGGTATTTGCATTGCATTAAATATCCCTTTAATTGCTGTTGACACGATGCACAATTTAGCCAGAAAAATCGAGTGCGCTGAAGGATATATTATAACTGCAATGGATGCTCGAAGAGATGAAATTTATTACTCAATTTTTCAATCTAATAATTGCAAAATTCCTAAAACTATTAAAAAAACAGACTGTATGATACTAAATTCGACATCTTTCTGTGATTACCTTAGTTCATCAAAGATTAATTTTGTGGGAAATTGTAATGAAAAAATAAAGAGTTTTATAAATCATGAAAATATTATATTCTCTGATTTTATGCTACCCTCAGCTAATGAAATGGGTATACTAGCTTTTATAAAGTATAATAAAAAGCAATTTGAAAATATTTCTGATTTTCAACCAAAGTACTTGAAAGATTTTGGTGGTAGGAAAATTAATACTTGATCATTGAAATTGATTCTTCAACAATCTCAGTTGGCATTTTACATGCCTTATTGACACATACATAAATAAGTGTTTTACCCTCAATAAATCTATTCTTTAACAGGGGAAGATTATTGTCTGAGATGGATCCAATGATTAATTTATTGGGAATATATTTTGAATTAATTTTTTTTACTTTCTCAATAGCATTTTCTCCAACAACTGCAATTTCATAGTATTTAGATTTCAAATTATAAATTAAATCAAACCAATTTGAATAGCCACTTGGGTAAGTCTCAAATTCCTGCGATACAGAAAAACACATATTTTTCGCCTTTTCATAATAAACTTCTTTATCAAAGTAATGATATAACCTAAATAAATTTTTTGCCATAATTGAATTACTCGATGGAATTACATTATCTCTGAATTCTACTGACCTTGATATTAAATCTTCATCCTTTTTTGAGGTAAAGTAAAACAGGTCTGAGCTAGTAGAAGAAAAATTTTCTAGCACATATTCTGATAATTCTAAAGCTCTTTCAATCCATATTTGATTTAATGTAATTTCATATAGGTCAAGACTTGCCTGAATTATGGTAGCATAGTCTTCGAGATAACCGTTTATTTTGCTTTTTCCATTAACATGATTGTGAAATAACCCACCATCTCTTTTTATCAAACTTGAGTATATGAATTCTCCGGCCTCTATGGCTTCATTTTTAAAAATATCATCATTAAAAGATTTGTATGCATCAACATATCCACTTATCATTAGTCCATTCCATGATGTTATTATTTTATGATCAAGATTAGGTTTCTTCTTATTTTTCCTTGCCTTCTTAAGTTTATTTATCCACTCAGATTTCATTTTATGTAATGATTGTTTATCAAGATTATTGTTATTTATAAATTCGATATCTGAAAAACTTCTTATCAAAACGTATTTATTTTCTGCCTCCCAAAACCCATATTCGTTTACATTATAGTATTTTGAGAATAAATCAAAATCATTACCCATTAACTTTTGAAGCTCTTCTTTTTCCCATAAATAATATTCTCCTTCTGCATAACTCCCATCTTCTAGCTTACTATCTGCATCTAAAGAAGAATAATATCCGCCTGAGTTGTCTTTCATCTCTGAACTAATATATTCATGAATTTTATATACTGTCTCTTTATATAAATTCCTATTCGAAATTTGATATCCGATAGAATAAAGACTCATTAATTGACCGTTATCATACAACATTTTTTCAAAATGCGGAATATGCCATCGTTCATCTGTTGAATACCTTGAAAAACCACCTTCAATATGATCAAATATTCCACCATATGCCATCATATCAAGAGTACTTAAAATTTTATTTTTAGAATCTTCTTTACTTTCTTGAAAACTATATCTTAACAAATAATGTAGATTATTTGGCATCATGAATTTTGGAGCACCTTTAAATCCCCCAAACTCTTCATCTATATTTTTTAGTAATAATTCTGAATACTTTTTAACATCAATATTTTCAAAGCTATCACTCTCAGATTCAACTATATTGAGTGCATTAATTCCTTCTTGAACTCTGTTAGCATACGATATAAATTTTTCAGGCTCAGCCTCATATATTTTTGATATTTGCTTTAAAGCTGAAGTCCATTGATCCTTTGAAAAATATGTCCCACCCCAAATGGGTCTACCGTCAGGAAGTGTTATGACATTTAATGGCCAACCACCACTACCAGTAATCAATTGAATAGCATTCATATAGATCTGATCTATATCTGGTCTTTCTTCCCTGTCGACTTTTATTGAAATGAATTTATCATTCATCAGCTTAGCAACAGTTGAATCTCGGAAGCTCTCTCTTTCCATTACATGACACCAATGACAGGAAGCATAACCTATACTTACAATAACTAATTTATTTTCCTTTTTTGCTTTATTTAGATATTTTTTGTTCCACGGGTTCCAATTTACAGGATTCTCCACATGTTGAAGTAAGTATGGGCTAGTTTCATATTTTAAATTATTTTGCTTTTTCATATCATTATTGCATGAAATTAAAATAAAAACTATAGCGAAAATTTTAGATAAATTATTTGCCATCCAATCAAAAGTACAAAATGCTTAGATTTATCCGTTTATTGCTTCAACAGAATTAACTTTTTCTGACAGCATTTCTTTTAACATATTTTCAATACCATTTTTTAAAGTTACAGTGGATGAAGGACATCCGCTACATGCTCCTTGTAGTATTACTCTTACTAATTTTTTTTCATGATCATAAGAATCAAATAAAATATTTCCACCATCAGATGCTACTGCTGGTTTAATATATTCATCAAGAATAGATACTATTTTTTTTGATATTTCATCTAGTTCATTTTTATCAACCTCAATTTTATTA
>CABYEA010000034.1 GCA_902517895.1 uncultured Bacteroidota bacterium
GGAGATAGTGTTAGAAGTGTAGCTATATTCTCAGAGAAGTATCAATCAATTGCAATGTTTAAAGCAAAGTCAGGTGAATTTATATATTCAAATGGTGGAACTTGGGAATTAAATGACACCGTAATGACCGAGATGGTTGAATTCGATACTGCCAGCTCAGAAAGAGTTGGAAATGTTATAACATTTGAAGTAACGATTACAGATGATAAATTATCTCTTCCCGAATCAGATTGGCATTTTTCAAGAATTGATGATGGAGGACCGGGTGATTTAAATGGTGCCTGGTTAATGTCTGGAAGATATAGAAATGGAGAAAAACAAATGAGAAATACTGATAAACCCAGAAAAACAATGAAAATTCTTTCTGGAACTAGATTTCAATGGATTGCATTTGATACTGAAAAAAAAGAATTTAAAGGAACCGGAGGTGGAACTTATACAACAGTTGACGGAAAATACTCTGAAAACATTGAATTTTTCTCTAGAGATAACTCACGAGTTGGTATGAGTTTAAAATTTAATTATAATTTTGAAAAAGGAAATTGGATTCATAAAGGAAAAACCAGCAAAGGGGATTCTCTACACGAAATCTGGGAAGAAAGGAAAAAATAATATGATGTTAAAAAAAGCCTCAACGTTAGTTGAGGTTTTTTTGTGGGCGCGAAGGGATTCGAACCCCTGACCCCTTGGGTGTAAACCAAGTGCTCTGAACCAACTGAGCTACGCGCCCTTAGGGTTGGTCTGCAAATATAAATTAGTTAAAAGAACTGACAAAAAAATCAAACTAAATTTTTGAAGTATAGTTTTATTGAAAAATCTCTGAAACAATGAAAGTACTACCACCAATAAATATTACATCATCCTCACTAGAAGTTTTTTTAATTTGATTAATAGCTTCGTTAACCGAATTCTGTGTAATTCCTTTTCTGTTATTTGACTGAAAAATTTGTTTTACTTCTTGAGAATCTCTCCCTCTATCAATTTTTGGTTTTACAAAATAATATTCAGAATTTTCAGGAAAAATTTTTGAAATTTTATCTAAATCCTTGTTATCACTAAAACCAATTATAAAATAAAGTTTAGAATATTCTAATCTTATTAATTGTGAAATTACGTCCTTTAATGCTGCCTCATTATGAGCTGTATCACATATAATCAAAGGTTTATTTTGAATAACCTCCCATCTACCTTTTAAGCCAGTATTAATAGATACCTTGTTTAAACCATTCTTAATATGACCATCGTTAATTTTATAATCATATTGTTGTAATATTTCTGATGTCTTTAAAACTGTTTTTATATTCTTTTTCTGATAATTTCCTTGTAAATCACAATCATAATTATCATAAATAAAATCATCAGCAAATACTATTTCAGATCTTTTTATATTAGCAATATCAATAAATATTGACTTAATTTCGTCCTGAGTTTCACCAACAACTATAGGAGTTTTTTCTTTTATAATTCCCGCTTTTTCTCTAGCAATATCAGAAATGTTTGAACCTAAAAATTTTGTATGATCAATACTAATATTTGTTATCAAAGAAAGAATTGGAGTAATAATATTTGTTGAATCAAGTCTTCCACCCATTCCAACTTCAATTATTGCAATATCAACTTTATTAAAACTGAAATAATTAAAAGCAAGTCCAACGGTCATTTCAAAAAATGAAAGATTATTTGATTCAAAAAAATCAAAATTATCGTGCATAAATTCAGAAACTGAATCTTTAGAAATCATATCACCGTTAATTCTTATTCTTTCTCTAAAATCAACTAAATGAGGTGATGTATATAGGCCTATATTATATCCTGCCTCTTGTAATATTGAACTTAACATATGTGAACAGGAACCCTTACCGTTTGTTCCGCCAACATGTATTGATTTAAAGTTGTTTTGAGGATTATTTAAATATTCACAAATTTGAGTGATATTTGAAAGGTCTTTTTTGTATGCTGAATCACCAATGTTTTGATACATTGGAAGCTTATTAAACATCCATTCTAAAAGTGAATTGTACTCCAATTATTAGATTAAATTTCTCATTAGCATAAATGCAGCAATTCCAGCAAAATATCCAACTAATGCAATCCAAAGAATTTTTTTGAGATACCAACCAAAAGTTATTTTTTCCATACCCATTGCAACTACACCAGCCGCTGAGCCAATAATTAACATACTTCCACCTGTGCCGGCACAATATGCAAGGAAATGCCATAATTGGTCGTCTGGGGCAAATTCTGTAAACATCCCTAAACTAGCAGCCACAAGAGGCACATTATCTATTACAGCTGAAGCAAAACCAAATAATACAATTAATAAATCTAATGAAATAGTTTCTTTTAGTATTGAAGCAAAAACGAATAAAAGCCCTAAAGATTCAAGTGCAGCAACTGCTAATAAAATACCAAGAAAAAATAAAATACTTGGCATCTCAATTTTGGTTAAAGATTTATGGACAGGACTTTCATAATGACTTGATTCATTTACATTTCCATCTGGATCAGGTCCGGTTGCTTGAGATAATGAAAATTCTCTGTTACTATATATTTCTGCAAAAACAGAAACAACCCCAAGTGCTAGCATCATACCAACATAAGGGGGTAGATGAGTAATAATTTTAAAAACTGGAACACATATTATTGATCCTAAACCCAAAACCAACATTCTAAGTGAATATTTATTTCTTTCATCTTTAACTGGATTAAGTTTAATATCGCCCTTAAACACAGGTAAAATAGAGGCAACACCCGTTGCTGCAACTGCACAAACTATAGAAGGAATCAATAAATATTGTATTAGCATTGGAGTTGAAACTTTATCACCAATCCAAAGCATAGTAGTGGTGACATCTCCGATTGGTGACCAAGCACCACCAGCATTAGCAGCTACCACAATAAGTGCAGCATACCAAATTCTTAGTTTTTTATCAGAAACAACTTTTTGCAAAATAGAAATTAAGACAATAGTTGCAGTTAGATTATCTATAATTGCTGACAAGATGAAAGCCAACCCACTAAACACCCATAAAATTGCTTTCTTTGTTTTAAAATTTATAATTTTTTGAAATACGCTGAAACCATTGAAATAATCGACTATTTCAACAATGGTCATTGCTCCAATAAGAAATACTAGTATTTCAGCTGTCTTTCCCAAGTGATGTAATAATGTTTCTTCCATTAAGTGTGATTTCTCATCAAGGGGGAGGTTTGCAAATCCATCAACTAGGGAGTGTGTAGCAGGATTAAACCAAGTATCAAAGCTATTAATACTGAGTGCAATTATTGCCCAAGAAAATGCCATTGCACCTAGGGCAGGAATTAATTTATCTATTTTTATAGTATGCTCAATTGTAATAGCAAAATAAGCTAATACAAAAACGGTTAAAACGTATATTTCCATCGAAAAAAATTAAACTACAATATAAAAAATTGTCATTTCTTATGCCATGATTTTTTAAATTATTCAAAAATTATTCCTGAACTATGGTCAATACTTGCCCCTGTAGCTGATTTCAAACAATTAATTTCGTCTCGAATTCTTAAAACACCTAAAAAACCAAAAATTAATGCCTCCTTATAATCTGTAATATTTTCAGAAATTATTTCAAGATTCTTTTTAGACAATTCTTTTATTCGTTCCACCAAAAATTTATTTTTAACTCCACCTCCTGTAACCAGAATTTTTAAATTATCTCCTCTTAAATTATTTGATATTTGAATGGCTATATGTTCAACAAATGTTCTTAATATATCTTCAATTGAGATTCTAAATGAATCTATCAACGGAAATATTTTGTTTTCAACCCACTCTAATCCAAGAGATTTAGGGTTTGTCAAATTATAATATGATATTTTATTAAGTGATTTTAGTAAATTTTTATTTATGTTACCAGATTTTGAAATTTGACCCTCCATATCAAAATCAAAACCGATTAATTTTGAGTATTTATTTAAAACAATATTAACCGGACAAATATCATACGCAATTATATTTTTATTTGACTTAATAGAAATATTAGAAAAACCCCCAAGGTTTAAACAATGGCTATATTCACTGAACAATAATAAATCACCAATGGGGACTAAAGGAGCACCTTGCCCGCCTAGTTGAACATCTTGTACTCTAAAATCACATACAACCTTAAGATTGGTTAA
>CABYEA010000035.1 GCA_902517895.1 uncultured Bacteroidota bacterium
TATTAATTGTTATTAATCAGAGTATATTTTACTAGATTACTAAATCTAAAATACGTAATTTCATAACCACTTACATTATTAAATATTAACAATTTAATGTCCATTATTACTTTAATTACTGATTTCGGAAACAAAGATCATTTTGTTGCAAAAATCAAAGGTGATATTTACAGTAATTATAATGAGGCCAAGATAGTTGATGTTTCTAATAATGTATCCCCATTTAACATTCTGGAAGCTGCATATATCCTTGAAAATTCATACAAAAGCTTTCCAGAAAAAACTGTACATATTATTGATGTTGATTCTGAAAAGACATTAGAAAAAAAACACATTATAGTTTGTTTAGATAATCATTTTTTTGTTTCTGCAGATAACGGTATTTTGAGTATTTTGTCTCAAAACATTAATCCTGAAAAAATATTTGAAATCAATATTCATGAAGAATTAAATCAAATAGATTCAAGCATCCAAATTTTTTCAAAAGTAGCATGTCATTTGGCTAAGGGAGGTAAACCTGAACTTGTCGGTAAAGTAATTAATAAAATTAAAGCTGTAAAAAATCTTAAACCTTTTATTAAAGAAGACTTAACTCAAATTATTTCAAGTGTAATTTATATTGATAATTTTGGAAATGTTGTAACAAATCTGAAAAAAGATCTATTTGAAAAAATTCAAAAGGGAAGATCTTTTGAAATTTCAGTTAGAAACTATAAGTTTAAAAATATATACAAAAAGTATAGTGATATAGTAAACTTTGAAACAGAAGTAAATGAACGAAATGATGAAGGTAAAGGATTAGTTGTCTTTAATTCAAGTGATCTTCTTCAAATATCAATATACAGAAGTAATCCTCAGAATGTAGGCACAGCATCATCATTAATGGGATTAAAAATATATGACTCGGTAACTATTTCATTTAATTAAGTCATTTATGTTAATAAGTTTATTTAAGAATAATTTATCATTATGATATATTTGTTGATAATTTCTAATCACAATCTATGAAATTCATTGTTTCAAGTAATACTCTTTTAAAGAAACTTCAAGTTTTAGGGGGTGTAATTAATATCTCTAATACCATCCCAGTATTAGATCATTTTTTATTTGATTTAGATGGGTCAAGTTTAAAAATAACTTCTAGCGACCTTGAAACAACAATGGTTACAACTATTGAAGTAGATAGTTCTAGCAAAGGTGCAGTAACAATACCATCGAAGCTCTTAATTGATACTTTAAAAACATTCCCTGAACAACCGCTTACTTTCACTGTTGAAGACAATAATACAATTGAAATAAGTTCAAATCATGGAAAATATGCATTGGCATACACTGATGGCGACCAATACCCAAAAACAATCTCATTGGAAAACCCCTCTAGTACTAAGATTTCAAGCACCATACTGGCCAAAGCAATTAATTCAACAATATTTGCATCAGGAAATGATGATTTAAGGCCCGTTATGAGTGGTGTTTTTTTTCAACTAAGTTCTGAAAATTTAACATTTGTTGCCACAGATGCTCACAAACTTGTTAAATATAAAAGAAATGATATCAAGGCTTCAAAATTAGCAGAATTTATTATGCCGAAAAAGCCTTTAAATCTTTTAAAAAATATCATCGATAGTGAACATGAGGTAAGCATTGAATATAATAGTTCAAATGCTAAATTTGATATGGATGGATTAACCGTAATATGTAGATTAATAGATGGTCAATACCCCAATTACGAAGCGGTTATACCATCGGAAAATCCTAATGTTTTAACAATAGATCGATCACAGTTGCTTAGCTCTCTCAAAAGGGTTTCGATTTTTTCTAACAAAACAACTCATCAGGTTAGGCTTAAAATTGCTGGTGCTGAGTTAAATATTTCAGCCGAAGATTTAGATTTTAGCAATAAAGCAGAAGAAAGATTAACCTGTGATTATAAAGGTGAAGATATTGAAATAGGTTTTAATTCTAGATTTCTTATTGAAATGACCAACAACCTGGATTGTAAAGAAGTGAAATTAGAAATGAGTCTTCCAAATAGAGCAGGAATACTTAAACCAAATGACGGTTATTCTGATAATGAAGATATTATAATGCTGGTTATGCCGGTTATGCTTAACAGTTAAGCTATTTTTTAAATACTACAAGTTTAGCCTTATATCCTGCTGAAATCAACCATTTTTTATTAGAAAGTTGTTTTCCGTATTCATCAATGACAATTAATTGAGCAGTATTTGGGCTTGAATCACCCTCATTCAATGCTATAAAATCAATATTGTTGTATCCATCATCAAGATCCACGTCAACAACATAAAAGGCAGAAGATAATGATATATTTGGATGTATTACCGATCCATTTATCATGAGCCTGATTCTATCTCCATCAACATATTCATGATCCCTACACTTAATTATAATATATTCTGATTCAGTTTCTAAATCCCCTAAATAGAAGTCTTTACTAAATTTAGATTTATTATTAATACCCTCACTGAATGTTTGACGAATTGTCCATGTTGGAGTAACCAGATCTGTTTTATTTGTTATATCTATTTTTTCATTATTAGAAGTTATATCAAAATCTAAATTATAATCAAAAAAAGTTAGTGGCTCTTTATTAGTCAGTCCAATTGGTTGAATCCTGTTTAGATTAAAACTCTCTTTATTAATATTGTTTGTATCTAAAGATTTTATTTTCAATGACTTAATTACAATTTCTTGTGCAGATAAATTTTTAAATAAAAATAATATTAGAAATAATATTTTGTAATTATGCATTATACTTAAAATAATAACCTCAAAGATATTTAAAATCATTGTCAGATTTTAAATTATTAAACTTATATTAAAGGTTCCCTACTAAAAACAAACTAAATATTTTCATTGGAGGCATTTGAATTATTAGGTTTTATTGGAGCTTTCATGGTTGGCCTTATCCTAGGTCTAATTGGGAGTGGCGGATCAATCCTTTCAGTACCTATTTTAGTTTATTTATTTGGAATTAACCCCATAACTGCAACTGCTTATTCCTTATTCATAGTTGGAACAACCTCATTAATTGGTTCTATTAAAAATATAAGAGATAAGCTAATAAATTATTCTTCTACTCTTCTTTTCTCATTTTCAGCGGTTATCACAGTCTATTTGACCAGAAAATATTTGATTCATTTAATTCCAGAAACAATAATAAATTCAGGAGCAATATTCCTAAGTAAAGATCAATTAATTATGCTGTTATTTTCTTTATTAATGCTTGTTGCGGGATTTCTAATGATTAAACGGACTCCAAAAACAATTGTTGGATTGAAACAGACAAAGACAATTGCTCCAAATAAATTATTAATATTTGCTGAAGGATCACTTACAGGTTTTTTAACTGGATTAATAGGTGCTGGAGGTGGATTTATAATTATTCCAATACTTGTAATTCTTTCAGACCTAAGAATGAAAGTAGCAATTGCTACATCTTTGGCTATTATTTCATTAAAATCTCTTATTGGATTTTTAGGTGATGTTCAAAATCTTGAAATTGACTGGGTTTTTTTACTCACATTCACATTAATTTCTGTAATTGGAATTTTTATTGGACAATTATTTTCTCAAAAAGTGGCCGACAATAAGTTAAAAATGGTTTTTGGTTTATTCGTGATATTAATTGGGTTACTTATTCTTTTAATAGAGTTTACTTAGACTTATCTTTAAAGAAAAGCCCTAGTGGAAGAATTAAAAAAAGGGCATATATTTTAAATAATAAACCTATTAAAGGGATAATTATCATTAAAAAAATCCAAAAAGTTTTATTTTTTAACAAAGTTTAATCTCTTTTTATAGCCATACACTCAATTTCAAGCTTGGCTCCTAGAGCTAGACCGCTGCCCGCAAAGGCACTCCTAGCTGGAAGTTTATTAGGATTAAAGAATTTTTTATACTCTTGACTCATGAAAGGCCAATCTTTTATATCAGAAAGCATGCAAGTACATTTAAATATATCGTCCATTGTACCACCTATCTTTTCTAACTTGTTTTTAATATTAGTAAGCGTTTGACGAGTTTCTTGAACAATACCGCCAGCTATAAGAGATCCATCAGGTAATGTGCCTATTTCACCTGACAAATATATTATACCATTCACAACTGTTGCTTC
>CABYEA010000036.1 GCA_902517895.1 uncultured Bacteroidota bacterium
TTAGTTCTTCAGTGATACATGAAACGGCTTTATCAATACCTCTTTTTAAATCCATAGGATTTGCACCAGAGGCTACATTTTTCAGACCTTCTTTTACAATAGCCTGTGCTAATACAGTTGCAGTTGTAGTACCATCTCCTGCTAAGTCATTGGTTTTTGATGCAACTTCTTTTACCATTTGAGCACCCATGTTCTCTAATTCATTTTCTAGCTCAATTTCTTTAGCTACGGTTACACCATCTTTGGTGACCTGAGGTCCGCCAAATGATTTACTGATGATCACATTTCTACCTTTTGGTCCAAGTGTCACCTTGACAGAGTCGGCCAGAGCATCAACACCCCTTTTTAAACCGTCTCTAGCTTCAATATCAAATTTTATATCTTTTGCCATCTTAATTGTCTTTAATTATATTATAGCCAGAATATCTTTTTCTGACATCATTAAATAGTCTTTTCCTTCAAATTTTAATTCAGTTCCTGAATATTTTCCGTATAGAACTGTATCACCAACTTTGACTGTTATTGGGTTATCTTTAGTTCCATTTCCTACTGCTACAACTGTAGCCTTTTGTGGTTTTTCTTTAGCATTGTCTGGAATTATTATTCCTGATGCTGTTTTAGTTTCAGCTTCCATAGGCTCTAATAGAACTCTATCTGCTAGTGGTTTAATATTTAATTTCATAACTACTTTAATTTGATTAATTTTTTTCACAAATCATGCCATTAAAAATAATCTGACAAAATTACATGAAAGATTAATTATTGATTATTAATCTTCAGAAGTATTTTCTTCAGAGGTGTTGATTGGAAGGGGATCAACAACAATTTCCTCTGTGTTTAAGGCTTTTGATTCAGAAATAGAGTCAGACTGTGTAAATGTAACATTAGATAGCAATATTAGTCCAATCAAGGTTGCACTAAGATACCAAGTACTTTTATCTAAAAAGTCTGTAGTTTGTTTTACACCACCCAATTGTTGAGTGCCTCCACCACCAAAAGATGAAGATAATCCGCCTCCCTTAGGGTTTTGAACCATAATTACCACAACTAGAAGAAATGCAACAATAACAATCAGGATGAGAAAAATTGAATAAGAACTCATTTTTTTAGCTTTTTAATTTTTTTAATTTGGTCTGCAAAGTAACTGCTTTTTTCTGGAAATTTCAAAATTAATATTTTGTAAGATTGAATTGCTTTTCCATAATTTTTTTGATTTAGATAAAGTTTAGCTAAAGTTTCTGTCATAAAACCTGATTGATTTGCTAAATCATCATTTTTATCATTGTCCGTTTGAGTTTCATTAGTCCTAATTCTAATTTTAGGTTTTTTTGAAATAAATTTATCAATTGTTTGAGCTTCTTTAGTCCTATCAATGGGTTTTAAATTTGAAAGCTTTAACCAGTCAATAAAACTATTTTGCCCAGAAATTTCTATTGGATGGGATATTTTATTCTCAACCAAAGCGGAAGTTATTTCGTTCTTGTTGAAAAAAACCTTCTCATTTTGATTTTGAATATTTTTAATAAAATCAAAAAGAATTTTTCGATCTCTGGTATAAACGGCTGTAGATTTGAGATACTTCTTAAATTTAATATCCTCATTTTCAGCTAGGGATTTAAGATAAATCGCCCTACTTGGCTGAAAATAGGGAAATTCATGACTAATTTCCTCTAAAAAAAGTAAATCTTTTTTGGAAAGCTTTTCAGGCTGTTGTAATATTTTTATAAAGTTTTTTTTATTCATATCACCACTTTGCTAGAGATGCGTTAAATACATCTTGAGTAATTCTTTCAAAAATTTCATCTAAAGCCGTATCTCTTTGCCCTCCGATTAATTGAACATTTCCAGGGTAATCATAATAAAATGAAAACCTTTTTTCAAAATCAGCCTCTGAATCATTTTTATCGTAAAATCTTATATTAACTCCAACGCTTAATCTGTTTTGAGCTGCAGTGTTATTTGCAGTTGCGGTTGTAGGTGAAATTCTATACTCGACTATCTCACCTTCATAAGTTAAATCCCCATTTGATTTAACTAATTCTAAACTTGTTTGATTGATTAATAAATCAATAAGTTTATTTGTAAAGTCTCTTTCAATTCCAGGTTCAATAAGCGGAGCGTTATTTTGAAAATAATTTACTTGAAATGTTTTAGTTTCTGGGGAAATAGAGGCGCCCGTCAAGCTATATTTTACACTGCAACCATATGCTAAAATCAATATTATAAATAATCTTACAGCTTTCATTTTCTATAAATCAAATTGTTTAATTTTTCTGTATAGGGTCCTTTCACTAATACCCAATTCTTTTGCTGCTAATTTCCTTTTACCTGCATGTTTTTCTAAGGATTTTTTTATCAGCTCTAATTCTTTTTCCTGAATCGATAATGATTCAATTGCTTTTACCTCTTGAATGTAGTCAAAATCATCCTCAATCTTTTCGTTTTTGCTATTTAACTTATTATTTTCAATATCTACAATCTCAACATTTTTATTACTTGAATAATCGTCTTTATGATAAACTTTGTTTATTAATTGCTCATTATTTTTTTTAAATTCATTGATATTCGAGGCTTGCATTAATTCAAGGGTTAATTTCTTCAGATCATTTAGATCTCCTTTCATATCAAATAGCACCTTATACAATATTTCACGTTCGTTATTAAATTCAGATTCCTTAGATTTTCCAGAAATAACTGCGGGAAGATTTTCACTTATATTAGGTAAATAATCCTTAATAACTTCTTTTCCTATTAATCTCTTTTCTTCTAAAACAGATAGTTGTTCAGCTATATTTTTTAGTTGTCTAATATTTCCTGCCCAAGTATAATTTGCTAAAATATGAATCGCTTCATCATCAAGTTTTATAGTTGGCATACTATATTTTTGAGCAAAATCTGAACAAAATTTTCTAAAGAGTAAATGAATATCATCAGGTCTTTTTCTTAACGGAGGTAGATTTATTTCCACAGTGCTTAACCTGTAGTAAAGATCTTCTCTAAATTTATTTTTTTTGATGGCTTCATGCATATTAACATTAGTAGCTGCAACAATTCTTACATTGGTTTTTTGAACTTTACTTGACCCAACCTTTATAAATTCACCGTTTTCCAATACCCTCAACAACCTTACTTGGGTTGTTAGGGGTAATTCCCCAACTTCATCTAAGAAAATTGTACCCCCATCAGCAACTTCAAAATATCCAGCACGTGTTTGGGTGGCTCCGGTGAATGCACCTTTTTCATGACCAAACAATTCACTGTCTATGGTGCCTTCAGGAATGGCTCCACAATTAACAGCAATAAATTTTGAGTGTTTCCTGTGAGAAAGTTGATGAGCTATTTTAGGAATAACTTCTTTTCCAACACCACTTTCACCTGTGACTAATAGTGAAATATCAGTAGGAGCTACCTGAATAGCTTTTTCTAGCGCTCTGTTTAAACCTGTATTATTGCCGATAATTTCAAATCTTTGTTTAAGTGCTTGTAATGAAATCATATCTTAATTATTTTTAGAAAAACCAGTAGCCTCACCTACCAGTGTGGCGCTGGTGCAATCATTAATTTTTACATTTACAAAATCCCCTACATTAAAATTCTCTTTTGGAAAAACAACAGTTGCATTTTGTTGATTTCTTCCTGCCCAGTGTGAACTTGATTTTTTTGATTCTTTTTCTATTAAAACTTCAACAGTCTTCCCAATAAATTGTTTGCTTCGGAATAAACTATGTTTTTGTTGTAATGCAACTATTTCACTCAATCTTTTACTCTTCGTTTTTTCATCTACGTTATCATCTAGCTTTTTCGCTGCAAGAGTACCCGGTCTTTCAGAATATTTAAACATGTAGCCAAAAGAGTACTTTACCTTTTCCATTAGCGAGAGAGTCTGTTTGTGATCATCTTCAGTTTCATTTGGAAAACCTGATATCATGTCGTGACTAATACTACAATCGGGAATGATTTTAAAAATATTATTTACTAACTCTATATATTCTTTTCTGGTGTGTTGTCTATTCATCGCCTTAAGTATACTATCGCTACCACTTTGGACTGGCAAATGAATGTAATTGCAAACATTTTCATATTTGCCCATAATTTTAATTACGTCAATAGACATATCTTGGG
>CABYEA010000037.1 GCA_902517895.1 uncultured Bacteroidota bacterium
AATTATGCCGTATTTATCGATAAAAATCTTGATTATTACTTTAGCGAAATCACTCAAACAGACAAAAGTTTCAGTGAAATAAAAAAGAAAATTGAAATATCAATTCCAAAAAACTTAAAGAAATTAAAAATTAAAGAAAGTAGGTCTTTTAGTGGTTATTGGGCTATAATGAACAGAAACTACATTTCATTTTCTGAAAATGAACAAACTGATTTTCTTATTGATTATTTCACTATAAATGGATTGAATAATAAAAAGGTTAATGGGTACACAATTAAAAATTATGATATTTCTTATAACAGCAATAACACACCATTATTTATTAGCTCTAACATCACAACTAATGATTTAATCGAAAAAAAAAATGG
Source organism: uncultured Bacteroidota bacterium (assembly GCA_902517895.1). Classification (GTDB taxonomy): domain Bacteria; phylum Bacteroidota; class Bacteroidia; order Flavobacteriales; family Flavobacteriaceae; genus MED-G13. Next base: position 369 of record CABYEA010000037.1, read on the forward strand.
TTTAGTTTATTTAAAAGTTGGTAAAGTTATTGGTACACAAAGTAATTTATTTGATGATAGCAAAAGAGTGAATGAAATTGAAATAAATTTCCCAAACTCTTATGAGTATGAAATTGAAGTAGAGATTCCAAAGGGGTACAGGGTTTTAGAATTTGATGTACTTAACAAGTATAAAGAATTTATTTCGGTGGATGGAAGCTTTTCTGCTAAATTCAGTTCAACTGCAAGAATTACAGATGATAAATTACTTATAAATATTGAAGAATTTTACAGAACTCTTCGTTTCGACAAGAATAGATATGAAGAGTTCAGGCATGTAATAAACGCTGCAGCCAGATTTTATGAATCAATAATAACTCTGGAAAAAATTTAAATCTTTCCAAATAGTTTTCCTTGCCAATTTGACCAGCCATACTTTTTACTAAATATATAAAGGATAATAAAGTAAAAAATAAACGCAGGTAAAATTTCTGAAAAATTAATAATTGTTGGCTCAGCAACATTTTTGTACAGAGAATGCGTTTGGATTGCAGTCCAATCAGCGGTAGCTAATAGAGCAATTATGACATTATTTGCAGCATGCATACCCAAACTCAGCTCCATTCCCTCATCCATCAATGTTGTAATTCCATAAACAAAGCTACTCCCAATGTAAATTGCAAAAATTACATAACCAAGTTTATCAACTTCAGGATTTGCATAATGAACTAAACCAAATGCAATTGAAGTAAAAAATAAAGGTACCCATCGATTGCCAGTTATTACACCAATACCTTGCATTAAATATCCTCTGAAAAAATATTCTTCAGCTGAAGTTTGAAGAGGTAATATTAACAAGGCTATAACTAATAAGATTAAAAAAGGAATTGGTTTGAAATTCCAAACATAATCATCAGGTGAGAATATTAGTATGTCTGAGAGTTGCATGAAAAGTATAAAAGTACCCCAAATTAAAAAAGCAAAGAAAAATCTACTCCAATCAATTTTATCTCTAGATGTAGTAAGCTCTCTAATCGAATTCTTGTGCAATAATTTTGTTGAGATAAAAACACCAACTAAAATACCAACATAAACAAGCAGCATCAAAAATAGATTAAGATTGGGTTCAAGAATTGACATCATCTCAGCAACATCACCTGATGCCATTTTTGCCAAAAGCTCCTCATCTTGAAACGCAGCCGCTGCTAATGCAATCGTAATTGGTATTTGAAAAATAACCCACATTATGGGAATTATAACTAAAACACCAAGTAAATAATATCCCCAATTTTCTCGATTTCTGATTACTTGCTTTATGTACATAATTTATTTTTTATTGATCGCTAATGTAGTTAGTTTTCCGAGTGAAATTAAATTTTCAGAATCGTCTGTTACCCTTACTTGCCAAATCTGCATTGTTCTTCCAAGATGAATATTCGTAGCCTTGGCGTAAACAAAGCCTTCACTAACACTTTTTACATGATTAGTAGATATCTCGATTCCTCTTATAGATAAATCTTTATCTCTTATAAAATATCTAGATGCAAAACTTCCAACCGTTTCAACAAGTGCAGCAGTTGCGCCTCCATGCAAAATTCCTGCTGGTTGATGAACTTCTGATGTTATTGGCATTTTACAAACGACATAATTATCTCCGATTTCGGTAAAAGTAATTTTTAGAGTTTCCATTAGTGTATTGGCACTCATTTTATTTATCTTTTCTAAAATTTCAGAATTACTCAAAATATTTTTTATGCAAATTTACACAAAAAAAGGGCGCTGTCAACAGCACCCTTTTTTAAGATTTTTTAGAAAATTATTTATTCTTTTACTTCTTCAAAATCTACATCTTCAACATTATCTGAACTTTCGTTAGAATTATTGTCTGCTGATTGCTCGGCCTGACCACCTTGTTGATTCTGTTGAGCTTTGTACATCTCCTCACTAGCCGCTTTCCAAGCCTCATTGATCTTTTCAAGAGCCGGATCTATTTTTTCTAAATCTTTGCTCTCATATGATTTTTTTAATTCTTCTAAAGCCTCCTCAATTGGTTTTTTCTTATCATCTGATAATTTATCACCAAAATCTTTAAGTTGCTTTTCCGTTTGAAAAATCATTGCATCAGCACTGTTTAACTTATCAACAGTTTCTTTCGCCTTTGCATCAGCTTCGGCATTTGCTTCGGCATCTTTCTTCATTTTTTCAATTTCTTGTTCAGTTAAACCAGAGGAAGCTTCAATTCTGATATTTTGTTCTTTTCCTGTAGCTTTGTCCTTTGCAGTAACATTTAAAATTCCGTTTGCATCAATATCAAAGGTTACTTCAATTTGAGGAACACCTCTTGGAGCTGGAGGAATATCAGCTAACTGAAATCTACCAATCTCCTTATTGTCAGGATACATTGGTCTTTCGCCTTGAGCAATTCTGATATCAACCGCTGGTTGATTATCAGCTGCTGTGGAGAAAACCTGAGACTTCTTTGTTGGTATCGTTGTATTAGCTTCAATTAATTTAGTCATTACGTTACCCATAGTTTCAATACCTAAGGACAAAGGTGTAACATCTAATAATAAAACATCTTTAACATCTCCGGTGAACACACCACCCTGTATTGCTGCACCAACTGCGACAACTTCGTCAGGATTAACACCTTTGCTAGGTTTTTTACCAAAGAATTTTTCTACGGCGTCTTGAACTGCTGGAATTCTTGTTGATCCACCAACCAAAATAATCTCATCAATATCTGATTTATTTAATCCTGCTGCCTTAAGAGCTGTTTTACACGGATTAATAGTTCTCTTAACTAAATCATCAATTAATTGATCAAATTTTGATTTAGTTAGTGATCTAACCAAGTGCTTTGGACCACTATCAGTAGCAGTAATATAAGGTAAATTAATTTCGGTTTGAGCTGAAGATGATAATTCGATTTTAGCTTTTTCAGCCGCTTCTTTCAACCTTTGTAAGGACATAGGGTCTTTTCTTAAATCTATACTTTCGTCCTTCTTAAACTCATCAGCTAACCAATCAATAATTTTTTCATCAACATCATCACCACCCAAATGAGTATCACCATCTGTAGATAGAACTTCAAAAACTCCATCTCCAAGCTCAAGAATTGATACATCGTGGGTTCCTCCACCGAAATCAAAAACAACTATCTTTTGATCCTGACCTTTTTTATCTAAACCATAAGCTAAAGCTGCAGATGTTGGTTCGTTAATAATTCTTTTAACCTTTAAACCTGCAATCTCACCAGCTTCTTTCGTAGCTTGTCTCTGTGAATCATTAAAATAGGCAGGAACTGTTATAACAGCATCCTCAACATTAGTACCTAAATAGTCTTCAGCAGTTTTTTTCATTTTTTGTAATATCATAGCTGATAATTCTTGTGGGGTGTATAATCTACCATCAATATCAACTCTAGGAGTGTCATTATCCCCTTTTACAACTTTATATGGAACTCTGCCTGTTTCTTTTTTAGACTCAGAAAACTTATTTCCCATAAATCTTTTAACAGAATAAACAGTTTTGGTAGGATTTGTCACTGCTTGTCTTTTTGCAGGATCTCCAACTTTTATTTCACCACCATCAACAAATGCTATAACTGAAGGTGTTGTTCTCTTTCCCTCAGCATTAGGTATTACAACTGGCTCATTACCTTCCATTACTGAAACACAAGAATTTGTTGTACCTAAATCTATTCCGATTATTTTACT
>CABYEA010000038.1 GCA_902517895.1 uncultured Bacteroidota bacterium
TCATTGGTATTTGAAATTGAGGACGGAAGATCTACGAAAATTTCTTTCATTTGATCTTGGGTCTTAAAGTAATATTCATTATTAGGTAGGCCATATCTAAAACCCCTTCCCCTTCCCTTTGGAGTTGAAAGTTTTTCACCATCTTTAACACATAATAAAATATCGTGTGCATCTGCACTAGAATTTTCCAAGTAGAAAGTATTATTTGTCGCAACGAGCTTTACTTTATGTTTTTTTGAAAATTCAACTAGAACATTATTAACAGAGTCTTCATCTTCTTGTCCGTGTCTATTTATTTCCAAATAAAAATCATCTTTAAAATTATTTTTCCACCAAATCAAAGATTCTTCAGCCTCTTTTTTTCCTGTAGTAAGTATTTTATTTGAAACCTCTCCATAGAGATTTCCAGAGAGAACAATTAGGTCTTCCTTGAAATCAAGTACTAAATTTTTATCAACTCTTGGCACATAATAAAAACCTTTTGTATAGGCAAGTGAGGATAGTTTTGAAAGGTTATTATACCCATTTTTATTTTTTGCTAAGAATACAACCTGAAATCCATTATCCCTGTAATTTTTGTTTAAATGGTCTTCACAAACATTAAGAACACATCCAACAATTGGTTTAATCAAGTTTTTCTTTGATTCAGAATTATTATTGTTCTGCTGAGTTTGTCTATTTTTCTTTTTTAAAGCATCAACGAATCTAAAAGCACCCATCATATTACCAAGATCAGTTAAAGCTACTGCTTTCATATTATACTCAAATGCTTTATCAATTAGATCTTTAATTTTGATGGTTGATTGTAACATTGAAAATTGAGTATGGTTATGTAGGTGAGTGAACTCAACATCATCGAGATCACTAATTTTAATATCATCAGAATATTTGACATCCAACTCATTCTTACTTTTTTCAACTTCATTCTTTAAATCCTCAGACTTTTTCTTGAGATTAACATGCTTTATTCCAGCCTTCTCTATTTTTTCAGGGTTATTTTGATTAAATTTTTCAAAATAATCATCATTAACCTGCAGTTGATCTTGTTTAAAGTTTTTAATTCTTATTAGTTCCAAGAAACATCTGGCAGTAGCTTCAACATCGGCGGAAGCGTTATGAGCATCTTGAAAAGTAGAAGAAAAAAGAAATTCGTGTAGTTCGGTTAAGGTTGGTAATTTAAATTTACCGCCTCTGCCTCCAGGCAATTTACATAGTTCAGCTGTTGATTCAGTACATGTATCAAGTACATCCATTAACTCTATGTTTGAAGCTAAATCTCTTCTGTAGAACTCACATCCAATTACATTTAAATCAAAATTTACATTGTGACCAATAATAAACTTTGATTTAGAAATTGAATCATTAAACTCTTTCAATACAACATCTAGTTGAATTCCATCATTTTCAGCCAATAATGTTGATATACCATGGATTTTTTCAGATTCATATGGAATATCGAAATCATCAGGCTTGATAATATAGCTTTTAGCTTCGATTAGATTACCTATTTCATCGTGAACTTGCCATGCTAATTGAACACACCTGGGCCAGTTTTCAGTATCTGAAATAGGAGCTCTCCAATTTTTAGGTAAACCGGTAGTTTCGGTGTCAAAAATTAAATACATTCGGTTAAACTATTTTAATCCTGATCGACAGAATAATTTAGTGGGATTTTATAAAAAACCCCTTCAGAAATATTTACAGTAAATTCGCCTGTGCCATTATATGCATCAAAATTGAAATGTCCGCTGATAGTACTGTTAATATTATCAAAATCTTGAATGTCTAAAAACCCTTCACTTAAATATGCAATACTATTTATTCCATCATTTTGAGTTGAATACTGCAATGTATCCTGAAAAACAGCTAAGTTTTGAGATGAACTACTGAAATCATATTGATTAGCTTCATTAGTGTCTACAACAATTGTAATGGAACCAAATGGACTAATTCCATTTATATAAAGTTGATTGTTTTGAATAGTAGCACTAAAATCATCAGCAACCCAATGGTTATTACCATTGACTAGAGCTTGAAATGCAGGAATATTATCTGAGAGATTATCTTCACAATTATATGAAAACAACACTAATAACAGAAGGGATATTTTTTTCATTTAAGAATATCGATTTGAGTAAATGTAATACAAAATTTTCAAAGAATTGTTTACGAATTAGAATTTTATACTATATTTGCCAGCTCATTAATAAACTTGGTCGAGAACCCTAAAATTTAATAGTATGTCAGTAAAAATAAGACTTCAAAGACACGGTAAGAAAGGGAAACCTTTTTACTGGATCGTAGCCGCAGATTCGCGCTCAAAAAGAGATGGAAGATACCTTGATAAATTAGGTACTTATAACCCCAATACAAACCCAGCAACCATTGAGATTGATGTTGATAGTTCGGTTAAATGGCTTCAGAATGGAGCACAACCAACAAAAACAGTCAGAAATATTCTCTCTTATAAAGGTATTATGCTTAAGTATCACCTTTTAGGCGGTGTTGCTAAAGGGGCTTTTGATGAAGAAGAAGCAGAAAAGAGATTTAATGCTTGGTTAGAAGAAAAAGCTCAAAGGATTGATAAGAAGAAATCAGAACTTCAAAAAGTAAAAGAAGAGCAAAAAGCCAAGGCATTAGAAAATGAAAAAATTGCTAATGAAGCAAGAATTAAAGCTAAAGAAGAAGCATTAGCTGCTCCAGCAGAAGATGCTCCAGCAGAAGAA
>CABYEA010000039.1 GCA_902517895.1 uncultured Bacteroidota bacterium
CCAAAGAATCATTTATTTTTTCTTTTTTCTTTTATGTGGACATTATCATTCTTTTCACAAGATATTTTAATAAGTGAGGGTGGGGTTTTAGAAACTTGCACAGGGACATTTTATGATTCCGGTGGATCAAGCGGGGTATACGGACCTGACGAAGAATTTACCATTACGATTTGTCCTGAAGAAGCTGGCCAGGTAATCCAATTTGATTTTACTTTATTTTCAACTCAACCAAATGCTGATATCCTAACAATATATAATGGTGATAGTGATCAAGCTAATGAGTTTGGAACATTTTCAGGGTTTAATGCAGGTGATGGTCCAGGTTTTATGGCAGCTGATAATCCGACAGGTTGCTTAACTTTTCATTGGATTTCTAATACGGGTGCACAATCACAAGGGTGGGAAGCAACAATAAGTTGCTTTGAGCCATGTCAAGAAATTTCTGGTATGATCGAAAACACAAACCCTCAGCCTGATGAAGAGGGGAGAATTTTATTGTGTCCTGGTGATGAGGTTGAATTTTTTGGATCAGGTGACTTTTCAGTTTCTGAAGATACCGCAATTTACTCTTGGGATTTTGGTGATGGAAATTCATCTGATGGTCAAAGCGTTACTCATGTTTTTGAGGAATCTGGAATATATTCGGTTGGACTTATAATTTCTGATGACAACCCGGAAGGATGTTCGTCTGAGCAAGTTGCTCAAATAGTTTTGGTAGCACCATCTGTTGATTTTTCAGGAACAGAGGCAGATTATGACGAAATTTGTTTTGGTGAATCCGTCTTAATTAATGGAGTTGCTTCCACAACTCAATTAGAGGATTGTGCCCCAGAAATATTTGAACAAACATGGCTTCAAGATACTCAGACTACAGGGCTGGGGGTATCATATGAATCAACCATCAATGTTGAATGTTACTCTGATAATCAGTTTATTACAGATGTTAATCAAATAATTCAAATATGTGTTGTAGTGGAACACTCTTTTATAGGGGATTTAGATATGTATTTAACTGCACCAAATGGTGAAAATGTATATTTTGCTCAATATGGTGACGGGTCTGATCCAGGTTGTTATCTTGGTATTCCTGATCAACTTGATAATGGAGTTCCTGGTATAGGTTGGGAATATTGTTTTACACCTAACTCAAATTTAGATATTTCAAATTGTTCATCGGCTAGTAATATTCAGGAAGGATCATATGGAGCTTCCAACGGATCTTCATTTAATGATTTGGTGGGATCACCACTCAACGGAAATTGGACCTTTACTATTGTTGATTCTTGGGCCTTTGATGATGGAACATTATTTTCATGGAACCTGGATTTTGATCCAGCTCTCTCTGCACCACCTTCCAATATAGTTTCAGAACAGTGGATTGATGATCCACAAATAACATCAACTGACGGAAATAATATTATCGTAACTCCAACTGAACCTGGAGAACATTGTTTTGAATATATTGTACAGGATGATTTTGGATGTGAGTATTCTGATACCGTTTGTATTAATGTTTCTGATGAAATAATTGTTGAATCGGTTATTGAATATGAAAATAACGGGGCCCTTGAAACTATTGAAGGTGATGAATTTAGTTTTTGTGGAAATGATTTACCGATAACAATATTCAGTCAATATGAATCCGATTCTGCTATATACAATTGGTATTTAAATGGGCAACAGGTTTCAGGAAACGATAATTTTTTGATTATAGATATTCCTGAAAATGGTATTTATAGAGTTGAGGTTGAAGATTTTAATTGTGTTGTAATCGACGAGATAACCATTGATTTTGGAGATCCATCTCTTGCAACATTTGAGTTAAGTCCAACATGCGATGGAGCCACGGCTACTGTTACTGGTTTGCCAGGAGGTACATTTGCTTTTGCTGAGGATCCTATTGATGGTGCAGTGCTTGATGCTATTACGGGAACCATTACGGGTGGTTCATACCAAACAACATATAGTGTCATATATACCACTGATGAAGTTTGCCCATCATCAGAAATTACAGAGATCACAACATTGGCTGAGGATGATTCTTCTTTTGAGTTAAGTCCAACATGCGATGGAGCCACGGCTACTGTTACTGGTTTGCCAGGAGGTACATTTGCTTTTGCTGAGGACCCTATTGATGGTGCAGTGCTTGATGCTGTTACGGGAACCATTACTGGGGCTGATTATGGTAATCAATATCAGATTTTTTATCTTACTAACGGGGTTTGTCCAACTATTACTACGCAATCAGTAATTGTTAATACTCCTCCAGAAATTGTTGATCCTATACCTTTAGAAGTATGTGATGATAATATTGCAGACGGATTAACAGAAATAGATTTAACCGTTAAAAATTTAGAAATCACAAGTGGTAATTCTAATCTTTCAGTAAGTTATTATTTTTCTGAAGACGATGCTTTAAATGCGAATAATCCGCTGCCTGTTAATTACACAAATACTGAAAATCCTCAGATAATTTATGCTCGAGTAGTTGATATTAATACGAACTGTTTTTCAACCACAAATCTTGAGCTTAGTGTGATTTCAGCTCCTTCTGCAACTTCGCCCCCTGCTTTAGAGTACTGTGATGCAGATGCAGATGGTTTTGGAGTATTTAACTTAACACAATTAGATGATATAATTTCTGACGGGCAAGCTGGCTTGATAATTTCTTATCACGAAACAACTGAAGATGCACAAAACAATGTC
>CABYEA010000040.1 GCA_902517895.1 uncultured Bacteroidota bacterium
TAACATTAGGGTTAAAAGAAATTGGTTGCAGCAATATAAATTTAATTATTTTTGTTTTATTAATTCATAAAACAATTAGGCAAAGTTATGTTGAGGAAAAATTATTATAAAAGATTGTTTTTATTATCCTCCCTACTGATTAATTTTTCGATTTTTTCAAATGAAATTGATGAATGCCTAACATCATTACCAGCAAATTTTATAGAAATCGAGAACCAAAACAGATTAGTATTTCAAAATTACATAAATGAGTACTACAATATAATAGAACTAAAATCATCCACTGCAATTACTAATGTGCCGGCCAAAATACATATTGTAACTGACTCATTTGGTAGTACGACAATATCCGTAGATGAAATTTTAGACGAAATTGATGAAGCAAATTCATTCTTGGCCAGTGCTTTCTTAGAAATAACAATATGTGATGATATTAACTATATAGTCGATAATTCGTTATATAATTTTGATACAAGTGACCAAGCAAGTTTATATGAAAATAACCAGGCTGATATTATGAATATATATTTTGTCGAATCCATTTCCAACGGAGACAGTAATTATTGTGGTTATACATATTTACCTGGACAAAACTCTCAGTACTATGATGTAATTGTTATGGACAATCAATGCACAAATGATCCAATTAGCTCTACACTAATTCATGAATTTGGTCATCACTTTAATTTGATCCATACCCATGGACCATCAAATAGTAATCTAACGGATGAATGGGTAAACGGGGGTAATTGTAGTTATGCTGGTGATAGAGTGTGTGATACACCTGCTGATCCACAACTTAACAGTTCAAATGTTAGCTCAGTTAATTGTATGTACACTGGTAATGAAATAGATGCTCAAGGTCAGTTTTTTGACCCTGACACCTCCAATATAATGTCATATTCACCTAACACTTGCACAGACCACATTAGCGACCAACAGTTTGCAAGAATGTTTGCCGGATATCACACGTTTAAATCATATTACAAATGTCCTACGTTTAATATTGACTTTACAACAGAAAAACAAGAAACATGTAATGATTATTTAGTGGTTAACTTCTCAGATTTAAGTATTGGTGCAACAACCTGGCAATGGGATGTAAACGGAGATGATATTATTGATTACACAGAGCAAAACCCTACCCATCAGTATAGTCCTGGAAATTATGATGTCGCTTTAACGATTTCAAACGGATCAAATTCAATTACCAAAGTTTTTCCATCCTTAATAAACTTTTCATCAAACTTTATTGAAACAGAAAAGATAATACTAAATCTGATGATTGTTGATTTAAACGAAAATAGTTGGGAGTTTAAAAACGAACAAAATGAAATACTTTATAGTGGCGGGCCATATGATCAAGTTGGTGAATATAGCTATGAATTTGTTATTGAAGACTCAGGATGCTACAACTTTACAATATATGATACCGCAGGTAATGGATTAAATGAATATAGTGTTAACTATGGTAAATACGAATATTATGAACTGCTTACTGAAGATGGAAATACAATTCATTCAAATACTGATTTTGATTATGAAGAATCAAAAGTGATTAACACATATTCACTAAACATAACCCAAGACGATGTTAACAATGTTTACGTATACCCCAATCCAACGAAAGATTTTCTGAAAATAACAAATACAAACAACTTACCTGATTTTTATTCGATATATGATTTGAATGGTAGATTATTATTTTTGAAAACCATAAATCAAGAAAATGACCTAATAATTGATATTCGTGATTTAGAAGAAGGCATGTATTTTATCTCAATAGGATATAATCAGCAGTTGGTCAGATTAAAATTCTTTGTTCGTTAGTAACTCCCTGTTTATTTTTTTTGCAATTCCTGGGCCCTCATAAATTATTCCAGTATATAATTGAATTAAATGTGCTCCAGCTTTTAATTTTTTGATGGCTTGATCTGTTGACATAATTCCACCAACACCAATAATTGGAAGGTTTCCATTAGTTTTCTTAGAAATAAATGAAATAATTTCGTTGCTTTTATCATGTAAAGGTTCTCCACTAAGACCTCCTTTTTCAGATTTATTTTTAGACTTTAGACTAGAGAAATTTGTTGTTGTATTTGTGGCAACAACTCCATCAATTTTATTTTGAGTGATC
>CABYEA010000041.1 GCA_902517895.1 uncultured Bacteroidota bacterium
AGTATTATGTTAATAATACCACCACTTCCTTCAGCTTCATATCTTGCTGATGGAGAAGTTATAACCTCAACTTTTTCTATGGCATCGGCTGGTAATTCTTTAATAAAAGATGAATTAATACCAACTAACCTAGATGGTTTTCCATTTATGAGGATTCTAGCCGCATCATTACCTCTAAGTAGTATATTTCCATCAATATCAGTTGAAACAGACGGAATATTGTCTAAAACATCTGTTCCTGTTCCACCTCTCACTGTTAAATCCTTACCGACTGTATATATTTTTTTATCTAATCTGATTTCAACAGTTGTTTCATCTGCAATAACCTCAACTTCACCTAGTGAGTCATAATTTAGTTCGAGTTGAATTTTACCTAAGTCTAAATTGTCAGTTAGTTCAACGTTATTTAAGTTTACGTTTTTGAATGAAATATATTCGATTAAAATATTATACGTTCCAGCCTTTGCAGGAATAGAAAATTCACCAAAGTCATTACTGATTCCCCCAGTTACCACTTCATCATTATCAATATCTATAAGTGTAATGGTAGCATATTCAAGAAGTTCGTCACTATCGAGGCTTGAAATAATTCCAGAAATGAAAAATTCTTTGGGTTGGTTATTATAATAAGATTGTGAGTAGTTTAAATTAAAAATTAACGTGAGTAATATTGCTATCAATAGCTTTTTCATAGTTTGTTTTAGTTTGCACAACAAAAGAATCAAAACGTATGCCAGTAACTTCTTAAATAAAAGTTAATTTAAAGTTAAACCTCAAATTAATTTATCAATATTTTCTTTGGGTCTACCAATTACAGCTCTATTTTTTGATTCAATAATTGGTCTTTCCATCAAATTTGGTTCAGTGCAAAGTAAATTGATAATTTGACTTTCAGTAAGTTTTTTGTCTTTGAATTTTTCTTTCCATACTTTTTCGTTTTTTCTGATTAATTGAATGGCTTTGATATTCAATTTATTTAGTAATAATTTCATTTTAGTTTCAGAAATTTCTTCTTTAATATATTCAACAATTTCAAACAAAACTCCTTTTTCAGCTAAATACTGAACTCCTTCTCTTGATTTTCTACATCTTGGATTATGATAAATTTTCATTTTATTATTTGTTGTTATTATGATTAGAATTAAACATTAAAAATGATTTTAAAAACTCATTAAGATTTCCGTCTAAGACAGATTCAATATTTCCTGTCTCAGTTCCAGTTCTTAAGTCTTTTATAAGTTTATATGGGTGAAGAACATAATTCCTTATTTGACTTCCCCATTCAATTTTTTTCTTTTCAGATTCTATCTCATTTCTTTTTTCATTTTTCTTTTTTAATTCTATTTCATAAAGCTGTGATTTTAGCATTTGCATCGCCCTAATCTTATTATCTAATTGAGATCTAGTTTCAGAACATGTTATCTGAATTCCGGTAGGTTTATGGGTTAGCTGAACTTTGGTTTCTATTTTGTTAACACTTTGTCCTCCAGCTCCACTAGATCGTGAAGTATTTATTTCAATATCTGATTGATTGATTTCTATATTAATTGAATCATCAACTAATGGGTAGACATAGACCGATGCAAAACTGGTGTGTCTTTTTGCATTAGAATCAAATGGGGATATTCTAACTAGTCTATGAACACCATTTTCACCTCTTAACCATCCAAATGCATATTCTCCTTCAATTTTTAGAGTTACTGTTTTGATTCCAGCAGATTCACCATCTTGTTCATTTAGTTTTGATACCTTAAAATCATTTTTTTCTCCAAACATTACATACATTCTCATTAACATCTGAGCCCAATCACAACTTTCGGTCCCACCTGCACCAGCCGTAACTTGTAGAACAGCATCCATGTTATCTGATTCATTAGATAACATGGTTTTAAACTCAAGTTCTTTTAAGAATTCCTCTGCCAAATTATATTGATTTAATAATTCTTCATCACTACATTCATCATTTTTATTAAAGTCAAATAAAATCTCTAAATCAGAAATATTTTCACTTGATTTAGTAATGTTACCAATCCAGTTTTTTAGGAATTTAATTTTTTTAAGAACTATTTGAGCTTTTGAAGAATCATCCCAAAAATCAGGTTTAAGTGTTTTAATTTCTTCAA